>QIFC01000123.1 GCA_003228685.1 Chloroflexota bacterium
CCTCCGCAAACCTGCTTCTCCGCATCCTGTCCTCCTTCACCTACCCGGAGGACTGTCATTTTACGTGGTACAGTTTTCGGGGGGCAGGTCAACGCTATCAGAAGAGCCACAGCAAGATGCCACCATTGAGTTCGGCACGATTGAGCTCGGGCTGCTGTCGGTAAGCGACTTGCGTACGTTAGGGGTCCTAACAGATCCAGAAGCCGTCGAGGCGGCGGTCTCAGATGTTGTTACAGCGGCAGAAGAGGCGGCTGCGGCGGCCGAAGACCTCAAGCAAGAGCTGGGAGGCGACCCTGTAGTATCCGAAAAGATGATCCTTTCCGTATTGGTCATCGCTCTCATTGGCGCCCTCATAGTTCTTGGCTTCCTCGCCGGGCTGAAGTTCTATGGACGCAGGGAATCCGAAGTCAAGTTTGATAAAGAGATTGAGGCGCTCGTCTTGATCCTCGTGCTGGCCTCGATCCTCCTATTTGGCGTAAGCGGGCTGATGACGGCCCAGGGGATCGTCGCGGTGCTGTCTCTGATCGCGGGGTTCGCTCTAGGACGGCAAACGTCCTCATAAGCAGACGAATCTACGAGTCGAGCAAGAGGTGGGTGACGTGATCGGAGTCACTACACCTCCTTCAGGTGCGCTTCTGCGAGCCTAACCGCGCGGTTGAAGTCGCCGCGTGCAATCAAGCACGGGCTCGCAGCGGACTGAAAACCAGCCTGCAGACGTCGTCCGCTGGCCACGCCCAGCGGCGTAGCGCGACGACATGCGGACTATAATGGTGCCACAGGCCATGACCGCTGACACGGACCGTACGTCTCTCCTCACCGCGATGAGTGACTCCATTCTGGCGATGGCCGGCGAGCCACGTCTGGAGCCGGTGCTCCGGCGGCTCGTCGAAGGAGCGAGGGAGTTGGTGGGGGCCCGCTACGCGGCAATCGGCGTGCCGGACGACGAGGGCGAAGGCTTCGGCGAGTTCATCTACGCCGGCATGAGCGACGAACTCGTCGCCGAGATCGGGCCGCTGCCACGCCAGCACGGCCTCCTCGCCGCCATGCTTCACGAGAAGGAGCCGTATCGCGCGGGCAACATCGCGAAGGACCCGCGGTTCAACTGGTGGCCGGACGCGCATCCCAGAATGGCGTCCTTCCTGGGCGTACCGATCGCCTCGCGCGGCCACGTGATCGGCGCGTTCTACCTCACCGACAAGGAAGGCGCGCGCGAGTTCTCGCCGGCCGACCAAGAAGCGATCGTCCTCCTCGCGGCGCATGCCGCCGTAGCGATCGAAAACGCGCGGCTCTACGAGCGGAGCAGAGAGCTGTCAGTCGTCGAAGAGCGCAACCGGCTCGCCCGCGACCTGCACGACTCCGTGTCGCAGACGCTCTTCAGCATGACGCTCACGGCGGAGGCCGCGCTGGCCGCGATAGACGACGACTCGCAGTCGGCCGCGGCAGAAGTAGCGAACATTCGCGATCTCTCCCGTGCGGCGCTGCAGGAGATGCGATCGTTGATCTTCGAACTGCGGCCGGCCGGCCTGGAATCGGATGGCTTGGTGGCGACGCTGGAGAAGCACGTGGACGTGATGCGCCGGACCGGTCGCGGCGACGTCCGCATCGAAGCGGGCGCCTACCTGCCACAGCCGATGGCCGTCGAGCAAATGCTGTTTCGTATCGCGCAGGAGTCGCTCAACAACGCGTCGAAGCACGCCGGCGCGAACCGCATCGACGTTGAGTTAAACATCGCGGACGGCAACGTGCGCCTCGCCGTGACGGACGACGGCGACGGCTTCGACGTTTCCGATCCTCAGATCAGGGCGCATCGCCTCGGCATCACGTCCATGGAGGAGCGCGCCGACGAGCTTGGTGGCCGTCTGCGTATCAAGTCCTCCAAGGGCAAGGGGACCCGCGTTCTGCTGGAGGTCCCGATTGCCTGATCCGGTCCGTGTCCTGCCGATCCGCGTGCTGATTGTGGACGACCACGCGGTTGTACGGCAGGGGCTGAAGGCGTTCCTCCGTGTTCAGGACGACATCGAATTCGTCGGCGAAGCCGCGAACGGCGATGAGGCCGTCACGCAGGCCCGCTCGGTCCAGCCGGACGTCATCCTCATGGACCTCATCATGCCGGGGATGGATGGTGTCCAGACGATGCGCCGGCTCAGCGCCGCTCGCGTCAATGCGAAGGTACTTGTGCTGACGAGTTTCGCGGAGGATGATCAGGTCGTCGCGGCCGTCAAGGCTGGCGCGGCCGGGTACTTGCTGAAAGACGTGCAGCCTCAGGAGTTGGGCGACGCGATCCGGGCGGTTCATGCTGGGGACGCCCAACTACATCCGTCCGTTGCCTCGAAGCTCATGCGGGAGGTCGCGGCGGCGGATTCACGGGACAAGGACGTGGACGCCCTGACGGCCCGTGAACTCGACGTCCTCAAAGCCCTGGCACGTGGCATGTCGAACAAAGAGATCGCCGCGGAGTTGGGCGTGGCGGAAAAGACCGTGAAGACTCACGTCAGTAGCATCCTGCGCAAGCTCCAGGTCGCGGACCGCACTCAGGCTGCCCTCTATGCGGTCCGTGAGCGGCTAGCAGATCCGCAGTAGAACGCACGCATGGTCCCACTAGAAAGCTCAGCAGGTATGGGGCTCAGGACTAGCCCCAGGAGGACCTAACGAATGCTTGAAGAGAGCCTCTACTACTTCAATCGTGCAGCTGACGTCCTGGATCTCTCTGAGACTCATCGCAAGGTGCTGCAAACCCCAGTGCGCACTGTGAAGGTGGAGGTCGTGACGGAGAGCGATAGTGGAGAACTGTTATCGCATATCGGCTATCGCGTGCAGCACAACCAGGCTCGCGGACCGATGAAGGGCGGCCTTCGTTTCCACCCGACGCTGAATGAAGAACACGCCACTGCCCTCGCCGGCTTGATGACCTGGAAGACGGCGGTCGTCAACGTCCCTTTTGGGGGAGCAAAGGGCGGAATCAATTGCGATCCTGCCATACTTTCGTTGCTAGAGCTCGACGCGATTACCCGTCGATTTGTCGAGGGTGTGAAAGACATCATCGGCCCAGCGGTGGACATCCCAGCGCCGGATGTGAACACCAACTCGCGGGTGATGGCTTGGATAATGGACGAGTACTCGAAGTACCACGGGTTCTCGCCCGGCGTCGTCACGGGCAAGCCACTCGATCTCTTCGGATCCGAAGGTCGCGAGGAGGCGACGGGACGGGGGGTTATGATCTGTCTGGAACAAGCGCTGGCGGACAATGGCCAGAACTTCGATGGGGTCTCAGTCGCGTTGCAAGGGTTTGGCAACGTCGGCAGCCACGCAGCGCGCCTAATCGCAGAGCGCGGAGGGAATGTCGTTGCCGTGGCCGACCACCTCGGAGGCGTGGAGCGTAGCGACGGTTTAGATGTGCCTGAGCTTGTTACGTACGCCAACGAGCATGGAACCGTCACCGGGTTTCGCGGTGGCAGCGCCTTTGACGGACCGGAAGTCATCACCTGGAACGCCGACGTCCTGATTCCCGCGGCGTTGGAGAACGTTATCACGAAGGACAATGCGGGTGACGTCCGTGCCGCGATCGTGATCGAAGCAGCCAACGGGCCAACCACCCCGGAAGCCCACGAGATTCTCCAGCGACGCGGCGTGACGGTAGTCCCCGATATCTTGGCCAATGCGGGAGGTGTCACCGTGAGCTACTTCGAGTGGGCCCAGAACATCCAGCGGTTCCGCTGGGATCATCAGCGCGTCACGCAAGAACTCGAGAACATCATGCTGGAGGCGTACGGTGCGGTGCGCGGAGTCGCGAAGGAGCACAATGTTGATCTTCGAACCGCAGCCTTCGTGCTCGGCATTCGGCGCGTAGCCCGCGCTGCGCTTTCGCGACGGACGTTGCGGAACCCTCCCGCTATCGGGTAGCGCTCGCTGCCGGCGATCCCTGACGCATTCAGAATCGGACTCTAGCAGCTTTTCGCACTCAGCTAGCCTCGCCAACCGACCACCCAAGCCCAATGACCTAGGTCTAAAGGCGTAGCGTCGCCATCCCCGCGCCCGATGTGGCGCGGCGCGCGTTTGCCTACCGTGAGTGCAAGACGGCTAGCAACTCACTCGGAGGTGAAGTTATGGAACTCTCAGGAAACGTAGCACTCATCACGGGAGCGTCTCGGGGGCTTGGGCTCGAGATAGCCAAGGCCTACGCGGAGCGCGGCGCGAAGCTCGTCATCGCCGCACGCCGCGGCGAACAGCTCGCCGCGGCAGAGGCTGTTCTGGCGACGGAGACGGACGTCGTCGCGCTGGCGTTGGATGTCTCGCGGGACGCGGAACGCCTCGTGCGGGCGGGCATCGATCGCTTCGGCCGGATCGACGTGCTCGTGAACAACGCGTCGGAGTTAGGCCCCAGCCCGATGCCGGCACTCGATTCCTACCCATGGCAAGAGCTGGAGCGCGTGTTCCGCGTGAACGTCTTGGCGCCCCTGCACCTGACGCAGCTGGTGCTGCCCGGCATGAAGGAGCGCGGCGCGGGCGTCGTCATCAACGTCTCGTCGGACGCGGGCGTGGAGGCGTATCCCGGTTGGGGCGGCTACGGCGCCAGCAAGGCGGCGCTCGAGCACCTATCGCGAACGCTGGCCGCCGAATTGGACGGCACAGGCGTGCGCGTCTACGCCGTAGACCCCGGCGACATGAACACCGAGATGCACCAGCTCGCAGAGCCGGGCGTCGATCTCTCCGGCCTGCGCGGCCCCGCGGCGTCCGCGCCCGCGTTCGTGCAGTTGGTCGAAGACCAGCCCGCTTCCGGCCGGTTCCAGGCGCAAGAGCTGTTGGCGCCCGTGAGCTAGAGCAGGTGCGAACTAAAGGAGCAAACAATGCTGGCAACACTAGAACGTCCAACAACACAGACCACGAGAGCACAGATCCGGCCGCTCGACTTCCAGCTCCCGGCAGCGCTGGAGGCGAGGGTACCTCCGGAAGCGCGAGGACTCGCCCGCGACGGCGTGCGCCTGCTGGTGAGCTACCGGCAAGGCGGCCGGATCGAGCATACGCGGTTCAGGCAGATCGCCGAGTTCTTGGACCCCGGTGACCTGGTCGTCGTGAACGACTCGGTCACAATCCCCGCCTCGCTAAGTGCCACGCGCCAGAACGGCGATGAGCTAACGCTGCACCTTTCGACCCGGGTCGGACCCGACACGTGGGTGGTCGAGCCGCGTAAGACGACCGTCCAGGCGGGCGAACGGCTCTCGTTGCCAGCGGGCGGCCGTGTTGAGATCATCGCACCGCATCACGGCTCGACCCGCCTCTGGAGGGCCCGCTTGGACCTGCCGCTGCCGTGGCTGTCGTACCTGGAGACGAACGGCCGCCCGATCGCCTACGACTACGTGGACGGCGAGTGGCCGCTCGCGATGTACCAGACGGTCTACGGCAGGAACCCTGGTTCGTCTGAGATGCCCTCCGCAGGGCGAGCGTTCAGCGGCCGCGTGATGGAGGCACTGCGGCGGAAGGGCGTTGGCATCGCATCGATCACGCTCCACACCGGCGTCGCCAGTCTGGAGGACCGCGAACCGCCGTATGAGGAGTGGTTCGATGTGGCCGCCGCGACCGCCGACGCCATCGCTGGGACCCGCGCGACAGGCGGCCGCGTGATCGCCGTCGGGACAACCGTCGTGCGGGCGCTCGAGACTGCGGCGGACGCGAGCGGAGCGGTCATACCGCGGACCGGCTGGACCGATTTAATCGTGACGCCCGAGCGAGGTGTTCAAACCGTCGACGGCATGCTGACGGGCTTCCATGAGCCGAAGGCCAGCCACCTGGCGATGCTGGAGGCGATCGCGGGACGCGATCATCTCGCGGTCACGTATAAGGCGGCGCTGACTGGTGGCTATCTCTGGCATGAGTTCGGCGACCTGCACCTGATCTTGTAGAAGGCAATGACCACGAAGCGGAAGGACAGGCCGGAAGAAAGCGCAGCTTTCTTCCGGCTAACCGTAGGTTAGCCGGCTAGAGACCGGCCTCCATAACCAGCACGAGCTGCGCGTCCTTGCCTGTGATCTCGCCGTCGCCGTTCAGGTCGCCGTTCTCTTCGCACGGGAGGGACATCGTCAGACCTGCCTCCAGTTGGAAGATGAGAGCGGCGTCCTCTGAGTTCACGACTCCGTCGCAGTCCACGTCACCGACGGGCCCTGCAGGTGTTGGCGTAGCGGTGGGAGGAGGCGGGCTGGTCGCAGTGTTCGTGGAGGTTGGTGCGAGCGTGGCCGTCGCGGTGGCCCTTGGGGTCGGCGTAGCTGTCGGTGTTGGCGTGGTCGTAGTGCATGCGGCCGGTAACGTCGGCGTTGGTGTCGCCGTCCATGGCATCGGACCTCTCGCGCAGGGTGCCGGTACGCGGCATGGGAACGCGCACGGATTCGAAAGCGGCCGCTCCTGCTCGCCGCTCAGATCACCCTCTGCTGATGCCGAGACGAACGTGGCGGCCACCAGCACCGTGGCGGCCGCCAGCGTTGCCAGGACGATCAGCGGCAGGAATAGGCGAGCAAGCCGCATCGGATGCCTCTACCTTATGTCTACTTTGGCGCTTGTTCTGCGCCAACAAGGCCTAAGTTTTACCAGATTGGCACCAAGGCGATCAAGCGTGGTCGCGTTGCTTCGGCCCCACACATGGACTGGAAGCTCAACATGAGCACTAGCGAAACGACGCCCGTTGGCGTGGGCTAGAGTTAGAAACCGGCCTCGATCATCAAAACGAGCAGTGCGTCTGCGCTATCGATCTCGCCGTCGCCGTTCACATCGCCGTTCTCTTGGCACGGGAGCGAATCCACCAAACCTGCCTCGAATTGGAGGATCAGAGCGGCGTCCTCGGAATTCACGACTCCGTCGCAGTTCACATCACCGGCTGGCCCCGCGGGCGTTGATGTAGCGGTAGACGTGGGCGTATTCGTCGGAGTGTTCGTCGGAGTATTTGTGAATGTTGGCGTCGGTGTATCCGTCGGCGTGGCCGTGAGTGTCTGTGTTGGCGTGTTTGTTTGCGGGTCCGGAAGACGGCATGGCCAATCGCACGGCGGCCCCACTGGTCCTGGACCCTTACATTCTCCCTCCTGAGGACAGCTGCGTCCCGCTGGGTCGGCGGGCACGCCTGTCGATGCGGAGGCGAATGTGGCGGCTAGTACTACAGCGACCGCCAGCGTTGCCAGGACGATCAAGGGCAGGATTGTAAGGCGAGCAAATCGCACCAGATGTTCCTACCTTATGCCTAATACAGGGATGAATTCTGACAGCATTGTTAAGTTCTACCAGATTCGTGCTTCGGCGATCAACATGTCGCTGGATCAGCGATGGAAGAAAGCGGAGCTTTCTTCAAGCTGAGCGAAGCTCAGCCAGGTGCGCTTCCGCGAGCCGGACAGCGCGATGGAACGCGCCCCGTGCCATCAGCGAGCGCTCCACCTTTGCACGCTCCGCAAACAGATCGCGGAACAGCTCCCAGGCCTCGCGGTTTTCTGGCTCGCCCTTCTTCACCCAGTCCGCCAGATGGCAAGCCATCTGCAAGTCGCCGTCCTCGCGCAGCTTGCGCGCCCGCTCAAGGAGCGATTTCGAATCGACGGCGCCCATCAGTTCTCGCGCCACGTCGTCCGAGTGCGCCGGCAGGATGTGCGCGGGATCGCCGTCGTACCAGCCGCCGTAGAGCCGGTAGACGTTCCGCGCGATGAACTCCGGGTGGTCGTAGATCGGCTGGAGCCAGGGCTTCTTCGCCAGCTCTTCGGGGTACTCCATCTCGCGGATGATGTCCTCCAGCCATTTGCCCTCGTTCATCTTCTCCACGACCTGGTCGTGGATCGTGCGCAGCCACTGCGCCGTCGAAAGCAGCGCGTCCTGGATCAGCGACTCGCCCTGCATCACGGGGCCGTGGCCCGGCAGCAGCACCTCCGGGCGCAGGCCCGCCATGCGCTCCAGCGCGTCTGCCCAGTCCTTCGCGTAGCGCTGGACTTTGTATGGGTTGCCGGCGTTCGGTGACGACCAGACGAACGTGTCCCCCGTGCAGAGTACGCGCCGGGAGGCGCACCAGACCCACGTCTCGTCGTCGGTTTCGCCGCGGGCGTGGTACAGCTCGAAGCGCTCCCCGCCGACCTCGAGGTTGAGAACGTCGCGATACGTGACGTCCGGGTAGACCCAGTTCGAGTCGTCCCACATCCCCATATGTTCCGGTAGGTCGAACTGTACGCGGTTGATGAAATTGTTCTGTTCGCGCAGCAGCTTGTAACGGTCGAAACGATTCGCCAAGTCCTCGTGCGCGACGATGCGCGGGCGCGGCAGCTTGCGCTCCTCCGCCTCCGCTCGCCAGCCGACGGCGCCGCTCGTGTGGTCGATGTGGCCGTGCGTGTAGACGATCGTCTCCACGGGCGCCTTGCTGTGCTTCTCTCGCAGCTCCTCAATCGTGCGCGGTGCGACCCAGCGCGGCGACGTGTCGACGACGACGAGGCGGTCGTCGCACTCGAAGACTGTGGACGTGCCCATCTTGGGGAAGAAGAACACCCCCGGCGCGACGACCTCCGACTCGCCCTGGTAGAAGAACAGGGCCTCCTCAGGTGGCTTTCCAGCCGCGTTGCGAACGTCTAGCTGCTCTTGATCGGCCATGCGAACACCTCCAAGTTGGTCCTCAGCAGGGAACGGCACCCACTATACCCGACCAGGGCTCAGGCGTCAGGCTGCGGTTGAGTCGCTCGGCTCTTCGGTTGGGCGCTTTCGCTGAGCGCTCGACGCGCGCATGACGGAGATGATAGCGATGATGAAGAAGACGAACAGGATCACTTCAAAGATGCGGACGTTCCGCGCTGAGTCGTCGAGCGTAAGGTTGAAAAACTCCCCCATCAGGTATCCAGCCGACATGTATGCGAACACCCAGATTGAGACACCGATGTAGTCGAGCAACATCCAGCGCGCAAATGGCATGCGCAGAAAGCCCGCCGCGGCGGGGCCAACAAGCCGCGAGTACCCGGCGAAGTGATAGCTGAGCACGAGCCAGACGCTGTGGCCCAGTAGTGGTTCTCGCATTTCCTCCGCATAGCGGACAAGCCGGGACTCCGGCCCGAGCCATCGCCAGCCGTAGCGCCCCATCCCGTAGCTGATCGTGTCACCGATGATCGCGCCGCCAATGCCCAGCAGTAGGGCCGGCCAGAAGGAGATCAGGCCGTCGTTGGCCGCCAGGCCTGCCAGCAACATCACGAGTGTGCCGGGGATCAGCGCACCGAGGAACAGGGTGTTCTCCAGGAGCGGCGCGAAGAACACAGTCTCATAGCCGTATGACTCGAATAGGTCCTTGGTGATCTTGATCGCTTGTTCAGTCAACCAGCCGAAACCGCCGAAGAAGTCCCGCACGGGCGCATACGGAGTAACCCGGCCAACCAGCACGATACCGCTGATGACGAGGATCCAGACCAGCGTGCTGGCACGAAACGGAGAACGTCGCCGGCTGGATTCCTTAGCGTGATCCTCAGCCGGATCCCCTGCCTGACCGTCAGCCTGGTCGTTAACTTCTTTCACCATCAGGCTTCTTCAGGCGAATCGCCCCAGGCGCGCTTCACGTGTACGTAGACGTACCACGCCACGAGCACCAGGGTGACCGCGACGATCGGGATATCGGCCGGGCGCATCCAGTCACGCAGGTCTTCCCAGTTCTCGCCGAGGGCGAACCCACCCCAGGCTAGGCCAAGCGACCAGATGAATGCACCGGCGAACGTGTAGATGATGAACCGTCCGATCGGCATCCGCGAAATACCAGCCGGAACGCTGATGAACGTCCGGATCACGGGCAGCAAGCGCGAAAAGAATATCGCGGCATTACCCCACCGTTCAAAGAAGCGGTCAGCGAGGTCGAGGTCGTGGCGCGAGATGAGGACGTACTTGCCGTATTTCAAGACGAGCGGCCTGCCTCCCCACACGCCCACGTAGTACGCAATCACCGAACCGAGCGTGTTGCCGAGCGCGCCCGCAAGAGCAGCCAGCAGGAGCCACTCCTCTCCCAGCCCTTCGTCCTTTACGAGCTTCCAGCCCGCTAGCGGCATGATCAGTTCGCTGGGCAGGGGGATGGCCGCACTCTCGATCGCCATCATCACGACAAGGCCGGGCCATCCGATCACATCGTAGGTGCCGTCGATGAAATCGAGTAGCCCGGCCTCGATGCTGTCGATTAGGGCTTGTATTGCTTCAATCAAAGAAGTTCTGAATCCAAGTTTTGGTCAGTCTAACACAGCACTCGAAGCCATTCGTATCGGGGATGTTACTATGCCTGCCATGAGCGAAGCGCCGTTCTTGCCGGAGCACTTCCAGCGCCAGGACGAACGCGATGACGCGGCCTACTACGTGGCGCCCCGGCTCATGACGCACATCGATGAGGCCGCGATCGACGCTGTTCGGGCGCTCTATGCCGAGTTGCTCCCAGCGGACGGCGTCATCCTGGACATGATGTCGAGTTGGAAGTCCCACTTTCCGGAGGAGGTCCCCAGGGAGCGGACGGTGGGACTCGGCATGAACGAAATCGAGATGCGCGAGAACGGCCAGCTCGACGACTACGTCGTGCACGACGTCAACGCCGAGCCCCAGTTGCCGTTTGAGGATGCGGAATTCGATGCTGGCGTGATGACCGTCTCCGTCCAGTACCTGACCCAGCCAGTCGAGGTGTTCCGAGAGCTGCGGCGAGTGCTGCGGCCCGGCGCGCCCTTCGTAGTTACGTTCTCGAATCGCATCTTTCCTGAAAAGGCCGTCGCGATCTGGCAGGCCTGCACCGCGGAGGAGCGCGCCCGGCTGGTGGGCGCATATTTCCACTACGCGGAGGGTTGGGATGGCATCATGGCGAAAGACCGCAGCCCGAATATCGGCGTGCCCACCGACCCGCTCTACACGGTTTGGGCGCGCGCCGCAGCCGCGAACTGAGGCGCGGTAGCGTGTTCTACGGCTGTAGACCCGCGTCCGCGCCTGCCAGCTTGGCGGCCGGGCCGTCTAAGGGATACTCGTCGCCCCAGCGCGCCTGTTGTTCGGCCAGGCGCTCCGAGAGAAGCGTTCGGAACTTCGATGACCTGAGGGGCGGAGTGCTCATGAGCACTGCGTCCTCTTGATTGTCGCTGTAGTAGCGGGCGCGCACGCCTACCTGCATAAAGCCGTACTTCTCGTAGAGCTTCCGCGCACCGTGGTTGGAGATGCGGTACTCCAGCGTCACGCCATCCTGGCCCGCCTCCTGGGCGGCGTCCATGATCGCGACCACGAGCAGTTCGCCAATGCCCTGACGCCGGTAGGCTTCGCGCACCGCAATCGTCACAATGTGGCCTTCGCCCATCATGCACCAGAGCCCGACGACTCCTAAGATGCGCTCCTGTGTAGCGGCGACTGGGCTGAACAGCCGGCGCAGCAGGCCGCTGAGACCGCGTTCGCGCTGGAGAGGTGCCGTTGCCTCCTCGGGAGGCGCCGCTGCGTTCATGTCATCACTCAGCGGCTCATAAGCGACCAGATAGCGCGCAAGCTTGTTTTTCAACTCCTTGCGATACGTCGTCTGCGGCCACATGGTGGGGAAGGACTCCCGCTCGATGTCCATCACTTGCGGAATATCGCCCAATGCCATGGGCCGGATCTTACAGTGAGTCTGCGCCGCACGCATAATGTAGTCCTCAGAATGCACCCGGGCCTATCGGCGCTCCATTGTAACATGGGTGTCGATGCGACGTAGCGGCGAGGCAAGCTGTTGAAGCTCCAAAGGTTGACGTTAGCGTAAAGATTAGATATACTCCCATCCGAACGTACGAGCTATAGCAAGGACACGTATGCGACGTCGCGGATCGCCGATTTTGCTTCGGCTTCTGGCCTATGCTTTCCCCTACTGGCGCATAGTTCTGCTAGCGCAGATCTGTGTGCTCGGTGCCGCCGCGTTCATGGTGGCGATGCCAATGATCGTTCAGCGCGCGATCGATACCGGTCTCGACATGCAGAATGGTGTCGCAACCGGCGAGAAGTCCACGCTCGTTTGGTTCGGTGTCGCGATTGTCGCGATTTCCATTCTGCGCGGTGCGTTCGGCTATGGGCAGACGTACGTTGGTGAGTGGATCGCTTCGACAGTCTCATACGACGTCCGAAATGACATCTACAACCATCTCCAGCGTTTGAGCTTCGCCTACCATGACAAGGCGCAGACCGGCCAGATCATGTCCCGAGCAACGCAGGACGTCGAGGCCGTTCGCATGTTCATCAGCATCGGCGTTCTGCGCATCGTGTATCTGTTCATCCTGATTGTTGCCGTAATGGTGCTGATGGCGATGTCGAG
Organism: Chloroflexota bacterium; assembly: GCA_003228685.1. GTDB lineage: Bacteria > Chloroflexota > Dehalococcoidia > DSTF01 > RBG-16-68-14 > SZUA-185. The sequence continues at coordinate 12,272 of QIFC01000123.1, forward strand.
CTGGCAGCTCGCGCTGGTCTCCTCGGTGTTCGTCGTTCTTGTGGCGGCGCGCTCAATCGTCGTCGCCGCCAGGATTCGGCCAATCTGGATGCAGGTGCAGGATCTGCAGGGCCGTCTCGGGACGGTGCTTCAGGAGAATCTCTCCGGCATGCGCGTTGTGAAGGCATTCGCTCGAGAGCAACAAGAGAGCGTCAAGTTCTCCAAAGAGGCGAAGGAACTCTTCGAAGTGTCATTCACGGCGAACCGTATTCAAGCGTTCAACCAGCCGCTGATGACGGGCATTTGGATGCTCTCTATGGTCGCCGTCGCTTGGATAGGCGCGTATCAGATCGAGCAAGGGGCGCTGACGGGCGGTCAGCTGGGCGCCTTCATGCTCTACCTGACGATCCTCCAACTGCCGGTGCGGATGCTCGGGTTCATCGTCATGATGTTCGCGCGGGCCCAGTCCGCCGGCGAACGCATCTACGATATCCTGGACGCCGAATCGGCTGTCCAAGAGAAGGCCGATGCCGTCGGGTTGAAAGACCTGGAAGGCCACGTTGTGTTCGAGAACGTCGCGTTCTCATACGATGCGATCAGCCCCGTGCTTCGCGGTGTGGATATCGAGGCAAAGCCTGGTGACGTGATCGCCCTGCTCGGCCCGACGGGCTCTGGCAAGAGCACGGTCGTCAACCTGATGCCCCGCTTCTACGACGTCACGGAGGGCGCAATCAAGATCGATGGCGTGGACATTCGAGACACCACGATCAAGTCGCTTCGCGAGAATATCGGGACCGTTCAGCAGGACGTCTTCCTGTTCTCCGCAACGATTCGCGACAACATCGCCTATGGTGTGGTCGACGCTTCGCAAGAAGACATCGAGCGCGTGGCGAAGGCGGCGCGACTCCATGACTACATCGTCACCCAGCCTGAAGGGTACGACACCTGGGTAGGCGAACGCGGGCTGACGCTCTCCGGTGGACAGCGCCAGCGCATCGTCATCGCTCGCACGTTGCTCACCAACCCCAAGATCCTGATCCTCGATGACTCGACGTCGAGCGTCGACGCGGAGACCGAGCACTTGATCCAACAGGCGCTTTCCGAAGTGATGAAAGACCGTACGACGTTCGTGATCGCCCAGCGGCTGAAGACGCTGCAGAACGCCGACCAGATCCTCGTACTGCAGGGCGGGCGCATCATCGAGCGTGGAACCCATGACGAATTGATCGAAGAAGAAGGTCTCTATCGCGAGATCTACGACCTCGAACTGCGCGACCAAGAAGAGGCGTACCAGCGTACGCAGGCTGGTGCGAGCGCTGAGCCGTCGCCGGCAGGAGGGGGTGCGTAACCAATGCATTTTGGAGGGAACGTCGGCTGGAGCGGACTGGGCCCGCGCGCCGGCATGGGCGGGTTCCAGCGCTTGCGCGGAGGCCTTGACGGTTGGGATGACGAAGAGTTCGGCTCCGTATTTGATTACAAGGTTATCCGCAGGCTCATAGGTTACCTGGCGCCGTTCAAGGGCCGCGTGTTCTTGGCAATCGTTGGCATGGTGGTGTTCGTCGCCACCACTCGCTTCCAGCCGATCCTCATCGGGCAACTCATCGACTCCGCGGCGGACAAAGATCTCGCCGCGGTGAACCGGGCAGGCATCATCTTCATCGTGTTGGCAGTGGGGGCGGGCTTATCGTCCTATCTTCAGCTCATCAATACGGGCTGGGTCGGCCACCGCGTGCTCTTCACACTGCGTACCCAAATGTTCAACCACCTCCAGAAGCTCTCGCTGCGCTTCTACGATAACAACGAGGTTGGCAAGGTGATGTCGCGCGTCACGAGCGACGTAACGACGTTGCAGGAGCTGCTGGCAACTGGGTTCATTACGATTCTCGCCGACTTCGGTGGCCTTGTCGTCGTCGTCGGGCTGATGCTCTACCTGGACGTGCAACTGACGCTTGTGACGCTCGCCATTGTGCCGTTCTTGGTCGCCGGGATGGGCGTTTGGCAGATGTACGCGCGTAAGGCGTTTCTTCGCGTCAGGCAGGCGATCGCTGTCGTGAACGCGAGCCTGCAGGAAAACGTCTCCGGCGTGCGCGTGATCCAGAGCCTCTCGCGAGAGGGCGAAAGCAGCAAACGCTTCGATAACGTGAACAAGGACAACTTCAGCGCGCAGGTGAGCGCCAGCAGAATCACGGCCGCCGTCCTCCCCATGGTCGAACTCAGCGTCGCGGTAGCGACTGCCAGCGTCATCATCTTTGGTGGCTTTCGGGTGTTCAACGGCGATATGTCGATCGGCAACCTCGTCGCCTTTGCGCTCCTCGTGCAAGGGTTCTTTGAACCCGTGCGTACGCTGACGATGCAGTACACGCAGCTCCAGCGCGCGATGGCCGGTGGCGACCGCATCTTCGAAGTGCTGGACACGGAGCCCGAGATCAAAGACGCCCCAGACGCCATCGAGCTTGAGGACGTGCGCGGCGCGGTCGAATTCGAACACGTCACCCATGAGTACGTCCCAGACGTGCCCGTGCTGAAAGATTTCAGCCTGAAGGTTGAGCCGGGCGAAACGATCGCGTTCGTTGGTCCGACGGGCGCGGGCAAGACCACGGTCACCGCGCTGATTTCGCGCTTCTACGACGCGCATAAGGGCCGGATCCTCATCGATGGCCACGACATCCGCAACATCCAACGCAAGTCGCTGGCCAGGCGGATGGGCCTCGTGCTTCAGGAGCCATTCATGTTCTCGGGCACCGTGGTACAGAACATTCGCTACAGCCGTCCGGACGCATCGATGGAGGACGTGGAACGTGCCGCGGCAGCCGTCGGAGCGCACGATTTCATCATGCGGCTTGAAGACGGCTACGACACGGAGCTACAAGAGCGCGGGCAGAACCTCTCGGTCGGCCAGCGCCAACTCCTCGCATTCGCCCGCGCCGTCCTCGCCGACCCACGCATCCTCATCCTGGACGAAGCCACGGCCAACGTGGACACGCGTACCGAGGCGGTGATTCAGAAAGCGCTCAACGAATTGCTGAAGGACCGCACGTCATTCGTCATCGCCCACCGCTTGTCGACGATCCGCAACGCGGACCGCGTCGTCGTGCTGGAGGACGGCCGGATTACTGAAATGGGTACGCACGATGAGTTGCTGGCACTCGGCGGACTCTACGCGAAGCTCTACCAGATGACCTACCAGAAGCAAAATGGGGGCAGTCCTGGCGAGCCGGTCGTCGACCAGAAGACCCGCCCCGCCACCACGTAGGATTAGGGACGGTCCCTACTTGACGCTCCGGCGGAGCGCTTGTTACTCTGAACGAGAATGGAAAGACTGCCATGATAAAGACCAACAGCCGCTGGACGACTACCAATGATTCCCACGCGTGTGGGAGTCGAGTGCCATTTGGCGTGGGTTGGGGTATCTGATCGAGGTACTAAGGTTTCATCCGCCGGCCCGCTGCCACAAGCAGTGGGCCGTTTGTATTCAAGGGAGAGCAGATTGACAGTGTTAGAGACGCCGGTCGAAAGGTTGGAGACCTTGACCGAGAGTGGAGACGTCCTGCCACAGGGGCAGTGCCCCACGTGCGGGGCCGACGTACCCGGGGGCTTTCGCTTCTGCGGGCAGTGCGGCCGCGCGCTCGCGGCCACGCTCGCGCCCGTCCCGGGCGATCTCGTGACGATCTCGTTCGTGGACTTGGAGGGCTTCACATCGTATGCGAGCCGTGTCGATGAGGACGAGGTGCGGCGCCTGATCCGTGGCTTTCACGGTCTGGTGCGCGAGCAGGTGGGCCGCCATGGCGGGTTCGAAGTGAAGCAGCTTGGCGATGGCTTCATGCTTGCCTTCTCCAACCCCGTCACGGCTGTCGTCTGCGTCGCGGACATCCAGCGCGCCGTTGTGCCGTGGGCCAAGGACGGCGCCGCTATCCGCGTCAGCGCAGGCCTCAACAGTGGCGACGCCATTCGCGAAGGCGACGACTTCTTCGGACACACCGTGAACGTAGCGTCGCGCATCACCGACCGCGCCGCCGGGGGCCAAGTGCTCCTCTCGGAGGCGACGCGCGTCGCCGCGGGGCCCGTCGACGGCCTGCGTTTCGAGGACCGGGGCCGCCGCCGTCTGCGCGGCATCGCCCAGCGCCTGCGTCTGTTCGAACTGGTCTGGTGGGACTAGGCTAGCAGGAATCCCCCGAGAAATCGGGGAATTCTCGCTGTTCTCACCCGCGGTTATTTGCAGCTGTGGCGGAATTGGAGCACGACACCTAGGATATCGTTCGCTAGGTCAATCCTGCCGTCTGGCGCTGTCATGTTCCACGGATTGGGCCCTATTGAGGGGCCACGGTCAAAGCGGGGGTCGTAGTCTGTCACATGGAGAATCACGCCAAGGATGTCGTTGGCAAGGTCGACGACGCCGTCAGGTGGTCCGCCACCGGGCCCTGATACATCGTATAGGTCCCAGGGGTTCAGTGGATCGCGCTCTCCGCCGTCGGCGGCGGACGCGAACAACTCCGTGCCGTCCTGGCAGAGGTCACCATCAGTGTCTGGCATGGTCAGGTCCAACCCCAACTGGGCCTCCACGAAATCAGCAAGGCCGTCGTTGTCGGAGTCCGGCGGGATGGCGTTGGTGAAGACTTCCGCGAGCATCCGGTGTCCCTCTGTCGACGGGTGGACGGTGTCGCCGGAAATGAACTCGGAGTCGCGGCCCGAGAAATACGCAGGCACGTCAACGTGGATGGCCCCGTGTTCGGCGATCTCCGACAGGATGATGCTGTTCATGGCCGCGGTGGTGTCCTTGTTCCAGATGTCGTAGTAGGTCATCACCAGCAGGTGCGTGTCCGGCTCAAGCGCCGCTGTCAACTCCGTCAGAATGACGTGGAGGTTGGCCTCGATACCCGCGAGCGCCTGCGCGACCAACTCGTCGCAGGCGGGCGTCGAGTCGACGGCGCAGAGTCTGCCATCTGGGTCGCGCAACCACAGCCAGTCGTTCGCGCCGATGCCAAGCGTCACGGCCGAGACAGCGCCCGGCGTAGCCTCCGCGAGCAGGGAGAGCGCTTCATCGAGCTGCGGTTGCGACCGGCCGCTCGGCCAGTCTACGACACGTTCGATGATGCCACGCGACCTCGTGCCGCCGATGCCGAGATTCACGAGGTCATTACCCGTCTGCTCCGCGAAGATCGTCGCCCACTGCTCCTCGTACGGCACGCAGCAGCCGGAGGCGAGCGAATTCCCCATCACAATGACTTGCGTGGGGGAACCGGCCACGCCAACGGAATTCGTCGACGTGCCTACTTGAAGGATAAAGACCGCTATGAAGGCGGCAACGAGCGCTGTTAGCCAGCGCACGGCAACGAGTGGCATGGTTCGTCCTTGAACTATGCGGGGGAGTTTGTAGTTCCCAGTCCAAGAGATAGTACTTGGTCAGGTTCCTTTTTGCAAGCGACTGTTGGGCTTCCGGCAGGCGTTGCTTGCTGTTCGTTCCGCCCAGCCGGCTGTTGCCCAGGCGCGCAAACAGCACTTCTCGCTGCCCGATGTTCTATTGGCAGCTGCGGTTGAACTGCAGGATCACGCCGAGAATGTCGTTCGACCGCAGCCGGCCAGATGCGAAGCATTTTCCAAACTAGCCCGGAAGGTTAGCCGTCAGCGCTAGAAGCCCGGCAGCGCATCAAACAGCGCTAGTACGAAGATCGTGGTCCAGACGACGAACAGCGCGCCGATAATCGCTCGTACAGTAGGACTTTGATCCCGCATCGGTACAGACGTTAACAGAGCCCAGCGACCGCGTATGTGATGTGGTGGAGTACGGAGGCAGGCGTGTGCCTGCCGCGTAGCGGCAGCCCTAGGCCACGCCGGAGTCTTCCTTCTCGATGATCTTGTAGTCGGCGTCGTCCAGAGGGATCAGCTCGCCTTTACGGTAGGAGTTGAACAGCTCGAACATATCGCGTTTGTGCGGGCGCTTCTTGCCAATGGGACATGCTTCCCAGGCCTCGTAGTCCTCGTCGCAGTAGCCCCAGCGTCGCTCCCCGCACTTCGGCTGGAGGTACATCCCTATCTCGGGGAAGCTGCGGTTCACCTCGGCGCGCATGAGCGACGCAACTTTGCGGAACTCCCACTGGGCGCGCGTGCAGAGCCGCAGGTCGCAGATGTGCAGTAGCTCCTGAAAATTGACGAGCACCTTGAAGTTCGTGCCGGTAGCGTTCGGCAGAAGGAAACGGGCGTCTTCGGCCGGCACGCCGGCGTCCAGCATCTCTTGGTACAGTTCTCCCAGCTTTTCGAAGGCGGCCTCCATCTTCTCTTCCTTGCCGGCCTTTTTGACCGACTGGGGAATGGTGTAAGGGAAAGTGGCGTTCTTGAACTTGACGTAGCGCTGGCTCTGCTGCTCGAAGCTGATACCGACGCGGTGCCGCACGAACTGGTGGCTGAACGTCCGTGTCACGCCGGAGATGCCGAACTCGAACCAGATCTGCTCCAGCGGCGACGCGTGGCCCGTCTGGAGCCGGCGCTCGATGAAGTCCGTCATCTTCTCGCGAGAGATGCGGCCGTCCTCGATCCGCTCGTCGATCTGCATCGGCGTGAGCGAGGAGTAGGCCGTCCGGTAGCCGGTGTAGAGCGAGCGGATAGGGTCGTGCGTGTGGTCCAGCAGCTTGACCTTGATGGGCATGGCAAGGTCATTGTATCGCTCGCGGGCCCGCGTGGCTTGCCGTTACGTCGACTGCGCGAAGATTGGCTAGGCGACCGCGGCGAACGCGGCTCCCTGCCAGAGGAGGACGATCAGCCCGCCGGCCGAGATGAACGGCGCGTAGGGGATCGGCTCGCCCTTCCGGCGCAGGCCGGTCACAAGCAGCAGGGCGGCGATCAGCCCGCCGCTGAACGCCATGATCAACATCGCTGCCGGGGCGAGCGTGAACCCGATCGCGAGCCCAACGAAGGCTGCGAGCTTCACGTCACCCATACCCATGCCGATGCCGCCGGTGAACAGCGCGGGCAGCAGCAGCACGCTCCCGGTCAACGCCCCGCCGGCCAGCACTTCCCAGACGTTCGCGTTGGGCATCAGCGCGCCGACGACGATCGCGCCGATGATCGCCGGATACGTGATGACGTTCGGGACGCGATACGCGAGCAGGTCCGTGCCGGCGCAGGCCACGAATACGCAGATGTAGACGGAGACGAGCGCCAGCTCCGCAGGTTCGTCAAAGCGGACGGCGGCGATGGCGAAGAGCCCGGCCGTTGCGCCCATCACGACCAGCCGGCGTGGCCACTGCGCGCCGGCCGATGTGACGACGAGCGAACCGCGCTCCGCCGCCAGCGCCGGCGTCGGCATGACCTCTTCGTCGCCGTCGCTGCCATCATCGGGCGGTACCGCGAGGCGGACGATCAGAACGTCGAGCGCAACCCCGACTACGAGACCCACCAGCGCGAAGGAGAGTACAAGCATTCTATCGAGATCATCGACCGCCAGCCCCAACCGCGACAGGCGCCGCGAGGGGCGCCTTGTCTGGCCAGATACGCCGGAGTAGGCTGGAAACCGGTCGAATATGGCTATCAGAGATGGAGATCACCACCGAAAGCACGCCGGGCCAATGGTCGTGGCGCTCGCTGTCTTTTCCGTTCTGATGCTGGTGTTCGTCGCGTGCGGGATCGGCTTTGGTGAGGAACCCGCAGAGACGGAATTGCTGAAGGAGATTACAATCGAGGGACCTGTCATATCTGGGCAGGCCATCACCATGCGGCTTGACTATGCCCAACAGTACCCAACCAAAGTGGAGATCAAGTGCGACCTGCTCGCCGGAAACGATCTGCCGACTGCGACGCCGGCAGCCACCGAGACCGTCTGGCCGCCGCTACTGCGCATGACGCCTGAGCCCACGCTCCCCAAGATCCCGCGAGTGCGGCCAACGCCGAAGAACAAGGTCTTGGAGATATTCGGGACGACGCTCCAGCCGCACCAGGGAGGCGGGCCGACAACCACGGCGACACCTGAGTTAGGCTCGCTCGAACGTCGATTTGTGGCCCCCGAGCCCGGCGACTACGTCGTCTGGTGCTACACGCCCCTCGATCAAAACAACGCGATCTTCCAGGAGTTGACGGTCCTGCCTGAGTAGCCGCGCCCGGTTGACCCCATTCGCGGAACCGCTATGATCCAGGGGACATGCCGGAAGAGCAGCGTGAGCTGCAGGCCCAATCCACGGCACCAGCCGGCGCGTTAGGCGACGCAGTTCAACCAACCGCTCAGTCACAGACCCTCGCCAGTCATCTCCTCGCCGTCCTTCGGGCGGCACGTCCTCGTCAGTGGCCGAAGAACTTGATCGTCTTCATGGCCTTCCTCTTTTCGATCGATGACAAGTGGCAGCTCTCCGACCCGTCGTCCTGGTTGGACCTGCTCGGCTGGACCATGCTTACGTTCGTGTTGTTCTGCCTGGTCTCAAGCGCCGACTACCTCGTGAACGACGTGGTCGACCGCGAGAGCGACCGGCAGCATCCGCGGAAGCGCAAACGTCCCATCGCCGCCGGCCAGCTTTCGGTCCGCGCGGCCCTGATCTGGGCTGTCGCGCTCGCGGCCCTTGCGATTGGGGGCGGGTTCGCGATCACGTGGTCCGTGGGCGCGGTGATTTCAGGCTACCTCGCGCTGATGATCGCTTATACGTTCTGGCTGAAACACATCGTGCTCCTGGACATGATGGTGATCGGCGCTGGCTTCGTGCTGCGCGCGATGGCCGGGGGACTCGCGATCGACGTGCCGATCTCGCCGTGGCTGTACGTGGTAACCGCGCTGGGCGCGCTCTTCCTCGTCATCAACAAGCGCCGCGCCGAGATCACGCTCCTCAAGGAAGGTTCTGGTAGCCACCGTCCGATCTTGGAGGAGTACTCGCCGGAGTTGTTGGGCCAGATCGGTGCGCTCGTGACAGCATCAACGCTGATTGCGTACGGCCTCTACACGTTCACCGCCGAAAATCTGCCCGACAACAACTCGATGATGCTGACGATCCCGTTCGTCCTGTATGGCCTGCTGCGCTACCTCTACCTGGTGGACAAACATGATGAGGGCGGCAGCCCCGAAGAGGTGCTCCTGCGAGACCGGCCGCTGCAGGCGGACATCCTGCTCTGGGTCGCGACAGCCGCGACCGTACTGGTGGTCTTCAGAGACTAGCCGCCGGGGCAGAGAATAGGTTCCACGTCCTCGAACGGCTCCGGTAGAGGATCAGGTTCCATTGGCGTGACGGACGTGTTATCCACCAGGCCGAACGCCGTTCTGGGCCAGTAGATCAGCCAGGCCTGTCCGATCACGTTCTCCTTGGGGAGCGGGCCCCACTGATGCGAATCGGAGCTGTTGTTTCGATTATCTCCCAGTACGAAGTAGTGATCGGGCGGGACCGTCTCCGGGCCGTAGGTATAGCGGGGTTTCTCCTTGATGTATGGCTCATCGAGCGGAAGACCGTCGATGAACACCGTGCAATCGCGTACCTCCACCGTTTCGCCGGGCATCCCGATGATGCGTTTAATGAAGTCCCGCTCGGGCGCGTCTTCGGGAACCGTGGGCGACCTGAAGACGATGACGTCTCCGCGCTTAGGACCCCGGAAGAGGTAGCGTGTGGGGTCTTCCCCCGGCTCGACGAATGGGACGAACTTGCTCACAGTGTCCAGGTTGATCTCCCAGTAGAGCGATTTGTTGACGAGAACGTACCACTGATTCTCGAACGTCGGGTTCATGCTGCTGCCTTCGACCTGGAAGTTCTGGACCACGGCGCGGACCATCAGAAAGATCAGGAGTGCCAGGATGATCGTCTCAGCGATCTCTCGGAGGCCGCGTCCTATCGGGCGAAAGACCGAGCGTTGTGGGGGCGCCGTGGCGGCCGCGGGGCCGCCGAAGAGCCGTTCGGTGCTGGCGGGTGGCGAGTAGTGCGGCACACCCGTCGTGCCCGGCGCTTCCCGCACTGGCGGTTCAGCCGGTGGCGGCGTCGTGTGCATGCGGACGGGGATCGGGCGTGGTAGCGGACGTTCGGGCCCAGGCGTTCGCGTAGGGGTAGGCGTGGGCGTCGTAGGCTGCTGGCCTTCGGGCGCTTCTGAGCGGGTGTCAGAAGTTGCAGGCGGCGAGCTGTTCGTGCTCGGCTCCAGCGGGCCGAACGGCCCGGTTGGCGCTGCGGAATCTCTGCTGCCGGGCGTGCCGGCCGGGCCGCGCTTAGCAGGCTCCTCCCGCTCTGGCAGCGGCGGTTCTGGCCGCTTGTCTGTGGGCGGCGGGGAATCGATTGGGGGAACTTCCGGCATAGCTGGTGCGTCTTAAGTGTATAACATGGTAACTCTTGGGCCTTATAGAAGTGTCTCAAGGATGTTTCGGCCAGGCTGTGATCGCTGGCCAGAGTAGGGAGGACGAAAAATGAAGAGCAAAGCACTAGTCCTGATCGCGCTGTTGGCCGTGGGCCTGTTGGCGCTGGCGTGTACGGAGACCACCGTCTTGCCGTCGGATCGCGATCAGAATCCGGGCATCAGCGTCAGCGGCATCGGTTCCGTATTTGGCGAGCCGGACGTTGCGGTATTGACGCTGGGCGTCGAGGCGCAGGCGGACAGCGTCGGCGAAGCGCGAGCGATGGCGGCGGAAGCAATGGACGCGATGATCGCGTCGCTGAAGGCTGCTGGCGTGGAAGACAGCGACATCCAGACGAGCCGGTTCTCCGTTGAGCCGCGCTACAACTTTCGCGACGGCGAGCAGGAGCTGATCGGCTTCTTCGTCCAAAACCTCGTGACCGTGAAGATTCGCAATATCGACGAGACGGGGACGTTGATCGACGATGTGGTGGAAGCGGGCGGCGACCTGACACGAGTGCAGAACCTGCGGTTCACGATCGACGACCCAGAAGAGCTGCAGCAGGAGGCGCGACGGCTCGCGATGGAAAACGCCAAGAGCAAGGCAGAGACGCTAGCCACCGCCGGGGGCGTCGAACTGGGCGCGCCTCGCTCCATCTCCGAAAACGTCACACGCAGCCCGGCCCCGTTCGGAGAGCGCGCGTTTCTCGCCGATCTTGACGCCGTAGGCGCAAGCACGGCGATTGAAATCGGTGAGCTAGAGGTGCAGATACAGGTGCAGGTAGTCTACGGACTGGACTAACAACCCCTGACGTGGACAGTGCTGGGCGTCCGTTGATGTTACGTAGCGGACGCTCAGCTTGCTCAATCGCTCTTGCGCGAGTAGACTCTAAGAGTTCCGTAATAGCTTGAGCAGGAGGAGAGTGTAGTATGGCGGAAGTTGTCGTAGGTGAGCGCGAATCGCTTGAGTCGGCGCTTAGGCGCTTTACCAAGCGCGTGCAGCAGTACGGCATTCTCTCCGAGGCGCGCCGCCGCCGCCATTACGAAAAGCCCAGCGTCAAGCGCAAGCGCAAGGCCGCTGCCAAGCGACGCAAGGCCGCTCGCTCAAGTTCGGGCGCTCCAGGCTCCATGTCGCGGCGCTAGGCGTCCGGGCCACTTCGCATCTCATGCCCCTGAAAGAACAACTGCAACGCGATCTCAAGGACGCCATGCGTCAGGGAGACAAGCAGCGCCGCGACACACTGCGACTCGTGCTGTCATCGCTCCATAACGCCGAGATCGAAGCTCGCGACGAGCTTGACGATGATGGCGTTCTCAAGGTGCTGACGAAAGAGGCCAAGCAGCGGAAAGAGAGCATCGAAGAGTTCCGCAAGGCTGGCCGCGAGGAGAAGGCAGCCGAGGAAGAGGCGGAACTAGAGGTGATCTCCAGCTACCTGCCGGAGGCGCTCTCACGCGAAGAGGTCCTCGCAGCAGCCAAAGAGGTCATCCAGGAATCCGGCGCTAGCGGTATGAAGGACATCGGCAAGGTGATGCCGGCGCTCATGCAGCGCCTTCAAGGCCGCGCGGACGGACGCGAGGCGAGCGAAGTCGTCCGCGAGCTTCTCTCCGGCTGACCGCACGCCGGTCCAGTCCTCCCAAACGCCCTTCTGATATGCCCTTCTGATATGATAGGGGCGAGCGCATGCAGAAGAGCGACTGATGCCATCGCTGAGGGCGCCTCAAGTCCTGTTGTTCGGCGTCGTGCTGGCGTTGGGCTTTTTCCTGGCGCTCTTTCCATTCTTTCCTAAGCAGCTAGAGATTGGCGAAGGGGACATCGCGACGCGCGAACTCGTGTCGCCGCGCGATGAGACGTTCGAGAGCAAGGTACTCACCGAGCAGGCGAGGGACCTGGCGGCACTCGCGGTCCCCGATGTCCTGGTTGCCGACTCCAACGTTCTTCCAGCTCAGCTGGCCAAGCTCGACGAGAATGCCGCCGTCATCGGAGAGATCCGCCAGGACGATGACCTAGACGAGGCGTCGAAGCGGCAGGCCCTGCTGGCGATCGTTTCCCGTGACGGCACAGATACGATCCTGACCCTCACCGATGAGCGCTGGCAGCGCATCGTCGTTGATGCTGGACAGGTGCTGGGGACCGTGCTGGCCGGATCCATCACGCCGGGCGGCGAGGAGATGGTCCGCGAAGAGCTGCTCCAGCAGATCGCCACGGACCTGACCGCGGGCGAAGCGAACGTGGTCGCGGACTTGGCCAGCCCGCTCGTCGCGCCGACGCTCGTCGCGGACGCCGAAGGCACCGATGCCGCTCGTGACGTAGCGCGCGAGAATGTGGAGCCGCAGTTTCAGACGGTCTTCCGAAACCAGGTCATCGTCACTGAAGGCGCGCGTATCGACTCCACCGCGGTCGAAGTCCTGGAGGAGGTCGGCCTGCTGTCGCCGCGCGTGGAGTGGGAGAACCTGGTCGCCGCGGGCCTCATCGCGGTGCTTGCGGCCATAACCCTGGCGCTCTACGTTCGCCAGTTCCCCATCCCAGGCCTGGTAACCACGCGCAATCTTGTGCTGTTGGCGATCTTCATTGCGGTTCCCGTCTTGATCGCGAAGCTGCACCTGTCGCTGGTGCTGCCCGAGGACAGCCGGCGCTTCATCGCGTACTTCCTGCCGCTGGCGGCCGCGCCGATGCTGCTTTCGACGCTGCTAGGCGCCCGCCTGGCGATCGTCGTCGGGCTCATGCAGGCCGGGCTGATGATGTTCGCCGTGATCAGTTTGCCGGACCTGTCGCTCGTCGAAACGATTCAGCCGGTGGACGTCGGCCGCGTGTTCCTCGCCTACGGCCTGGGCGCTGTCATAGGCTCCTACGCGGTCCAGCGCGCCGAGCGGGCCAACCAGTACGCCGCTGCCGGCGTGCTCGTTTCCGTGGTGATGGCTAGCGCGCTCTTCGCCACATGGCTGTTGGAGCCTGAGCGGAGCGGGATCGAAATCGCTTGGATCATCGGCGCGGCCACCGTAAGCGGGCTGGGCAGCGGCTTGCTCACCGCCGGCGGCTACGTAAGCGTTGGCGCGCTGTTCGGCGTGACGACGCGGGTCCAGCTCATGGAGCTGGCGCAGTTGAACGCGCCGCTGCTCCGGCAACTGCAGGACGAGGCGCCCGGGACCTTCCACCACAGCATCATCGTCGGCAATCTGGCGGAGCGCGCGGCGGACCTCGTCGGCGCCGACCCGCTGCTCGTGCGCGTGGGCTGCTACTACCACGACTTGGGCAAGGTGGCGCAGCCTGGCTACTACATTGAGAACCAACTCGCCGGTGACAATCCGCACGACGGCATGGACCCGAAGGAGAGCGCTCGGATCATCGCGCAACACGTCACGGCTGGGGTGGAGCTGGCGGAGCGTCACAATCTGCCTGCCCGCGTGCGAGACTTCATTCCTGAACATCACGGCACACGCCTCGTGGCCTACTTCTACCGGCTGGCGAGCCAGCGGGACCCGAACGTCGATCCGAGCTTCTTCCGCTACCCGGGCCCCAAGCCCCAGAGCCGCGAAACCGCCATCGTCATGCTCGCTGACTCCACGGAAGCAATGGTACGCGCCAGCGAGGACCGGTCAGCCGAGCGCATCGACGTGATCGTGGATGAAGTTGTGTCTGAGCGGCTGGCTGAAGGCGAGCTGGAGGAGTGCGAGCTGACGTTGCGCGACATTACGACGATCTCCGCCTCGTTCAAGCAGACCCTGCGCGGCGTTTATCACCCACGCATCGCTTACCCCGAGCCATCAGAGCGGGAGAAGGGCGCGCGTCTTGGGCGCTTCCGGCCCGGCAGGAGGGTGCCCCCGCTGCCGGAGGCCCCTGCGCCCTATCGTTCAAGGCCGCCTTCAGGATGAAGGGCGCTCGCGGAGCTAGGGCGCTCGCGGAGCGCCTTGGACTATACTAGAGCCGGAACCCCGGCTAGATACGGAGGGTTGATGCGCTTCGCCATCGTCGTGTTCCCAGGGACGTGGAGCGACCACGATTGCCAGTATGTCCTGCGCGACATCTTGGGCCAGGAAACCGACCTCGTCTGGCACCGTGACGCCGATCTATCCGGCTACGACTGCGTCGTGCTGCCGGGTGGCTTCTCCTACGGCGACCACCTTCGCTGCGGCGCCATCGCGCGCTTTTCGCCCGTGATGGACGCCGTCGTTCGCCACGCCGAGTCTGGCAAGCCCACGATCGGCATCTGCAACGGCTTCCAGATCCTCTGCGAATCCGGTCTGCTGCCGGGCGTGCTCATGAGAAACGACAGCCTCCAGTTCCGCTGCCAGGACGCCTTCCTCCGCACCGAGACGAGCGACACCGCGTTCACGCGGTTGCTGGAGCCTGGGCAGGTGATCACAGTCCCCATCTCCCATGGCGAAGGCAGCTACTACGCGGACGACGCGACGGTCGACGCGCTGGAGGCGTCGGGCCGGGTCGCCTTCCGTTATTGCGATGCGGACGGCGCGCCGACGCCGGAGAGCAATCCCAACGGCTCCGTCCGCAACATCGCGGGCATTGTGAACGAGCGCGGCAACGTGCTGGGCATGATGCCCCACCCGGAGCGCGCCGGCGAGCCGCTCTTGGGCGGCGCGGACGGGCTGTACCTCTGGCGCAGCGTGATCGAAGCCGGCGTAGCAACACTGGCGGGCTAACGTGAAGCCGCTGTACTTGATTCGCCACGCGCGCAATAAGCTGCGCCGATGGAAGATCAGTCGGGAAGAAGTCGAAAGCGCCGTAGCTAATCCACAAGCCCGAACGCTGTCTATCGGAAATCGGGTAAACTGTTGGAGTCGATGGCGAGGGGCCTGGCTCTCCGTGACCATCGTCGAAGAGGCTGACAGAATCGTGGTGATCACGGTGACACCTCGTAGAAAGGGACCGGCGACCTAAGATGAAGATCACATATGATGCCGAAGGTGACGTTCTCTACATTCAGCTAAGATGCGTGACTCCTGCAGATGGCGTCGATATCGAGGAAGGGGTCACTGCCGAACTTGACGACGCCGGCCACTTGGTGGCTGTCGAGATTCTGGACGCGAGCAAGCGCCTCACTCCTGAGGAGCTCGTGAACGTCTCATACGAGAACCTACTGCTAGCCGCCTCTGAAGCGCCGTAGCGCAGCGTCATCGAAGCCGGCGTAGCTACAGTGGCGGGCTGAACATGGACCCGCGCGGGCGGTTCTAGCAAGGAGGCCAACCATGGGAGAAGCAGCACCAACGGCACCGGCACAGAGCTATCCGGTCACCTTCGATGTCGAGTACCCGGACCGGAAGAGCTATCGCGCTGGCTGGTCTTCGTCAAATGGATCCTGGCCATCCCGCATATCATCATCCTGTATGGCCTGGGATTGGCTGCCAGCGCGATCACGTTCATTGCCTGGTTCGTCATCCTCTTCACCAAGCGCTACCCACGCGAACTGTTCGACTTCGTAGTCAACATCAACCGCTGGAACGCGAACCTCGCCGCGTACACCTTCTTAATGCGCGACGAGTACCCGCCGTTCTCGTGGGATGCAGGGCAATACCCGGTGGAATACGATGTCGAGTATCCGGAGGAGCTATCGCGCTGGCTGATCTTCGTCAAGTGGATCCTGGCCATCCCGCACGTCATCGTGCTGGCGTTCCTCTTCATCGGCATGTTCATCGCGCTCACGGTTGCCTGGTTCGCGATCTTGTTCACGAAGCGCTTCCCGGAGTCGCTATTCACGTTCCTGGTGGGCGTCAACCGTTGGACCGTGCGCGTCAACGCCTACATCAACCTCCAACGAGACGAGTACCCGCCCTTCAGCCTGGAGCCGTAGGGCTTGGTCTACGCGGACTAGCGGGCTTGACAGGCGCCACCTCTGATTCGTAGTCTAAGGCGTTCTGATCGAGACCATGACGGAGGGTAAGGTCGGCCATGGCAGAAACTACTGGAGTCGAAGAGCCAGCTCGTCATTGCACGAACTGCGGGGACAGACAACAGCCGCGTGCCCGTTTCTGCGCTTCCTGTGGGGCCGCGATGACGCAGGATCCAGAACCTGGCCCTTCTGCAGCGCCATCTCAGGCCGACGTACCACAGTTCGGGGCGCCTGCAGCACCAGTAGACCAGGGATCTGGAGAGGCTGCGTCAACCGATACGCCTCAGCCACCTGTGCAGCAGGCTGCTGATTCCCAACCACGCGCAGAACCGTCTCCGATCCCGCAGTCAGGTGAGATGTTCTGCTCCAGCTGCGGTAACGTCGTCAAGAGAGAAGCCGAGATTTGTGTGAGGTGCGGTGTACGCCTTCGCAGAGCCGCATCCTCTGGAGGGAAGAGCAAAGTGGCCGCAATCTTGCTGGCCGTTTTCTTGGGCTTCTGGGCTTGGCTGTACACGTACCGTGAGGATGGATCTAAGTTCTGGATTGCGCTGGGAGTCAGTGTAGTAAACGTTGTGCTCATCATTGTCACCCTAGGATTCTGGGTCTTCATCGCTTGGATACCTGCCGTAGGATTCTGGATATGGCCCATCATCGATGCTGCAACCAGGGATGATGAATGGTACGCCTCGTACTAGCGAGGCTGCGTTGGTCCGTGCGCGTCAACGCTTACATTAACCTGATGCGAGACGAGTACCCGCCCTTCAGCCTGGAGCCGTAGCCTGGAGATATGGATCCTGCGGTGGCGGCGCGGCACCCCTATCCGATCCGGCTCAATGTCGAGTACTTGGTCTGCGAATTCAACTAGTGCTCATGCCGCGGCGTCCGCTACCCTGACCATGTCCACATGCCAGTAGACCAAGAGACCCTCGACCAGATCGCCCTCTCCCGGGAGGAGTACCAGCTCGCCTGCGAGCGGCTCGACCGCGAACCCAACGAGGTCGAGTTGGGCATGATCGGCGCGCTCTGGAGCGAGCACTGCGGCTACAAGAACAGCCGCCCGCTGCTAAAGCTCTTCCCCACGGAGGGGCCGCGGCCAGACGGCCGCCCGTATGGGCGCTTGCTGACCAAGGTGGGCGAGGAAAACGCCGGCGTCGTCGACATCGGCGATGGCTGGTGCATCGCGTTCAAGATCGAATCCCACAACCATCCCTCCGCGATCGAGCCCTACCAGGGCGCCGCCACCGGCGTCGGCGGCATCGTGCGCGACATCTTCGCGATGGGCGCGCGGCCGATCGCCATCCTCGACTCGCTGCGATTCGGGCCGCTGACGGAAGCCCGCAACCGCTACCTGTTCAACGGCGTCGTCGAGGGCATCGGCGGCTACGGCAACTGCCTCGGCGTCCCCACCGTAGGGGGCGAAGTGGCGTTCGATGAGTCGTACTCGGGCAATCCGTTAGTGAACGCGATGTGCGTCGGCCTCGCGCGGATCGATAACCTGCAACGCGCGATCGCGACCGGGACGGGCAACCTCCTGATGCTCGTCGGCGCGGACACCGGCAAGGACGGCATCCACGGCGCGACCTTCGCCAGCGTGCAGCTGGACGAAAAATCCGAGGAGCGCCGTCCCGCCGTGCAGGTCGGCAACCCCTTCATGGAGAAACTGCTGATGGAGGCCTGCGTGGAGCTGGCCGAGCAGCACGGCGATTGGATCGTCGGGCTGCAGGACCTCGGAGCGGCCGGGCTGACGAGCGCCAGCGTGGAGTGTGCCGCGAAGGGCCGCGTGGGCATCGATATCGACGTTGGCGCGGCGCCACGGCGCGAAGAGGGGATGACGCCGTACCATCTCATGCTCTCGGAATCGCAAGAGCGCATGCTCGTGATCGTCAAGCCCGAGCACGAGAGTGACGTGCGCGAACTGTTTGAACGTTGGGAGCTGCACTGTGTCGTCATCGGCGTCGTCACGGACGATGGCCGCGCGACGATCCGCGATAGTTCGACGCCCGTTAACGGCGACAACCCGGCTGTTGCGCGCGTACCCGTGGACCTGCTTACGGATCCGCCGCAGTACGTGCGTGAGGGCGTCAAGCCCTCCTGGCTCAACGATCTGCAAGCATACGATCTCTCGTCGCTACCCGATCTCGCGCGTAGGGGTGTTCAATTGAACGCCCCTACCTTGGACATGGATGCGAACGCGGCTCTACTGTCTCTTCTTGCCGAGCCGGAGATCGCGTCGAAGCGCTGGGTCTGGCGCCAGTACGATCACCAGGTGCTCACGAACACAGTGATCGGGCCCGGAAGCGACGCCACGGTCGTGCGCATCAAAGGGACGGACCAAGCCATCGCGCTCGCTACGGACGGCGACGGCCGTATGTGCTACCTGGACCCGTATGCCGGCGGAGCGATGGCCGTCGCGGAGGCGGCGCGCAACGTCGTCTGCGCGGGCGCCGAGCCGATCGCGATCACCAACTGTCTGAACTTCGGCAACCCGGAGAAGCCCGAGGTCTACTTCCAGCTCGAGCAGGCGATCCGCGGCATGGCCGCCGCTTGTAGAGCGCTCGGCACGCCGGTCGTCAGCGGCAACGTCTCGCTCTACAACGAGACCGCGGCCGGCGGCGGCGCCGCTCAGCCGATCTACCCGACGCCCGTCGTCGGCATGTTGGGCCTGATGGAGAACGTGGACCAGGTCGTGCCGATGGCGTTCCAGGCCGCGGGCGATCACGTCTTCCTGCTGGGTGTGGACGCGTTGCAGGGTAACGCTGACGCGCTGGCAGGCGGCGAGTACCTGCGGACTGCCCATGGTCTCGTTGCGGGCCAGCCGCGTATCGATCTCGAACTCGAGGTCCGGCTGCAGAAGCTCTGCCTGGAGGCCGGACGCTCAGGCCTGTTGCAGTCGGCGCACGACTGCTCTCGTGGCGGCCTCGCGGTCGCGCTCGCCGAGTGTTGCATCGATGGCGCGCGCGGGCTCTCGGCGCCGGATGTCGCGGTCTCAGGCCGCGTCGACGCCGCGCTCTTCGGTGAGGCGCCCTCTCGTATCGTCGTATCGACGCGAGACGGAGCGCGCCTGCAAGCGCTCGCGGCCGAACACGACGTAGCCTCCTTGCAGGTCGGTACCGTCTCGGGCGACCGGCTGGTGCTGGGAGAGGCGCTGGACGTCGCTGTCGCGGACATGCGAGACGCCTACGAAGGCGGCCTCCCTCGTGCGCTCGGCCAGCCTGCTTGACAGAACACTAGCCCTGACGTACATTCGTTCTGAGGGTGATCG
Source organism: Chloroflexota bacterium (assembly GCA_003228685.1). GTDB lineage: Bacteria > Chloroflexota > Dehalococcoidia > DSTF01 > RBG-16-68-14 > SZUA-185. The sequence continues at coordinate 31,634 of QIFC01000123.1, forward strand.
GGCCTCGCGGGCATCGAAATGTGAACAGATAACGCCTGTCAACGTGTCCGGCGTACTCGAAAAACCATTGACCTGACAGCGGCCCCCGCCTAATCTGAGATACCAGCGCTTCGCCTTTTGGCGTCGCGACGAGGAGAACAACATGAAAGTCGTATTTCTAGAGAGCATCGAAGGCACCGCCATCGTCGGCGACGTGAAGGAAGTCAAGAACGGCTTCGCGCGTAACTACTTGCTGCCGCGCGGCCTAGCCGCACCTGCCAAAGAGCCGTACCTGGAGCGAGCGCGGGCCGGCGCGGTGCGCGAAGCGCGCAAGCAGGAAGCGTTGGACAAGGACGCGACGGTGATCGCGGAACGGCTGGAAGGCGAAAAGATCACCATGATCGCCAGGGTCGGAGAGCAGGGCAAGCTTTACGGTTCCATCACGAGCGTCCACATCGCCGAGGAAGTCACCAAGCTGATCGGCCACGAAGAGCCGTTCGACCACCGCAAGGTGCTGCTGCCTGAGGCGATTAAGGAGGTCGGCGTGCAGCCCGTGCGCCTGCGCTTCACGCGAAACGTCGAGGCCGCTATCGAGGTCGAGGTGGTCGCGGAAGAACTCGAAGAGGACGATGTTCCGATCGATCCGGACGCCGATCCAGACGCTGAGTCGTCCGGCGACGAGACAGCGGAAGCTGATCCCGACGCTGACGAGTCGAGTTCGGGCGCCACTGAGGAAGCGTCAGAGGAGCCCAAGGCAGAACTGGAAAGAGAGTCCGCTGAGGACGCGGCGGCCTCCGGCGAAGCAGAGGCAGCAGACGAGCCTGCCGAGGACAGCGCCGAAGAAGAGTCCTAATAGGACGCGCGAGCCGGCGGGCTTCGCAGGAACCCTAAGCCAGCAACGCGCCCGGCCGGGAAGGGCCAAGCGCTTCAATACGGACCCAGTCAGATTGCGCATGGAGGCCGCGTCGCATGGTCACGAGCGATACGAAGGTCGTTCCCTCGGATGTCGACGCGGAAGAAGCGGTCCTGGCGTCTATTCTTGTCGATAAAGAAGCGATATTCAAGGTTCAGACTGAGGTAGATCCCAGGGACTTCTACAGGGACACAAACCGCTTCGTCTACGAAGCATGCCTCGCCTTGGTGGAGAGAGAAGAAACGATAGACCAGGTCATGGTCGCCCACGAGCTTTCGCGGAAGCATCAGCTCGAGGATGTCGGTGGACCAGCCTTTCTTTCGAAGATCATTGCTGAGCTGCCCACACCGATCGGCGTCGAGCACTACGCTCGTCTGGTTCGCCGCGACTCCATCTACCGCAACCTGATCGGAATGACTGAACAGATCAAGAACATGGCCTACACAGCTGGACCCGAGCTAAGTGCCGTCCTCGACCGCGCTCAGGACCTGATCATGTCTCTTCGGACGTCCGACCAGAAAGGTGATTTCGAGCACGTCCGAAACCTGCTCGAAGAGTACCTGGACGCACCCGGCATCGATGCCCCTAACGCGAACCTGCTCCATCAAATTCGCACCGGCTTCGTCGATCTCGACACGCTGCTTGGTGGCCTCAAGCGGGCAGACCTGGTGATCGTGGCCGCTAGGCCGAGCATAGGCAAGACCAGCCTCGCCCTCAACATCGCTCGCAATGCCGCTATTGGCCAAGATGCCCGCGTTGCGATTTTCAGCCTGGAGATGGCGGCGGCTCAGCTCGCTCAGAGAATGCTGGCAAGTGAATCCGGCCTCGACTCGACACGATTGCGCCTCGGTGAACACACGGAACCCGAGGAGCAGAAGATGCTGGGTGCCGTGGGGGTGTTAGCCGGGGCGGAGGTCTACATTGATGACACGGCCGTCCAGAGCATTGCGGAGATCCGCGCAAAGGCTCACAGGTTGCATCGCGAACATCCTCTAGACATGATCATCGTCGATTATTTGCAACTGATCCATGGCGGTAGCAACAGGGGCGAAAGTCGCGTGAACGAAGTGAGTGAGATCTCCCGCTTGCTCAAAGGCCTGGCGCGCGAGTTGGACGTTGTCGTAATAGCGTGCTCACAGCTCTCACGAGCGCCGGAACAGCGCACGCCGCACGTGCCGATGCTGAGCGACTTGCGTGAAAGTGGCAGCATCGAGCAGGACGCTGATATCGTCGCCTTCATCTATCGCGAGGAGATGTACGTCACCGAGGAAGAATGGCAGCGCATCTATCCCAACAAGCACTATCCGGAAGGCATCGCGCAGATCATCATCGCGAAAAACCGCAACGGCCCAACGGGTGTCGTCAACCTCCGGTTCCGCAAGGAATTCACCCGTTTCGAGGACCTCGACCTGCGGCAATCAGAGACGGTGTATGGCTAGATGCGCAAACTGAGAGATCTCATTGAGCAGCGCGGCGAATTAGCGTCCCAGTTGCCTTCGTTCCTCAGTCTGGAGGCAGACCTCGATCAGGATGTCTGCAATGAATGCCACGGCGCGAATTTCGTAAGGCTTGATGTTCCCCGTGAACACCCGGACTTTGGCAAGGCCGTCCAGTGCCGCTGCGTCGATACAGAGAGCCATCAAGAGCGGACGGACCGGCTCCAGCGCTACAGCAATATCGGCCCGCTCACGCGCCTGACCTTCGACAACTTGATCGCGCGCGGGCGCAGCTCCGACCCGCGCGACCAGGCGCACTTCCAGCGCTGCGTGGAGGACGCGCAGGCCTTCGCGAAAGACCCGCAGGGCTGGCTCGTGCTCGTCGGCGCGTCCGGTTCCGGCAAGACGCACATCGCGGCCGCCATCACTAATCGCTGCTTGGAACTCGGGACGCCGGCGCTGTTCGTCGTCGTGCCGGATCTGCTAGACCATCTGCGCGCCGCCTACCGGCCCGACGCCGAGGTGAGCTACGATCAGCTCTTCGAGCAGGTCCGCACCGCGCCCGTCCTCGTCCTCGACGACTTAGGTACGCACAGCGCCACGCCCTGGGCCGAAGAGAAGCTCTACCAACTCATCAACCATCGGTACAACGCCCGCCTGCCGACCGTCGTGACGACGAACAAGCCGTTGCGCAAGCTCGATGACCGCCTGCGGACGCGCCTGGGCGACCCGTCGCTCTCGCAGCCGCACGCCGATCCGATCTCGACCGTCCATCTCTTGGAGGAGCGCCGGCCGCTCGAAGACCTGGGCATGAACATGATCGGGCTGCCCATGATCCAAGAGATGACGTTCGAGTCGTTCGATCTGACCGACTTCCGCTCGCCACGTGACCAGACCCAGCGCGAGCAGGCGTATCGAGCCGCTCTCGACTTCGCGGACAACCCCGATGGCTGGATGGTACTGCTGGGCGGGCGCGCGCGCGACCGCACCCACCTGGCCGCCGCGATCGCCAACCGGCGGCGGATGTCCGGCGAACTGCCGGTCTACGTGCAGATATCCGACTTTCTCGATTCGCTCCGGCGCACGATCAACGACGATGATCAACGGGACTTCGACCGGATTAAGAGGACAGCGCGTGACTGCCCGTTCCTGATCCTGGAGGATCTAGAGGTCGGCATGCGCAGCGACTGGGTAAGAGATCAGTTATTCCAGACGCTCAACCCGCGTTGCCTGGCGCGGCTCCCTACCGTCATCACGACGCCGCACACGCTCACGAAGCTGGTGACCGATCCGGGTTGGGAACGGCTCGCGCGGTTGCTCACGGACCCGCGTTTTTCGTCGGAGATCGTGGTTGGCGAGACGCCGCAGGAGGAGGAAGTCGCGCAGCCGAAGAGGCGTGCCGCCAAGCGATCTGGCAGGGGCACGTAGGCGTTCCATGGAGGCGTGGTACCGCGCTGTACACAATGCGGCGCGGTACCGAAGCGCACATTTCTTGACATTCGGCTGAGCGTCTCTTAGAATCCCGCCGTGGCGTTCGGCCTGACCTGGTGGCAGGTTCTTCCATGAATATGGCAGTTCCAAGGAGGGACAGGGGTGTTTGAGGACAAGACCATCGCATGCAAAGACTGCGGAGAGGACTTCCTGTTTACCGCGGGTGAGCAGGGCTTCTATTTGGAGAAGGGGTTGCTCAACGAACCGCAACGTTGCGCGCCCTGCCGCGAAAAGCGTCGTGCGGAACGCTCGGAGAGTGCCCGGCAAGAAACGACGGTCGTTTGCGCGGACTGCGGCATTGAGACGACGGTGCCGTTCGTGCCGCGCCTCAACCGGCCGGTCTACTGCAACGAGTGTTTCCAGAAAGAGCGGACGGGAGCCCCCGTCTAAGGCGGAACGCTGCGCCAGCGCTTACGTCTTGGCGCTCTCGGGCGCATCCACCGGATGGCCGGCTACCCAATCGCCGCCACCGTCCGCCCAGATCTCCTTCTTCCAGATCGGAACCGTCTCCTTAATCCGGTCGACCGCGAAGTGACACGCCTCGAACGCCTCGCGCCGGTGCGCGGAAGAGACGGCAACCAGCAGGCTCGTCTCGCCGACCTTGAGCAGGCCCGTACGGTGGTGAACGCCGATGCCGGTGATGTCGAACCGCTTCCGCACTTCGTCGCCCACCTCTCGTAGCTTCTTCTCAGCGAGCGACTCATGGGCTTCGTACTCCAGGGCGCGCACGGCCCGGCCTTCGTTGTTGTTCCGGGCGACGCCATAGAAGAGCGTTACGGCGCCGCTTTCGTCGGCTCGGACGGCGTCTGTCAGGCGCTGCGGGTCCAGCTCCTCCTCCGTCACCAGGAACAGGCCGGTGCTCCCACCACTCACGGGCGGGATCAGCGCGACCTCGTCGCCGTCCTTGAGCTGGTGGTCCGTCGGTACGTACTCGTCGGCTACGGCGCAGACCAGCGTCGCCAAGTACGGCACGACGACCGGGTAGCGTGCCCCTAGCTCGTCACGTAGCTGGTCGACAGTCGATCCATCGGCGAGTTCCATTGTGACCTCTCGTTTGCCCACGAGGTCGTGGAGTCCGGCGAACAGGCTGATGTTGACCTTCATTACCGAAGCCTCAAATGGAATGCGGAATCTGATGTAGTATACAAAAGCGGCTGCGCGGCTGTCCAAAGGATTGGCCCCCGCTCTAAGCTGAGAGTCCTACTCAAGCAGGGATGCTGGTCACGTTGGAGGTGTTGGGTGGTAGGGAGGCTGGGCCATGCGGTCCTTGAATTCGTATTTCCGTCTCGTTGTGTAGGATGCGCGCGTAGCGGCTCCTTCCTTTGTGACGCCTGCATCGATGAACTGCCGCGGGCGGATGCGCCGCGCTGCTGGCGCTGCTGGCGTCCGCAGAGCAGGTTCGACTTGTGCCCGGAGTGCCATGCGGCCCCGCCGCCGTTCGAGAGTCTGCGCTCCGCGTTCGTGTATCAGGGCACAGTGCGCCAGTTGGTCCGCGGCCTCAAGTATCGAGGCATGACCGCCCTCGCCGAGCCGATGGCCGCCCTGCTGGCGGAGGCGGCGCTCGAGTTCGATATGGAAGCAGACTTGATCGTGCCGGTGCCACTGTCCGGTCTCCGGCACCGGACGCGTGGCTACAACCAAGCCTCGGAGCTGGCAACGCACCTAGGCCGAGAACTCGACGCGCCGATGCGCCCGCGGGCCCTGGAGCGCGTGCGGCACACGCCGCCGCAGGCGCGAAGCGCGGATGCGGCCCAGCGCCGGCGCAACGTGCAAGGAGCGTTCCGCTCCGAGGATCCAGCGGTCGAGGGCAATCGTATCCTGCTGGTGGATGACGTTACGACCACAGGTGCGACGTTGGCCGCCTGCGCGGACGCGCTCGACCGCGCGGGCGCGCAGTCAGTCTCGTGCCTGACGTTCGCTACGGAGGACTGATTGGTTAGCCCAGTAGGCGTAACTTGTCGTATTATGACGCTGACATTCGCGTTATGTCTTAAAGGGGGAAGAGCGGTATGAGCCGCGACGGGCGTAGATTCGACTCGCGTTCAGAGGCCAGGCGCCCAGGTGTGGCGTCTGAGGGTGCGCACGCCTTGAGGCGTGGCGGCTCGCCGCTAATCCTCGCGATCGTTGTCGCTCTGCTGGCGGCCGCTCTGCTCGTCTTCGCATACGACAGCTCGGCGCCCGAGACGGCAGACGCTGCCGGAACGGGGCCTGGCATGGCGCTCCAGTTCTACCCCAACACGCAGAAGACGGGCACTCCCTGTACGGGTCAGTGCGTGGGAACGATCGGCGAGACGTCGAGCATCGACGTCATAACGAATCCCGCGCCACCGAGCGGCTTCAGCGCCTATAAGATTGTCATTGAGTACTCGGGCGTAAAGCTGGTCGACCAGGCTGGGGTCGATGAGAACGAGAATCCGTTTTGCAGCCCCCTACTGATCTTGCGCAGCAATGTTCCGGAGACGCCATCATCGCCGGGGAGGTACGAGTTCTCCTGCAGCAATTTCGATCCGCAGTACACGGGTAGGATGTTGAACATTCAATTCGTGTGTAATACAAGTTCGACGCAGGGGTTCGTCAACCTCTTGGCTGGTCTGCCGAGCGGCACTGTCTATATGAACCACACGCATACACACATCCCTAAGCTGATGCCGATCAAGGAGCCGGACTTAATCACCATCAACTGCGCGACGCCGACGCCGGTGCCGACGGACACGCCGGTGCCGACGGACACGCCGGTGCCGACGGACACGCCGGTGCCGACGGACACGCCGGTGCCGACGGACACGCGGGTGCCGTCAGACACGCCCGTGCCGTCAGACACGCCGGTGGGCACACCCGACGAAACGCCGGAAACACCGCCTTCGCCGACCGGGACGTCCGTACCGACAGACACGCTGACGCCGACGGCAACGTGGACGCAGGTGCCCACGTGGACGCCTGAGCCAACGTGGACGCCTGAGCCGACATGGACGCCTGGCGGTTCGCCGACCGTGACGCCGACCCAATCGAGGAATACGCCGACGCCGACGCCAACCGGTTCCACGAGCACGCCCACCGTGACGCCGTCGCCGGGCGGTCCCTCACCGACGCCGACGGTGACGTCCACGCCGGGTGGGCCGACTTCCACCCCCGGCGGGCCGACGTCCACCCCCGGCGGGCCGACATCAACGCCATCGACCGGCACGCCCGACCCGGCAACGTCGACGCCTGGCACGCCGGGGACCACGCCTACGTCTGACGTCCTCGGTACAAGCCAGCCGCCAGGTGGCACGCCAACACCGCCGGGCGGCGGCGTGGTCGGACTGCCTGACTCCGGCAGCGGCATCGGGCCGGCAAGCGGTGGCGCCTTCATCGCGACGTTCATGGGCTTGGGCGTCGCCTTCGCGGGAGTGATTGTGTGGCGTTCAGGACGTCTCGCGCTCTTCGGCGCGCTAGGCCGTCCCAGCGAGTTCCGCCCAGCTTGGCGCCGGGCGCCGCTGTCCAGGCGCGGCCCGCCCGGGTAGCGGGCAGGCATCCTGCCCGGCCAGCTCCGTTTGCCGTGCGCCCCGCGCTGTTCTAGAATTTGATCGCGGAGGCCATCATGGAAATTAAGGTGAGAGGCAAGCACTTCAGCGTACCCGAGCATGTGGAGGAGCGAGCCCAGACGAAGTTCCAGCATTTGGAGCACTACCTTCCCTTGCTCAAAGACGGCACGTGCGATGTCGATCTGTCGCATGAGAAGGCAAAGGAGCCGGACCGCCGCTTCACGGTCCATGTCAACGTAAGCGCCCACGGCGTCCATCTCCAGGCGACCGGTCACGCTGAACAGCCGGAGTCGGCGATCGATCATGCCGCTCACGTGCTCACGAGGCAGGCGCAGCGCCAGAAGGACCGCCTCTACCGCCATGGCCGGCGTGGAGAGGAAGAGGCCAAGCCCGCACCGGAAGCCGGCGTGTCGCCTGGGCGGCCCGCCCGGGTCAAGCGGTTCGTCATGAAGCCCATGACCGTGGCCGAAGCGATGGAGCAGATCGAAGCGCTGGGGCACAGCTTCTACGTCTTCCATCACGCAAACGAAGAGCGGGTCGCCGTGCTCTATCGGCGCCATGCCGGCGGCTACGGGCTCATCCTGCCGGAGCTGCCGTGATTATCACCGTCACGCTCAATCCGGCCGTCGACCATACGCTCGACTTGCACCATCTCAAGCTTGGCGACACGAACCGTGTCCAGAACAGCCGCATCGATCCCGGCGGCAAGGGGATCAACGTGTCGCGTGTCCTGCAGGAACTGGGACGCGAGAGCATGGCCTCCGGCCTCGCTCCGGGCAGCCTCGGACGCTTCGTTGAGCACTCTCTCTTAGAACGAGGGATCCTTTGTGACTTCGTCCACACCCGCGGCCAGACGCGCACGAACCTCACCGTTGTCGATGACAGCATCCACGAGACGACGCTGCTCAGCTATCGCGGTCCGGAGATCGACCCGCGTCACATGACCACACTGGAGACGAAGCTCCGCCGCTACCTCTCCAGCGGCGACTGGCTCGTCGTCGCCGGTAGCATCCCGCCACCGATCAAGCCGGAGGCCTACGCGCGCCTGATCGAACTAGGTCGGGATGCGGGCGTCAGCACGGTGCTGGACGCCGACGCAGAGGCGCTGGCAGCCGGCCTCGGAGGCAAGCCGGACCTTGTGAAGACGAACCACCACGAGGCGGAGCGGCTCCTAGGACGCGAACTTGGCGACGACGCCTTGCTCGAGCAAGCGGCGCACGAGATGCGCGCTGCCGGAGCCGGCACGGCCGTCGTCACCGCGGGAGGCCGCGGCGCCGTCGCCGTAACAGAGGACGAGACCTGGTGGGCGTGGCCGCCGGAGGTCGCGGTCGTGAGTAGCGTTGGCGCCGGTGATGCCCTGCTTGCCGGCATGCTCTTGCAACTGAGCGACGGCCGTGGCATTGAGGACGCGCTCCGCTGGGGAACGGCGGCCGGCGCGGCAGCCTGCCTAACGGAGGGCACGCAACTGTGCGGGCGAGATGCCGTCCTGAGCACGATCGATCACGTGCGCGTCAAGAGGACGAAGGATCGCGCGCCCGCGCGCGCGAAGTAGCAAGTCACCCGAGTAGCCTCTTGTCTGAAGCCCCTGTGCTGATCGTGTTCCTCGGCGGCATGGGTGGTGCTCCTATCGAAAACCAGCTCGCGGACGCGCTGACCGAGTCGGCGCTCGACCTGCTCGACGCGGCGATGGCGACCGATGCGTTCGAGCGGGCCGTCCTGGTCACCGGCAATGACGCGGTTTCAGCGCGTGTCCCCGTGGGCGTTACGGTCGATCGAGACAGCGAGCCGTTTCAGTTCGGGAGCCGGCTCGCCTCGCTGATCCGCGCGGAGAAGATCGAGCGGCCAGTCTACGTGGGGGCGGGCGGCGTGCCGCTCATGAGTGGCACGGACCTTGCCGCCATCGCCAACCACCTGCGGCGAGAGCAACGCATCGTCATCTCCAATAACTACTTCTCCGCCGACATGGTGGCGTTCACGCCGGGCTCAGCGATCGAACAGGTTGACGCCTCGCGGAGCGACAACTACCTGCCTCGGCTGTTGCACGGCCAAGCGGGGTTGGAGAGCAGGCCGCTGCCGCGCAGCCCGGAGACGCAGTTTAACATCGATTCGCCTGCCGATCTGGCGATCCTGAAGGTCGCGGGTGGTGGCGGCCCCAAGCTCGCGAAGTTCGTCGACGCGTTCGACGTCGACGTCGAGCCGTACCTGCGCCTGTCACGCTGCTTGGTGGACGCGCAGGCCGAGCTGCTCCTGGCGGGCCGGGTAGGGAGCCAGGTCTGGCCCTACCTCGAATCGGAGACCGCCTGCCGGCTTCGCGTCTACTCAGAAGAGCGAGGCATGCAGGCCGCCGGCCGGGACGCCTCCGGCCAGGCGCGGTCTCTGCTGGCGTTCCACCTTCGTGAGGTCGGCTGCCAGCGCTTCTTCGCCGAGCTGGGCGAACTGGCGGACGCGGCCTGCATCGACACGCGCCCCATGCTCTCGCATCTGGGCGTCGCCGCCTCACGCGCCGATCGATTCTGGTCGGACCTGGGCCGTCCTGACGAGATCGAGGACGCGTTTCTGAAAGAGTTCACGCAGGCGGCCAACGACGCACCGATCCCGGTGCTGTTGGGCGGCCACTCGCTGATCGCTGGCGGCCTGATGCTGCTCAACGAAGCTGCGTGGCGGGCGGAAGACCGCCGGCTGCTCGCGAAGGATTCTGAGGGCTAGTGGCTGGCGCAAGGCAGTCCGTTCTTCCGGCGCAGTGGGCGCGGGGGCTGGTCCGGGGGCTGGGCCGTCACTGGGAAGTGGCGCCCATCGCTGCGCTCGCGCTGGCGGTGGCGTTGGTTTACCTGTACTCGGCGTCCGAGCTGGCGCTGCCGTTCGACGATAGCTATATCAGCCTCCAGTTCGCGCGCAATCTGGCGGACCACGGATTCCTGACGTTCGATGGCGAGAACGCGTCGGCAGGCGCGACAAGCTTGCTGCATGTGGTGCTGCTGGCGGTGCCCATCAAGCTGGGTGTCGACCCGGTGCGCACCAGTGTCGGGCTGGGGCTACTGCTGCATGTTGCGCTGGTGGCCGCCGTTTACTGGCTGGGCTGGACAGTCTTCCGCGACCGCTTGGCCGCCTCGATAGCGGCCGTTTCAGTCGCAGCAATTGGCTATCTGGCGTTGGATGCGTTGAACGGCATGGAAACGACGCTGTTCCTGCTCCTGAGCACGCTGGCGGCCGCGGCCTTCCTCCGTGCGTCCAACGAACGAGCGTACCTGGTCGCGGGCGCGCTTGCCGCGCTCGCCGTGATGACGCGGCCTGAGGGCGTACTGCTCCTGGCAGCGCTGGTGGCGTACTATGCCGCCGACCCGAAGCGTGGGGAGGCGCTGGTGTCGACGGAGGCTGCGCGCAGGCTGGCTGCGCTCGCCGCGCCGAGCGCGTTGGTGCTTGCCGGGCTGGCGATCTTCTATTGGGTCACGACGGACGCGCTCACGCCCGGCACGGCGACGGCCAAGCTCTACTTCTTCCGTGAATTCGAGGTGTCGCTCAACGGGCGCTACAACCTGGCGCAGGCCGCCGTCGGAAACTTCGTCGCGCCGTTGCTGCCGTGGCTGGTGCTGGCGGCGTTCGGTGTACGGCGTCGCGAAGCGCTCCTCTTCGCCATCTTCTGGGTCGGCTTCATCGTGTTGTACTACATGCTCTTCCCAGGCGGTTTGGGGCACTATTGGTACCGCTACCAGCACATCTTCCTGCCTGCGCTCGCCGTCTTTGCGGGCGGCGGCCTGGCTTCCTTGCTGCGCGGGCGTGCCTGGCGGCCTTGGGACGTAGCGTTCGCTGGTATCATCGGCGTCGTGCTGCTGGCGGCTGTGGCGTTCCAGGTCGAGACCTTCCGCAACCACTACGCGTTCGAGATCGACCTCAACCTTGGGCGGCAGATCGCCATCGCGCAGGAGCTCCAGGCGATCTCGTCACCGGGCGAGACGATCGCCGCGCACGATATCGGTGCGATGGGCTTCTTCTCCGAGCGTGAGGTGATCGATCTCGTGGGCCTCGTTAATCCGGACGCAGTCGACTACCACGAAGGCCGCCGTCTGCGCGAGTACGTCGACCGAGTGCGGCCGAATTACATCGTCATCCTCGACTCGTGGTGGCCGCTGCTGCAGTTGGGGCTGGAGGACGACCCGGAGACGTTCGAGGAGCTGTTCGTCTCGCAGACGGGCCGCGATGGGCTGTTCAAGGTGTACCGGACGCACTACTGATCGGCGCCAGGTACGCGATCCGGTCGGCTGCCATCTCGGCGATGTAGAGCGCGCCATCCGGCCCTTCAACAATGTCCAGCGGCCGGTTCAGCGCGTCCGGTACGAGTTGAGAAATCGCCGCGACGCTACGGCCTTCGGGCCCTAACTGGACCCGCCAGATGCGGCCTTGCGCCCACTCCACGTAGACCAAGTTGCCCCGCATGACGCCGCCGAATACGTCCGAACGGTACTCGATCATGCCGTCCGCCGATGTAAAGTAACCGAGCGTCGCGATTGGCGGCGCTGCCTCACCCGATTCGTCGTCTGGCGCCCGATACGTGCACTGCCGGCCGTCGTCGCGGCCCCGGTTGCGGTTCGGGTGGCCGTACCAGTGGCCCTCGACGATCAAGTTCAGCTCGTCAGGCCCGTGTACGCCTTGGCTGGCGGTCGCACAGCCGGTCGAGGCGTCGCCGTCGGGAGCGTTCGGGCCGTTGTCCGTAGCATAGATGTTCCCGTTTGAGTGCACGACAAGGTCGTACACGTTGCGGAATCCCGCCGCGAACACGCGCACGTCGCCGCTGGCGAGTTCGGCCGTATCCGTGGCCTCGCCAGGCGGCTCGTAGGTGATCGCGCCGTTGAAGGCGGCGTCCGAAACGTCTGCGATGAGGATCGCTGCCGAGAGCGGCGTCTCGGGTCGCGGGAAACGCTCGCTGGGTACGCCGTTGTTTGACGTGCCGCCCTGCGCGATGTAGAGCTGGCCGTCCGCGTCGAACACGATGCTGTTCGTCCCGTGCTCCGCCGTCGACGCCGGCAGGCCCGTGATCACGTCGACGCGCTCGTATGCGGGCGCGGCGAGGCGCGAGATGGAACCCGGATACGGGTCGCCGCTCTCGCCTCCATAGAGACGTGTGTGTGACACGTAGAGTTCGCCGTCAGCCGGGCTGAACGCGATGCCGAGCACCGTCTGGAACGTGTCGGATGTGGCGATCAACTCAACCGCGGTCACGTCCCGGCCGGTGAGCGTCAGCGCGACGATTTGGCCGTCTAGTTGCCCAACGTAGAGACGTCCGTCCGGCCCGAACGCCAGGGCGGTCGGCTCCTTGATCTCTGGCTCCTGCCAGGAGAGGACGCCAGTTTGAAAGCGAAGCGCGTCGTCTGGCGGGACCAGGTTCGACGGGTCGCGCGAGCCCTCGATGCCCAGCGGCAGCGGTGGCAGGCCAAGGTCGTCCGCCGCCGGCGATGTCGCATCCGGCGTTGGAATGGATGACGCGCTCCCACCGCATGCGGCGAAGCCTAGCGCGAGCACGAGCAGCAGCGGGCGTAGCATGGCGAGCCAACCGTATCCGAGCGGTGGCCATCACGCAAGCGGCTCGTTGACGCTCCGCTCGGCGCTTGGGTAGACTGCAATCGGGCGCGGCGGTTCGCCGCGTCCGTCCCCAAACCGGGGCGGCGCAAGCTGCCCGCGACTCGCTTTCGAGCGGAGGGAGCTTCAATGCTCGATGTGAAAGAGGCCAAGCTAGCCCTGCGGGATACCGATCCCGAGATCTTCGCTCTGATCGAAGAGGAAGAGCGATACCAACAGGATTCGATCCGCCTGATCCCGTCCGAGAACTACGTGTCGCGGGCCGTCCTGGAGGCCAGCGGCTCGGTCCTCACGAACAAGTATTCAGAGGGCTATCCCGGCAAGCGCTACTACGAAGGCCAACTCTACATCGACCAGCTCGAAACGCTCGTGCAGGACCGGGCGAAGGCCCTCTTCGGCGTAGAGCACGCCAACGTACAGCCGTATTCCGGCTCGCCCGCCAACCTCGCCACGTACTATGCGCTCCTGGAACCCGGCGACAAGATCATGGGGATGAGCCTGCCGCATGGCGGCCACCTCACGCACGGCTGGAACGTCAACTTCTCGGCGCGCTTTTATACCGCCGTTCAGTACGTTGTCGACGAGGAGACGCACCTGATCGACTACGACAACGTGCGCGATCTGGCGAAGAGTGAGCGCCCGAGGATCATCGTCGCTGGCGCCACGGCCTATCCACGCCAGTTCGACTTCGCCACGCTCGGTGAGATCGCCCGAGAAGTAGATGCCTACTTCCTCGCCGATATCGCCCATATCGCCGGCCTGATCGTCGCCGGCGTCCACCCGGACCCAGCGCCACACGCGGACGTCATCACCACGACGACGCACAAGACGCTGCGCGGCCCGAGAGGCGCCATGATCCTCTGCAAGGAGGAGCACGCCAAGGCGATCGACCGGGCCGTCTTCCCCGCGCTTCAAGGTGGCCCCCACAATCACACTACGGCGGCCATAGGCGTGGCTCTGAAGGAGGCGGCGACGGATGAGTTCCGCGCCTACGGCGAGCAGATCGTGCGTAACGCGAAGGCGCTCGCGGCGGAGCTGCTCGAACGCGGGTTCACGCTCGTATCGGGTGGCACGGACAACCACCTCGTTCTCATCGACCTGACCGATAAGGGCGTCACTGGCAAGAAGGCCGCGAGGGCGCTTGACCGGGCCGGCATCGTCACGAACTACAACACCATCCCGTACGACCCGCGCAAGCCGTTCAGCCCGAGCGGGGTCCGCATCGGCACGCCTTCCGTCACATCGCGAGGCATGGGCGAGGATGAGATGCGCCGGATCGCGGCCTGGATGGACGAAGTCGTCGCGTCGCCGGAAGACGAAGACGTGAGCAAGCGCGTCGCTGCCCAGGTGAAGGATCTCTGCGATGGCTTCCCCGCGCCAGGCCTTCCCGCCTCGTAGTTCGTTTGACCCGCGCTATAGGCCCTCATATACTGAATGTCGCTGGTATTCGGCGCCAATGCCGAGTCTGGCCCGTGCATCGCCCGACCGTGCATTGTATAGTGGCCGGGCTGTCCTTGCTTCTGAAGGAGATCTAATTGCGGCGCTACGAAATGGTAGTTATCATTACGCCAGATGTGGCTGACGACGACGTAGACGACGCCGTCGAACGGCTCATCAAAAACGCCCCGTTGAGAGCGACGGTGGTACTCTTGACGAGGTCGACCTGTGGGGGCGTCGGAAGCTCGCGTACCCGATCGAAAAGCACGCCGAAGGAACCTACGTGCTGACGCAGCTTCAGTTGAACCCAGGCAGTACCACCGAACTGGAACGCAGCCTCCAGATATCAGAAGAGGTGCTACGGCACCTGCTGATCCGGTTGGACGAATAGCCGTTCCACAATGCAAGGACGGCGAGAGGAGATGGTCCTATGGCGGGGCTAAACAAGGTCATGTTGATCGGACGTCTGGGTGCGGACCCGGAAATGAGATATACGGCGAATGGCCAAGCAGTGACGACGTTCAACCTTGCGGTAAACCGCAACTGGACGAGTCGTGATGGTGAGCGCCGAGAGGATACCGAATGGGTCACCGTAGTCTGCTGGGAAAAGCTCGCGGAGACGGTGAGCCAATACCTCCAGAAGGGCCGCCAGGCATTCGTAGAAGGCCGGCTTCAGACCAGGAACTGGGAAGGCCAAGACGGCGTCAAGCGTTACAAGACCGAAGTAGTTGCAACCACAGTGCAGTTCCTGGATCGCGCGGAAGCCGCGCCGAACATCGATGAAGGTGCGCCACAGCCACCGCAAGATGAGGCGCCCGAGCCTGTAGAGAACTAGAGGTAAACGTGAGTCCAGACGAAGAAGAAACAAACGAAGCGCCCAAGACCGAAGCCCAGGCGCCTCCTGCTGCGCCGGCTCCCGCGGTCCCTGCCGCTGAGGCGCCTGCTGTAGCAGCGCCCGCTCCGGCAACCCCTGCTGCGCCGCCTGTTGCGGCGCCTGCACCTGGGGCAGGAGCCGGTGGTGCGGAGCGACCGGCCGGCGGCGAGAGGCGCCCGGACGGACCCCGGCGTGAGCCGAGGGGGCGCGATCGCGATGATGACGACCGCGGCGGCGGCGGGCGTCGCTACTTCGGCCGCCGCAAGGTATGCACGTTCTGCGTCGACAAGGCCGCCTCGGTTGACTACAAGGATCCGGGCAAACTCCGCCGCTACGTGTCAGACCGGGGACGCATTGAAACAAGACGGCGGACCGGTACCTGCGCCAAACACCAACGCTGGCTGGCCACCGCGCTGAAGCGAGCACGCCATCTAGCGCTGCTGCCGTACTCACCGGAGCACATCCGGCTGTCGGGAACGTTCACGTCTCGACGGTAGCCGTTATGACGCCATGGGAGAACGGGCGAGGGCGTTGCGCCCTCGTTGTGTCTAAGCCTGAGACACGTTGACGCCTGAGACAGGATGACAATGGGGAAGGGCCAAGACGACAGGAACAGACAACAAAAGGATGAACCTCGCTCCAGGCGCGCGCAGCGAAGGGCGGCGGAGCGGCGGCAGGCTCAGGCGGATACGAAGCAAAAGCAGGAGCATCCCGAATCGGAATCCTCGAACCGGCGGCTCATCGTCGGTGCTGTTATCGCCGTCATCATCATCGCCATCGGCTTCATCGCGTTCGGCTGGTACCAAACGGAGATCAAGCCCTTCGGCAAGACAGTCCTCCGCGTAGAGGAGACCAAGTACAACCTTTCCCATCTGCAACGCAGGATGCAACTGGAGCTGGATACCGGCTTCAACTTCTCGCTTGGTACCTCATCGATCCTGAGTCTCCCTGACTTCATGATCTTCCAGCTTGAAGGTGAGGCGTCGCTGCTTGAGGGCATCGGCGAACTCAATATCGAAGTCACAGATGAGGATGTTGCGGCTGAGATTCGCCTTCGCGGCGGCCTCGCCGACGACGTTGAGCCCAGCGTCTTCGCCGACGAAGTCCGCGATCAGGTTGACCGCAGCGGGCTGAAGCAGAACGAGTACGATCTGATGCTCAGGGGCTTCGTGGCCGAGCAGCGCGCGCGCGACTACTTCTTGTTCTTGGGTCCCACTGAGCAGCCGCAGGTGCGCGGAAGAATGATCATCCTGGAAGATGCCGACCCGGAAGATGAGGAAGAGGCCGCCGCCGTGCTGGCCCGGTTGGACGCGGGTGAGGACTTCATGTTCGTGGCACTGGAAGTCACGTTAGCCCCCAGCACGATCGAGCTCGACTGGTTCGAACGTGACGGCGAGCCGACGGTGTTTGAGGACGTCCAGGACTTCTTCTTTGAAGCGGAAGCCGGAGAGCGCAGCGACGTAATCACACAAGGCAACTTCTTCTACATCGTCGAGGTGTTGGAGAAGGACGACGCCCGCCTGCTCGATGATGACCAGCGTAATGGCGTGGCGGACCGTTCGCTCTTTGATTGGATCAGCGGCCTGCGAGAAACGCTGAACATTGAGCGAGACCTCACACAGGATGACTCGATAGACGCTCTTAACAAGCTCAACTAGCGGGATCGGCTGGAGAATTGGTCAAGGAGCTGCCGTCTGAGACCCAGGTGGGCGCCATCGGTTGGGCGCAGGACCAACTCTATCAACTCAAGGCGCAGGTGGCGCAACTCGAGCAGCAGCTCGAACAAGTCCAGGTGATCAATACCAAGCTCGGCGAGAGTACGCACAAGGTCGAAGGATCGCTCCAAGAGGCAATCCTCGCCGCCTCCCAAACGCCTCGGGTGCAGGAAGAGCTGAACCAGGCCATCGCGCTGATCGTGCAGTTGCAGGACCGCCAGGCCGAGACCAAGGAGCGCATCGAAGAGCTCGATCGGTCACGCGGGCTCGATGAGGACCGTGACCTGGAGGAGTGGTCCGAGGTGGTCAAACGGACTGAGCAGCTCGAGCGTCAGGTCGAGCTCTTGAAGGACCGCCAGTCGGGCGTTGACGAGAGCCGCCGGCACCAGAGCGAGGAGGTCGCCCTTCTGCGGCAGCAGATCCAGCAAATGGAGGTTCGCCTAGATACAGCGGAAGGCAAGTCCACCAGAAGTCTCGAGAACGCCAGCGGAGCCGACCAGAAGCTCTCGCAAGTCGAATCGACGGTCGAGGAGTTGCGCCAGCAGAACGAAGCGATCGGTGAGCGGGCGCGCGTGACCGCGGAGTCGGTCAACAAGGTCGAGCACATGCTGGAACTAAACCTGGAGGAGCTGTCGCGGATGGAGATGCTCGCTGAGCGGATAGAACTACACCGCGCCGAGCGCCAGCGCTTAGAGGACCGCGCGCTCCGCTTGGAGGAACAGCTGCAGGAACTGGGCGGCCGGGCGGAACTGGCAGAGCACCAGCAAGGCAAGCTGGGTAGCCAGCAGCAAGGGCTGGCTTCACGTCTCGATACCCTGCAGGAGCAGGTCGAAGAGCAGCGCAGCATCCTGATCGAGCAAATACGTAAGCTCACGGCGACCCAGGACCGGACGAAGCGACGCCAGATCCAGGAGCTGGAACGCGAACTGCGGGAGATGAAGCAGTACATCGCGGACCTGGCGCGTGAGGAGGGCTGACGCGTGTCGGCAATCGTAGGGCAGCGAGACGCTGGCGTGCTCTTTCGGTTCAAGGATCGCCTCCCAGTTACCGACGCCACGCCGATGATCACGCTCGGCGAAGGCTCGACGCCGCTCGTGCGATCGGTGCGCCTCGAAGAGGCCGTCGGCTGCGAAGCGCTCTACTTTAAGTTGGAGAGCTGCAACCCGAGCGGCTCGTTCAAAGACCGCGGCATGGTCGTCGCCGTCGCGAAGGCGCTCGAGCGTGGCGACACGGCCGTGCTCTGCGCCTCCACCGGCAACACCAGCGCGTCCGCGGCAGCCTATGCTGCCCGCTGTCACCTGCGCGTCTACGTCATCGTGCCGCACGGCAACATCGCGGAGGGCAAACTGGCGCAGGCGGTCGCGCACGGCGCCCGCATCATCGCGATCGACGGCGGGTTCGACGACGCGCTGCGGCTGGCCCGCGAGATCACGCAGCGCCACCCGATCGCGCTGGTGAACTCCGTCAACCCGCATCGCATCGAGGGCCAGAAGACGGCGTCCTTTGAGATCGTCGATGATCTAGGGGATGCGCCGGACATCCTCTGCTTGCCGGTTGGCAACGCCGGTAACATCACGGCGTATTGGAAGGGTTTCGTAGAGTCCTATCAGCGCGAAGAGGCTACCAAGAAGCCATTGATGTGGGGCTTCCAGGCCGCGGGCGCGGCGCCGATCGTGGCCGGAGAACCAGTCGCTGAGCCGAGGACGCTCGCGACGGCGATTCGCATTGGCAATCCCGCCAGCTGGGAAGGCGCGACGAACGCCCGCGACGAGTCCGGCGGCGATATTCGCGCCGTCACCGACGATGAGATCGTCGACGCCTATCGGAGGCTCGCTCAGGAGGAAGGCATCTTCTGCGAGCCGGCGTCCGCGGCCTGTGTCGCCGGCCTGCTCGGCCGGGCCAAGGATGGCGAGGACTTGGCTGGCAAGACGATCGTGTGCGTCATCACGGGCAATGGATTGAAGGACCCCGAACGCGCGATGGCGGAGTTCGCGCCGGAGCTACATGCCATCGCCCCTGAGGTCTCACGCGTGGAAGCGGAGATGGGACTCTAGCAGTAAGGAGCAACATCATGTCTGATTGGCCACGACCCGTTGTCATTTTCCAGATCCAGGCGAAGGATGTCGAAAAGCAGAAGGCGTTCTACAGCGAGATGTTCGATTGGGATATCGAACAGTCCGAAGGCTCGCCGTTTCTGTCGATTCCGGCAGGCAAAGGGCCGCCCGAGAATGGCATCGGTGGCATCCTGAGTGGAGCTGAGAACTCTGCCATCGTGATCTACATCCAGGTCGCGAACCTTGGCGAGTCGCTAGAGAAGACGGTAGCGCTTGGCGGCAAAGTCACACTTCCATCAACTGACGTGCCCAACGGCCCCACAATCGCGGCCATCGAAGACCCTGAGGGCAACCCAGTCGGCCTCGTCCAGATGTAGGCCACGCCGCTAGGCCTCGCCCGACCACACCTCGATCAGCACACCTTCCGCGGGCGCGCCGGCAGCGCCTTTTTCGCACTGCAACGCGTTGACCTTCCAGTCGTCCGGGGCGCCGGCCGTGCCGCCAAGCAGCGGGTAGAGACAGTCGATCGTTGACTTCACGGTACCCGTGGCGATGTCTCCGAGGTTCATCTTCGTCCCGGCGAAAGACAGTTTGATGCTGACGCTCTCATTCGTGGCCGAGGGTACGCCGGGGAGTTCCGTGAGCCACGCGGGTAGTTCGGGTGCGGTGCCGCTCTTTGGGAGCGGAGCCACGTACACGTCTCTGAATGCGAGCCGATAGCCGTCTGGCTGGAACTCGGGCGCGTCTCCCTGCTCCAGACGCGCGGCGCACCCGGCTGGCGCCTTGAGAAGGCGCCTCGCGCGGAACCACATGAGGTTGGGCCGTCTCCCCCCGAGCCATCCGAGCTGGTTGATCATGGCTGAGAAAACAGGCTCGCACATGTTGTCAATGTCGAAGGGCTGGTTGCCGCGCTGCCGTGACTGGACTTGGAAGTCGAGCAACATGCCGCCGCTCTGGCAACAGGCTTCACCGTCAGGGACGGCTTGCCTGATCGCTTCCTTCCAGGGCCGTTCCCGTTTCGTGGCGAAGGTCGCCGGCTCGCCGGCTATCCAGAACTCGTGCGCGTGCATCAGAGCGCTCCTTACTCCATACCCAACCGGGCGATCTGGTCGTCCGGCGCTTCGACTTCCAGCAGCGCCTGGCGCAACTTGTCGGCCAGGTCGTTCTCGGTCGATGAGCCGTCGAGGTTCTCGTCCTCGCCGGGGTCTTCCTGCAGGTCGTAAAGATGGTTGCCTGAGAACGGGCCGATCGCCCAGTAGGGCAACAGATCGCCCTCCCGGAACGGCTGCCGGATCACGGGCACCTCAGAGCCCGGCATCTTGTCTAGGAACGCGCGGTCGTCTGGCACGGGCAGGCGTAGCCCCGGCAGCGACGGGATAGGCATCGTCGACCAACGGTTCGACCACATCGAGATCGGCAGGTTCGCGTCCTCCGGCGCTCGCGCGTACTTAAAGCGATCGTCTATCAAGTGCACTTCGCGGCCCCAGACGCCGCACAGGACGGAGTCCCTGATCGACGTAGCCTCGCCGCGGATCAGCGGCAGCAGCGAGCTGCCATGCGTCCTGTGCTTCACCTCCACGCCGAACAGGTCTGCCAGCGTCGCGAAGATGTCTGTGCTTGTCGTCAGCGCCGAGACCGTGCCCGGCTCGACTCCTGGCCAAGAGATCATCATCGGGATGTGCCCAAGCGGCTCATATGCCGGCACGCCGGGCTTGCCCCAGATGTCCTTTTCGCCCAGGTAGTGGCCGTGGTCGGTGCAGACGATCACGGCCGTGTCATCCCAGAGGCCGTTCCGCTCGATCGCGTCCATCACCTTGCCGAACCAGGTATCGATCATCGTCAGCTTGCCGCCGTAGCAGGCTCGAAGCTGATGCGTCTGGCGTTCAGTCAGCACGCCGCGTTCCAAAGCGCCCTTGATATAGGGAGGCCAGATCAGATGCGGGCCTTCCCAGGTGTCGTCGTACATCGAGGCGTACGGCTCCGGCGTGTCGAACGGTTCATGCGGGTCGAACTCGTCGACGAACAGGAAGAAGCGGTCGTGATAACCCGCGTTCTCGTCCAGCCACTCTGCCGTTGCGGCCATCGTTTTAGCGCCGGGGAAGTCCTGCTCCTCACGAAAGTAGCCCCGCGAGTTGTCGTACGGCATGAACCGCTCCGGGAACTTGGGAGCGCCGATCCAGGTATCGTCGGGGCGCGTCTTCCAGGGGTCGCTCTCGTGGCCGCGTTCGTACCGCCAAGCGTTGAAGTCGGTGTGGTAGTTCTCGCCGCCTGTCTCGAACAGGTGGGGATGATCGGTCACCAGCTGCGTCGTGATGCCCGCTCTGCACAGATGCGCCGTGATCGACTCTTCCCACAGTTCTATCGATCCCCATGGCTTCCAGAGAAAGTCGAGTGCGCCGCAGAGAATGTCGTGGCGGGCGGGGATGCAAGGCAGCGAGCCCGTGTAGTGCTTCTCGAAGGTCAATGCGCGCTTTGCGAAGGCGTCCAGGTTTGGCGTGTCGAACTCCGTGCCGCCGTAGCCGCCCAGCATGTGGCGGTTGAGCGAGTCGAGCAGGATGACGATCGCGTTCTTAGGGAGTGGTGGCCCTTCTGCCGCCGGCTCGCTCATTGCCCCGATGCGGCCCCGCTGCCCGCGGTTGCGGACCCACTGCCGCCGGCAGACTCACTGCCGCTGGCGGCGGACGTGATAGCCGCTGCCTGGCCGACGATATGCTTCGCGCGCTCCGCGATTGGCCGGTCCACCATGTGCCCATCGAGCTGGACGGCGCCCAGTCCCTTGGCCTGCGCGTCTTCCCAGGCCCCCAGCACCCTGCGTGCGTAGATGATCTCATCTTCGCTTGGGCTGAAGACGTCGTGGACCGGCTGGATGTGCTTCGGATGGATCACGTACTTGCCGCTGAAGCCTAGCGACCGCGCCTGCTCTGCCTCAGCGATCAGCCCCTCAATGTCGTCGATGTGCGCCCAAGGCGTGTCGAACGCCTGCAGGCCCGCCGCCCGCGCGCAAACGGCGATCTCGCTGCGCGCGTGGGTCAGCTCGTGAGATCCCTTCGTGCGCCGGATGCCCATGTCGAACGCGAAGTCTTCGCCGCCCAGCATCAGACCCGTGATCCGCGTGGATGCTCGGCTGATCTCCTCGCAGCGCAGCAGCCCCCCCGCTGATTCGATCGCGACGATCAGATCGACTGTGCCCGGCTTGACGTCGTGGGCTAGCTCCTGCTCGCGCAGCAGCACGTCGACCTGCCGCACAGAGGCTGCGGACTCTGTCTTGGCGAGCACTGCTCCGCTGAGCCCCGCCTGCACTGCTCCAGCCAGGTCGTCTCGCGTGTCTCCGCTCTGGATGCTGTTGACGCGGACGTGTACCGTCTTGCCGGCCTCGGCGAGCTTGGGCACAGCCGCGCTGACCAGGCCGCGCGCGCGCTCCTTCTCCTCCGGGAGTACGGACTCTTCCAGGTCCAGGCAGAGGACATCGGCGGCGAGATTGCCGGCCTTGTCCAGCAACTCCTCGCGGCCTCCCGGGACGAACAGATGAGATCGGTACAGCATGATGTTCCTCGTTAAGGCGCGCGAAACTCGCTCGCTGTGAGCACGCGCGCGTGCGTCGACTCGGTCAGCGTTTGGCGCTTGATCGCGGCGTCGCGGCCCTTCTGCCAGATGTCCTCGTCCACGCCTTCAGGCGCCGGTTGCGTGAAGCGCGTGCGCTGCCACATGCCCAGGTCGTCGTAGCGGGTGACCAGTACAACTTCGTTGCCGTCGCCGATGATCGTGGTCCAGAGCCCGATGATCTTGGCCCCGGCGGCCTCCATTGCCGGCCAGACGCCGTCGTTCGAGAGCTGTTGGAACTCGCGCCAGGTGCCGGGCTTGGTCTTCCACGTGCGCAGGACGTAAATCATCGCTTACGCCGCCAGCGCCTTCGCCAACTCGCCCTCGTCCGCGCCTGGGCCGACGAGAGACATCGAGAGGTTGTCGTCGCGGAAAAGCCGCTGTGCTACGCGCTGCACGTCCTCCGCGGTGACCGCCTGCAGCCGGTCGACGATATCGTCGATCGGCTCGATCTCGCCGAGCATGAGGAGCAGCTCGCCCGTGCGCTGGGCGAGCGCCATGGGCGACTCCAGGCTGAGCCGGAAGCTGCCGGTTGTGTAGTCGCGAGCCTTGGTCAGTTCTGCCCCGCCGACCAACTCGTCGACGAGCTTCATGAGTTCCGCTTTGATCACTTGCGTGGTTTCCGACACGTGCTCCGCGGTGACGCCAGCGCTGATCGTCATCACGCCGGTGTCGTTGTAGCGCGTCACGCCCGAACCGACAGAGTAGGCGAGGCCTCGGCTCTCGCGTACCTCCTTGAACAGCCGCGAACTCATGCCCCGGCCGAGCACCGCGTTCAGGATCGTGAGGGCATAACGGTCGGGATCGGTGCGGGAGACGGCGCGCAGGCTCATCCCCAAGTTGCTCTGCGTGATGTCGCGCGCCTCCACGATGATGTGGTGCTCTGGACGTCCTTTCTTCGCCAGCTCAATGGGAGGCGGTTCGCCTCCCGTCTGTTCGCCGAACAGCTTTAGCGCCTCCTCAACGACCGCCTTGTGGGTTGTGTTCCCCGCCACGCTGAGTACTATGTTTTTCGGCACGTACCAGGTGGCGATGTGGTCCATGAAGTCGTCGCGGTTCATGTCCTCAACCGTCTCAACGGTGCCTGCCACCGGCCAGCCGAGTTGCTGGTCGCCGAATGAGGCCTGAGAGAGCAGGCGGCTGGCCCAAGCGCCGGGCTGGTCATAGGCGCGCCGGATCTCCTGCTGGACGACCGTTCGCTCGCGGTCGACCTCCTCCTGGGCGATCACGGAGTGCTGCAGCATGTCGGCGAGCACGTCCATCGCGAGTGAGAGCTTGTCGAACGGCACCTGGTTCCAGTAGCAGGTCACTTCCTGGCTCGTATAGGCGTTGAGTACGCCGCCGGCGCCTTCGATCGCCTCCGCGATATCGATTGCGGTCTTCCGCCTTTCGGTGCCCTTGAACAGCATGTGTTCGATGTAGTGCGAGAGGCCGTTCGTGCGCGGCTCCTCTGCGCGCGAGCCAACGCCGACAAACACGTTGACGCTCACGGACTGGGCCGTTGGCACAGGCGTAGTGACGACGCGCAGGCCGTTCTCCAGCGTCTCGATCTCCCAGTTCGCGGTCATGCGCCCTCCTGATTGATGTCGTTCGTAGGTCCGACGGGCCCGACCGTCGGGCTCGACGGCCATTATAGGCGATGGGGCTCCTCTCTCACACCCCTTGGAGCTGCGCTGGTGGTATGATCGGGTAAACCAGGCCGGAGTGATTTCAGGGAGGGAATCATGCGATTGGTAATTCTGTTGGTGGCCGTTCTGATGGCAGGCGTGGTCTTTGCCGCCTGCGGTAGCGACGATGACAATGGCGACAACGTCGTGCCAGCGACAGCCGAGGCGCCGGTAGACGATGGCGATGCGCCCGACGACGGCGACGCGCCGGACGACGACGGCGATGCGCCTGACGACGGCGACGCAGACGGATTCTCGCTGCCGGAGTCGGGACTCGCGGCGCCCCTAACGGACACCTACGACACGGCTACTCCGGGCGTGGCTCCGTCCGATGCCGACCTGCCGGTTCCGTCCGGCTCCGTGACCGCGCGCTGGTATCAGTCCGGCGGTCTATACGTCGTCTACTATGACGGGCTCGATCTCGCGCTCACCGGGCCGATCTGTCCGGGCAACTCGATCCAGACCGCGACAGGCTTTGAATTCATTACGAACGCTCCGACCGGAGCAGGTGCCTGCTTGGGTGCGAGCCCGGTCCTGCAGCCGCCCGCCGGTGTTCAGCTCTGTGGCGATGACGTGCTCTACGTGACGTCGATCCGCGTTGCTACTGAAGGGACGCTCTTCGGTACGATCGAGGTGTACCGCGAAGACGCCACGATCATCGGTCTCACGAGCCAGGTTGCCGCGGACAGCGCCGCCGCGCCCGAGATCGACCTTAGTTCGTGCCAGATACCAGAGGGAATCTAATGCGATTCCACAGTGGATTGTGTATAATCTCTCGGCACTTGAATTTAAGTGGCGTTTCGCGTCTGTAACGGCAACTAAGGAGTAGCCCATGCTGAACGAGGCCATCAATGGCAAGATCCTCAACGTCGATCTCACGGCGGGCACCGCCGAACCTGAGGAGGTTCCGGAGGAGACGTATCGCAAGTATCTGGGCGGCTACGGGCTCGGCTCGCGGCTGCTCTTCGACCGCATCCCGGCCGGCGCCGACCCGCTAGGCCCGGACAACGTCCTCGGTCTTTTCCCCGGTCTGCTCACGGGCACGCCGCTGTTCGGCATTCGTTTTCAGGCCGTTGCCAAGTCGCCCAAGTCCGGCGGCTGGGGCGATGCCAACTGCGGCGGCGACTTCGGGCCGTTCCTGAAGCACGCTGGTTGGGACGGCATTCTCATGACGGGCATGTCAGACAAGCCCGTCTACATTCTCATAGAAGATGACAAGGTCCAGATCAAGGACGCGAGCGACCTATGGGGCACGCTCGCCATCGATGTCGAGGACGCGCTCAAGGAGCGCCACGGCAAGAAGGCCAGCGTTGCCTGCATCGGTCCTGGCGGAGAGACGATGTCGCTGATGGCCGGCATCTGCAACGAGCGTGGCCGCCTGGCGGCCCGCAGCGGCCTGGGCGCCGTGATGGGCTCCAAGAAGGTCAAGGCGGTTGTGGTCTTGGCCTCCAAGAAAACGCTGGCCGGCGAGAAAGAGATTTACAAGCAGGTGCGTTCCGGCCTCGACGAGTTCGTCGCGCCCCTCGCTGACTTCTTCCGCAATTTCGGTACAACAGGCATCACGGCTGGCTCAGCCATGTCCGGTGACTCGCCGGTGAAAAACTGGGGTGGTATTGGCTCAGCCGAATTCCCGGACGCCGCCAAGCTGGCTGGCCCCGCATTTAACCTGAAGATGGAGAAGAAGTACGCTTGCTGGCATTGCCCGCTTGCCTGTGGCGCGGAGAGTTACGGCTGGGACGAGCACGAAGAGAAGGCCCAGGAGCGCATCGCCAAGCGCGCGGAGGAGCGAACGAAGCTGGAGGCGTCGCTGGTAGACGCGAGTGAGGAGCCTGCCGCGGCGCTCAACATAGAGATCGCGAAGCTGGACGCCGAGGACGAGGCGGATAAACAGATCAAGAACAACCCCAAGTACCCCTACCCGGCACACACGCACCGTGCCGAGTACGAGGCAGCTTGCGGCTTCGGCACCATGATGCTCAGCGCCGATATCGACGCGCTGCAGTACGCCAACCACCTCTGCAACCAGTATGGCATCGACGTGATCTCCGCAGGCGCCACGGTCGCCTTCGCGATGGAGTGCTACGAAAACGGCATTATCACCAAAGAAGACACCGATGGCATCGACCTGCGCTGGGGCAACACCGAGGCCATCATCGACTTTCTGAAGATGATGGGCGAACGCCGTGGCATCGGCGACACGTTCGCGGATGGCGTGCGAACAGCCTCCGAGAAGTTGGGCGTGGACAAGACCGGCGAGTTCGCGATGGAAGTCGGCGGCGAAGAGTTGCCGATGCACGACCCCAAGCTCCAGCCTGAGTACTTCACGACGTACAAACTCGACCCGACGCCCGCGCGGCACACGCAGTACGAAGGCGCCGCTCGCGCCGAGTGGGGTGTTCCTGCCGGGGTACCGGACAAGGCCCAGCACAGCGGTCGTGGTGCACATCACAAGGGCGCAAGCGAGTACATGCACGTCGTCAACTCGCTGGGCATGTGCCAGTTCGTCATGATGGCCGGCCCGAACGGCAAGATGCCGGAGTGGATTAACAGCACGACCGGCTGGGACACAACGCCGGATGAGATCCTCAAGGCCGGCGAACGCATCGCGAACCTGCGCATGGCATTCAGCGTTCGCGAAGGAGACATCGTCACTAAGCGGAACATGCCTGCTCGCATGATCGGCACGCCTCCTCAGAAGGGTGGCCCGCTGGATGGTGTCAAGCTGGACACCGAGGCGCTGGAGAAGGACTTCCTGACTGCCTGTGACTGGGACCTAGACACCGCAACGCCGAGCAAGGCCAAGCTCATTGAGTTGGGGCTGGAGGACGTTGCCGAGGTACTCCACGCGTAGAGCGGAAACTACGAGAAGCAAAGGGGCCTGTCGTGAGACAGGCCCCTTTCGTTGACTGGATTCGCGGGCCGCGGAGAGCGAACCTCTCCAAGCCCTTGATCCCTCTAGCTGGCTCGCATGCTGCTCTCCAGCCTTCCGGGTTGGAGGACCTGCTGCGCCTGGACCATTAGCTCGTCGACGTTTGAGCCGTGCATCGGGTAGCTCACCAGCGCCGCCCGCCACGGCATGGGTGGTTCCCCAGACGAGCGCAGGTCTGAGAGCAGCCGGTTTGCGGCCGCCCTCGCCCCGTCGGCCGCGGTTTCCGGCAGCATGAGAACGAAGCGGCTGTCATCGAACTGGGCGGCGTAGTCGCCGTCCCTGATCGCGCGCCGCAGGACGTCGGCGGCGTTCAATTGCGCTTCGTGGCTGGGCTCAGCAATCAGGTCGCCGGGCTCCAACAGGAGAATCGCCAGGACGCGACTCTTCCGCTGCGCCCGCGCGATCTCCGAGCCGGCGCGCTCGCGGAATACCCACCAACGGTGGAGGCCGGTAACCCGATGCACCGGCAGGCCGCTTTCCACGTCCACCGGCGTCGTTGGCTGCGTGAGCGGCTCATTCATCGAACGCGATAGATAGAGGAACAATGAAAAGAGAATGAGCGTTGCTGCCAGAGCCAGCACGCCTACGAGCGCGTTATCAATCAGTACGAACGATGCGATAGTAAGCAGGAGGCTGATAGCGGCGCCATCGATGGCCGCCCACAAGAGCATCCGTTTGCGGTTCGTCGTGCCTGCCATCGTATGATCAGTATCGGCATTCGGCTAACGTCATGCCAGGCTCTCCGGGTCCGGAGTTGCGAAACAAACGGCCAAGCGGATCGAAGTTAGCGATGCCGCAGTTTGCTCTGCATACTGCAAGCTGAGCGAAGCTCAGCCAAACTGCTAAGCTAGCCTAAAGGGCTAGCCGTGATTCAAGTACGCATGTACAATCTTTTGGCCGAGCGCTCCCTCTCCGGCAAGGAGCGCTACGAGGTCGAGTTCGCGGACGGTATGATCGCTGCGGACATCATCCACAAAGAGGGCTTCTTCGGAGACGAGGAGGCCGCTATCGTCGTGATCCTCAACGACGAGCAATCCACGCGCCAGACTGCGCTTGCGGACGGCGATCGCGTCGAGTTCATGATCAACATGGTGGGCGGCTAGGCCGCACACCGTGGTCTAGTGCAGGCGGCTAGGCTGTCGATCTGCGTACTGGTGCAGGCGGCTGGTGGACTAAGCCGGCCTTAGCTAGAAACAGACGGCCCAGAGCGGGCCGTCTGTTGTTGTGCCGGGGGAATCGCGGGAGTTGTTTTGACTGGTGGCTTGTTTGCGACACCCTCGGTAGTGAGGTCACCTGTAGTATGGCATCCTCCTGTTGTGTGCCTATGGCAAACGTGTAAAGCGTGTATGAAATCTGGTGGAGAGGCTGAGGGCGCTTAAACAAGAGCCGATCGTGTCCAGCGGCGTCTCAACACAGGCTGGCCAACATAGAAACAAACGGCCCGTTGTGGGCCGTCTGTTTGTTGCCGGGGGAGTCGCGGGGATTTGATTGACTGGTGGCTAGTTTGCGAAACCCTCGGTAGTGAGGTCACCTGTAGTATCGCACCCTCCTATTTTGTGCCTATGGCAAACATGTAAAACAAGTACTAAATCTGGCGGCTAGATAGAAGGAACGACGTGCGGAACTCCTTCACGAAAGGGAAAAGAACACGATAAGGTGCACGACTGGCAGCGGTAGCCTTGAGGTGTTTGCGCAGGTAGTCCGAGCCTAGGGCTCAAGGCTCGCCTCGCTGCACCCGGGCCGTTTTGGCCACGAATCGAGCATCCGCTTCGCTGGGTCGTTCTCCTGAACAACTACCCCCGAAGAGTCGACGCTAAACATGGCCCCGTTTAGCGATCCTATCCCCGAGGTTATCGTGACGAGCGATCGGCCCTGTTCCGATTTCGACGCAAACTGCCCGCGATCGACAAGCGCCCAGGGGCGTTCTGGACAAACGGTCTCTGCTACGTCGTAGATCGCGCTCCATTTCGACTGATTCGTCTCTCCAGCTTCTGACGGGTCGTATACCCACCAGTGCAACACGCTCGTGTCAAGCGCAACAAAAGCCCCAACAAGTATGAGCGCGACCACCGAAGCGACGAGAGCGCGCATGTCAGTGAGCCGGTCGGTTCCTCTCCCAACGTCCGAGCGCTGCAATCATTGAGTCATCCCTTCGCATAGTGAATGATATAGTGAACAACCTGATGCTGGCATGCGGCCGGCATAGGCAGTGTCAGTCTCTATGAGCGTCGAAGCACTCACGCCGCGGCTCGGGCGGAAGGAGAGTTTTGCGCAAGTCTAACATTCTCGTCGCGGCAGTGATGGGCGCCGGCATTGCCGTAGCTTCGTTTGGTCAAGCAATGACGACACGTGCTCTCCCAGATGAACTCTCTCGCCTTCTCCCGTTCGCTGATCAGCTGACGGACGTCTACCCCGAACCGGCTTCCGTCGTGGTCGGCATGATCCTGCTCACGGCCGGAGCGATTCTGTTCGCGGTTGTTGGCTCGCCTTTCGCGGACAATGCCAATCAATATCCCCTGGCTCCCTCAGGCCGCGGGTTCCAACTGGGACCTGCGAAACCCGTCCTTCCTGCAGGCGCGTTCCTGGCAGGTCTCGCGCTGTTTGGGGTTTTGATCAGTCAACTCTACTGGGGAGATTACGCGCATTGGCTCATCGTGATCTTCTTGCTTTCCATGGCGTTGTTGGCCGTCCCGTTCGCGGTGTTGGGCCCACGGCCGCTCAAGCAGCAGCGACCGCGCCTCATCGGGTCGCAGCTGTCAGAGGGACTCGTTCTTGGCGTCCTCATTTCAATGTTCATGCTCCTCGCCGTCCGCGACCTGAGTCATTGGCGCTTCTCGTTTCTTGGAGACGAATACCCCTTCTTTAGCGGCGCCCGGGACATCGCATTAGGTGCTTCGTTCAACCCGTTCTCGCAAGCGGGCGTCTACGAAATCCAGCCGGTCCTTTCGTCAACGTATCAGGCACTGTTCCTGAAGCTTTCCAGCGGCGATCTCTTCGCGTGGAAATTCTCGTTGGTAGTCTTGGTGGCTGCGACACTTATTCCATTCTACCTACTGATGCGAGAACTGTTCACCCAGTTTGCCGCAACAGTCGCGACATCGATATTGGCAGCATCACACTATCTACTGGGATTAGCTCACACCGGGTACAACAACCTTGACGCACTCTTCCCCACTGCACTTGCGCTCTGGCTGCTCATCGTAGGACTTAAGCGTGATAGCAGTCTTGCCCTCTTCGCCAGCGGTGCGGCGGCCGGTCTCGGTTTCTACACGCTCTTCAGCGGCAGAGCAACAATTCTCATTATTGTCCTCTTCTTGTTGACGTTCGGCGTACACAAGCTGCGACCAAGGACGGTACTACCTCTGGCGATCTCGTTTGCGGCCGTGGCTGCGCCCATCTTTGCGGTCGATGGGTGGGATGTCATCGCAGCGATGTGGGAGCGATCTGCGGCCGCCTATGAAGTCACATGGAGCGTTCGGGTAGAGCGCGTAGCACAGAATGTCGTGCCGAGCATCATGGCGTTTAACTATAACCCGGACCGTAGGGCCTTCGTCACAGGCTCTCTGTTGGATCCCATTTCCGCGACATTGTTTGCCTTGGGGCTGGGCGTCGCGATCTGGAAGATGCGTGACCCTCGCTTCCGGCTGTTGGTCATCTGGTGGGCCGTTGCGGTGGTTGTCAACGGCTTTGCCCACCAGCGGTCTGAGGTGGCCATTACTCGGCTACACTATGCCCTGCTGCCGGCCGCGGCCTTCGCCGGCATTGCTCTGGATATGGCTCTGACGCCACTCCTGCGGCTGGTGCAGCGGCCCGCTGCGAGAAGTGTGCTCGTCGCCGGCGCCTTGCTCGTGTTCATGGTTCCGATGCTGTATCTCAATCTCGATCGAATGTGGGTAGACAGCGATAGGGGAACGCTGCCGGAAGCGACAGCGGTAGGGGCAGTCCTGGATGGTCCGTGTCAAGGCGAGGAGTCCGTCATTGTTGCTCCCTTCCCAACCAACCTCAATTTGTTCGACATCGTCAATGCCTACAACCTAGGCGAGCGAACCCCCACGATTTTCTCTTACGAACAGGCCTTTGCGCCCGGCGCTCTTGCGGAATGGAGCCTGGATGGCTGCATCGTTGTGATACCCGACCCTCCGGCACCGGGCAGCGAAACGGAGTTCGACGTAATCTTGCGTGAATTGTTGGAGACTCATCCGGACAAGCAGCCGTACGTCTTCAACGGCAAGACGAAAGTCCTGGTGCTACGCTAGGACTGAATGCGGGGACCGCGTTCGGGTAACCAGCCATTAGGTCGCTGCTGAAACCGTGAGCCCTGGGCCGACGGTCTTTGCCCCCTCGGGCGCAGGCAGAGTAGGGCAAAACGAAACGGGCGCGCTGGATCAATCGAAGAGCTTCATTCATACTCGGTGTTGCGACTAAGCCTGCTTGACACCTCATCGCCAGGTGGATACTATGAATTTCGGGCGGCGCCCTCATGGGTGCTGCCGTTTGTATTAGATGCCGAAGTACATCTTCGTCACAGGTGGAGTGGTTAGCTCCGTCGGAAAAGGGATAACCACCGCGGCTCTTGGCCGCATCCTCAAGTCCCGTGGCCTCAGCGTCTCCATTCAGAAGCTCGATCCATACCTGAACGTCGATCCCGGCACGATGTCGCCCTACCAGCACGGCGAAGTCTTCGTGACAGACGATGGTTCCGAGACCGACCTGGACCTCGGCCACTACGAGCGCTTTCTCGACGACAATCTCACGAGCACCAGCTCCGTCACCACGGGCCAGATCTACGAGACCGTGCTGGGCAAGGAACGGCGCGGCGACTACTTGGGTGGGACAATCCAGCCCATCCCCCACGTCACGAACGAGATCAAGAGCTGCATCCGCGCCGTCGGCCGCGAATCCGGCGCCGAGGTTGTGCTTATCGAAGTAGGCGGCACAGTTGGTGACATTGAAGGCCAGCCCTTCCTGGAGGCGATCCGCCAGATGCGCAAGGAGGAAGGCCGCAACGGCACGGCATCCATCCACGTGACGCTGCTTCCATATCTGGGCGCGTCTGGCGAACTGAAAACGAAGCCGACGCAGCATAGCGTGCGCGAGCTGCGGAGCATGGGTATCCAGCCTGACGTGATCATCTGCCGGAGCGACCGGCCCGTCGCTGATGAACTGAAAGCCAAAATATCGCTGTTCTGCGACGTCGAACGCGAGGGCGTCATCCCGCTGCTCACGATGCCCAGCATCTACGAAGTGCCGCTCGTTCTCGAAGAAGCGAACTTGGGCGACTACGTGGTCGATATCCTCCAGCTCGAGGCTGCCGAACGCGATCTGGACGATTGGCGTCACCTGGTCGACCGGCTCCAGCACCCCACCGGCGAGGTGACAATCGCCATCGTCGGCAAGTACGTTGAACTCCACGATGCATATATCTCCGTCCGTGAGTCGCTGACCCACGCGGGCATCCATCACAACCAGAAAGTCACGATCCGCTGGATCCACTCCGAACGGCTAGAGCACGGCGACGTTAGCGCCCTCGCTGGTGTCGACGGCATCGTCGTCCCGGGCGGGTTCGGCGAGCGTGGCTTCGAGGGTAAATTACAGGCGGCGCACGTGGCCCGCACACAGGGCATCCCGTACCTGGGCCTCTGCTTAGGGTTGCAAGTGATGGTTGTGGAAGCAGCCCGCAACCTGCTTGGCCACAAAGACGCCAACTCCAGCGAGTTCGCTCCCGAAACGTCGCATGCCGTGATCAGCCTCCTTTCCGAGCAGGAAGGCGTCACGCAGAAGGGCGCAACGATGCGTCTGGGCGCTTATCCGTGCGAACTCGTGCCTGGAACGCGGGCGCACCAAGCCTATGGTGTCGCCGAGGTTGAGGAGCGGCATCGGCATCGCTACGAGTTCAACAACGCGTATCGCGAGGCGCTCGCCGGGATTGGCATCGTGGCCAGCGGACTATCGCCCGACGGACAACTCGTAGAGATCTGCGAGAATACCGGCCATCCGTTCATGGTGGCGACGCAGTTCCACCCGGAGTTCCGCTCGCGCCCGTTGCGGCCACATCCGCTGTTCCGCGACTTCGTCGGCGCGGTCATAGATCGCAAGGCCAAGGAGCTAGGTTCGACGGCGATCACTGTTCCCGCCGACATCAGCGGCGCGGTTGCGGGCGGTGGGAGTTGACGCACCGCAACCATGCGCTAGCAATCGCAACTCAGGCTTGCTATAATGAAGGTGCCCACGAAGTAGCCCCGGTGTAGCCCCGCGAGCGAATCGCAATGGAGGGGTAATGCGTCTCTTCCTAGACACAGCCAACATCGAGCAGATCCGTGAAGGCGTCAAGATGGGGATCATCTCGGGCGTCACCACGAATCCCACGCTGATGGCCAAGGAAAAGGGTGTCAGCTATCGGGACCGAGTCGTGGAGATCTGCGAGACGGTAAACGGGCCGGTCTCCGCGGAATGCACCGCGCGGGACGTGGACGGCCTGATCGGCGAAGCCCGCGAGATATCGGCGTGGCACACCCATGTGGTGGTAAAGATCCCGATCGATGAGATAGGCCTGGAAGCGACATCCATCCTCTCCAAAGAGGGCATCAAGATCAACATGACGCTGATCTTCTCCGCCAACCAAGCGCTGCTCGCCGCGACGGCTGGAGCCACGTTCGTGAGCCCGTTCGTTGGACGCTTAGACGACGCGGGACAGGACGGCATGGAGGTCGTACGCGAATCCGTCGAGATCTTCGATCAGTACCATCTCCCGGCCCAAGTGCTCGCGGCCAGCCTGCGGCATCCGCGACACGTCATCGCGGCGGCGCGGCTCGGCGCCCAGATCGCCACGCTGCCCTACGCATTGCTGAAAGCAATGGTGAAGCACCCGCTCACGGACGTTGGCATTGAGCGCTTCCTGGCGGACTCTCAGGCGTACGAGAAGGAATCCGCGCGCAGCGGGGCATGAAACATATGTGCGCACCAAGGTATTGCACTATAGGTAACTTTCCTTCATCATAGAGTGGAATCAGTACCGGCGCCTGCATCTCCCGGCGCCTGGAGTGGCCCCCAAACGAACATCAGTAACGGATAACCTAGCCCGCAGAGCACAGTGCAGCATTGAGATTGCATGATATGGAGCAGCAAGTGACGATAGCCGAATTAGAAACCCAAACCCGAGAAGGGCTCATGGATATGGCAAAGGGCCTTGGCGTGTCTGGCTACAGCCAGTTGAAGAAGCAGGAACTCATCTTCAA
>QIFC01000120.1 GCA_003228685.1 Chloroflexota bacterium
GGGTAGCTCGCCCGTCGCGAGCGTTCTCGCGAACACGCAGCAGGTCGTTGTGTTTTCGGCCGCCGCGACCGGCGCGCTCGTTCTGCTGGCATGGCCGCTGATCGGGGATCAACTGCTGGATGAGGACGTCCCGTTCTGGCTGTTCGCGTTCATCGTTCCATTATTCGTGAACTACAACGTGCTCGCGGCCGTCCTTCAAGGGATGAGCCGCTTCCGGACGATGAATGTCGTCATCGTCACGCAGCCACTGGTCCTGCTCTTTGTGCTGATCGGAATGCAAGCATTCGGAGACGTGGACCCCACGGCGGCGCTCGTCGCCTGGTCGATCGCTACGCTTGTGGCGGTGCTGCTCGCTCTGGGCCTCCTGCGGAGCGACTTGAGCATCTCAGAATTGCTTCGCGTCGACGCGCTCTCGTTGCGAAGGCAGGTGGTCTTCGGCCTCAAAGGCCAGATTGGGAATCTGGTCCAGCTTCTCAACTATCGCCTCGACCAGTACATCGTTCTCCTGTTCGTCAGCACGGCCGGCGTCGGGATCTACGCGGTCAGCGTGACGCTGAGCCAGGCCGTCTGGTTCGGAGCAAACGCCGTGGCGACCGTCCTGCTGCCTAGGCTCACCGCCGCCAACGCAGCGGAGGCAGCCCGCACGACTCCGCTCGTGTGCCGGAGCACCCTCTTCGTGAGCGCTCTCAGCGCGCTGGGTCTCGCGGCGGTCTCGCCATGGCTCGTTGAGGGGCTATTCGGCAGCGACTTCAAGGACGCTCTCGTGCCCCTACTGTGGCTGCTGCCGGGTACGGTAGCGCTGGCAGGTTCTAAGATACTGGCCAGCTACGTGCTGAGTCGCGGGCAGCCGTTGGTCAACAGTGGCGTCACCGTCGTCGCGCTCGCCGTCACGCTCGCAGCCGATTTCGCCCTGATCCCTCCCTTCGGCCTCACCGGCGCCGCGATCGCTTCATCGTTGGCCTACCTCACGCATTTCGGTCTGTTGCTGGTGGCCTACGGCAGGCTCTCCGGCAACTCACTCCTCGACGCCGTCCTCATCCGGCGCGACGACGTCCGAGCCCTGATCGAGACGGCTCGCGAGCGCCTCCCGGTATCACAGCCATGAGCGCGATCGAGCGCGTCTCCGTCGATAACCGGTTGCGCATCTGCGTAGTCGGAGATCTGGATGGCATTCACACGCAAAGCTGGCTGACCTACTTCCTCGCGCGCGGGCACGATGTCCACGCCATCTCCTACCACACGCCGGCCCGGCCGCCGGAGGGCGTCGCCGTGCACGCACTCCGGCCCGCCGCCGGAGGCGGCGGGCGCCCCGGCTCCGGGGCGCGGCCGGGCCTCGCCTCGCGACTGCCACCAAGCCTGCAACGCCTGGCGAACCTGCTGCGCTACCGGCGCGCGGGCCTCCCCGCGGCCGTCGCGGAGATCGCTCCGGATGTGCTCCACGCCCACTACCTCGTCGAGCACGGGCTCTACGCCACATCCGCCAACTTCCGCCCGTATATCGTGAGCGCCTGGGGCTCCGACGTACTCGTCGACGCGGCAACGTCGACGCTCAACCGAGCGATCGCTCGGTTCGTTCTGCGCCGCGCGTCGCTCGCGACGGCGAACAACCGCCACATGGTCCGAGAAATGGTGCAACAGCTCGGCGTCGCTCCAACGGACGTACAGCACATCGTGCTAGGCGTATCGCGCGAATACATCGCCGAGGCTGAGCGCGCCATCGGCGATGCCGCGGGCCAGGAAGATCGGACGCTGACGATCATCAGCTCGCGTTCGCTCGACTCATCGCTCTACAACATCGACACGATCATCCGATCGATGCTGCAAGTCCGCGACCGAATGCCGAACGCAAGACTCGTGATCGCGGGCGAAGGAAGGCTGCGCCCCAAGCTGGAATCCCTCGCCGCGTCCTTGGGCCTGCGCGACACAGTTCATTTTGCCGGCCAGCTCTCTCAGGAAGAGCTACGAAAAGCGTTCATGGACGCCAGTGTGTTCGTCTCCGTCCCGTCTTCGGACGGCACGTCCGTCGCTCTGCTGCAAGCGATGGCCGCCGGCGCATTCCCGATCGTGTCCGATCTGCCGAGCCAGCAGGAGTTGGTGGACGACGGCGTCAGCGGCCTCCGCGTGCCCGTTCGCGACGAGCAAGCCCTCGCGGACGCCATCAGTCAAGCGCTCGGAGACGAGGATCTCCGCCACAACGCCGCAGAGAGAAATCGAGCATTTGTGAACGAATACGGCGTGCTGGAGACCAACATGGCCCGCATGGAGGCCTGGTACTACAGACTCGCCGGCCGCGCACCTGAAGCTGAACTCTAGGCGCGTCCAGCTAGCACATCTGGCCTTCCCCCGGCTTGAGGCGTACACTCATCGCGTAATGAGAGTCGTCTATCTGGCCGATGCGCCATACATCCACACGCGCCGCTGGGTCCAACACTTCGCGCGGGCCGGCTGGGACGTCCACGTGGTCTCCTTTCGTCCCGCCGAAATCGAAGGCGCGACGGTACACTACGTCCACGGCTTCGAGCGGATCGGCAGGGCCCGCTACCTGGTGCATGCAAGGCGCGTGCGACGCCTGGTCGCGAGCTTGGAGCCGGACCTCCTTCACGCGCACCACCTGACGAGCTACGGGTTCCTCGCCGGCCTGTGCGATGTCCACCCCACGCTCGTGTCCGTCTGGGGAACGGACATCCTGGAGGCGCCGGAGTGGACGCCACTGCACCACCGATTGACTCGATTTGCTCTAGACCGCGCCGACCACGTCACGGCGACCGGCCTGAGGCTCGCGAACGCGACGCTGCGCTACATGCCACAGGCCAAGCCGGTCACGGTCGTCTCCTACGGCGTCGACCTCGATCGCTTCCCGCTGCGAGAAGCGGCTGCCCGAATCGTGCCCGTCGTCGGCACGGTCGCCCGGCTCTCTCAGGAGAAGGGACTCGACGTGCTGCTTCGCGCCACAGCCCAAGTCTCTGCGGAAGGACGGCCGCTGCGGCTCCTCATCGTCGGCGATGGCCCCGAGCGCCGAAAGTTGGAGCGTCTCGCCGATCGGCTCGGCATTGGCGACATCACAGAATTTCGCGGCGAAGTCCCGCACGACGACGTACCAGACGCGCTCGCTGACCTGGACATCTTTGCCATGCCATCGTTGGCCGAGGGATTCGGCGTGGCAGCGCTGGAAGCCGCCGCCACAGGATTGCCCGTGGTGGCCTCAGACGTGCACGGCATCCCGGACGTCGTCGATCACCAGCGCACCGGCCTGCTCGTACCCACGGGCGACGCTGCCGCGCTGGCCGCCGCGCTTAGTCAGCTAATCGACGACAGTGAGCTTCGGCAAGAACTGGGTATTGCCGGGCGGGCGTTCGTAGAGGAACACTATCGCTGGCAGGACAACGCTGAGCAGATGGAGCGTCTTTACCAAGACCTCCTGCGAACGTTTACAGAAGACCGCACGCATGCTACGTTACCCGAGAGCTAGCAAGTAGTCTTGCGATCCCTCCATGGCTGAAAATTTTCCATTCGTTTCGGTCGTCGTCCCAATGCGCAACGAGCAGCGCTTTATCGAACGCTGTCTGCGCAGCTTGATGGCCCAGGACTACCCACAAGACCGCTTCGAGGTCATCGTCGTCGACGGCGGCTCTGACGACGGATCGCGTGACATCCTCGAATCGCTACGTTCTGAATTCACGGCCCTTCGTGTCGTGGAGAATCGGGGAAGACACACGGGCCGCGGCCTCAACATCGGCTTGGCCCTGGCGCAGGGCGAGGTAATCGCGCGGCTCGATGCGCACGCCGTCGCCGCTCCCGGCTTCATCCGAGAGAGCGTAGCCGCCCTCGAGCGCACCGGCGCGGATGTCGTTGGTGGTCCGATCACCACGCTCGGCGAGGGTAGCGTCGGCAAATCGATCGCGATCGCGATCTCCTCGCCGTTCGGCGTGGGAAACGCGACGTTCCGCTACAGCCGGCGAGAGCAGTGGACAGACACGGTCGCGTTTCCCGCCTATCGCCGCGACGTCTTCGACCGCTTTGGCACGTTCGCGGAGATCGAGGCCGGAGAGGACGACGAGTTTCACTATCGCCTGCGGGATGGCGGCGCGCGCATCCTCCTGACACCCGCGATCGCCTCGACCTACTACGGCCGCCGCAGCCTCTGGGCGCTCGCAAAGCAGTATTTCTCCTATGGCCAGGCCAAGGTCGTCGTGCTCTCCCGCCATCCACGCCGGACGCGACTGCGCCAGCTCGCGCCGGCCTGCCTCGTGCTCGGGATCCTCGGCACCGCCATCGCCGCCGCGTTCGGCGGCCTCATGCTTCTGCCGTTGGCCGTGCTCGCGGGGATGTACGTGGGAGTCTCGGTTGGATTCTCGTTAGGGCTGGCCTGGCGCCACGGCTGGCAGCATGCGCTTCGCCTCCCAATCGCTTTCGCGACCATGCATTTCGCGTACGGGTTTGGCTTTCTCAGCGGGCTGCTTCGGCGTTCGTTCGGCCAGGCAGTCGCTGTACCGAAAGAAGCCGAAGCGCCGTGACGTCGCTCGCCTTTTCTACACCTACTACGCGTAGCGACGACATGCTCTACTCACACCTGAGCGACGCTGATCGCTACATCCACGAGACACGCGATCAAGCATTTCTTTCGCTGCTGGAACGCCACGGCATCGTCTCGCTCGCAGAGCTTCGAGTGCTTGAACTCGGATGTGGCGACGGTGCGCTGATCCGCAGCCTCGCTCATTACGGCGCCGGCCTCAGTCAGGTAAACGGCATCGACATCGACCAAGCGCGCGCTTCCTCCGCGCATGCGGCCTACTCGCCGGCCGCGATCGCCGCCGGCGATGCGTCCCACCTGCCGTATCGCGATGCGTCGTTCGACCTTGCCCTCGCGTTCACGTCGTTCAGTTCGATGACCGACGAAGCGGTCCGAACGCGAGCGGCCACGGAGGCGCTGCGCGTCCTCCGCCCAGGCGGCCTCTTGGTCGTCTACGACTTTCGCATGAACCCCACGAATCCGGTGACACGGCCTCTGCGGGAAGCGGACCTGCGCGATCTATTCGGTCGGCACGTCGCCATCGAGCGAGTCACTCTCGCGCCGCCGATCGTGCGCGTGCTCGGCGGCCGGCTAGTGCTCTGCCGCCCGCTGGAGCGCATCCCGTGGCTGCGGACGCACCTATTAGCAACGGTTACGAAGGAGTCGCAATGAGCGAATCTGGCCAGGCCACCGCTGTTCAGCCGTTCCTCCCGTTCGCTCAGCCCGGGATCGGTCAGGAGGAGATCGACGAAGTCGTCGACACGCTGAAGTCCGGCTGGTTGACCGGCGGCCCAAAGGTACAGGCCTTCGAGGAGGGTATCCGGGAGGTCGCCGGCGCGGATTACGCCGTCGCCCTCTCTTCGTGCACGGCAGGCATGCATCTCGCGCTGCTCGCGCTCGACATCGGGCCGGGCGATGAAGTGATCACGACGCCACTCACGTTCGCCGCCACCGTCAACGTCATCCTGCATGCGGGCGCCACGCCCGTGCTGGCCGATGTTGCCGACGACGACCACAACATCGATCTCGCCCAGATCGAGGCCAAGATCACCAGCCGCACCAAGGCAATCATGCCAATGCACTACGGGGGCCAGCCCTGCCAGATGGACGAACTCCTGGCTCTGGCGAACAGACACGGGCTGCGCATCGTTGAGGACGCCGCGCACGCCCTTGGCGCGCGTTATCGTGGCAAGCCCATCGGCGCCATCTCAGACGCATCGGTGTTCAGCTTCTATCCGATTAAGCCGATCACAACGGGCCAGGGCGGCATGCTCACGACCAACAATCAAGACCTTGCCGACCGAGTGAGGCTGCTCAGCCTCCATGGCCTTAGCAAGAACGCGTGGAATCGCTACTCGGAAAAAGGCAGCGCTGAGTACCAGGTCCTAGCCCCTGGCTTCAACTACGCGATGACGGATATTCAGGCTGCGATCGGTATCCACCAGGTCCGCAGGATAGCTCCGTTCCAGCAGCGTCGCGCCGATATCGCCAGCCGCTACGACGACCTCTTCGCTGACCTGCCTGAGATTACGCGGCCGTTCGTACGCGACGATATCGAGCATGCCTGGCACCTCTATCCGATCAGGCTGCAACTCGATCTGCTTAGCATCGACCGCGACGAGTTCATCAGCGAATTGCACGAACGCGGTATTGGCACCTCCGTCCACTTTATCCCGATCCACCTGCATCCCTACTATCGCGAGGCGCTCAACCTCGGGCCCGGCGACTTCCCTATCGCGGAGCAGATCTACGAAGGCCTCATCTCGCTACCGATCTACCCCAAGATGGCAGACGGCGACGTCGATCGAGTGGCCGCGGCCGTTTGCGAGATCGCCGAAGCTGCTCGCACGTAGTCCGTGAAGCGCGCATTCGACATCCTCTTCGCGGCGGTGGCGCTGGTCGTGTTCTCGCCGCTCCTCGTCGTCATCTCGATCGTCGTTAGGCTGGAATCGCCCGGGCCGGTCCTCTTTCGCCAGCGTCGCATCGGCATGGCCGAGAAGCCGTTTCAGGTGCTCAAGTTCCGCACGATGCGCTCCACGCCCGGCGACGAAACGTCCACGCCGGTGCCGGACGTCGCCGACTTCTCCGCGTACGTGTTCGATCCGCTCTACGGAGGCAAGGAGTACACGCGCATCGGCCACTTCCTCCGCACGACAAGCCTGGATGAGCTGCCAAACCTGATCAACGTGCTGCGAGGAGAGATGTCGATCGTTGGTCCGCGGCCGGAAGTGCCGGAGCTGGTCGAGCAGTATCTGCCAGACTATCGGCGCCGCCACGACGTGAGACCAGGCATCACCGGGCTGTCCCAGGTGAGCGGGCGCGGGAGTTTGACCTACGAACAAACGATGCTCTACGATCTTCAATATGTTGACGAACATTCGCCGTTCCGGGACCTCATCATTCTGGCGAAGACGATTCCGGCCGTGCTGAGCCGTAAGGGCGTGCAATGATACCAAACGAAGCCCCAACAGCGCCTGCGTCACAGCCGGACGGGTCAGCGCCGATCAGGCGCGCCGTGAGGCTGCTACCGGTCCTTGCCCTGGATGCGCTCCTCATCATCGCCAGCTACGCTGCCGCGCTCGCGCTCCGATTTGATGGCGCGATCCCGCGAGAATCGATGATCTTTTTCGGCCAAGTGATCGCCGTGATCGTCCTCGCCTACATCGTGGGCAACTACTTCTTCGGCATCTACCGAACGGCCTGGAACTATGCCGGCGTGGCCGACGCGATGAGCCTGGCGTCCGCCGTCGGGCTCGTATCGATCCTGCTGCTCGGCATCAACGTGTTCCTGACGCCCCGGCACATCCCGCTCACGGTGACAGGCATTGCGCCCGCCCTGATCTTCCTGTCGATGGGTGTGGCGAAGCTCTGGCCGCGCCTCCGCTCCCAGGCGCCCTTCACGGGCTGGGGCGGCCCCGTCCAGCACGTGCTCATAGCCGGCGCCGGACACACAGGCCAGATGCTGGCGCGAGAGTTCCTTCAGCATCAGGAATGGCACTACCGGCCGATCGGTTTCATCGACGACGATGCGCGCAAGCGCGGCACGCGGATCCACGGCCTGCCGGTGCTCGGCACGCGGTCCGACATCCCCGAGATCGCCAGAACCAAGGGCGTGGACGTCGTCGCGCTCGCGATGCCATCCGCAAGCGGGGCGACCATCCGCGAGTTCGTGGGCCTCTGTCAGGACGCGAACGTAGCCGTGCGCACCGTCCCGGGCGTGCCCGAGATGGTGCACGCCGGCGGCGAAGCTGGCCAGCTG
The DNA here is from genome assembly GCA_003228685.1 of Chloroflexota bacterium. Lineage (GTDB taxonomy): Bacteria > Chloroflexota > Dehalococcoidia > DSTF01 > RBG-16-68-14 > SZUA-185. Next base: position 7,770 of record QIFC01000120.1, read on the forward strand.
CGCGAGGTCACAGTCGACGACCTGCTGGGAAACCAGGAAACGGAGATCGACGCGGGCGCCTGCGCGGAACTGGTCCACGATAAGGCCGTCCTCATCACGGGCGCCGCAGGCTACCTGGGCCAGGAGCTGGCCCGGCAACTGCTGGCGTACGGCCCGGCAGTCCTTCACCTGCTCGACACGAACGAAACGGGTCTCTACGACCTCCAGCGCGATCTGGCCGCGGAAGGAGACGAAGTCCGCATCTGGATGACGAACATCGTGGACCGGGCGCAGGTCGATCGCGCGTTCCGCTCGGCTCGCCCGCACGTCATCTTCCACACCGCCGCATACAAGCACATCCCCGTGATCGAAGATCATCCGGAGGCCGCGTTCCACGTGAACGTGGCCGGCACCATGAACCTCTGCCGCGCCGCTGCCGATGCCGGCACCGAGCGGCTCATCTTCGTTTCGTCGAACAAGGCCGCCGACCTGGACAGCGTCTACGGAGCAACGAAGCGCATCGGCGAACTCCTCGCCGCGTCGATGTCTCAGGAGAACGACACGCGCTTCACGGCCGTCCGGCTACACAACGTCATGGGCAGCCGCGGCAGCGTGGTACCGCTCTTCCTGCGCCAGATTGAACGCGGCGGCCCGGTCTTGCTCACACACGCGGACATCGCTCGCTACTTCATGTCTCCGCCGGAGGCGGTAAAGCTCCTCATCCAAGCGGGCGCGCAGGCGAACGACGCGTCCACGCTCGTGCTCGACCTCGGCGAAGAGGTACGCATCGCCGACCTCGCCGAGAAACTGATTCGGTTGCGCGGCTATCAGCCTGGGAAGGACATCGAGATCGTCTACACCGGCCTTCGCCCCGGAGAGCAGGTCATCGAAGAGCCCCTCGAGAAGCGTGGCCGTTTCTTGACGACGGGGCATCCCAAGATCTATCAGGTCGAGGGTACCCCCGCGTGTTCGGCCGACGAGATCATCGGACGGATCGAGGAACTCCAGCGCAACATGCCGGAGAGTCGCGACGAACTCGCCACGCGGCTGCATGCCCTCGCGCGCATCGACCTCCGGGACGTGCAGCCGGCGCCCATCACATCGGACAACTAGCGCCTCACTCTCGTGAAGGTCGCAACGGTCGTCGGCGCCAGGCCACAGTTCATCAAGGCCGCCGTACTCAGCCGGGAGCTTCGCAAGGAGCATCAGGAGACGCTGATCCATACCGGCCAGCACTACGACCCTGAACTCTCGGATGTCTTCTTCCAAGAGTTGGACCTGCCCCAGCCGGACCACGATCTGGGGGTTGGCTCAGGGACGCACGGACAGCAGACCGGGCAGATGCTCCAACGTCTCGAGCCGGTGCTCCAGCAAGAGGCGCCCGACTGGGTGGTCGTCTTTGGCGATACGAACTCCACGCTAGCTGCCGCCCTCGCGGCAGCCAAGCTCGGGCTTCCGGTGGCGCACGTCGAGGCCGGCCTGCGCAGCTTCGACCGCTCGATGCCGGAAGAGCTGAACCGCGTGCTCACCGACCACTGTGCCACGCTCCTCTTCTGCCCTACTGAGACCGCCATGCGACACCTGGCCGTTGAGGGCTTGAGCGAGAGGGCGCACCTCACCGGCGACATCATGTTCGATTCGCTCCAACAGCACCGCAACCTGCTCGAAGACCGCACCGGTCTCCTCGAAAGGATGGGGCTGGAGCGCGAGGGCTACTTCCTCGCGACCGTCCATCGCGCGGCCAACACCGACGACCCAACATCGCTGGCCCGCATCGTAGAGGCGTTAGGCCAGCTACGGGACGCGGTCGTGCTGCCAATTCACCCGCGCACCAAGGCCGCGCTCCAGTCGGCCGGCCTCCATCTGCCACCGAACGTCCGGGAGATTGCGCCCGTAGGCTACCTGGACATGCTGGCATTGCAGCTCCGCGCACGCATGGTCCTCACCGACTCGGGCGGCGTGCAGAAGGAGGCCTATCTCCTGGGTACGCCGTGCGTCACGCTTCGCCGGGAGACGGAATGGCCGGAGACATCGGTGAACGGATGGAACGTGCTGGCCGGGACGGACCCCAAGCGCATCGTAGAAGCGGCAATGAGGCCACGTCCCCAAAGCGAGGCCCCGCCGGTGTTCGGCGATGGCCGCGCGGCGCGACGCATGGTAGATTTGCTTCAAGATGATTCACTCCACGGCGGACGTATCGACTGAGGCCAAAATCGGCTCCGGCACGAGCGTCTGGAACGAGGCTCAGATTCGAGAGCGCGCGGTCGTTGGGAGCGATTGTGTGATCGGTAAGGGCGTCTATATCGACCGGGACGTCGTCGTCGGTGACCGCTGCAAAATCCAGAATCGAGCCTCGCTCTTTCGCGGCCTCACGGTCGAGGACGGCGTTTACATCGGCCCTCACGTCAGCTTCACGAACGACCTCTATCCTCGCGCGGTCAACGCGGACGGGTCGCCCAAGACTGACGATGACTGGGAACCAAGACCAACGCTGGTGCGGGAAGGCGCCTCGATCGGAGCGGGCGCCATCATCCTGCCGGGCCTCACGATCGGTCGCTGGGCGATGATCGGCGCGGGCGCGGTCGTCACGCGTGACGTGCCGGATCAGGCCCTGGTGATCGGGAACCCGGCCAGGCGCGCGGGCTATGCCTGCAAGTGCGGACAGACGCTCACGCGGGATGGTGATACGTACCGCTGCCCCGCCTGCGATGCCACATTCAAATTTGAATCGGCTGAGGCAAGCGCCAAATGATCCGGATCGCCGAACCGATAATCGGGCCGGAGGAAGAGCAGGCCGTCCTCGAAACGCTGCGCTCGGGCCGGCTCGCGCAGGGGCCCCGCGTGGCGGAGTTCGAGGAAGCGTTCGCGGCATACGTTGGAGCCGAACACGCGATCGCCGTCTCGTCGGGCACGTCCGCTCTGATCGTCGCGCTCACCGCCCACGGCATCGGCAAAGGCGACGAGGTCCTCGTCCCGACGTTTACGTATGCCGCGACGGCGAACGCCGTACTCCTCGTGGGAGCGCGGCCCGTGCTCGTAGACATCCGCGCCGACACCTTCGCGATCGATGTCGATCTCGCCGAGGTGGCGATCACGCCCCAAACGCGCGCGATCGTGCCCGTGCATCTCTTCGGCCACCCCGCCAACCTGACCGAGATTCTCGCGCTCGCGGAACGGCGTAGCTTGGTCGTCGTGGAGGATGCCTGTCAGGCGGTAGGAGCAACATGGCAGGGACGCAAGATCGGCGCCTCAGGCACGGCTTGCTTCTCGTTCTACGCCACGAAGGCGATCGCGACCGGCGAAGGGGGCATGATCGTAACGGACGATGGCAACGTTGCGGGGCTCGCGCGCAAGCTCCGGAATCAGGGCGAGGGCGAACGCTACGTCACAGAGGTCCTCAGCGCCAACCATCGCATGACCGAAATTGGCGCCGCCCTCGGCCTGTCCCAGTTAGCCCGGCTCGACGACGGCAACGAAGAACGCCGAGCGAACGCCGCCCGGCTGAGCGAGAGGCTGGCAGGTGTCACAACACCCTCTGAGCTGCCCGACGCCCACCACGTCTACCAGCAGTACACGATCAGGGTCGATGGCGGCCGGCGAGACGAACTACAGGCCGCGCTTGCTGACAACGACATCGAAGCCGTAGCCTACTACGCTCGCTCACTCCACCAGCAGCCCCTCTACCAAGATCGCGGCATCGGTGGGTCGTTTCCCGTTGCGGAAGCGGCGTCACGCGAAGCGCTGTCGCTGCCCGTGCATCCCGGACTGAGCGCGCCCGATCTGGAGCGCATCGCCACGACGGTCAACAGCGTCACCTCGCTGACGGAGTCGCGCAGTGGCTGAACGCTTGCGCGTCGTCGGCCTGCGCGTCGGCGTCATCGGCGTCGGCGCCATGGGAGCGCATCACGTCCGCGTGTTCGGCGAGCTAGACGGCGCCGAACTCGTGGCGATCGCGGACACCAGCGAGGAGCGGCTGGCGGAGATCGAACGGCCGGACTCCGTTCGAGCGTTTAGCGATTATCGCGAGATGCTTGCCGAAGCGCGATTGGAGGCGGTCTCGATCGCCGTCCCGACCCGCCAGCATCTGGACATCGCGCTCGCCTGCATCGAGCATGGCGTCCCTTTGCTGGTTGAGAAACCGCTCGCAGCCAGCGCGGACGAGTGCCTGCGGCTCAAGGACGCCGCGTTGGACGCGAACGTCCCCCTCATGGTCGGACACATCGAACGCTTTAACCCCGGCGTCGTCGAACTAAAGAAGCGCATCAAGCAAGGCGAAGCGGGGCGGCTGATCCAGATTGAGGCGCGGCGGGTGGGCCCCTTCTTCCCCCGCGAACGCGACGTGGGCGTGGTGCAAGACCTCGCGACCCACGACATTGACGTGCTGCGCCATCTGGTCGCGCGCGATATCGACCGCGTCCGTGCGGAGACGCGCTCCGGCATCAGGTCGCCGTATGAAGATGCGCTGTCGGCGGTGCTGCGGTTCGAGGATGGCACGATCGGGACGCTGGACGTGAACTGGCTGTCGCCCGTCAAGGACCGCGAACTCCGCGTCCTCGGTGAGCGCGGCCTGTTCAAGCTCGACTACCTGACCCAACAGCTCACGTTCTATCCGGTCTCCGCCGAGGCGGCCACGCCACCAACGCCGAGTGATGGGATAACGATTGAGGTCGACAGGCAGGAGCCGCTGCGCGCGGAGCTTGCGTCTTTCGTCCGCGTCGCGCGAGGCGAGGAGGCGCCTCGCGTTGGCCCCGACGACGCGATCGCGGCGATGCGTGTCGTGGAGGCGCTCGTCGAATCTGCGCAACGTGGGGAGGCGCTTGCCCTGTCGGTGGGTGACAGCGCGTGAACGTAGCCGTCATAGGCCTCGGCAAGATCGGCCTGACGCTCGCCGCGCAGTATGCCAGCCGTGGTCTGTCCGTCATCGGCTGCGATATCAACGCCGCGCTCGTGGAGAGTGTCAACAACGGCCAGTGTCCGGTCGATGGCGAGGAGGATCTGGCGGAACGGCTCACTACCGCGTTCCGAGACCAGCGCCTCACAGCGACGACCGATACCGCTGCCGCCGTCGCAACCAGCGATGTCGTCGTCATCATCGTGCCCGTAGGCTTGACCGGCGACCAAACGCCCGGCGGGCAGATGCCCGACTTTACCCACCTCGATGCAGCGGTCGCGGACGTCGCCCGGGGACTGCGGCTGGACACGCTCGTCGTCGTCGAAACGACAGTGCCCGTAGGGACCACCCGAGGCCGCGTTGGAGCAGCGCTCGCGAACGCAGGTCATCCTCTGCTGCTGGCGGCGAGCCCCGAGCGCGTATCATCGGGACACATCTTCCGCGACCTGCGCACCTACCCCAAAGTGATCGGTGCAATCGACGAAGCGAGCTGGACGAAAGCCGAAGCCTTCTACAGCGCGGCGCTTGAGGCGCCTCGCCTCCTGCGAGTGCACGATCCGGAGACCGCCGAGTTCTCGAAGCTGGCCGAGGGCATCTATCGCGACGTCAACATCGCCCTCGCGGGTGAACTCGCGCGCTACGCCGACGCGGCCGGCGTCGACATCACAGAGGCCATCGATGCCGCCAACTCGCAGCCCTACTCGCACCTGCACCAGCCCGGTGTGGGCGTCGGCGGCCACTGCCTGCCGGTCTACCCGCACTTCCTGCCCGGCGACTCCGGTGCCCGGCTGCCCCTCGCCGCTCGCAAGATCAACGACGGCATGGCGGCGTATGGGGTCTCCAAACTCGAGCAGGCGCTCGGCTCCCTGAAAGGCGCCACCGTCCTGGTACTAGGGCTGGCCTACCGGCCGAACGTCAAGGAGGCTTCGTATTCCAGCGCCCTGCTCATTGACCAGGCCTTGCGATCGCGAGGCGCCACGCCGCTCGTTCATGACCCGCTGTACTCGGACGACGAGCTGGCCGCGCTCGGGCTGGACCCCGTCGCCGCCCTCCCGCCCGGACACACAGACGCCGTCATCGTGCAGGCGTGGCATGATGCGTACGCGGACTTGGATTTCGCCGCGTTTACAGGCTGCAAGGTCGTGCTGGACGGGCGGAACACGCTGGACCGCGCGCGCGTCGAGGCTGCCGGCGTGCGATATCTCGGGATCGGGCGCTAGTTAGCGAACCCGCGGAACGTGCGATGCGCCGCTGCTGATCGGCTCGTCTATGTAGAGGTCGCCGTTGCGGATCTTCAGATTGAAGCCGCACTCCGGGTTCGTGCAGGCCCACGCCTTGAAGTGGATGGGCGCACCCTGACTGCCAAAGTCGGAGAGAGGCACAAGATCGCCCGTCTTGCACTTCTGGCACCTTGGTAACGCGTGCGGTATGCCGTTTGTCTCCACAAGCCACCTCCCAACTACTCTCAGCCTACGTCAGGCAGCCACCAGCCTAGACGGTGGATAGGCACGGGGACGAGTATAACATAGCTGCCAAAAAAACCAACCCGTATAGATACCGGATCAGCATAGTTGACCTATTCTTAACATTCCCTTAGCTACGATTTATCCTCGATGCTGGACGATGACTGGGAGGGCGGACCGCCCGTATGTTTCGCAAGGTACGCGGTATACCCACGCTTGGAGGCATGGCGTCCGGGCGGTTCGTCCCGAATTGGCCCGAACGTCCATCCCCTCACCCGCGTTATAGTTAGTGCAGTCGTCGCTAAATCGATGACTGGGAGAGGTTCTTATGGCAAGCACCGTGCTCGTCGTCGACGATGAGAAGAACATCGTCCAACTTGCCCGGCTCTACCTGAACAAGGAGGGCTACGAAGTCGAGTCGGCGTACGATGGCCTGGATGCGCTCAAAAAGGCGAAGAGCGTCCGGCCGGACCTGATCATCCTGGACATCATGATGCCTGAGATGGACGGCCTGGCCGTCTGCAAAGAGCTGCGCAAGACCAGCAACGTGCCCATTATCATGCTGACTGCCCGTGACGACGACGTCGACCGGATCGTCGGCTTGGAAATAGGCGCCGACGACTACGTGACCAAGCCGTTCAACCCGCGCGAGCTGGTGGCGAGAGTGAAGGCCGTCCTCCGCAGGACCGCCCAGGACGCGCCAAGCCAGGCCGTCCTCGAGGCCGGCGGCTTGCACTTGGACACAGCCAGCCGCGAGGTCACGCTGGACGGCGCCGAGATCGTACTGCGGGCCAAGGAGTTCGACCTGCTCACCGCGTTCATGCGCTACGCCGGCATCGTCCTCGACCGGGAGCGGCTCCTCCAACTCGTCTGGGGCGCCGACTACTACGGTGACACCCGCACGATCGACGTGCATGTCGCGTGGCTGCGTGAAAAGCTCGCCGCCGCCAAGAACGTGAAGATTCAGACTGTCTGGGGCGTCGGCTATAAGTTGGTGGTAGACCCGGATGCCGAACAGTCTTAGCTCCAAACTCCTCCTCGCCTTCGCAGCCGTCACTCTCCTGACGCTATTGATCTCTGCCGTCGGCACACTCTTCCTCCTTCGAAACCAGCAGCAAGACGCGGCCGAGGAGCGCGTCGGGCGGCTTGCCGAACCGATCGCCGTCACCATCGCACTGCTTGAGCGGGCAGGCGTCGACAGCGCGCAAATCGAGACCACCATCAACGGCTACGCGAACAGCTTCAACGTCCGCATCCTCACGGTCGACAGCGAGGGCAACGTCACCTATGACACGGAGTCCCGGCTGAACGGCGGAATCGTGGACGCATTCACCACCCCGCGCCCCGTGGTCGAACGAGGAAACGCGAAGTTCCGGATGGCTAGCTTCGATACAGGCGACGAGAACCTCATCCTCTTCGCGTCGCCGAGGGAGAGCGTCGAGCTTTCCACGAACCTGCTCGACCAGATCCAAGCGTTCATCTACGAGAGCGCCGCCGCCAACAGCGCGCAGCCTGACGAGCTGCCACCTCTTATCGATGAGGCCTTCGACCAACTCCTCCAGCAGCTAGTCGAGGACCTCGTAAGCGGGTCCGGCTCAACGCTCACGATCCCCCTCCCCAATATCCGGCCCCTCATCGCCGTGCCTGAAGCGGAGATCACCTCAGCATGGCGAGACATTATTCCTCAGGTGAGCATCGCCGGAGGCTTGGCGCTGATCGCCGCGGCGGCCGCCGCGATCCTCATTGCCCGCTCGGTCACCGGCAGGCTGGAGCGCGTCACGCATGCGGCCCAGGAGATGGCGAAGGGCGACTACGAACAGCAGCTAGACCCTGCGGGCGAAGACGAGATCGGCCGGCTGGCGAACGCGTTCAATCAGATGGCCCAGCAAGTGAATCGATCGCATCGAATGATGCGCGATCTCTTGGGAAACGTCTCTCACGAACTCAAGACGCCTCTCACGTCGATACAGGGCTTCTCGCAGGCGCTGGAGGAAGGCGCCATCTCGTCCCAGGAAGAGTACCGTGAGGCCGGCCGCATCATCAACGAAGAGGCAGAGCGGATGCGCCGGTTGATCGATGACCTAATTGAGCTGTCCAGGCTCGAATCCGGCCAGGCGACCGTGCAACGAGATGCCGTCGATATCGAAGACTTGCTGGCGACCTGCGCTCAACGTTTCGAGAGACAACTCGCGAACACCGACACCAAGATCGCGCTCGACGTGCCGAAGCTCCCGCGGCTCCAGGGCGACGGACGCCGGCTGGAGCAGGTCTTCACGAACCTGATCGACAACGCTGTCCGCCATGCCAGCGATGGCTGCGAAATCACCGTGCGCGCGGAAGCTCAAGACGGCCACATCCGCGTGGGCGTTCACAACACCGGTTCCTACATCCCTGAGGAAGAACTCTCCCGCGTATTCGAGCGTTTCTTCCAGCTCGACCGCAACCGGAGCGTGACCGGTTCCGGGCTGGGCCTAGCAATCGTGAGCGAAGTCGTGCAGGCCCACGGCGGGACCATCCGTGCTGAAAGCCGTCAGGGCGAAGGGACGGAGTTCGTAGTAGACCTGCCGCTCTCGCCGCCCGCGAACGGGAAGAACGGCCCAGCTCCCGGTTGAGCAACCGCCGCCCCATAGCCAACAACAGCGCGGCCACATAGCCACCATCCAGCCTGTCGCCACGCGAATGCGCGGAGTTCGCATCTGTGCGTTCGCATCTCCCTGCCACGGCGCTGGCTGCTTCCTCATCCCGCATCGCTCATGCAAGATGCGAGTCCGAATAGGGCCTTCCCCTCGCTGAACTGAGGGACTTCCCTTCTCCACACAATGACCTACCGCGAAGATAATCACTGGAGAAGTACATCCACGCATTCCGCACTGGCGAACTTCGCGATGCCAGAGCACAAGTCAGACACGGAGAGGGGCCTAAGATGAGAATGAATATTCAGAACAAGCTGTTTGGAGGGTTTGGCATAGCGATAGCGCTGCTCGTCGTGGTCAGCGTCATCTCCTACTTCGGCCTGAACTCCATCGCGGGCGCGTCCGGGAACATCATGAGGTCGGCGGATATGGGCGACGAGGCGATGACCATGCAGATCGAGCTGTTTAGAGGCATGGATGCCGAAGCCCGGGCGATCATCATGGGGTACGAGGAGTCCTCGCTCACGGACTTCCAGGAGACGGAGGATCGCTTCAACGAAGCGGCAACCGGGCTGAAGGTGCTGGCGGACGAGGTGGGAGCTGTGGAACTGAAGCAGGACATCGCGCGGGCGCAGGAGAGTTACGCGGCCTTCGGTGAAGCGATCCTCGCCACCTACTCGCTGTTGGACGTCGGCGACAAGGAGGCCGCAATGGTCAACGCGATGCAGGTCACCGACCCGGCGGCCGAAGCCGTCGACAAGATACTCTCTGAGGACATAGAACCGGACGTCATGGGTTTGGGCGAGACGGCGCTAGCCAGCGCCAGTTCCACCAAGTCCACGTCCACAACGATGGTCATCGTCGTCGCATTGATCGCTGTGGCCGTGGCGGGAGCGATCGCGTTCTGGCTGGCGAAGGGTATCACGGGCGGCATCAAGCAGGTGCTGGCCGCAGCCGAAGGGATGGCGGTCGGCAACATCAACCAAACGGTGGATGTCAAGAGCAAGGACGAGATCGGCGAAATGGCCGACGCCTTTACGATCATGATCACCTACCTTGAGGAGACCGCGGCGGTCGCCGAACACATCGCCGATGGCGACCTTACCGTAGAGGTGAAGCCCAAGTCCGAACATGACGTGCTAGGCAACGCGTTCTACAAGATGCGCGAGAGCCTGCACTCCCTGCTGAGCCAGGTCACCGAGGCCAGCGACAGCCTCGGGAGCGCCAAGAACCAGCTCGGCCAGGCCGCCGACCAGGCGGCCCAGGCTACGCAGGAGGTCGCCCAGTCCAGCGGCCAGGTGGCCGAGGGCGTCAGCAACACAGCGACGAACGCCCAGGAGGTCAACGAATCGATGACCAAGCTCAGCGCCGCGGTCGAGCAGATCGCGTCGGGTGGCCAGAGCCAGGCTCAGTCCGTCCAGGAAGCAGCGGCGCTGGGTGAGAAGGTCTCCGAGGGCGCCGCTGAGATGTCCAAGAGCGCCGAGCAGAGCGCGCAGGGCGCGCGCACGGCAACTGAGACCGCCCAGAACGGCGCGGAGATGGTCAACAAGACGATTGACGGCATCGGCCGGATCAAGGGCGCGGTGGAGACCGCCTCTACGGAGATCAGCAAGCTCGGCGAACGGTCCGCGGAGATCGGCAAGATCATCGCCGTCATCGACGACATCGCCGCCCAGACGAACCTGCTCGCGCTGAACGCGGCCATTGAGGCCGCGCGCGCCGGCGAGCAAGGACGCGGCTTCGCCGTCGTGGCGGACGAGGTGCGGAACCTGGCGGAGCGCGTGGCCAGCGCCACCAAGGAGATCGCCGACCTGATCGGCGGTGTCCAGGAAGGCGTGGAGGGCTCCGTCAAGGCAATGGAAGAAGGCACCAACGAGACGGAGGCCGGCACGCAACTGGCCGCCCAGGCCGGAGAAGCGCTCCGCGAGATCCAGGAGGCCGTGTCCGGCGTGTCCTCGCAGATCGAAATGATCGCCACCGGCGCAGAAGAACTCAAGACGTCCGGCGGCGAGATGGTCACCACCATTAGCTCCACCAAGCAGGTCGTCGAGCAGAACGCGGCCGCCGCCCAGGAGATGCAGGCCATCTCCACAGAGGTCAGCGAAGCGGTCACCGGGATCGCCGGCGTGGCAGAACAGAGCAGCGCCTCCACCCAGCAGGTCTCCGCGGCCGCTCAGGAGATGAGCGCCCAAGCCGAGGAAGTCACCGCCAGCGCGCACTCGCTGGGCCAGCTGGCGGACACGCTCGGAACCCTGGTATCGAAATTCAAGCTCTCCACAAACGGAAATAGCAAGAACCCAGAACCAATTCGTGCGGGACTCGACAAGGAAGAGGGCAACGAAAGCCCTCAGACGGCCGCCGAAGAGCCGGCCGAAGTCGCAGCGTAGCCGAAACGAGAGCACAGCTCGGGGAACACCGCCGGCTCCGTACGCCGCGGGTTCCCCGAGCTACACGGAAGGACAGCGTCATGGCAGAATTGACTGACATTCAGGCCGGAGAGAAGACGGGCAACACCGCTGGAGGGTCGAACAAGCCCGGTAGCCGGGACGCTCACATCGTGATCCTCAAGTCCGGTGAAGGCTTCTACGGCATCGACATCAAGCTCGTGCAGGAGATCGTCCTCATGCAGGCGATCACAGAAGTCGCCGGCAGCGGCTCCCACATCGCCGGGATGACGGACCTGCGTGGCCGGGTGATCTCGGTAGCGGAGTTCGCCACCCTCCTCGGCCACGAGCGAGGTGAACGCGACGACGATACGCGTATTCTCGTCGTCGAACACGACGGCGGCCATATTGGGCTCATCGTCGATGCCGTTACCGAGGTCATGCTGGTAGATGGAGACCAGATCGAAGATGAGGCCAGCGCGGGCGCCCAGAACCATAACTACATCGTGGGCGTTGCCAGGATGGGGGACCATCTCGTGACGCTCGTGGACGTCGAGCGGCTCCTGGAAAGCGCGAACGCACTAGAGGATGCCGTCACGCAAGCAGCGTGACACCCTAAGGTTTCCGGGAGAAGTGTCCATTCGGACACCTCTCCCGTCTCCTCCCTTACGACGCTCCCTCGCGGCCAGGGCCGCGAGGGAGCCAACGATATCTGCTGAGCGACCAGTCGAGCGCGCTTGCTCTACGCAGAGCGGAAGCGGCTTACGGGAAACGCAACTCCCCAGCGCCTGGCCCCAGCACGTTGACAAGCCGGCCGTCTTGTACCTGGCAAGGCACGAGCCCAAGGTCCACGTAGGCGCTCGCATCCTGCTCCGCCAACGCCTCGTCCACGAACTCCTCCAAGCTGTTAACACCGGACGGCAGACGGTCGCCGTTCTCATCGAACCCGATGTTTCCGGAAATACCGTTTGTAGCGGTACCGCGGATCTTGTCCCGCAACTCTGTCGGCTCGATCACAAGTGAGCCATCGGCTTGTTCCACGGCTACGGCGGCGATCGCACTTAGCAGGATCGTAGCTGCGTCCGCGTACTGCGCCGGGAAGGAAGCTGTGGGCGTGTAGCCGTGCAGTTCCTCAAAATTGTCTGAGAACACCTTCGGGAGAGGTAACGTGCAACCGGCAAATATCACACCCTCAGCCTCCGCGATGCCAACCGGCTCCACGAAGCCCGTGACAGACGCCGCGCCGTCGCCGGCGCCAAAGATGCCTGTGTATCCCGCGTCACGGAGTTGTCGGTAGAGGAGCGCTACTTCAGGGTTGAAGCCGGCAAACCCGACGAAGTCCGGGTCGCTGCTCAAGATCTGGCTCACCGCCGGGCCGAAGTCGACCGTTCCTTCTACGATACTTACACGGTCTACCGTTAGGCCAAGCTCCTCAGAGACACGGGCTGCGTTACTTGCCAGGTCCATGCCATACGTCCCGCTATTATCCACGATTACAGCGCTGTCTATGCCCAACGCTTCGCTTGTCGCGATGAACAGGCCGATCAGCGTACCCTCAAGGTCATTACGATAGGCCGTGCGGAAGAAGAACCCGTCCTCCCCCTGATCGTCCGTCAGGCTCGTGGTCGTGGCAGAACCGGAGATCATCACGATGCCCGCCTCGGCATAGTCGTCGATCACCGCGACCACTCCACCACTGCACTGCGGGCCGAGCACACCAACGAGGCCAGGGAGCTGCCGGTGACCATCTTCGCCGCGCAGAAGATGGCCGGCGGCGCGCATGGTGATTTCAGCATCAGAGCAGCCGTCGTCTTCGGCGTGCACCTCGATCTCATGGCTACCGATCAGTTCGCTGTTCTGCTGCTTCCAGCGCTCCACAGCAACGATCGCCGCGTCGCGATACTCCGCGCCGCGGTCGCCAGTGGGCCCGCCCGTGAGGGCGGTCGAGACGCCAACGATGATCGGCTCGCCGGCAGGAATCACGATGGGAATGTTTACGCCGCGCTCGATGGGGTCGACGTCTACTGGGGGCGCATCGCCACCGTCTTCGCCACAAGACACAATAAATACAGTAACAATAGCAGTACAGATGAGCGTTAGAGCCTTAGGCAGACTCGTCAAATGCCGCATATCCGTCCTTTCAGCTCCCGTATCCGCTGGTTGTCTGAGTACCGAGTTTTCAGTAGTGTAACAATTATTACCTCTCGGTACCCAATAGTGGGTAGGTCACTATACGTGGAACCAGACCTCTGGCTCAAGCCCAAATCGAGGAGGATGACGTGAACGACTCTCCGGAGGCCGAAGCCCAGTCCTTTACCGCCCGCATCTCCATGTGGAGCGCCCGCCACCGCCGGCTCGTCGTCCTAGCCTGGTTCGTGCTCATCATCCTGGCATTCGGCGCCTGCTCGGTCATCGATGCAGACACGGATGTCGAACAGATCCCTCCGGGCGAAGCCGGCGAGGCCGTCAGGCTGTTTGGCGAGCGATTCGGCGAGCAAGAGCGTGGAGAGACCGAGTTCGTCGTGTTTTCCCACCCGTCGCTGACCGTTGACGATCAAGCGTACGAAGACACCGTCCGAGGACTGCGCGACGTGCTCATTGGTCTCGTTGCAGAGAAGACGGCTGCCAGTGGCTCAACCACCGTCGTCAGCGACACGAGAGTTGTCGCCAGCATCACCACGCACTACGATATCGGCGCTCCTCGCGAAGCGTCGCCGTTCGTGGCGACACGAGACGGCTCCGGTGATGTCTCGTTCATCCTGGTCGAGATGGAGGGCGATACTGACGAGGCGATCGACAACGTCGGTTTAGTGTTGGATGCGGTCGCCGCGTACGAGGCCGCGCCAGGCTTCCAAGAGGGCGCCGCAGAAGATGCGATCCTGATCGGCGGCACCGCTTCGCTCACTAAGCAGCTCACGGAGATGATCGATGAGGACTTTGGTCAAGCGATCTTCCTCAACTTGCCGATCACGTTCGTGATCCTGATCCTCGCCTTCGGAGCGATCCTCGCCGCCTTCGTTCCGTTGATCCTGGCGTTCGCGGCCATCTTCGTCACCGTTGGCCTCCTTACGATCATTAGCCAAGTCTTTGCGCTGGACGAGGCGTACCAACAGATCGTGCTGTTGATGGGGCTGGCAACGGGGATCGACTACGCGCTCTTTGTCATCACCCGCTACCGAAACGAACGGCGCGGCGGCCGCTCGAAGGACGACGCACTTCGTGTGGCCACAGGCACGTCTGGCAAAGCGGTCGTGTTCGCAGGAGCGACGACCGTGTTCGCCGTAGGCGCGATGTTCTTGGTGGGCGACAAGATCTTCAGCAGCCTGGGCCTCGCGGCGATTGTGATCGTCCTCGTCGCCGTGGTGAGCGCGATGACGCTCCTACCTGCTCTGATCGCCTTCCTCGGCGACAACGTCGACCGGCTTAGCATCCCGTTCCTTTCGCGGCCGCACGCGGAAGGCGAGGGCGTTTGGGCCTTCATCATCGACCGTGTGCTGCAGCGGCCCGTGATCTTCGCATCCGTGACGATCGTCGCCCTGCTGGCTGTCACCGCTCCGATCCTCACGATGAACCTGGGGTTCAACGGTGTGCGGAGCTTCCACGACGACGCGGAAGGCAAGAAGGCGCTGATCAAGCTTGAAGAGAACTTCACTCTCGGTTTGGTGCAGCCGGCCGTCGTCGTGGTTGACGCCGGCGAGAAAGGCAACATCTTCGATCTTGAGATTCAGGCTTCTGTCGCGGAACTCATCAACCTGATCGAACAAGAGACCGTCTCGCCTAGCAACCCGGATGCCTTCTTCGGCGAGATTGCGCAGGAGCCCGAGTTCAACGACGCGGGTGACACCGAGGCCGGCTTCATCCCGATCAACGCGGACTCCGGCGACGACCACGCAATCGATGCGGTGAACCACCTGCGAGATGACCTGATCCCACAGGCGTTCGAAGATTCGTCGGCACGCGTCTTGGTGACGGGGGCGACTGCCGCTAACATCGACTTCCGCGCCAACATCATCTTCCGCGCACCGTTCGTGTTCGCCTGGGTGCTGGTTCTGGCGTTCATCATCCTGCTGGTCGTGTTCCGTTCCGTGGTGATCGCTGCCAGCGCGATCATCCTCAATATGCTCTCCGTCGGTTTTGCCTACGGGCTGCTAGTCTTGGTCTTCCAGGAAGGCTTTCTGTTTGAGGGGATCCTGGACTTCGAGGCCACAGGCATCATCGAATCCTTCATACCGCTGTTCCTCTTCAGCATCATCTTCGGACTCTCGATCGACTACGAAATGTTTGTGATGACCAGGATCAAGGAACAATACGAGCTGGGGGCCAGCACAGACGAGGCGATCTCACGCGGCATGAAGGGCACGGCAAGCGTGATCACGAACGCGGCGGCGATTATGGTGGCGGTGGCGCTGATCTTTGCCTTCATGCGCAACATCGGCATTCAGCAGTTCGGGTTCGGCCTCGCGGCCGCCGTCCTCATCGACGCGACGGTGATCCGTGCGTTCGTCCTGCCGACGACCATGAAGCTGCTCGGTGACTGGAACTGGTACTTGCCCTCCTGGCTCGAATGGCTGCCCGAAATCAAGATGGGAGAGTAGCATGACGTTCTTCATCGCAACCTGGCCGGGCCGTGTCGTCTTGATCATCTTCAGCCTCGTTGTGGCGACCGTTGCGTTCGGCGGCGTAGTAGGAGGACTGGCTATCACGGGCGGACCCGATGACTGCACGCCGGGCGGTGGCCCGATAGAAGTACGTGACGCCATGTCCGACAGGTTCCAGGAGAAGTGGGACCAGTTTAAGGAATCTCTCGACGCCGGCTCACCCACCTCCGTCACCTTCAGCGAAAGCGAAGTCACGTCTCGCGCCGTCAACTGGATCAACAACGAGGACGGCCCAGACTTCGATGACGCGCGGATCTGTATCCACGACGGCTACGGCGAAGCGACGGGTACGCTCAACGGCCCGGGATTCCTCGACGTGAAGTTCATGATACGCGGCACGGTCGAACTGGTAGGCGATCGTCTGTTCACCGTGATCGATGACGTGGACATGGGCAACATTCCGGATCCTCTGACGTCATGGTTCGAAGGCCAAGCAGACGGACCGATCGAGGAAGGCCTGGACAACCTCGACCTCGAGCCGCACACATACACGATCATCCTGACCGAAGGCTCGGCTACGGTCGAAGGCCAACCCTAAGTCAGCCGCGGCGCTGCGCCGTCTCTCTCCAGCTCGAAGAAGATGTAGTCGAGCTGGCGGGGCGCGTGTCCCAGCGACGTCAGCAGCATGGCGCACTCCGCGCGATGATGCGTGCCGTGGTTCACCAGATGCACCAGCGGCTGCCAGAGCGGCCGTTCGTAGGTGTTGCCGCGCGTATCCTCGTAGGACAGCACTCCAACGAGATCATCTTCCGTCACCGCCGCGACGAAGCCGCTCAAGGTATCTTCGGAGGCGACGTAGGCTTCGCGAATCGCCGCAATCCCGGCAGTGGCCCCTGGCACTTCTGCCGCTTCGGCTCCCGTGAAGCGCTGGAGCCAGAGGCCCTGTGCCCAGAAGACGTGCCGCAGGTTTCCTTGTACGCTGCCGAAGCTCGCCCCTAGCTCCTTTGCCAGCTCTGCCTCGCTGAGCGACGAGGCCGCGTCGAGCACGTGCTCGTTTGCCCACGTGTAGTAGTCGTAGACCGACCGGATGTGGTCGACGTCAGCCATGGCTACCGCTCTAGCAGCCAGTACTCCAGCGCGTCGTTCAGCGCCAACCATGACGCCTCGATGATGTCCGTCGAAGCGCCGACCGTGCTGGCGAGATGGTCTCCGTCTGTCGACTCGATCAACACCCGCACCGAGGAGCCGGTGCCGGCAGCCGTGTCGATGATGCGCACCTTGTAATCGACGAGCTTGATGCGTTCGAGCTGTGGATAGAACGTGACGACCGCCTTGCGTACCGCCGCGTCCAGCGCGTTCACGGGCCCCACACCGTCGGCGGCGGTCTGGATCATCTCCTCGCCCACGCGCACCTTCACCATCGCCTCTGTCTGCATCTCGCGACCGTGGTCATCGGGACGCGTGGCGCGGCGTTGCACGACCCAGAAGTCCTCCAGCTCGAACGGCGCCTTGTAGCCCGGCAACGAACGGCGCACCAACATCTCGAACGACGCCTCGGCGCCCTCGTATTGGTAGCCCTGGCTCTCGTGCTCCTTCACCTGCACCAGCACCTTGCGCGCGTCGTCTCTGCTCAGTTCGACGTCGATGCCGGCGCTCTTCACCATCGCCAGCAGTCCCCTGCTGCCGCCCAACTCCGAGATCAGCAGCCGGTTCTGGTTCCCCACCAGCTCCGGCGGAATGTGCTGATACGACTGCCCCGCCTTGATGATGCCGTCCGTGTGCAGGCCCGCCTTGTGCGCGAACGCGCTGGCGCCGACATACGGCTGGAACGGCGTCGGCACGACGTTGACGATCTCGCTGATGTAGTGCGACACTTCGGTCAGGCGCGCGAGCTGCTCTTCCGAGATCACGTTGATGCCCATCTTGAGCTGGAGGTTCGCGATGACGGCCGCCAGGTCGGCGTTGCCGCACTTGTCGCCGTAGCCATTGATGCAGCCCTGAACGGCCGAGACGCCCTCCTGCACAGCCGCGAGCGAGTTCGCGATCGCCAAGCCCGCGTCGTTGTGGCAGTGGATCTGCACGTCCACGTCCACGGCATCGCGAGCGGCCCGCAGCGCCTCCACCAGCTTCGGCGTGATCGTGCCACCGTTCGTGTCGCAGAGCGCGACGGCGTCGACGCCGGCGGACGCTGCCGCCTTCAGACACTGGAGCGCGTAGCCGGCGTCCGACACGTAGCCGTCGAAGTAATGCTCGGCGTCGAAG
This sequence comes from Chloroflexota bacterium, assembly GCA_003228685.1. GTDB lineage: Bacteria > Chloroflexota > Dehalococcoidia > DSTF01 > RBG-16-68-14 > SZUA-185. The sequence goes on from QIFC01000120.1 coordinate 25,980, forward strand.
AAGACCGTCCGGTCGTGCTCCTTCAGAAAGCGCACCGAGTCGGCGATCATCGCCAGGTTCTCTTCGCTCGTCGTCTCCAGCACGTCGCGCACGTGGATGTCGTTCGCTTTCCCGACGATCGTCACCACGGGCGTCTCGGCGTCCAGCAGCGCCTTCAGATTCGCGTCGTCGTCCACGTTCCCGCCGGCCCTGCGCGTGCTGCCAAACGCAGCCAGCTTCGCGTTCTTGAGCTTCAATGACTTGGCCCGCTCGAAAAACTCAACGTCCTTCGGGTTCGAGCCCGGCCAGCCGCCCTCGACGTAGTGGACGCCCAGCTCATCAAGCTTGGCGGCGATCTTGAGCTTATCTTCGACCGAGAGAGAGATGCCCTCCATCTGGGCGCCGTCTCTCAGCGTGGTGTCGTACAGTTCGACTTGCATAATGGGTACCTCCGATAGGTGATCGGCCGCCGTGGCGGCCCGTTCAGGCGATAGGCGCGGAGGTAGCGCCAATCACCTGCCCCCGACGAAGTCGGGGGCGTGAGAAGTACTCCATCTGGTTCGCCATGCAGCAATTCATCGCGAGATCACCATACCACATACTCGGTCAAGGAAAATCGGGGCCTGCCCTACTCTCAGGCTCAGACCAGCCTGGTCTACCCTGCCGCGGCCAGCTTGCGCTTTGTGTACTCCACCAGGCCTCCGGCCTCGATGATCTCCATCATGAACGGCTCGAACGGCTTCGCCTTGAACACCTGCTCCGTCGTCAGGTTGCGGATCGTGCCCGTCGCGAGGTCGACGTCCAGCTCGTCGCCCTGCTCGATCGCGTCGGCGGCCTCCGGGCTCTCCAGGACGGGCAGGCCGAGGTTGATCGAGTTGCGGAAGAAGATCCGCGCGAAGCTCTTCGCGATCACGCAGCTAACGCCCGCGCCCGTGATCGCGATCGGCGCGTGCTCTCGAGAAGAGCCGCAGCCGAAGTTGATCCCGCCGACGATGACATCGCCGTCCTTCACGCGCTTGACGAAGTCCTGATCGGCAGTCTCCATGCAGTGCAGGGCCAGCTCCTTGGGATCGGTCGTCACCAGGTACTGGGCCGGGATGATCTGGTCGGTATCGATGTGGTCTCCGAACGTATGCGCCTTGCCGCTCATGATGCTTCCTCTGCTTCCAAGGTCTCGCCCGCGACGAGTTCCCAGGTCTGATGGCCCAGCCCTTCCAACCGCGGGACGATCTTCGGGTTCCGGACGGTGTCCTGCATGTGGTAGTAAGCGTCCTCGTTCTCGTAGCGGATCAGGCTGAAGTACTTTCCCTCCTGCCCCACGCCGACCGACTTCACCATGTCGGCCGAGACGCAGCCTTCGCTCTCGCGGATCCAAACGACGATCTCCTTCAGCGCCTCTTCAAACTCCTGGTCCTGGCCGGGTTCTGACTCCCAGCCTCTGATTCGTACATACATCACGTCACCTCTTCTGGATGAACGATCTTGCCGGCGATAGCAGCCGCGGCGGCGACCGGCGGATTGACCAGGTACGCTTCGGCCTTCGGGTGGCCCATGCGCCCTGGGAAGTTCCTGTTCGATGTCGAAACGCAGCGCTCGCCCTCCGCGAGCACGCCGTAGTGGCCGCCCAGGCACGGGCCGCAGGTGGCCGCGC
>QIFC01000079.1 GCA_003228685.1 Chloroflexota bacterium
CGGCTGCGCGATGCGCCGCTTAAAGCCGAACAGGCCGTAGAGGACATTCTAGCTGCAACCTAGACAGGACATTCTACCTGCAACCCAACAGTTCGCGGGACGGTGGCTACTCGATGACGCCGCGCTCGCGTAAGAATGAGATTGCGCCGGCGACGTCCTCATCAGGCTGGCGCTGGTTGATCTCGAGCACCCAAAGCGCACTCCTGGGCAGGCCCTCCGCGATGTAGTCCCACTCGACGTCGCCGTTGCCTGGCGCCCGATGATCGCCAAGGCCGTCCACGTCGTGCAGGTGGCTACCCAGCGTGCGCTCCTTAAGCGTGTCGAGCCAAGCGCGCTTGTCGACGTAGCCCAGGCGCGCCTGCACCTCCGCGTGGCCGACGTCGTGCCAGTAGCCGACCAGGTCCGCCGGATAGTCTGCGCACAGCTCTAGCGCCTCTTCTGGAAGCGGGAACTCGTGATAGTGGAGGCGGTTCTCCAGCCCGATCGCGACACCGCGCTCCTTGGCGTGGGCGGCGAGCACGGCGAGCGACTCGCGCGCCTTCTCCAGCCACGGGGGCGCCAGCTCCGGCCGCCGCTCGAGCGTCTCGCGACGCAGCGCGTCGACCTCCGGCCCCTCGCGCGTCCCCGAGTCGAACAGCCTGCGCTGCTTCAACTCCGAACCCAGCATCTCGCCGCCGATCCCACCGAGGTGGACGACGACGTAGCCCGCGCCCACCTTCGCGGCGTGGTCGATGCTGCCCTTCGTGAACTCGATCGCCGTGTTGCGCTCGTCATCGAGCGCCGCCAGGTTCAGCGAACTGTTTCGTTTGCCGTCGACCTTCACGAGTGGCGCCGGCGCATGGATGCTGGAGAGCTTCGCCCCAGAGCCGTCCAGCAGACGTTCGAACTGCTCCGTCGGCGTCGCGTGGCTCACCTCGATCGAGTCGTACCCCAGCGCCTTCGCGGCTTCCGCGAACGCGTGCATGTCCTCGAAGCGGTCCTGCTGCGCCCACATCGTGGAGAGCGAGTATCTAATGCCGTCAGCCATGGGCCGTCACCTTCAGAGTCATACACACCTCCCGGCCGTCAGGCCCGCTTCTTGTCAACCAGCTCATTGAGCCTCTCGCGAATTTTTCTTGCGCCTGAGCCGAGGTTCTCCAACCACACTTCTGCCTCCGAGACACTTGGCTCTTCAAGAAGCGCATCAAGGAATCCTTCACAGTCCGCGATAGCAGGTTTCCGTTCCAAAAGCTCCATCGTTTGGCGCAAGACCATAACGGAAACGCTCCTAAGGAACAGGTAGTCCTGCTCGGTGCACAGATCGATGTCGGAGCCATGACTGAGATCCGACCGAGACTCGTACAGTCGGAACAAGCGTATCGCGTCCACGGATGGCTCTCCAACAGAGACGCTCAGCAGGACTACCCGAACAGCCAGCAGATCTCCCTTCAATCCAGAGTCTTCTGGCAAAAGAGCTGCTTCCAGCCCGGAGCAGAGAGCCAATATCTTATCATCGTAGTTGGTGTGCGCAGTGCTGGAACCGATCCATCGAAGGGTACGGCGCAGTCGGCCAGCGAGATCCGACCCAATCCGCTCACGAATGAGGCCTACCCTCCCCAGCAGATCATTAACGTACTCTGCTTCCTTCGGGGACACATTTCGATCAATCGGGCGGACTCCAAGGCTCCGGCCATACGTGATCTGCGTGGGGTCGCTCAGGGGCCGCAACAAGTGAAAGCTGGCTCGTTCAAAGCGAAAGTCGTTGTCGATAGCGTTCGGTCGAACTGCTGTGAACGCATAGCGGAAGACGTCTAATGACGCATCAATTGCTCGTTCGACCTTGTCGCTAGCGCTGCGATTGTCGCCTGCCTCGACCGTTGTCAGAGCTACCACCTTCCCCTCCAGTTTCTCTACAGAGTCATCCAGGTAGGGAAAGTTCCACCTGCCCACCATCTCCAATGTGAATGTCTCTAGCGTAACAGTGCCGTCCGACAACGAGTCATCCCCGAGGTTCAGGCGTTTCATCTCCCAGACAGCTTCATAGGGTTCCAATGGTCGTAGCACGGTGTCGAGGAAAGTTTCGGCGGAATCCTTCAGAGCATCGCCCTGGGTTAGTGCCTCCCTCTCTCGCTCCAGCTTCAGAACATAGTCATTGAGAGCTTTTCGGAGTTCGCCATCCGTCTGGTGTTCCGAACTGGGCAAGCGTCGCAAAGCTGAAAGCACCCGCAAGAAGTGTGCATACTCTTCACCGAGCACCAACGCCGTATAGAACTCGCCAGCCTTTCTACCCTCCAGCGCCCTGCTTTCAGAATCTGCCATCAGCTTCGTGAAGTCACTCGCTCTGTATTGGCGGGCGATCGTGCGCGCCAACTTCCGCAGTTCGGTCTTAGCGTCCTGCTGCTGCATCTTCACCAAGCATTCAGTTCCGCGGTTGCTGCTTCCTCATCACGCCTCGCTCCGTACCCACCACCCTAAGATCGCGATTGCGATCGCGCTCAGCGCCGTCGCCGTGAAGAGGCTGACCAAGAATGCCAGCCAGCCATCGGCGAACACGGCCACCAGCAACCCGCCTAGGATGCCAGCCACCATAGCGACCGGCAGCGCGGTAAACGCACCACGGCCACGCCCGGCGATCAGCATCACCGACCACGGCAGCAGCCCGCACGCCGCCCACAGCGAGAGCAGTCCGACATGTCCAAGCAGGTCCCAGGGCATTAGAGGCACGCCTTCATCAGGCCGGGGTAATCGCCCACATCGTGGCCCAGCACCACGCGGGCGCTCGCGATCTCGCCGATGTGGAAGTAGTGGTGGGCCGCGATTCGCATCAAGGCGTAGCGCGGCGAGATGCCCGTCGATCGCAGCGCCTCGATTGAACCCGTGTAGTCGATCTTCGTATCGAGGTCATCTTCCGTTAACGCATTGAGGTAGTGCCTGGCGATCGTCCTGACCTCCTCGACCGCGACCTGTACCTCGTTCCAGTCCAGCGCGTCGCCCGCCGCGCCTTTGCGAAGGGTCTGGGGCGAAGCATCCAGGCTCCTGTGTGATCCTCTGGTGTCTCCATTGAGCGACGGATGCGGCGACGTGCCCTGGAAGTTCACGTTCAACCACGAGTCGACCATGTGGGTACAGTGCGCGACAGTCCAGCTAAAGGCGCTCGCGTTCGGGAGCTTGCGCTCCGCGTCCTCTCGCGAGAGGCCCTCGACCACGCGATCGAGGTCTGCCCACGCCTCGCGCACCATGCCGGCCAGCGCAACGCTCACGCCGCTAGCGCTCCGATGTGCTCGACGGGACCTCCTGGATCGGGATCACAGGATCGGGTGCGTCGCCCGGCGGGAAGTCGGCGTCCGCGATATCGCTATTGCCGTTCTCCATCTCGGCAATCACCTTGTCGCCCTCTTCGATGATCGCGGAGAGGAACTCGTCCTCGTTGACCGTCTTGACGATCTCGCCCTTGCGGAAGATCACGCCGCGGCCCTTGCCGCCCGCGATGCCCAGGTCGGCCATCTTCGCCTCGCCGGGGCCGTTCACCACGCAGCCCATAACAGCCACCGTGATCGGCTTGCCCAGCTTCTGGAAGTGCGCCTCGACCTTGTTCGCGAGCGGAATCAGCTCGATCTCGATGCGCCCGCATGTCGGGCAAGCGACGATCGTCGGTCCGCGCTGGCGCAGGTTGAGCGATGCGAGGATGTCCCAGCAGACAGGCGGCTCTTCCTTGGGGTCGGCCGCGAGCGACACGCGGATCGTATCGCCGATGCCCTCCGACAGCAGTATGCCGATGCCGATCGCGCTGCGCACTGAGCCCGCGCGGGGCAGCCCCGCTTCCGTAATGCCGAGATGGAACGGGTAGGGCGTGCCGGCCTCATCCAGGCGGGCGCTCAGGTCCCGATAGGCCTGAACCATAGTGGGCACGTCGAACGCCTTCAGCGAGATCTTGAGCGAGTCGAAGCCCATCTCTTCGAGGATGTTCAGCTCCCAGAGCGCCGCGTCCACCATGCGCTCGTGCATGGGTGGCGGCATCTCGTCGTCCGCGAGCGCCTTGAGCGGAGGCAGGCTGCCGGCGTTCACGCCGATGCGGATCGGCGTCTCGCGCGCCTTTGCCTCCTTCACAATCATGCGCACCTTGTCGGGGTCGCGGATGTTGCCGGGGTTGAGCCGCAGCCCGTGGACGTTCGCCTTCAGCGCGGCCATCGCCCAGCGATAATCGAAGTGGATGTCGGCCATCAGCGGCACCGCCGTGCGCTTCACGATCTCCGGCATCGCGGCGGCCGCCTCCTTGTCGGGCACAGCGACGCGCACGATCTCGCAGCCCAGGTCCGCCAGCTCCGCGATCTGGTTCAGCGTCGACTCGACATCGGCCGTGTCCGTCGCCGTCATCGACTGCACCACGATCGGCGCATCGCCGCCGACCTGCACATCGCCCACGAATACGGGCTTCGTCTTGCGTCGCTCACTCATCGCGACTCCAGCTTAACGTGAGGCGCGTCAGATATGAAAGCGTCGTAGGGGCAGGACTGAGACCTGCCCCTACCGCGTTGCGCAGCCAAGACAACGCCCCTAACCAGGATCCCAACATGTAGGGGAGGCCTTCGAGGCCTCCCGCCTGGCTTCGTCATCGCCCGCCGGCCGGAACATGCCGACGTGTCACTACGAGGGGCCAGATTCTTCGCTTGCGCTCAGAGTGACAAATCCTGGGACGAACCGCGGACGCCTTGCTCACCCAGGCCGCGGCCCTGAAGTTCGTTTTGCAGAATCGCCTATTTCGGCGTTCTTATGTCTTCTTTAGCTTCGGTCGACGCACGTTATGTTCTGCTAGATTTGCTGATCTCAAGCCTTGTACTGAGAGTAACACCGCCCGCCGAGAGCGGGGAGGCCCACTTGGCAGGGAGGCGTGATCCTAGTGCAATTTGCCAATGTGGGCGCTATACTGCGCCCACAAGCCCGCCGGAGGCGGGCCTCCCCGCGAGATCACAGTTGGCCGGATGCCTGCCATAGAGGAGGTCCGACATGGACATCACGATCCGCATCCCCACCCCGCGCGAGGCGCTCAGCTACTGGAAGGCAGCGCTGCTGCTGGCCGTACTGGCGCTCATGCTGGTGTGGGCAGGGGCGGACACGGCAAGGGCGGCCGGCGGTGGGAACACCATCACGTCGCCCGACACGACCGGCAAGGTCGGCAGCCACACCTCACTCCAGCTGGACGCCTCGGGGAATCCGGTCGTCAGCCACTTCGACGGCACAAATAACGCCCTGAAGGTGCTCCACTGCGACGACCCCAACTGCGCGGGCGGCGGCGAGAGCATCACCTCGCCTGACACGGCTGGCGCTGTCGGTACCAGTAGCTCGCTCCAGTTGGACGCCTCTGGCAACCCAGTCGTCAGTTACCAAGACCTCGGCGCCAGCGACCTGAAGGTACTTCACTGCGACGACCCCAACTGCGCGGGCGGCGGCGAGAGCATCACCTCACCTGACACGACCGGTTCTGTCGGCGCAGACACCTCGCTCCAACGCCTCAGGTAACCCGGTCATCAGCTACTGGGACTTCACGAATATGGACCTGAAGGTGCTCCACTGCGACGACCCCAACTGCGCGGGTGGCGGCGAGAGCATCACACCTGACACTGTTAGCGGGGGCTACACCTCACTCGAACTCGACATTTCCGGCTTCCCAGTCGTCAGCTACTATGGCGTCGGCGACCTGAAGTTGCTTCACTGCAACGACGCCAACTGCGCGAGTGGCGGTGAGAGCATCACGTCGCCTGACACGACGGGCTCTGTCGGGGCATGGACCTCGCTGGCGCTGGATGCCTCCGGCTCCCCAGTCGTCAGCTACCGTGACGACAACGACGCGGACCTCAAACTCCTGCACTGCGTTGACCAGAACTGTGCAGGCGTCAAGGGCCCATCCGAAATCAACATCACCAACGTCACCCAGCTCTCCCAGCCGAAGACCTGCTTCGACGTGATGGACAGCGGCCAGACATTCCTGTTCACCGCCTGCGACAACGACTTCCAAGGGGCACCCGTCAGCCACGCCGCCTGCGACGACGGCATCGATACCATCTGCGACGACGAGGACCCAACCGAGGGCAGCGTCACGATCACGGTCGACCCAGCCATCTACAACGTCGAGGCCGGCAAGACGCCGCTCAATATCACGGCGGACGCCACCACGGGCACCTGCAGCGGCGGGGGCTTCTGCTTGCTGACGTTCACGAACACGACCGGCGTCAGACCCTGGTTCCCGTGGGACGTCTCGGGTGGCGGAGGGCAGTGCGACACGCCGCCGGACGGCGTCGTGGACCTGGCCAACGACATCCTGTGCGTGATCAAGCACTTCCAGGACACGAAACCGTAGGGGCTGGCTCGCCCTCTCCCCAGGGTTGCGCTAAACCGGGCAATTGGTAGTAGATCGCCCCTCTCCCGCGAGCGGGAGAGGGGATGGGGGAGAGGGCGAGCGCCACACCACCGACCAGTGACCAGCCACCAACTAGCAGCGCTTAACTACTACCTAATGATGCCGTCGCCGGCGATGATGCGCAGGACGTCGAAGTAGGTGATGATCACCGCGAACGTGAGCATGGCGACGAGACCCACCAGGTGAACGATTGCTTCCTTCTGCGGAGCGATGCGCTTGCCCCTGCGGGCATACTCGATCAGGACGAAGACGATGCGGCCGCCGTCCAGCATCGGGAGCGGCAGGATGTTCAGCACAGCCAGGTTCATGCTGATCAGCGCGGCGAACTCAATCAGCGACTTCCAGCCCGCCTCGTCGACCACCTCGCCCGTGAGCTGCGCGATGCCGACGGGGCCCGTCACTTGGAAGCCACCACCGCCGCCTGAGATGCCGCCGCGGATGCGCGACTCAATCTCGTTGCGGGCCAGGATAATCGATTCGTAGGAACGCGTGATCCCGGTGGGAATCGCCTCCCATGGCGGCTCCCACTGCGTGCCGCTGAACGGCACCATCACCGTCGCCGGCACGGTCTCCCCAGGAGGCAGTTCGTCGGCAGCGGAGAGGCCCAGACTCTCCAAGAGAGCCAACCTGAACTCTTCCTGCTCCTCCAACGTCAGCGCCTGGACCGAACCATATGCGGGACTGATCGTGATGCCCGTGGGACCTTGGGGACGTTCGACGCCATCCGCGTCGATATAGGTTTCGGTCGCCCAGCGCGAGAACACAGGCACAGTGACGAACTCGGCGCCATCGCCGCCATCGCGGCGCACGCGCATGTCCACCGTGTTACCCAAATTCAGCCTAATCCGATAGCTCAGCTCGCCGATGTTTTGGACATCGCGGCCGTCTACTTCGAAGATCACGTCGCCCACTTGCAGGCCCGCCTCTTCGGCCGGGCTGCCCGGCACGACTTCGGCGATGCGCGCACGGCTCTCATCGACGGTGCGCGGGATGCTGACCGCGAGCGCGAACAACAAGACAGCCAGCAGGACGTTCATCGCCGCTCCGGACGCGAGCACCACCAGCCTGATCCAGCGCGGCTTGGCGGCCAGGCTGCCCGGGTCGGTGGGGTCCTCCTCGCCCAGCATGCGGACGAAGCCACCCAGCGGGATCGCGTTGATGGTGTAGTCCGTATCGCCGCGCTTGAAGCCCCAGATGCGCGGCGGATAGCCGATCCCGGCCTCCAGCACCTTCACGCCGAACAGCTTGGCGGTGAAGTAGTGACCCATCTCGTGAATCACGATCAAGATCACGATGATGGCCAGGAACGGAAGGATTGATTGGAACAGTACGGTCATAGTTAGCTCTAGTTATGGTAACGCATCGCGCTCGTTGGACAATACGGCGCTCACTCGCGAGCGACGCTTAGACCCTCGCGCGCACCCACTCGTCCGCGAAGGCGCGCGCCCAGGCGTCGGCTTCAAGAATAGCCCCTAACTCGGTATCGGCCGCGCTGCGATGCGCCGTGAGGGTCTCCTCGAGCAGCACCGGGATGTCCGTGAACCTCAAGTGCCCTGCCAGGAAGTGCCCGACGGCCGCCTCGTCAGCGGCCGCGAGCGCCGCGGGATATGTCCCACCCTGCAACCCGGCCTTGAGCGCAAGCCCCAGCGAGGGGAAGCGCCGCATCTGTGGCGGCTCGAAATGCAGCTCTCCCAGCCGGACCAGATCGAGCGGCTTTACGTTGGACCCTGCCACGCGCCCGGGATACGTAAGCGCGATCTGGATCGGCAGCCGCATGTCCGGCTCGCCCAGCTGCGCCTTCACCGAGCCGTCCACGAACTCCACGAGCGAATGGACGATGCTCTCCCGGTGCATCACGATATCCACGCGCTCGAGCGGCACGTCGAACAGCCAGCGCGTCTCAATCGCCTCGAAACCTTTGTTCATCAGCGTCGCGCAATCGACCGTGATCTTGCGCCCCATCTGCCACGTCGGGTGGTCCAGCGCCTCCTCGGGCGTCACGTTCTGTAGCTGCTCCGGCGTATAGTCGCGAAACGCGCCGCCGGACGCCGTGAGGATGATCCGCCTGATCGACGAATGCTCCTCGCCCCAGAGACACTGCCAGATGGCGCTGTGCTCGCTGTCGACGGGCAGCAGTTCTCCCCCGCCCCGCTTGGCGGCCTGCGTCACCAGCGCACCCGCCATCACCAACACCTCTTTGTTCGCGAGCACGACTGATTTGCCCGCCCGCAGCGCCGCCAGTGTCGGCGTCAGGCCGGCGTGGCCCACCGTGCCAACGACGACCAAGTCCGTGTTGGCGTGCGAGGCTTGCTCGTCGAGCGGCGTCCAGCGCGCGCCGGCGCCCGCCGCAGACTCCAGCGCGGCGCGGGAGTCCTCGCGTTCGGCCCAGACCATGCGCGGCTTGAATTCGCGCGCCTGCTCCTCCAGCAACGTCGCGTTGCGGCCCGCGGCCAGGCCGAACACCTCGAAGCGGTCGCGGTGTTCGCGCACCACGTCCAGCGTCTGCCGGCCGATCGAGCCGGTGGAGCCGAGGATGACGATTCGTTTGGTGTTCATGCTTCTTCGTCCGAGTCCGCGCCGCCTACGCCACGACCCAGATCAGGAAGTAGTATACAACGGGCACCGTGAAGAGGATGCTGTCCATCCGGTCAAGGAGGCCACCGTGGCCGGGGAGGATCTTCCCCGCGTCCTTAATGTCCATGCCGCGCTTCACCATCGATTCGGTTAGATCGCCCACGACCGCGGCCAGCGGCAACAGCAGCGCCAGCGGCACGATCAACGCCGCCTCAAGCCTCATCCCCAGGAAGTAGTTGAGGAGCATCACCATCGCGAACCCACCGGCCATCCCTCCAATGGTGCCCTCGATGGTCTTTCCCGGGCTGATCGCCGGCGCCAGCTTGTGCCGGCCGATCGCTCTCCCTGTCGCGTAGGCGAAGGTATCGACGGCGAACGTGCTGAAGACCGCCAGGTAGACCCAATCGCGGCCGTCATCTAGCTCGCGGAGCAGTGCCAGATGCGCGCCGAGCAGGCCGACGTAGACGATGCCGCCCACGGAGTGCGTGTAGTCGGGCAGTGCGCTCGTTGGATCGCCCCGCAGCGTCACCCACACCAGCGGCAGCATCGCGCCCGCAATCGTGAACCAGAGTACCCAGTCCGTCCCGACGAACGCGCCCGCCGCGATCGCGGCGGCCAGGCCGGCGGTGAAGACCGCGAGCGGTGACCACCGGCCCAGGTGCGGCGCCTGGAACTCATAGGCGGCGATCAGGATGATCAGGCAGGCAGCGCCCGTGTACCAGGGGCCGCCGGCCCAGATCAATAGGACGACGAGCGGCAGGCCAACGATGGCGCTCGCGACTCTCTGAGCGAGCATGGATGGGAAGACTAGCCGGTGTGTTTGGGCCCGCTAGGCCGTTCCGCCTGGGCCTCCTCGCCCACGCCGCCGAAGCGTCGCTGGCGGTGGCTGAACTCGATCAACGCCCGCTCGATTTCATCGACGTTGAAGTCCGGCCAGTAGACCGGCGTGCTGTAGTACTCGGCGTACGCCGTCTGCCAGAGCAGGAAGTTCGACAGCCTCTGCTCGCCCGCCGTCCGGATGACCAGATCGGTGTCGGGCAGGCCATCGGTATCCAGATAGGTAGCGAACAGCGTTTCGTCGATGCGCTCCACGGGCACGCCGTCCTCGATGATATGGCGAACGGCCTCCAGGATCTCCATGCGGCCGCCGTAGTTGAACGCCACGTTGACCGTGATGCGGTCGTTGTCCTTCGTCAGCTCCATCGCCTCTTCGACGCGATGCCGCAGATTGGACGACAACGGGTCCAGGCTGCCCATGTGGTGGAGGCGCACGCCGTTCTCGTGGAGCTGCTGCAGCTCGCGGTCGATGAAATGCCCGATCAGCCTGATCAGCGCGTTCACCTCTCGCCGGGGCCGGACCCAGTTCTCCGTCGAGAACGCGAAGAGCGTGAGCACCGGCACTTCGTACAGCGCGAACGTCTCGATCACGCGCCGGATATTCTCGGCGCCGGCGCGGTGCCCGGCCTGGCGCGAAACGCTATTCTGCCGAGCCCACCGCCCGTTGCCATCCATAATAATGGCGACGTGCTGAGGTAGCTTCGCCAGCTCGACCAGCGGTCTATCTTGAGGGACGGGTGCCACGACCATCGCCGGTCTTAGACCTCCATCAGCTCTCGCTCCTTCTCCTCACCAACCGCGCCCGCCTTCTCTACGAAGCGGTCGGTGATCTTCTGGAGCTGTTCTTGCGCGCCTCGCTCCTCGTCCTCCGAAATTTCCTTCTCGCGATGCAGTTCTCGGAGCATCTCATGGCCGTCGCGGCGCACATTTCGGACCGATACCCGGGCCTCTTCAACCTTCTTATGCACGAGCTTCACCATATCCTTGCGCCGATCTTCCGTCAGTTGCGGGATGGCGAGACGAATAATGTTGCCATCGTTGCTGGGGTTGAGCCCAAGATCGGACTTCTGGATCGCCTTTTCGATCGCTTCGAGCGAACCTTTATCATACGGCTGAATCGTCAGCAAGCGCGCGTCCGGCACGCCCACGCTCGCGAGCTGTTGGAGGGGAGTCGGTGTGCCGTAGTAATCGACGCGCAACTGCTCGACGAGACCTGGACTGGCGCGGCCGGTCCGAATCGTCGCGAGGTCTCTGCTCAGCGCGTCGATAGCCTTGCCCATGCGGTCGTCCGTGTCCTTGAGCGTCTCATCGATCATAGAGTCGCCGGCCATCGTCAGACTCCTGCCATGACAGTCTCGGCGCTGCAGACGTACGTACCGGTCTGTTCGCCGCGCACGGCTTTCACGATGCCATCCGCGGCATCGATGTCGAACACAATGATCGGCAGCTCATTTTCCATGCAGAGCGAGAGAGCCGTGCTGTCCATGACTTCCAATCGCCGGCTGATCGCCTCCATATAGCTTAGCGTCTGGAAGCGGTGCGCGTCAGGTTGTTCGTTCGGGTCAGCATCGTAGATGCCATCGACGCCGTGTTTCGCCATCAACAGCACGTCCGCCCCGATTTCGATCGCCCGCAGCGCGGCGGCGGTATCGGTCGTCATGTACGGGTTCCCCGTGCCGGCAGCGAAGATGACCACACGCCCCTTTTCCAGGTGGCGGATCGCCCGCCGGCGGACGTACGGCTCCGCCACCTGCTGCACGTTGATGGCCGATTGCGTGCGCACCACGACATCGTTCTTTTCGAGAGCGTCTTGGAGAGCGAGAGCGTTGATCACCGTCGCGAGCATCCCGCCGTAGTCGGCAGTCGCCCGGTCCATGCCGGCTGCCGCGGCCTGAATACCCCGGAAGATGTTGCCGGCGCCAACAACGATGGCGATCTCGACCCCCTGCGCCTGAGCGGCCTTGATCTGGAGTGCTACTCGAGTGACCGTGTCGGTGTCGATGCCATACGAAGCGCTGCCCATGAGCGCTTCGCCGCTCACCTTCAGGAGCGTGCGCCGGTAGGCGCGGTCGGCCATGGAGTGCGCCTCCTACTGACCGAGTTCGAACCGGGAGAACCTGGTCACGCGCTCGCCGGTCGTTGCGATGACCTCTTTCACAAGCTCGTCAACAGTACGACTGGCATCCTTGATATATGGCTGGAGCATCAGGCAGACCTCAGCCGGTTCGCCCTCAGCATCTTTAGGCAGGTCCTCCTGCACGATCGCTAGAGGGCCGGTAGCGGCCACCTGCATCGCGAGGTCGTGAGCTAGGTCTTTGAACTCATCGGTTCGCGCGACGAAGTCCGTCTCGCAGTTCACTTCCACCATCGAACCGATCCGGCCGCCCGCGTGCGTGTAGCATTCAACCAGACCCTGCGAGGTCTCGCGCTCGCTGCGCTTCTCCGCCCGTGCCAGGCCACGTTCCTTGAGGATCTCCGTGGCCTTCGCCATGTCGCCGCCGGCCTCCTCCAGAGCGTTCTTGCACTCCATCACGCCGGCGTTCGTGAGTTCGCGCAGCTCCTTGACTTGCGCCGCGGAGATCGCCATTAGGCTGATTCGGCAGAGGCGGCCGCGTGGGCGGCCTGTTCTTCCAGCGTGCCGCCGGTGGCGCCTTCGTACCCGCTCAGGGCAAGCCCTTCGAGCACGGAGTCCGCTACTTTGGCGGTGATCAGCTTGATCGCCCGGATCGCATCGTCGTTTGACGGAATCGGGTAGTCGATCAAGTCCGGGTCGCAGTTGGTGTCGCACATGGCCACGATGGGCACCTCTACGCGGCGGGCCTCCGCGACGGAGATCGCCTCAGCGTCGGGGTCGATGATGAAGACGGCGCCCGGCAGGCGCGGCATCTCCTTGATGCCGCCGAGGTGGCGGTTGAGCTTGTCGATCTCTTTGTCGATCTTGAGCGCTTCCTTCTTGTGAAGGACCTCGTAGTCGCCGCGATCGCGGGCCTCTTCGCGCTTGATCAGGTGCTTGCTGCGCCCTTGGATCGTCTGGAAGTTCGTCAGCGTCCCGCCCAGCCAGCGATTCGTCACGAATGGCATCGAGCAGCGTTTCGCTTCCGTTTCTAGGGTTTCGCGGGCCTGCTTCTTGGTGCCCACGAAGAGCACCTGCTCGCCATTCGACACCACGTCCCGAACGTAGTCGAGCGCATCGCGCAGACAGCCGACCGTCTGTTGCAGGTCCAGAATGTGGATGCCGTTGCGCTCGGTGAAGATGTACTTCTTCATCTTCGGGTTCCAGCGCCGGGTCTGGTGCCCGAAGTGGACACCGGCCTCAAGCAGCGCTTTCATGCTGATGGGCGTTTCCAAATTCTTCTCTCGCTCTCTACTCGTACTATGCAGCGATGGGAGCCATTGACTCCCTCGGAGGAGCCTTCGCTCCCAGTCGCAATGCTAGCTGGTCGAAGCTAGGGCCCGCTTAATATAGCATGCGGCTAGCCTTTGGGCTAGCTTGCAGAGGCTTCGCTTCTGCGCCATTATGGCGACCTGACGGTCGCCTTGAAAAACGCGGCTGTCGCTAACGCGACCGCTTCGCGTTCTTCCGCTCGCTCGGGCGAGCAATCGGCCGGCCTGCGGTTGCGTACCGCCATCGCCCCTCTCCCACGAGTGGGAGAGGCCTGCCTGTAGGGGGATGGGAGTGAGGGCGAGCAAGCGAACCGTTTTGTTCCTGACGGTCCTGGGGGTCATGTAACGTTAGGAGACGAGCGGGAGCACTATGCCGCTCTCAGGCCGGAACGTGATAGCGAAATCTGCCGGGCAATCCGTTCCGAGGAACACCTCAAGGCCAATTTCAGGACTAGTGTCTCTGCGATACTCCACCCAGGTGCATCCGTCGCCTCGGTCAGCGATGAAGTACTTGCCGTCCTCGCCGAGCTGGATCTGATCCGCTCGTGGTAGACCCATCGGTACGCGTGTGTCCGCCGTAGGTGCTGGTGGCTGTGTGGGTGCGGGAGGCTGCGTAGGCACGGGTGTGGCGGAGGGCGCAGGCGTGGGCGGCGCGGTTGTGGGCTCGGTGGTTGGCGTTAGCGTTGCCAGCGGAGCCGTCGGGCTTGTGGATACGGTGGCGCCAGCCGGGACGTCTGCTCCGGCGTTTGAATCTGTCCTCACGAGCCCCCACACCAGCAGCCCGGCGCCCACCACGACGAGAACGGCTGCGATGCCTGCCACTCCGGTCGCGAGCCAGGAGACGTTCGCTCGCCGCCAGGACCACGCCAGCGGAACAGCCGCGGTCGCCCACCATGGGCGCTCCGAAGGCTCCCAGCGGGCCGCCTCCTCGCGGCTCGATACGCCCAACTTGCTCAGGATCTCAGAGACGTGGTACTTGGCGCCGTCCAGCGTGATGCTCAGCCGCTCCGCGATCTGCGGGTTCGTTAGCCCTTCGCGGAGTAGCGCCAACACTTCCTCTTCGCGAGGCGTCAGGATGTCCGGGTGAGACGGCCGCCCAGGTCTAGTCATATCGCCACCCAGCATAACCGCGCGACGAAATAATTGCACTACCCGATGGCGGGCGACCTGACGGTCGCCGGCTACTGCTTCGGCAGTAGCTTGAAGAACGCGGCTGTCGCTGACGCGACCGCGTCGCGTTCTTCCGCACTCAGGCGGCCTGCGGGCTTGCCGCTAGCATTCGCTGATCAAAGGCGGGAACTGCTGGTCAGACCTCGCCGGCCCCTGGCCATTGGCGGCCACAAGCGCCTCGGCCACGTTGAGCTCCTCCTCCTCTGGTCCGGCAGACACCCTGACAGTCACGTCTCCCATCCAAAGTCTAAGAGCACCCGAGAGGTACTGCGCATCGGCGCCCCTCACCTGAAATACGGTATCCTCCTTCGCTTCAGGCGCGAAGCCAGTAGGCTGCGCGTAGCAGTACGGCTCCACCCTTATTTGAAGCGGAACGCGGCACCCTGCCCCAGCCGACGGAGTGCAGGTACCGTACTGGAGAATAACGTGGTCCTCTGGGGGAGTGAGGTGAGGCCCATAAGAACGGATAATTCCCGTCAGTGGGAGCCCTTGGAACTCTGCTCCAGCCCAATAGAGAGGGAAGTCCTGGAACTCCGTCACAGACTCTTGGAAAACCGCACTATCGGTGACGGCAACTTTCTTGTCGTCATCAACGATATTCTTCTGCCAGTTCTCCTCTCCGAAGATTGGTCGCCACGCGTCTCCCACCAGCGAGATGTAGATGGGCGTCCCATCCTCGGGCCTGGCTATGGAGTGCTCCAGTTCCTCACCGGGCGGCGCCGCTAGTCCCGACTGGTCAGCTGGCTTTGTCTCTCCGCATGAGACGAAGCTAGTGGCCACGAGGATGCCCAGAACGCCGGTTCCTGCAACGACCGCCAGTGCCAGCAATCTCCTCTTCACTGCTTCGCCATCCTTTCCCGCCTATGCCACCTTGACTCCGATTTAGAAGACCCTGCCAATGCTCGAAACCTTCCACCCATTGTACTGCTCCATGTCGTCGTCATTGCCCCGCGGGGCTCGCGCCGCGCACCCCAGGCGCCTGCAGCGCGCCATCGCCTTAGCACGTCTCCCGCAGGTCAGCCCGCAGAACGCGCAGCGTTCTGCAAGCTGAAGCTTCGCTTCAGCCCTTGACCGACCCGCCGAACAGGCCTCGCACCAGATAGCGCTGGAAGGCGACGACGAGGAGCAGCATCGGCAGGAAGGCCATGATCGTGCCCGCGAAGGCCACGTTGATGCGGCTGATGTTCGCCGCCTCCGCCGCGATGCCGATCTGCACGGTGCGCATGTTCGGGTCGTTCGTCACCAGGAGCGGCCAGAGATACTGGTTCCAGGCCTGCAGGAAGGCGAAGATCGCCAGCGTCGCGAGCGCGCCCCGCCCCAGCGGCACGACCACGTAGAGCAGCGTTCGCAGATGCCCATAACCGTCCATCTCGGCGGCGTCCAGCAGCTCGCGCGGGATCGTCATGAAGTACTGCCTGAGCAGGAACGTCCCAAACCCGGTAGCCAGGAACGGCGCGACCAGGCCCGGATAGCCGTCGATCCAGCGGATCTGCGTCCAGCTCAGCCACGCCTGCTCCGTAAAATGGGCATCCAGCCACTGCATCGTCTGGAAGTTGGGGATGATGGACACCTCCAGTGGCACCATCATCGTGGCCAGGAACACGATAAAGAGGACGTTGCGCCCCGGAAACTTCAAGAACGCGAACGCATAGGCGGAGAGCGTTGCCGTGATGAGCTGGGCCAGCGTGATCACGGCCGATACCACGAAACTGTTGAACAGGTACCGCCCCACGGGCGTATCGGAGACTCCCTCGCCGCTCGCGAAGTAGTTGTCCCACTGCCAGAACGACGGCCAGAGACTGGGCGCGTCCTCCTTCAAGAACTCGGTGAGCGGGTGGAGGCTGAACACGACCGTCACATAGAGCGGGAACATCAGTATCGCGGAGCAGACGACCAGCAGCGCGTACGAAGGCATCCTCCGCAGCCAGCGCCGTACCAGGCTCGGTGAACGCGACGCGCTAGCGACAGCCGTCATTGGTAGGACGCCCTCTCTCGCTGCATTCGCCTTGAAGAACGCGGCTGTCGCTGCGGCGACAGCTTCGCGTTCTTCCAAGTCGTCGCTTTAGCGACGACCGTCATCGGTAGAAGACCTTCCCGCCCACCAGCCGGAACTGCGCCAGCGTCAGCCCCAGCATGATCACGAACAGCGCCAGCGCCTGCACGGATGCCGCCCCCACGCGGAACGGCGGCTCGAAGCCGGTCTGGTAAATCGAGTAGAGCAGGACGTTGCTCGCGTCAGCGGGCCCGCCCTGCGTGAGGATCTGGATCTGGCCGAACGACTGAAACGCGAAGATCATGCCCACCACCGACGCGAAGAAGAGCGTCGGCGACAGCATGGGGAGCGTGACGTGCCAAAACTCCGACCAGCGGCCCGCGCCATCGATGCGCGCGCTCTCGTACAGCTCGTCCGGGATCGTCTGCAGGCCCGCGAGCACAATGATCGTGAAGAGACCGATGTTCATCCAGACCGTCGCCAGCGACACCGAGATCAGCGCCCAGTTCGGGTCGATGAACCAGGCCGCGAACAGGTCCCAGCCTGTCGCGCGTTCGCCAACGGCCCAGCCGCCGTCGTCCAGCCAGTTCACCGCCGGGATGCCGACAGCTCCCAGCATGTCATTGAGCACGCCGATACTCGGGTGCAGCAGCACGAGCCAGAGGACGGCGCTGATCGCGACCGATGCGGCCAGCGTTGAGGAGAAAATCGTGCGGAAAATGACGATCCCCGGCAGTTTCTGGTTCGCGATTATCGCCAGGAACGTTCCGATCGCCAGCGCCGGGACCACCGTGTAGAGCGTGAACGTCCCCGTCACCACCAGCGTGCTGACGAAGTCGGACGACGCGAGCACGTCACGGTACTGTTCGAAGCCAACGTAGATCTGGCGCGTGCGGAACGGGTTGCTGATGAAGAAACCGAGATAGACGGACTTGCCGAGCGGATAGAAGACGAACGCCCCGAAGAGGACCATAGAGGGGAGCAGGAACGGCAGCGCAACGAGGAACTCGCGAACGGGGCGAGGCAGCAAACGCCTCGCCGGTGCGGCGGCGCTCACGGGCCGATCCTCTCCTTCGTCGACGCGTTGAACAGTTGCACGTGATGAGGCGCAACCGCGAGCTGGAACGTCGTTCCGTGTTCGATCTTCTCCGATGCGGCCAGCCGCGCGATCACCGAGGCGCCCTCGATCGCTACGGTCACGTGTTGCTCGCTGCCGAGCGACTCGACGAGGTCCACCTTGCCTTTGAACGCCGCGGCCGGCTCCTTCACGCTCAGATCCAGGTGCTCCGGCCGGACGCCCATCACGAGCGCGCTCGCGCCCGAGGCTTCCAGCTGCTTCGCGAGCGCGTCCGGGAGCGTCACGTCGACGCCGGCAGCACGGACGCCCGCCTTGCCATCGACCTGCACGGGCTCCGCGTCGAGCAAGTTCATCGCGGGGCTGCCGATGAACTCCGCGACGAAGAGGTTCTCCGGACGGTCGTAGACCTCCTGTGGCGAGCCGGCCTGCTGGAGACGCCCCTCGTTCAGCACCGCGACGCGGGCGCCCATCGTCATCGCTTCCACTTGATCGTGCGTGACGTAGATGAAGGTCGCGCCCAGCTCGCGATGCAGCCGGATCAGCTCCGCTCGCATCTGCACGCGCATCTTGGAGTCGAGGTTCGAGAGCGGCTCGTCCATCAGGAACACCTGCGGCCGGCGCACGATCGCCCGGCCCAACGCCACGCGCTGCCGCTGGCCGCCCGAGAGCTGCCCGGGCTTGCGCTTCAACAGCTCATCGATGCCGAGCGTAGCCGCCGCGTCGCGCACCAGCCGGTCGATCTCGCCCTTGCTGTGTTTGCGCATGCGCAGGCCGAACGCGATGTTGTTGTAGACGCTCATGTGCGGGTAGAGTGCGTAGCTCTGGAAGACCATCGCCAAGTCGCGGTCCTTGGCCGGCACCTCCGTCACCAGCCGGTCGCCGATGTGGATGTCGCCCTCCGACGGCTCCTCCAGCCCCGCCGCGATGCGGAGCGCCGTCGTCTTGCCGCAGCCGGACGGGCCGAGGAGCACGAAGAACTCTTCGTCCTGAACCTCCAGCGTGAGGTCGCGCACGGCGTAGGCGTCGCCGAACCGCTTGTTGATGCCTTCGAAGAAGACCCGGGCCAACGGTCACTCCTTCCGAGGGGACGTCCTCCTCCCTTTGGAGGAGACGTTTCCTCTCGGTCGAGTGTAGCGTTGTGGCGAGCTAGAGGGGAGTTGCTAGTCGACGATCACAACGCGCGTGCCCCAAGAAGCGAAGTTCCAGAAAAACTCTGCGTCGGCCAGCCGCAGGCCGACGCAGCCGTGGCTGGTGCGTTCGTTCCCGAACACGGAATCGGGCCGCCAGTAGTTGTAGTGGAGCGCGTGGCCCTCAGTCGTGAAGTATTGCGTGTAGAGCACGTTCTCAAGCACGTAGTACTCTTCCGCCCCGATGGACGCGGAGGTCATCGTCTCGTTCTCGACGCGGTAGTTGATCCGGAACTCGCCCGTGGGCGTCTCCCAGCCATCCTTGCCGGTCGAGGCGAGCGCCGTGTAGTAGGCCTCGTCGCCGATCATGGCAGTCGTCGTCTGATCGCTCAGGTCGACGAGGATCCAGCGCTCGGCGGGACTCGCGGCTGGCTGCGGGATCGCGGCTAGCGCCGTGGCCGTCGGCTCGGGCGTTTGTGTAGCAGTGGCCGTGGGCGTCGCCGTGTACGTCGCGGTAGGCGTCGCCGTGAACGTCGGGGTGGCCGTCGCCGTGGGCGAGGGCGTGGGCGTCGGTTCAGCCTCCCAGGCGAAGCCCGACCCGAAGCCGCTCGTCACCGCGATCAGCGCCAGCACGGCGCCGGAGAAGATCGCGAAGAACGCGCCAACGACGGGCGACCGGCGCGGCTTAACGCCGGTCAACTCTTCTAGCTCAGGTGGTTCGCTCATACGAGACTAACGCCAATCCTTCCCCAGTGCCGCACAATGCCGGCGGCATCTCCGCTAAGTATACGCTTAGCGTGACCATCTGGCTACGGCAAATCGTAAGTAATTAGTATCTTAGTATTAGTAACTCCGCCGCTATCGCTACTGAGTACGTGACCTCCTACACACTGGGGCGCCACTGGGCCATGGTTTGTTCCGTATGGCGAGAGACGCGTAGGCCAGATCCGACTTACACACAGCTGTGGTTGAACTGCAAAATCACTCCCAGTATGTCGTTCGCCAGGTCGATCACGCCGTCCGGCGGCCCCATGTTCCAGGTGTTGGCCCCGATCTGTGGCCCGCGGTCGAACCGCACGTCGTACTCTGGCTCAGTGCCGAGCGGCGCGAAGCGCACGATCACCCCTAAGATGTCGTTCGCCAGGTCGATCACGCCGTCCCGCGTGAGCGACTGGCCGGGGCCGTACACGTCGTAGTATTCGTTCGGGTCCTTGTAGTCGCGCCGTCCGCCCTGTGTCTCGTCAGGGCCGTTCTCGTGCTCGTCTGGGCAGCCGTCGCCGTCGGTGTCGCCTGGCTTGGGGAGCTTGTTCGGCACCAATTTTTCGGCCTCCGTGCAGTAAGTGTAAAGGGAATCGACAAACTGCACCTCAAGCCCGAACTGTGTCCGGATGTTTACCAGAGCCTCGACGGGTGTGCCCGCCATGGGGAGATAGCACGTCAGCGCCGGCGACCCTGTTATACCGGCCCCGTCTTTCAGCGAGGGAACGCACACCATCATTCTGATGCCAAAGATAGATATCGTCTCAGATATGAACTGGTTGGTGATGTCCACGTCTTGGCCAGGGCCCACGGTGGTTACACTTTCGTAGCAGGCATAATAGAGGGACGAACCCGGGGGACTCCCGTCCTTCGTCGCCTGCACGCACAATTTAGTGAGCGGACCGATGACATGCGCAGCCACGCCATACTGGTCCTCTACGTCAACCGTCACGTCGGGGTCGACCGGGGTGGTGGCGTTGAAGCAGCGCATCGTAGGCAGAAATGGGATGCCGTCACCGTTCTTTCCGGTGGGCGGACACAGGGAGTATCCTCCATCGACGGTAACGAGCGCGCCATCGGGCATGAACTGGTTCTCGACGTTCACGGACACGCCGAGAGAGGGCCCGCCGGCTATGTAGCACGTGTAGTTCGCCGGCGGCGGCACCTTGATGCTACCGGTGAAGGTCCCACTTCCAGGAGGAGTCGTTGAGAATGTTCCGTTCATCGTGGAGCCGTCCGTGTTTCCGGTAGACGTTACAGACAGGTTCCCAAATATGCCGCCGGTAAGCAGACCGTCGAGCGAGAAGTCGCCCGTTGCTTTGGTTATGGAACCGGTGTATGGACCGCTGCCGGAAGACACGCACGACGCATCTGCGGTGAGCGAGCTTCCTGTCTGCACGATGTTTAACGAACAGGTATCACCTCCGGCGGTCCCTGAGAGCGACACATTCCACTTGCCCGTCATGTCGATGGCGGCTTCGGCCGTCCTGTCCTGATGCAATGGCCCGCCCAGCATCAATATGAGCGCCGCAAACAGCGCGGCCACCAGTGCCCACTTCCCGTAGCGATTTGCGTTAGTAAACATGCGAACCTCCTCTGCAGGGCGTCACGGCGCCCGCCTCCAGCCCCTGGCGGGCTGCCGCCGCCTTTCTGAACTCACACCGCCTATGCGCGATCAGCCCAGGGCTCAGTAGATTGCCGTACTCTACGTTTCTCGCCATTACCCGAACGTTACCCAGACTTGCTTTTTCGTTGACGACCACGTAAAGTGGGCCATCCGCTGGTGGCATGGACCTGGCCAGGGCGGAATAGACGACCCGCGGAGGGGGCTACCTATGGGCGATGGTCGGCGTCCTGACACCCGGTTGAGCATCGACCTGCTTGGGCGCTTCCAAGTGCGTCTGGGAGAACGGGTTGTGCTCGACGATACCTGGCCTCGCGGCAAGGCGAAGGCGATCCTCAAACTCCTTGCCCTTCAGCCAGACCACCAGATCCAGCGCGACCAGCTCCTCGATCTCATCTGGCCGGACCTCGGGCCCGACGCGGCGGCCAACAACCTGCGCAAGAACCTCTCGCTTCTGCGCTCCGAACTCGCCGAGCAAGGCGCACCGAATCCGATAGAGCGGTCCCGAGGAGAGATGCTCGCCTTGTCGCAGGGCGTCGGCGTGGATCTGGCAGGCCTAAGGGAGCACGTCGAAAGCGGCGCCGCTTGTAAGTGCAGCCCCGAAGAACGGGAGGCTGCTACAAACGGCTATACCGGCCAGCTCCTGCCGCAGGACAGGTACGAGGACTGGGCGCAGGAAGCGCGCGACACCGTCCTGGATTTGCAGATCACGCTGCTGCAGGACCTCTGCCAGCGCGCTCGAAAGGCCGGAGCCTTGGCCACTGCCGAGCGAGCTGTTCGCCGCATCATCGACCTCGACCCGCTGCGCGAGGACGCCTATCGCTCACTCATGCAGCTATATGCTGACGATGGCAATCTAGGTGCGGCCGCCTACGTGTACCGCCGCTGCCGGGCTGAACTGCGGGACGAGCTCGAAATTGAGCCGTCGGAAGACACGCAGCGCCTCTATCGGGAGGTGGTCACGACCCTGGAGCGGCAGCCCGCGCCTCCTTGTCCTGAGGTCAGACACGCGACCACATCAGATGGCGTCGACGTCGCATACTGGACGCTTGGAGAGGGTACGCCGCTCCTTTACATGCCGGCCATTCCGTACACGCACATTGGGGCCGAATGGAATGTGCCACCGTGGCGAGACCTTTACCTTCGCATGGCCGCTCCGGGGAGGATGGTCATCAGATACGATACGCGTGGAGCAGGGCTATCCGACCGGGCGTTCGCCGAGATTTCGCTGGACACGCACCTTGCCGACATAGAGGCCGTCGTATCGGCGCTCCATATCAATCGATTCGCTATCCTCGCCGACCGCCATGCCAGTGTGCCTTCGCTTGCATACGCGGCGCGCCATCCGGATCAGGTGACGCACCTAGTGCTCTGGTCCGGCTACGCGAACGGGAAGGTGTTTGGAGCCCTGCCAAGGATCAGGTCCCTCGTGGCGATTATGGAAAATGAGTTCGATATGCTGCCTGACTTCGTAGCCGGGATCAACATGGGCACGAGCTTGGACGATAACCCAGAAGAGCTGCGCCCGCTGATGGCCGAGTTCGTGAGAGCCGGCCTCACGCAGGAGCAGTGCCTCGCCATCTGTTACGACCACATGGAGACAGATGTCACCGGCCTTCTTCCCCAGGTTGAAGCTCCTGTGCTCATGTTCGACCGGGTCGCGAGTCGCGTCGTAGTGCCGGACGAGCTTCTGATGCCTGTCGTCGATGGCCTTCCTGATTGCACACTCGTTATCAGGGAGGGCGAAGGCACTCACCCGATGCAGGGCGACATCGAGGAAGAGCAGGCCCTCATCGACCAGTTCCTGGCAGAGAACTAGGAGGAACGGCCCCGGGCGCGCGTGGTGAGCTGGGGGTATGGGGCGCTTACAGGACCGTCAGGGGCCACGCGCCCCCTGCGGCCACGGCTAGCTAGGGATCTGCACCAGCCCGGCCCGCGCCACCTCTCCCTCTGAGCTATCTGGCCAGCCACCTACGATCTCCTGACCATCATGCGCACACTGCTCACACCGCTATCGCCACAGCCAGGAACGACCGTCATGAGCCAGGAGTTGCGCGGCAACTCCAAGCTGCCCGTCAGGGCAGCCGCTTCCGGCTACGTTTGCTAGAATGTGTTCGTAGGGAGGCGCCCATCGATGCGGACACATGTACGCGACTCACGTCGCCCGTCAATCTTATGGTAAGCCAGATGCCGGTCTGTTAGCTTCGATAGTCGACATAACTACTAGAATTAGGGCGATTCTGCAAAACAAACTTCCCCACTTTCTGGCCCTCGACCCTCGACCCATGACCCTCGATGCAATCCCCAATTGAACCCTGAATTGCTATCGGGCATAATGAACTTACCCTTTCGCTTGCAGTGGGTGGGCCTGGAGGCTTGCCCGTAAGGGGACCGCCCATGACGATCCGTCACATCGAACGCCGCGGGACGCAAGAACCCCTCTCCGAGACGCTCCTCGCGCTGGCCGCCTCGCTCCAGGACGCCGCCGGCTCCGACGACGCGCTCAACCGCCTCACGGGCGGCCTCGCGGACCGCGGCATCGCCTGCGCCCTGCTCGTGCAGGCGGAAGACGCCGGCGGCCTGCTCCTCCAGCGCGCCACACTGCCGCTCGCGCCCGACGTCTGGGGACGCCCCCTGCGGCTCCCGCGCCTGGCCGCGGCGCTGCGCAGCGACCGCCCGGCGGCCGACACGGATATCGCGAACGCGTTCACGGAGAACGGCGGCAGCGCGCTGCTGACCGAGAGCGTGCCCGGCACGATGATCGTCGCGCCGCTTCGGGTCGCGGCGAAACGGGACGCCGTCCTCTGTCTCACCTCGCGCGACCTAACGGACGAAGACACCTTGGCGGCGTGGGGCCTCGCCCTCCAACTGGGCGCCGCCCTCCGCCAGACCGAGACACAACAGCCCAGCGCCGAAGAGCCTTCGGAGAATCCTCCGGCGCCGGAAGCCGCGGAGGCCGCGCCGGCAGTCGAGATCCCATCGCTCTTCCACGAGCTGACACGCCGCCTCAGCTACTCGCTCAGCGGCGACGAGGTGATCCGCGCGGGGCTCGAAGTGCTCGAGCCAACGCTGAGCTTCCAGATCGCGGCGGCTGTGAGCTGCCGTGGCGACGAAGACGCGACGACCGTCTTCGCGCCCAAGGGCGCGGCCGCCGGCAGCATCCAGCGCGCGGCTTCCGGCGCCATGGAGGCGTTCGTGCGCCTCACCGGCGGCAAGCACCGCGATTGCAGCCAACCAGACGTACAGACGATCGAACTCGAGACGAACGGCGCGGGCGCGCCGGCATCGCAAATCGAGAGTTCATTGGAGGCGCCGCTCGTAACCGGCGGAGAAGTACGCGGGCTGCTTCAGATCAGCGCCGGAGCGCCTGATGCGTTCGACGCGACGCAGGAACGGACCTTCTACACCGTCGCGAACCAGATCTCGCTCGGCCTGGAACGCATCGCGCTGCAGCAACAAGCCGAACGCGCCCAACTAGCGTCGCTGGCCGAGAGCCTCAAAGACGGAATCGTGCTAGTCGACTCGTCACTGCAGATCACGTCCGCCAACACTGCGGCGAACGAACTGCTGGAGTCGGCCGGCCTAAAGGAGGGCGCCTCGCTCTCCGACAGCGTCCTCGCCGAGCTTGCCCGCGAGGCGCTCGCCACCCAGGAGCCGACCGCGCTACGGGAGCTGTCGGCCAGCCCGACCGATGCCGGCCGGCGCTACCTGGTCGCGATGGCCGCGCCGCTGGCGGGTTCGCCGGAGGGCTCCGAGGCGGTCGTCATCCTCCGCGATGTGACCGAAGAGCGCCTTATGCAAGAGCGGCTGCTCCAGTCCGAGAAGATGGTCTCGGTCGGCCAGCTCGTCTCAGGCGTTGCGCATGAACTGAACAACCCGCTGACGGGTATCATGGGCTTCTCACAACTGCTCCTAGAGCGCGACCTCGACGAAAAGATGGCGGGCGACATCGAAACGATCAATCGGGAGGCGGAGCGCGCCGCGAAGATCGTCCAGAACCTGCTCTCGTTCGCGCGTCGCAGGCACGCCGAGAAAGTGCTGGTGGACCTCAACGTACTGCTGGAGCGCGTACTGGAGCTGCGCAGCTACGACCTGCAGTTGAAGAGCATCGAGCTGGACCTGCAGCTCGACACCAAGCTGCCGCAGACGATGGTCGACGCGGACCAGATCCAACAGGTCTTCCTCAACCTAATCATCAACGCTGAACAGGCGATCCTGACCGAGAAGCAGCACGGCACACTCAAGGTACGCACCAGCCACGAGAACGATATCGTGCGTGTCAGCTTCCAAGATGACGGTCCGGGCATCGACGACGACACGCTGCGTCGCATTTTCGACCCGTTCTTCACGACAAAGGAAGTCGGCGAGGGCACGGGCCTGGGGCTGACGATCTGTTACGGCATCATCGACGAACACAACGGCCGTATCTGGGCCGAGAGCCAGCCCCGGCGCGGCGCCACGTTCATCATCGAGTTGCCCGTCGTCGCGGGGGCGCCGCGCGCCGCAGGGCCTGAGGCTGAACTGGAGCCGTCCGTGACCGGACGTTCGATCCTCGTCGTCGACGACGAGGAGAGCATCCAGCGGCTGCTGGGCAGCGTCCTCCAAATGGACAACCACCTCGTCGACACCGCCAGCAACGGGCGGGAGGCCCTGGAGCGCATCGCGGAACGGACGTACGACCTCGTGATCACCGACATCAAGATGCCGGACATGGGCGGCCGCGAACTGTACGAGGAGCTGGAGCGGCGGGACCCGAGGCTGGCATCTCGGACGATCTTCATCACCGGCGACACGGTGAGTCCGGACACGCGCACGTTCCTCCAGCAGGTGAACAACCCCATGTTGGCCAAGCCCTTCCGCGTCCGCGAAGTGCGCGAGACCATCAGCCGCATTCTGGGCGAGACGTAACGGATCAGCGCTGGCGGCGTCTTACAAAACGGGTTCAGGGTGTAGAATCTACCCAGAAGGCGGTGAGACGATGAAGCGTAACCTAGCAGCAACGGTTCTCTTCGGACTGGTACTGGTTCTAACTGCGGCATGTCCCGGAGACTCCAACGGCGGGAGCCAAGCTCAGGAATCTACGGCGTTCGTTGGCGCGGAGGTCTGGGAAGCGCTCGAAGAACAGACCGAAGTAGAAGTGTACATTTCGCTCACAAAGCTAGACACCCCGCTCGATGAGCAAACGACAGAAGTGAGGAGAGCGCACGCTGCTGCGGTGCAGGCTCGCGTCCTTCGTTCACTCACAGCGGCAGACATCTCGTCAGTTCGAAAGCTTCGATTTACGCCCGCGATCTCTGCGACCATCACCGCCAGCGGTCTCGAGAAACTGGCGGCCCACCCAGACGTGGAGGCAGTGCTGATTCCCGGATTCGGGGAACGGGGCGGCTAAACAGGACGAGTAGGCAGGTTCAAGGCCGCCGGAACGACTTTCACGGTGGAGTAACGCCCTAGGCGCCGCCGCGATATCATCCTTTCATGACGACCCGGTTACACTATGCGCTGCCCATAGCCAGCCAGTTGATCGCGAGCACCGCGCGGAGGCTGCGCGGCCTCCGCCCTATCGACGTCCCGACAGAGGGCAGGCCGTTCATCATCGTCGCCGGTCTGGGCCGCTCAGGCACGAGCGCAGTGGCCCGCGTCTTGCACGAGTCCGGCATCTCCATGGGCGAGCACTTCCGCGACCCGGCCAAGGAAAACGCCGCCGGCTTCTACGAGGAGTTGGCGGTCTGCGACCTGAACGACGAGATGATGGCCGAATCCGGCATGGCCGGGCTGGGCCGCTATCCCTGGCGTTCTACGATGCTTGCCGTTGCGAAGCGTTTCGAGAAGGAGCTGGCCGCGCTGGCGAGCACCAACGCCGCAGGCTGGAAGGACCCACGCTTCAGCGTGACGCTTGAGGCCTGGCTGCCATACCTGTCCAGCCCGCCCAAGGTGATCGTCTGCCTCCGTAGCTCAGAAGCGTTCCTCCACTCGGTAGCGCAGATCTTCGGCCTGGTCGACCGTGACGTGATCGAACGCTGGTGGGCCCTCCAGTCGCGACGCCTGCTGGACGTCATCCGCGACTACGACCTCGATGCGACTTGCGTGGAGTACGACGACTTGATCCAGCGTCCCGAGGAGACGATCGCACAGCTCTCGGCGTTCGTCGGACAGCCACTGGACGCCTCTTACATCGAGCCGAACCTGCGGCACCACACCTACCATATCCCGCACCGGATGGCGCCAATCTACAACGAAGTGCGCGCGCTCGGACCCGCAAACCCAGCGCAGCCGCTCGTGACCGAAGGAGCACCCGCAACAGCGGAGATGATCGACGCCTACGTGCGGCAGGTCAGCGCGATCGACACCAGGATAGAGGCGGCGAACAGAGAGTGGGCCCGGCGCATTGGCGCACCGGCGCTGCACTTGGCGCACTATCAGGAGCTGGGCATCGACCCGACGGACGCCTACGCCGAGGGCCGCGCCGCGTCCGAGGCGTACATCACGGTGCTCAGCGAGGCGCAGATTGAACTGGGACCGATCGCGCCGCCCGCGGGCTTCGAGGACTACCATGAGGCGACGCGAACGGCCGTCAACGATGCACGCCTGGTCGCTCAGCTCATGCTGCAGGCGGCCGAGCACCGGCGGGCCGTTGATGACGTGCTCAAGGAGTACGAGCTGCGCCTCTCTCCGAAGGCGATCGCCAAGACGCAGCAGCGACGCGCGCTGGAGTTCGAGCGCGGCCGCAGGTCGGCGGCGCGCGCGCAGCCGGGGCGCTAGGTCACCCCTCGCTCTCCCAACGCACCAAAGTCTCGGTCGCGCGCGTGTAGCGTCCCGGTACGGCGTCCCGCCAGTCTCCCGGCAGCAGGATTACGAACGGCGACGCGCGGAAGAATTTGAACCTGTAATAGAGAATGCCCGTGAGGTGGAACTGCACTTGGCTACTGACGGAGCGCAACTCCGCGCGCAACGCGCCGGCTACCTCATCGGGGACTTGGCCCGACGAATACGAGTCGCCAAGAAGCATGAGCGCCTCAACTTCATCGAGCTGGCCGGCGCGCAGCCACTCGAGGCGAGCACGCTCGAGATCCCCGAGGGCGGCGTACCAGCGACCGAGGGCGGTCCGGCCGGCGCCGTAGTCCGGATAGCGAGTGATCACGTAGTCGATCTGCTGGCCCGCCAGCTCCATTTCACCATCGCGGATCAGCGCCTCCGCCAACACGATCCGGTCTTCCTTTGTATCCCGCTCCAGGACTCGCTCCACGCAGCCTGTGAGCGCGTCCTGCCGTTCGACAGGGCCTGACGGCACGGGCTGTGCCGACAGCCACAGGAGCGCACAATCGTTGAGGACGACAGCTGAGTTGGCCACAATGTCGGAGAAATGAGCAACTCGGAACGAGCTCTGGCTCCAGAATGGTGAATCAGCCAGGCCAAGATCCTGGAAGATAGCGTCTCCGTAGGCCTTTATAGCTTCGTCGCCCCAGTCGCTCAACTCAAGTGCCGTTCCCGCGACGAGCGAGACCGCAGGATCCCGGTTCGCGAACTTCATGGCGTTCAGCGCGGCAGACCTTGTGCCCTCGCGGTCAGTGGTCCTCGCCAGGAGCAACGCGAGGTTGGCGTAGCCAATGGCGCTCCTAGGTTCAAGCTCCAGCCCTTTGCGCAACTGACCGATAGCATTGTTCAGGAACACCGAGTCTCCAATCTCCAGGTAGACCTGACCTTGCACAACACCGAGTCTGAAGCGATAGATCGCGAGTTGTGGGTCAAGGTCAACGGCCCGCTGGGCCTCGTCGACTGCCTCCTCCCAACGCTGCGCGTTGGCATTCGTTAGGCCCTCGTTATAGTAGAAGTGGCCGATGTCGATGCGCCCCCATGTGATGAGCAAGCCTGCGATCGCGACGGGGATGGCGGCGCGAGCGGCCAGCCCCAGCCAGCGTCCCGGGATTGCCCATCCTGCCGTGAGGCCGGCCGGCGGTTCCGACCCCTGACGCTCACGGTACGCGAGAGCGGCCACCGCACCGATCGCAGCCACGACGACGAGCACGCTCTTGAAGCCGTTCGGCGCTTCCATCAGGCTGAAGATCGAGAACGCCGTCAACGAACCCGCGCACGCCACCAAGGTTAATCGCGTCTCACCGTCAGACTCGCGCAGACCACGGACGAGCAGCCAGCCCAGGCTTCCGATGAGCGCGAACATGGCGAGCACGCCGGGAATGCCCATATCCAACGCCGTCTGAAGGAACCCGTTGTGAGTGTGAACCGCGTGGTTAGGGAAGCGGCCACTGTACTCCGGATAGAGGAACCCAAACATGCCAGGACCTGTACCCAACAGGGTGTTGTCGCTGAACATCTCGGCGCCCGCGCCCATCACGTCAAGGCGGGGGGTGCCTGACTCGCGGAAGAGCCAGATCGGACGCGCCTCGACCTCACTCGCAGCAAAAGCGAATGCTACTATGGCCATCGCCAACCCGAAGGCCACAACGCCGAGATAGATTCGCTCGGTCGAGGTCTCGGGCTTGAGACGACGGATGAACCCACGACCGCCCGGCGTCAACGCGAGCAGTAACACAACGGTCACAGCGCCACCCCCAAAGCCGCCTAGCCAGCTCGCCCTAGCCAGCGTCAGGAACATCGCCAGCAGGACGACGAGGATCGCCAGTCCGATGGCCACGCGCAGGACGGACGCGTAGCCGCGAACGAGCCCAACAAGGAAAAACGGCAACGTCATGGCGAAGATGCCGCCTAGGATATTCGGGTGATCGCCGACGCCGTGTGCCTTCGGCACGGTCGGAGGAATGAGATCGCCGAACGAGAGGCTGCCGCGAACGGACTCCGTCAACCGCAGCCAATCGATGTAATCGCCCGCCACGATCCAGACTGTGCTGACGGCTGCTGCTAGGACGGCAAGCATCAGCGCCCACTCCACCTGCCAGCGCCGGAGTATGTGCCTATCGGAGAGCACATAAAAGATGCTGACCGCCATGAGCACAATGAGTGAAACTTCCAGACTGACTCGCCAGTTAAGAGACTCAGCGGTCGCCAGCAGATAGGCGCCCAGCAACGCCACGATCGCCACATCGAGCGGGCTGCCGCCGGGCAGCCGACGGGCGATGACAAGGGAGGCCAGATATGGGATCAGTACGACGCCAGTCACGGCATGTAATACTATCGTGGCGTTGAAGACGCCTAGTTGCAAATACGGCAACGGCGTGATGATGTAGAAACCAAGCCAAGAAGCGATCAGCGCGACGACGAGCAGAGCCACGAGCTGATCTAACGTGAGAGAGACAGGAATTGATCGCGTTGGCTGCCGGCCCTTGGCTTCGGTCTTCGTGAACGGTCCTGGTGTTGTTGCCATCTTCCTCCGCGGCGCCGTAGATCGTTTAACGGTAGCCATGCGCAAGTGCGCCGGTCAAACCTCGACCGCGATTGCGAACAAGCGATATGATGATGGCGCACCAACACCATGAGTACCATCGGCGCGATCCTCTATGATGCAGGGCGCACGCTATTGCGCCCGAGAATGGAAGCACCAGACATCTGGGACTTCCTGGGAGCCCAGTTGGGCCTGAAGCTGACGCGAGAGCGGGCGCTGCCGGACATCGGCCACCACTTCTATTCTCGCTTTGGCGAGGACGGCATGGGCGCATACGACTCCGACGAGGCAGCGGGGAGCTTCTGGGCCTCATATTACATGCAGGCCATGCGCGACGCGGGCGTCGACCTCGCGGAAGAGACGCTGCATTCAGCAGCCGACGCGCTCTACGACTGGTACCAGGAGCCGGAGCAGTGGGAGACGTACCCTGAGACGCTCGAAACGTTGGAGCAGGCCGGCAAGCTCGGGTTGACCCAGGGGGTTATCTCAGACTGGGGTACGGACCTGGTTCCGATTCTCCACGCCCACGAAGTGACCCGTCACCTCGACTTCGTCGTCGCGTCCGCAGCAGTAGGCAGCGCCAAACCGCACCCCGACATCTTCCGCTATGCGTTGACCCGCGGGCGGCTCCAGCCGCACGAGGTCGTGTACGTGGGCGACTCGTACGTCTCGGACGTGCTTGGTGCACGGACCGCCGGCATCGAGGCCGTGTTGATAGACAGAGAAGGGCGCGCGCCAGATGTCGACTG
Source organism: Chloroflexota bacterium (assembly GCA_003228685.1). Lineage (GTDB taxonomy): Bacteria > Chloroflexota > Dehalococcoidia > DSTF01 > RBG-16-68-14 > SZUA-185. The sequence goes on from QIFC01000079.1 coordinate 31,045, forward strand.
TCCCGTGATCACGTCGCTACTCGAACTGTTCGACCTGATCGACTAGGTATCGTCGTGCTGCTCTACCTTATCCGGCACTCCGCCGTCGCGCCGGACCCCAACCTACCAGGCCCGCAATGGCACCTCTCGCCAGAAGGCCGTGAGGCGGCGGACGCGTTGGCCCACGAGCCGGTCTGGAAGGAGTTGCGCGGCATACACACGAGCGTCGAGCCAAAGACGGTTGCGACAGCGCAGCGCATCGCTGCGCCCAACGAGCTGCCTATCAGGATCGAGCGCGACTTGCGGGAGGTGGAAGGCCGCGCTTGGGTGGAGGGGGGCTACGCGAACCTCGTGCGCGACTATCTGGCCGGCGAGGCGCCGGTTGGCTGGGAACCGCTCGCAGCTGCAAAAGCTCGCGTGCGAGCGTGCATCGAGGGCATCGTGGAACGGCACGCCGACCTGAGCGTCGGCATCGTCTCGCACGGCATCGTGCTGACGCTCTACTTAGCTGACGTGCTCAGCCTCGACGCCAACGCGGCGATCGACCTGTGGGAGAGCATCCGCTTTCCGGACGTAGCGATCTTCGATCCAGAGAACAGGCGTTTCGAGAGGGCGTTTGGCAGCTAGGGTGTCAGAATCTCCACACGGAATGCGAACCCCGACGAACCGTCGTCCCAGGATGCAGACACCTCGATCGCATAGTCGCCCGCAGGCAGTGATGCGAGATCCAGCGGTTGCGATGCGAACGGCCCGAACGCGAGGTCCGCGCGTGTGGATCTCCGCAGATCGTCCATTGGCGCCTCTACCTTCCCATCCAACAGCTCTTCCGCAAGGCTGAAGTCGGGCCGCCACGCATACCCAGAAACGGAATCTGGCTCGGCTGAGAACGTCAGCTCTGGGCTGGCGCCAAGCGGAACCTCTAGCGCAGTACCAGGAAGAGGAACCGTGACGGACGGATGAAAATTGGCGGCGCAATTATCCGACCGCCAGTTGACGGAGACCATAGCATCATCCTGCCGCTGGTCGCCGTATGAGAGCGCAGCGCCCGGCACCGGCACATCGTCCGATGTCTGGCAACCACTGCGCGACGAGTCCTTGGCTGATGGAGTCGTGGTTGCGATCAGATCGACCGCAGGTGCGTTTGCCGCGCTCGCACAAGCCGCGAACGACGCGACCATGACAATCAACAACATCGACCGCCACATAACGAACGTAGTATAGCAGGCCCCCGCCTACAATAAGACCTGATGGCCGCAAGAGACAAGACTCTTCGCTGCGCTCAGAGTGACAGTCGTTCGCTCTAGCCTATCTCCATGGGGTTATGGAAGCAGGTTCGCTCGCCGGTGTGGCATGCGGGACCGATAGGGTGGACGCGAACGACGACGGCGTCGACATCACAGTCGGCCGCGAGGCTCTCGACGTGGAGGACGTTGCCTGAGGTGTCGCCTTTGCGCATCAGCTTGTTCTCCGCGCGGCTGAAGCGCCAGACCTCCTTCGTCTCCTGCGTCTTCTTTACAGCCTCCTGGTCCATATAGAAGAGCGTCAACACTTCGCCGCTATCGGCGTCCTGAATGATCGCGGGGATCAGGCCGTCTCCTTTCGCGAAGTCCAATTCGTTAGCTTCGGTCATGTTGCTCCCTGTTCATTGCTTCGGCCGCACGGGAATACCGGCGGCTGTTAACTGTCGTTTAGTCTCTTCGATGCTAAAGGTACCAAAGTGGAAGATGCTGGCGGCTAGCACCGCGTCAGCTTTGCCGGCAAGGATAGCTTCGGCCATGTGCGACGGTTCGCCGCAACCGCCGGATGCGATCACCGGTACCTCCACCGCTTCAGAAATCGCCTTCGTCAGAGGTAGGTCGTAGCCGGTCTGGTGGCCGTCCGCATCCATCGACGTAAGGAGTATCTCCCCCGCGCCCAACTCTACGACGCGCTGCGCCCACTCGACGGCGTCGAGGTCGCGTGGGCGGCGGCCCCCATGCGTGTAGACCTCCCACTTACCCTCGGCGACGCCCTTTGCATCGATCGCGACGACGATGTTCTGGTTGCCGAAGCGCTGAGCGCAGCTCGAGATGACTTCCGGATCGTCGACGGCTGACGTGTTGAGCGACACCTTGTCGGCGCCCAGTTCCAGCAGCATGCGTACGTCTTCGGGCGAACGAACACCGCCTCCGACCGTGAACGGAATAAAGACCTGATCGGCCACCTTCGCGACCATGTCATAAACCGTCTGGCGATTGTCCGACGAGGCCGTGATATCGAGGAACACCAGCTCGTCGGCGCCCTGCTCCTCATAGACGCTGGCGAGTTCGACGGGGTCGCCGGCGTCGCGCAGCTCCACGAACGAGATGCCCTTCACCACACGTCCGTTCTCGACGTCGAAACAGGGGATGACGCGCTTCGTTAGCATGACGGTTGGTGATCAGTTGCTGATTTCGAGACTTGAGGATTCTCTTCAGGTTGGACGAAGACGTTCTCAGCCTTGGTCGGCGGTTTGCTCAGCTTTAGAGGATTGGTCTGCAACATCGATGAGTTGATCAAACATGGAGACGACGGACTCTCCGAGATCTATCGTTCTAGCCGCATCTGACGGGCTGACTCGTATCCCGTGAGCGGCTGGACTGGCCAATCTTAATGACACCGTTGACTGAGTCAACTAGGTTCTTTGTCAAAATGCCGCGCTCGAGCAACTCTATGAGAAGGTCATAGGTTGAAGAATCCCGTCTCGCCCTCGAAGCAGTCTTGGCAGAAGGAGGTACAGCTTCAGCCAGACGTCCTACTCTCTCTTCAAGCTCTCGCCGCATCTCGACCAGAGCCAGCTCGGGTTGGTCTGTCGCACTGAAATGGGAAGCTCTGTGCTCAGTGTTCATGGTTGAGACTCATCACCATTCTATTCTTGAAGTTCCTCACTCATACTATCGGCTTCGGACTTGGAAGCCAAAATGAGTTCGACCATTTCTTCAAACTCGGATCTAGCAGCCTCCGTGCTCTCAGTTGTCTCTTGAAACTCATCGGTCATGTCGCCTTTGATCTCGAATGGGCCGAGTTTGAAGCCAAGCCCGGTGATTCGCAGCCTAGAAGCAACTTCAGGCACGAACAACACGAGGATGGGAACGTAGGGAACGACCGCAGCAAAAACCAGGAGTGCAACAATCTGTTCATCAATCTGGACGCTCACGTCGACTTCGTCTCCAACAGCGGCCAAGACGGCGATAACAAACGCCGCCGACATTAGAATCAGAGCATGCGCCACGAGAGCGATCAGTGCGCCTGTCCTCCCTGTCACGAGTGGCTTCATATCTCGCCTTCCGCCGACTTATCTCACACCGATCCTGTCCGGCCTAGGATAGCAGTTTCAGCCGCATCAGCGCTTCCGGGAGCTGGACGCGCCCGTCGTAGAGCGCGAGGCCGACGATGGCCCCTTCGACGCCGAGTTCGGAGAGGCGCGTAAGGTTCTCGACCTCGGCGACGCCTCCAGCGGCGATCAGCGGGCACTCCGTCGCGCCGACCATGGTCTCGATCATCTCATAGTTCGGCGACTCGAGCATGGCGTCGCGGTTGATGTCCGTATAGACGAAACGCGGCACGCCGAGTCCCGCCAGCGTCCGAAGGAACGATTCCGCCTGGAGTTTCGTCTCTTCACGCCAGCCCTCGACGGCGACGACGCCTCCCCGTGCGTCGATCGAGACGACGATACGCTCGCCGTGGCGCCGCGATGCTTCGGCTGCCAGTTCAGGATCGCGCACGGCGGCGGTACCGAGGATGACGCGATCGGCGCCGGTATCGAGCCAGGCCTGTACGGCGTCCAGCGTGCGGACCCCGCCTGCGACCTGTACCGGAAGCTCGACGGCTTCGATGATGCGCCGCACGACGTCATCGTTGACCGGACGGCCTTCGCGCGCACCGTCCAGGTCGACGACGTGAATGCGAGTCGCGCCTTCGCCAGCCCAGCGGTGAGCCATTTCAACAGGATCATCCGAAAAGACGGTCTCGCGAGCGTAGTCACCCTGGGTCAGCCGCACACAGCGGCCGCCGCGCAGGTCGATAGCGGGGATAACCTCCACGCAGTCAGCCGTCCCTGCGGCGGCGGAGTTCGCGCTGAATCAGCCGCTCCTCCATGTCGCGACCCCACAAGTACGGCGCCACAAAGTTAGAGACGAACTCCCACGCAAGGAACGCGCCCCAGATTACGGCCACCCAGATCGACCAAGAGATGCCGTTGCCGGGCCCTCCAGTCTGCCAGTCGATCAGCACGAAGAAGCCGTTGAGCGCCAGGTAAACGAAGAGATGGCGAACGAAGCGCAGTCTCCGCCGGACGATCTGTCTCACATGTCTGTACTCTGCCGCGTCATCCATATCCATATCGATTACCCCATCATCGTCATCAGACGCTCCTATGTGCACGCCGCGACTGCCCGCGTAGAAGCGGAAGAACGGGAAGTCGATCTCAACACCATCATCGTGGCGGCTCATAGAACTGCGCCCTCCAGGAAGTTCTTGTACACCTGCAGCCCAGCCATGCCGCTCTTTTCTGGGTGGAACTGCGTCGCCACAAGGTTATCGCGCGCGATGACGGACGCAAACGGCACGCCGTACTCTGTCTGTCCAATCACGACTGCGTCGTCCTCAGGGTCGGGATAATAGCCGTGCACGAAATAGAAGTAGCTGCGATCAGGGATGCCGGCGAAGACCGGGTGCTCCTGAAGCTGCTCGACGGCATTCCAGCCCATGTGCGGAATCTTCATATCGTCTATCCGCTCAAAGCGACGCACACGGCCTCCTACGATGTCCAAACAAGGGTGGTCGCCGCCTTCATCGCTGGCAGTGAGCAGCGCCTGCAGGCCCATGCAGACGCCCAAGAACGGCCGATCCGCAGCGATGTATTCCCGCAGCGGTTCGCTGAAGTTGTGTTCGTTCAGATTGCGCATCGTATCGGCGGCGGCACCAACACCGGGCATGATTACGGCGTCAGCGTCGTCAAGTGCGCGCGGGTCGCCGGACACGTCCGGCGTGAAGCCAACGTGCTCTACGGCACGCGCTACAGAGCGCAGGTTCCCAGCGCCGTAATCGAGGATGATAACGCGCTTCTTGCTCATGACAATCGAATTCTAGCACGGGGACTTCACCGTATAATGGACGACCATGAAACAGATGGATCGCCGCCTGCTGATCCTGATGCGCCTGCGGGAAGAACGCCCCGTTCGCGCAGCGGACCTCGCTGATGTATGCGAGTGTTCAGTACGCACCATCTACCGCGATATCGACGCACTCTGCGAGGCAGGCGTACCTGTCGCCGCGATGCCGGGCGAGGGCTATCGTCTTGTGGAGGGTTACCACCTGCCGCCGATCGCGTTCACGGCCGAGGAAGCCGTCCAACTCCTGCTGGGGAGCGACATCGCGCTCGGCCTGGGAACCGTCGGCCAGCGCGAGGCGACACTATCGGCCGCCGCGAAGGTCGAAGCTGCGTTGCGGCCCGAAACGCGCGAGGAGGTTGACCGCCTCCGCGAGCGCATCCGCGTGTCGCGCTGGGCACAGCACGAAACGACACAATGGCTGCCTCTCCTCCAGCAGGCTGTCATCAACGACCGCGTGCTGGAGCTGCGCTACCACTCGTTCGGGTCGGACGAGCTGACGCAACGTCAGGTAGAGCCGCACTATCTGCTCCACTACGGCAACGATTGGCACCTAGTCGCGTACTGCCGCCTGCGCAAGGAGATGCGCGACTTCCGCGCTGGGCGCATCCGCGAGGCGGAACTCCTAGACGAATGCTTCGAGCGGATGGCGGACGCCGACCTGGAATCGACGTATCAGGAGCGAGAGCATCGCGAGGTGCGCGTGTGGCTGGAGGCCTCGGCGGTGCCGTGGGCGCGTGAGGCGCCGGCCTACGGCCTGCGCGGTGAGGAGCAGAGCGAAGGCGGCTCCGTGTTCGTCTACGACACGCCGGACTTGCGGCGACTGCTGCCCTGGCTGCTGAGTTGGGGCGCCTCCGCGCGCGTGCTCTCGCCTGAAGATGTCATCGACCGGGTGAGAAAGGAAGCGCAAGCGTTGGCGGAGGCATACGGCGAGGCCTAACTGCGTCCGCGGACGCTGAGGCGTCCACGACACAAGCCAAGAATCGCCTGCTACTGACATCCCGCTGTCACCAGCTCCTTGTAGAGTAGGTCTCGCAGACAATCTCGCCACCTTCAGAGAGGAGCACAACAGATGAACGTCACACAGTGCATCGTTAATGTGAACAGCGGAGACCCTGACCGGCTCGGCACATTCTATCGAGACATCATCGGCCTGGAGGGGAACGCGGACATCGGTCCGAACGCGTTCAACGCCGGTGGCACCACCTTCCTCATCGACGGCCACAGCGAGGTCTCGGGCCAGAACAAGGACGCCCCACGCGTGTTGATCAACTTTTTCGTGGATGACCTGAACGCGGAGCAGGCGCGCCTTGAAGGAGTGGGCGTCGAGTTCATCCGCAAGGCCGGCAAGGAAGAGTGGGGCGGCGTGATCTCCACGTTCGTCGACCCGGATGGCAACTACGGACAGCTCATCGAGTTCAATCCCGCGGCCCAGTAATGGCCACCTGGGCTGAATTCGCATCGGCTGCGCCGGATATCGCGGAGCTGGGGCTGAAGCAGTTCGAGAGGTTCCACATCGCCTACTTAGCGACTGTGCGCAAGGACGGCTCGCCACGCGTACACCCGGTCAGTCCGGTCATCGCGGACGGCCGGCTGTTCGTGGCAACGCCGCCAACGTCGCCGAAACGCCTCGACCAGATACGGGACGGGCGCTACGTCATCCACGCCCTGCCCGGTAAGAACGACGCTGAATTCCTGATCCGGGGCCGGGCGCAGCGCGTGACCGACAACAACACTCGCGCATCCGTGTCCGACGGCGCCGGCCACACGATCCACGACCACGACTGGATCTTCGAGTACGACATTCAGGAAGCGATGATGGCCTACTGGGAGAACGCCGGCCAGCCCGATACGCGCCCGGTGCGCGAGTTTTGGAGGCAGCTCTAGGTTGGCAACATGGGCGGAGTTCGCGGAAGCCGCGCCGGAGATGGCGGCACTCGGCTCGGAGCTACGAGCCGAGTTCGGCTTAGCGTTCCTTGCGACGGTGCGCAGGGACGGTTCGCCGCGCAACCACCCAGTATGTCCGTTTATCGTCCGTGGCCAGCTCTTCATCGCGACGAACCCGAAATCGCCGAAACGCCACGACCTGAGGCGGGACGGCCGCTACGTCCTGCACATGCTTCCGGGCGAAAACGACGCCGAATTCCAAGTCCGCGGGCGGGTCCGCCTCGTTGAAGACGCGGAGACGCAGGCGATGGTACTGGCCGAGGGACCGAGAGCCGGCGTCCAACCGGACGGCGCGCTGCTCAACCTCAGCCCGGAGGAGCTGCTCTTCGAATACGACGTAGAAGAGGCCCTCTCAGGCCACTGGGAGAACGTCGGCCAGCCTGACACGTACCCGGTGCGGAAGCGCTGTCGAGAGCGCGAACTGTAGCGTTGCTATACTTGCCTACCGAATAGCTTCGGAGGCGCCATGGCTGACCTTGACAAAGAGCTGCAGCTCGCGAAGCTTCGCATCGAAGAGCTGCGCTCCGAAATTGCGTTCCACGACTACCGCTATCACGTCCTCGACCAGCCGGAGATCAGCGACGGCGAGTACGACGACCTCATGCGTGAGTTGCGCGGACTGGAGGAGCGCTACCCGCAGCTGATCACGCCGGACTCGCCAACGCAACGCGTCAGCGGAGAGCCTCTCGCCGCGTTTGGCATCGTAGAGCACCCGGTGCCCCTGCTCAGCCTAGGCAACGCCTTCGGCGAGGACGAGCTGCATGCCTGGCACAAGCGAGCCGCGGGCCTGGCGGAGAAGGAACGTTTCGATCTGGTGTGCGAACCGAAGATCGACGGGCTCGCTGTCGCGCTGGAATACCGAGAAGGGCAGTTCGCCGTCGGCTCAACGCGCGGCGATGGGCAGCGCGGCGAAAACATCACGCAGAACCTGCGGACTATCAAGTCCATCCCGCAGCGCCTCTCCGGCAAGGGGCTGCCATCACGCTTCGAAGTCCGAGGCGAGGTGTTCATGACCAAGGGCGGTTTCGAGAAGATGAACGAACAGCGCGCCGACCGCGGAGAGCCATTGTTCGCGAACCCGCGCACTCCGCGGCCGGAGCGGTGCGCCAGCTCGACCCGAGCATCACGGCGCAGCGGCCGCTCGATTGCTTCATCTACGCTCTCGGCTGGGCTGAAGGCGGGAGTACGCCGGCGACCCACCTGAAGACGCTGCAATGGCTAGGCAAGCTGGGCTTTCAGATCAACCCGCACATCGAGAAGTACCGAACGATCGACGAGGTCTGGAAACACTGCGGCACGTGGGTCGACAAGCGCGACGCGCTCGACTACGAGATTGATGGCGTCGTCATCAAGATCGACGACCTAGCGCTGCATGAGCGGCTGGGGGTGGTGGGGCGAGAGCCGCGCTGGGCGATCGCCTTCAAATTTCCACCGACGCAGCGCACGACGGTGCTGAAGGACATCGAGGTCAACGTAGGCAGGACGGGCAGCATCAATCCGTTCGCGGTGCTGGAGCCTGTCAACATCGGCGGAACGACGGTGAAGATGGCCACACTCCACAACGAGGAGGACATCAAGCGCAAGGACGTTCGCATCGGCGATACGGTGATCGTCCAACGCGCCGGCGATGTGATCCCACAGGTCGTGGGGCCGGTGCTGAGCAAGCGCACGGGTAAGGAGAAGCGCTTTCGGCCACCGCGCAAGTGCCCGTCCTGCAAGACGAAGCTCGTACGACCGGAAGGCGAGGTGATGCGTTACTGCATAAACCCGGCCTGCCCAGCACAAGCGTTTCGCAGGATGGAGCACTTCGTCTCGCGTGGAGCGATGGACATCGACGGCGTGGGAGAGCAACTCACACTGACCCTCATGAAGGAGGGGCTGGTCGAAGACCCCGCGGACCTCTATGCGTTAACCAAGGAGCAGTTGCTCAAGCTGGAGCGCATGGGTGAGAAGAGCGCGCAGAACGTGGTCGCGGCGATCGACGTGAGCCGAGAGCGGCCACTCGCACGCGTCCTGTTTGCGCTGGGCATTCGACACGTCGGCTCAGAGACAGCGTCCTTACTCGCCGAACATTTCGGCAGCATGGAAGCACTGATGGAGGCCAGCGCCGGCGAGTTGGCAGCGGTTTCGACGATCGGGCCGGTGGTAGCGGAGAGCGTCCACAGCTACTTCCAGGAGAAGCAGAATCGAGCGCTCATCGAAAAGCTGCAGGCCGGCGGCGTGCTGATGAAGACGGCGGCGCCCGCCACGCGGGACGGTCCTCTCAGCGGGCAGAGCTTCGTCATCAGTGGGACGCTGGCGGCCTTCAGCCGGCCAGAGGCTGAGGCACGGATCCGTTCGCTCGGCGGCTTGACCAGCTCCAGCCTGACGAAGAAGACGAACGTGCTGGTCGTCGGTCAGAGCCCAGGCTCCAAGTTGGCGAAGGCGCAGCGCTACGAAACGAAGATCCTGGACGACGCAGGGTTCATGGCACTGCTGCGTGAGCACGGAGTCAATTGAATCTAGCCAGCGTCGCTTCGATAAGGGTTGTTGTACTTTCCTAAGCCAAAACGATCACTTTCTTGGCTAAGCCCTTCACAGCGCACCTCCACTCAGGTATAATCCCTTCGCAACCACTGGGCTGGTGGCCATACTTGACTTAATTCAGCGTAGGGACGCGCCGTTGTACAATCCGCTCAACGCTCTCCTCGGGCTCTTCTCCCACGATCTCGGCATCGACCTTGGGACCGCTAACACGTTGGTGATGGTCCGGGGGCGCGGCATCGTCATCGACGAGCCTTCCGTCGTCGCGATCGACAAAGTCTCGAAGAAGATCCTGGCGATCGGGTCGGAGGCGAAACGCATGGTAGGGCGAACGCCGTCGAACATCGTCGCTGTCCGGCCGCTGAAGGACGGGGTCATCTCCGACTTTGAAGTGACGGAGCGAATGTTGCGCTACTTCATCCGCTCGGTCCATGACCGCTTTGGCATGGGCATCCCGAGGCCACGTGTCGTTCTCGGCATCCCCAGCGGAGTGACCGAAGTCGAGAAGCGCGCCCTCCATGATGCGGCGTTGAACGCGGGTGCGCGCGCCGTCTTCCTGGTGGAGGAGCCGATGGCCGCAGCGATCGGCTCCGGACTGCCGGTCATGGAGCCTCACGGCTGCATGATCGTGGACATCGGCGGTGGCACGACAGAGGTGGCGGTGATCGCGCTCGGCGGCGTCGTCGTCAGCACGTCCATCCGCATCGCGGGCGACGACATGGACCAAGAGATCATCGCCTATGCCAGGCAGGTGCACAACATGGTTATCGGCGAGCGCATGGCAGAGGAGGTCAAGATCCAGGCCGGCTCCGCGTTCCCTATTGACGAAGAGGAGTCAATAGAGATCCGCGGCCGTGATCTGGCGACGGGGCTTCCCAAGTCGGTAGAGGTCAGCACCGTCGAGTTGCGAGACGCGCTCTCGGGATCGATCGGCGCGATTGTGGAGGCTGTTCGGTCGACGATCGAGATCACGCCGCCGGAGTTGGTCGCGGACTTGATGTATCGAGGCATTGCGCTGGCCGGAGGCGGCGCGCTCCTGCGTGGGCTTGACCGCCGGCTGGCCCAGGAGACCAAGTTCCCCGTCTACGTCGCTGAAGAGCCGCTCTCGAGCGTCGTGCATGGCACAGGCGAGATGCTTGAAGAGACGGAGATGCTCACGAAAGTCCAGGCCAGCCTGGCAAGCCGCAAGCCGCCTCGGTAATAGGCGTTCACCCCGCCGCGCGTAGCATCACTCCTGCGTGCGGGCGCTGCGCGAAAGCGCTTCCACGGAGAGGAACCACGATGCAGGTCCGTACCCGTACTTGGTTCGGTTTCGTTGTCCTTGCCAGCGTGTTGTTCTTGGCAGCCAGCAGGGTGGCGTTTCTCGACCCTCTCGAGAACGCGGCGCTCTCGGTCGCAGCGCCGATCGAATCAGGCCTGCGCAGCACGACGCGGCCGGTAGCGGATTTCATCAACAACATCACCGACATTAACCGGCTCTCGAACGAGAACGCCTCGCTGCGGGAGGAGAACGAGCTGCTGACCGCCGAAAACGCCCGTCTAACTGAAGCTGAACAGGAGCTACGTGACCTTCAGGGTTTCCTCGCCCTGCGTGGAATACGAGAGGGGGACGCGTTCGTGCAAGCCGATGTCTTCGCGACCGACCCGAGCAACACGCTACAGGTCATCGCGATCAACCGCGGCAGCAACGATGGAATAGCAGAGCGCATGCTCGTACTCTCTCCACAGGGCAGCGTGGTTGGAACGGTGTCCCGGGTGCTCGATAGCGCCGCTTGGGTGACGCTAGTAACGGATCAGACAAGCGCGATTAGCGCTCTCATCCAGGAATCGCGAGTGCAGGGCGTCGTCGCAGGTTCGGCGGACGGCACGTTGAACATGGAGTTCGTAGAGGAGACGGCCGACGTCAAGGAGGGCGACTTGGTACTCACGTCTGGATTGGGAGGCGACCATCCGTCCGGCGAGCTAATCGGAAGCGTTATCGAAGTGGACCGAGCACCTCAGCAGCTCTTCCAGGAAGTGCGCGTCCAGCCGCTGGCCGATTTCACGCGGCTCGAGACCGTGCTGATCCTCAGCAGCTTCGTGGCGCAGGACCCTGAGCCGACGACGCCATGAACTATGCAATCGGCGTGTTCGCGGTGCTCGTTGCCGTGATCTCGCAAGTTGCGATCATGCCCGCGTTCTCGATCTTCGGTGTGCAACCGAATCTCGTCATCGTGTTACTGGTCGCGTGGATGGTCGTACGCGGGCGCCAAGAGGCGTTGGTATTGATCCCCATTGCCGGATTCACGATGGGACTGCTCGACAGCCAGCCGCTCGGGCTGGCGATGCTAGCGCTGGCGCCACTTATCCTCATGACGGTTTTCAGAGAGTTACGTCTAGTAGATTCCGACATCTTGCCGGCAATTGCACTAACCATGGCCGCAACTGTGGTCTACGAATACACGATCATGGTAACCTTGGTGCTGAGAGGCGAGTCGGTTACGTGGCTCGCCAGCGTTACGAGCGTCTTGGTGCCAGCAGCTATCGCAAATGCATTGCTACTCATTCCTGTGTATTGGCTGATCCGGATCTTCAGCCTCGGTCTCAGGCAGCGCCCGGCGTTCGGCTAACCGGTACCAAAGCAGGGACGCGTTAACACGCGTAAGGACATGCAGCTACCTACGTCAGGCAGTCGCCGATGGCGCTCGCGCACCAGTGAGCCGCGCCCTATCGAGGTTGCGCGCAGGCGCTCCCTACTCCTCCGCGCGCTGATCATCTTCCTCTTCGGCGTCTTGTCTGTCCAGTTGGTGCGGATGCAGATCGTCCAGCACGAGGAATTCAACGCACGCGCAGAATCGAACCGCCTGCGGACGATCCCGGAACTGCCCGCTCGCGGCCTCATCTACGACCGCTTTGGCGAACAGCTCGTCGAGAACCTCCCGATCTTCTCGGCAGCCGTCGTCCCAGCCGATGTACCGGACTCCCAGTTCTTGGTTGTCGTCGCCGGCCTGTCCGAGATTACGGGCGTTTCGACGGACGAGATTGCGCGTGACCTGGAAGACGCGCGGAAGAGCGGTGACCCCTTCACGCCCTTGATCATCAAGCAGGACATAGACGAAGAGACCGCGTTCCTCCTCCGTGAGCGTCAGCCGGAGTTGCCCGGTGCACAGGTCTTGGTGGAATCGATTCGCTCGTATCCGTACGAAGCGCTCGTGTCGCAGTTACTAGGATTCGTTGGGCGCATTGACGAGCAAGAGTACGCAGAACTTCGGAGCCGCGGCTACCTGCTGAACGACCGCTTGGGCAAGGCAGGGGTAGAGTATGTCCACGAGGCAATGTTGCGCGGATCGCCCGGCTATCGACAGGTGGAGATCGATGCGGCGGGAGAGGAGATCAACACGATCCGGACTGTCGCTCCGCGCTCAGCAGGCAACCTCGTCCTCTCGCTGGATCTGGACCTGCAGCGTCAGGTGGAACGATACCTGATCGAGGCCCAAGGCAACTCGCTGAACGCCGTAGCCGTGGTGATCGATGTGAACTCCGGCGGCATCCTATCTATGGTGTCGCTGCCGTCATACGACAACAACATCTTGACCGACCCGGTCGACCAGGAGGCGCTGGCCCCTCTCTACGACGACCCTGCGAAGCCGATGGTAAACCACGCAATCTCTGAGGTGTATCCACCTGGCAGTACATTCAAACAAGTGACGGGCACGGCCGCGCTGCAAGAAGGAGTCGCATCACCAGATACCACCATAACGAGCCGCGGCCTGATCACGGTTGAGGATGAGTACAACCCCGAACGCACGTGGATTATGCGCGACTGGGCCGCACTGGGCACTATGGACTTCTACCGTGGCCTGGCGATGTCTTCCGATGTCTACTTTTACTACCTCTCCGGCGGCTACTATCAGGGCGGGCAGGAGATCTTCGAGGGCCTGGGCGTGGAACGGCTGTCCGCCTACGCTCGCGAATATGGACTTGGCAGCCTGACCGGCATCGACCTGCCTGGCGAAGCGACCGGCTCGGTACCGGACGCTACGTGGAAGACAGACACGTTCGGAGAGGACGCTGTCTGGACCCTTGGCGATACCTATAACTTCGGCATTGGCCAGGGCTTCCTGACTGTTACTCCAATGCAGCTCCTTCTCGTCACGGCGGCGATCGCCAACGGCGGCGACGTCCTGGTCCCGCACGTACTGCAGGATGTGGTCGACGAGCAAGGCAACATCCTCCAACACATTCAGCGCGAGGTATCGAATACGCTGGACATCTCCCCACGCAACCTCGGGATCATGCAGGAGGCGCTCCGGCAGGCGGCTTCATACGGCCCCGCGAGAACTGGCGCGAGCAACTTCGTGACGATTGCGGGCAAGACGGGTACGGCTGAGTTCGGCCAGCCACTCGCCGACGGGACTTACCCGAACAGCCACGCTTGGTACACGGCCTACGCACCGTTCGAAGACCCGGAGATCGCCGTCGTGGTCTTCCTCGAACAAGGCATCGGCGCGACGAACGCTGGCCCGGTAGCCAAGAACATCTTCGACTACTACTTCGACCGCCAGCGTCTCGTAGAGAGCACACCATGAATACCCGCTCAGCCCGAATCCGAGACTTCGACCCGGTGCTGATGCTAGCGGCGCTCGCGCTCGTCGCCATGGGCGGCCTGCTAATTTACAGTGCTAGCCTCACCCAGTTCGGTTCTCCGTCGTTGGGCGACCTGGGTCATCCGGTGATACGGCAGGCAGCGTTCGCCACTGTTGGCCTCATCGTCGCGCTGGGAATCGCGCGTGCCAACTACCGTGTGCTGGGTGTGCTAAGTGTCGGGATGTACGTCGCCGCGATCGCCGTATTGGCGTTCGTCGTCGTCGCTGGCGAAGCGACCTACGGATCGCGCCGCTGGATCGAGATTGCCGGCACGCCGGTCCAACCTTCAGAGATCGCGAAGCTCGTCGTCATCATCGCGCTGGCGAAGTATCTCTCCGACCATCAGGACTCAATCGGCGAGCTAAAGGTATTCCTCACGTCCCTCGCGATGGCAGCCGTCCCAACTCTTCTCGTGTTCGCTGAACCGGACCTCGGCTCTGCGGTGATCTTCGCCGTGATCTGGCTAGGCATGGTGCTCGCAGCGGGCGCGAAGTGGCGGCACGTGGCTGGGCTAGCCGGCGTCGCGCTCGTGTCTGTGCCATTCGCGCTCATCGGCCTCATCAACGACTACCAGCGTGAGCGCATCGCGCTCTGGCTCGATCCAGAGAGCGATCCTCTAGGCGCTGGCTTTCAGTCGCTGCAAGCGCAGATCGGCATCGGCTCAGGAGGCTTCTTCGGCAAGGGGCTGACCCAGGGCGGGCAGACGCAGCTCGACTACCTGCGCACGGAAACAACCGACTACGTGTTCAGTGTGCTGGGGGAGGAGTTGGGCCTCTTCGGGGCGCTCATATTGTTCTCGCTGTTCATTATTCTCTTGTGGCGCGCGCTACGCGTCGCTGAACTGTCTCGCGACCTGTTCGGACGGCTGCTCGCGACGGGCATGGTTATCTTCATCCTGCTCCAGACGTTCATCAACATCGCCGTAAACGTCGGGTTGCTGCCTGTCACCGGAATTCCTTTGCCATTCGTTAGCCAAGGCGGCAGCTCGCTGATCACGCTGTTCATCAGTTTGGGGATCCTGCAAAGCATCTTGATGCGGCGGCGCACGTTCACCGTCAGCAACTACTACGACACGTAGCGCTCGCGCAACCGCGTCGCCAGCTGAACGACCACCCACGCCGCCGGCACGACCAGCAGTGGCATGACCGGTACATGGAAGCGCGCGTCTCCGAAGAAGACGAGCGGTATCCCGGCGAGCGCGAGCAGGGCTAGCAAGAAGTACAACCGGCGCGCATCAGGCGGCCGCAGGAGGCCAGCCAGGCCTAATCCACCAAGGCTGATCGTCACGAAAAAGAAGACATCGGCGATGCGTTCGAGCGCCGTCCGCAACGTGTCGTTCATGAACGGGTCATCGCCATAGGCCTCAACAGCGCTCAGGCCGTCATGGTCATGTTCCCAGAGGTGATAGGCCTTTCGAGAGAGCAGCTTCAGTTCGGCCACAGGGTGGCGCACCGCATAGTTCACAGCTCTCTCGATGTTGTCGTTGTTGCGCCGGACTTCGAACTCCGCACGGTCGATGTCCGCGTAGGCGTCCGGCGAAAAACAGCTCAACGGCAGCGCGAAGTTGCCGGGAGCGTCCTCGTGATGACCAATGCAGAGGTTGTCTCCGAGGTTCGTGGAGATGATTACGAGCGAGTCCATCTGGATGAAGTTCCGGATCGACCAGGGAGCGATCACGGCCACGACGACGATGAGCACCGCGCCCGTATCGAGCAGCGCCCGTTGCCAGCCAACGCGCGCCACGAGCCACACCGCTGGCACCAGCAGCAGAAACAGCAGCGAGATCGGCCGGACGAGCGCGGAAGCCCCGAGCAAGAAGCCAAACACCGCCAGACGCGTCAGCGTGGGTGGCCGCTCTCTCCAATCGTGGGCTAGCAACACAAGGAGAGCCGCCATCACGATGAACATGAACAGCGTCTCCGTGAGGAACGCCGCGGTGTGGAAGATCAGGTTTGGGAAGACGGCCAGCCAGGCGGCGGCCAGCAGGCCCACGGCGGGATTGAAGAGACGTCGCCCAAGCTCATAGACGAACGCGACCGTCGCAACACCGAGGAAAATCTGAAAGAACCCCGCAGTCAGCTCCAGGTTGTCCGGGATGGGCGTGTGCGTGACCAGCGCGAACACCGCCCCGAGAGCGGCGGAGTAGCCGACCGGATAGTAGGCCGTGGGCCCAGCGCTAATGGCGTCGACTGCGGGAAGTTGGTAGCCAACGCCGGCCGCGATCGCCTGTCCATATCCCCAGTAGAAGGTGGGATCGTGGACGCCTTGGGGCTCTCGCATGGCGTAGAGCACCCAGATGAGGCGCAGGACGAACGCCAGGGCGAGGATCGCCGCGAGCCAGCGCAACTCCGTAATCGACCGCCCGCTAGCCCAGGAGGCCCAGAGCGTGCGCGCCCTAGCGGGTGCGGCTGGCATGGCTAGAAGCGTCAGGCTCCGGTGGCGAACGCGTCTACCGGGTGGCGCCAGGCGCGAAACACCATATTGATGTCGCCCAGGATCGGATTCAGCTGGAAAAACGGGCTGATGTATTCCCAAACGATCTCACCATCCGTGGTTATCTCAAAGAAGCGGCCGAAATTCCCCTCCGCGATGAACGTGTTGCCGTTCGGCAAGCGTTGTGCGCTTGATACGAATGGGCTGAAGAAGTTGAGGATGCTCTTGTCGATGTACTCCCACACGATCTCGGTCGTCGCGATGTCAACTTCGATCACGCGCGAGTAGTTCAGCGAGCTGTTTTCACGGTGGCCGCCATTGTCGAAGATGAGGACGTTGCCGTTGGGGAGCATGCTGGGGTGGTGCTGTTGGGCCAGCTCGGGTGCGCGCATCGTCCAGACAAGATCGCCGCTGTCGCGGTCGATGATGGCGACTGTGTTGATGTTACGAAAGCTGATCAGCACGTTGCCGTCGGGAAGCTGTTCGGCCGAATTGGCGTGCGTCCACTCATCCCGGGCGTCTGTGGGATTGATCGGATAGTCTTCGGGCGCCATGTGCTCGTGCACGTGCCACTCCCAGACGGTCTCGCCATCGAGTGTGACTTCGGCCACGTAGTCTGTCCACATACCGAAGCCTTGTGTGGCGGGCTGGCCGCCTGGCACACGCGCCTCAAGGTCGGGTGGCAGCACTTCCGCCCGGAGTGAGAGCAAGTTGCCGTTCGGCAGGAGACGCACGTCGTGGTGCTGGTCCTCGTCCCGGAACTGCCAGACAATATTGCCATCCCAATCCACCTCCATGATCAGGCCGCCTTTGAACACGAAGGGAGGCGCGTCGCCAGCCGCCATGTGGAGAGCCGCGAACAGATTCCCGTTCTCCAAGAGTGAGACGCCGAAGATGTTGCGCTCGCGAGGATCGTCCGTGAGGTCCCACCTATTGACCACCTCGCCCATCATGTTGAGAACGTAGGCGCTCGATCCCTGAAACGGGCTGAAGAGCGTGTAGCCATCGAACGCCTTGGACGGGTCGTATCCCGTGAGGCCAGTACCAGCGCGCTTCTGGCGCTGCTGTTCTACGGGACCTACGATCGTCGACGCCTGGCCCTGTACCAACGTCGCCGTGGCGGTCGCGTCGCCGTTTCCGTCGCTGCAAGCGGCTACGGCCAGCGCCGCGCCACCGACGGCCGCGCCAGCGGCGCCCTTAAGCAGCCCCCTACGCGATAGCCTGCGTCTTTGCCAATTCGCCGGAGATTTCATCGATCAGCTCTCCTTGCTCCTAGACTCGGGTACCCCACGACGAGTCCATACTAGCCCACGCTAGGCGGTCGGTCGAGACAGGCCGTCGCCTTATGGGAAGCCAGGGACATCGTCGCGGCAGATGTTGCCGCTCGCTTCCGGCGGGACATGAGGTAGAAGTGTTACGTCGTCCTCGACCTCTCTGACCGGGAGCGTAGCCGGAACGAAACCGCCATCGATTGCGTCGGCGAGAAAGACCGGATATCCGGGTCGCGCGCGAAATGTCTCTTCGGTATCCAATGCGATCGTGAAGAGCTTGCTGTCGCCCCAGAGCACCTCGCCGAGGGCGGGCAGGACCACGCACTGGAGCAGCGGGCCGGTGAGCGGTCCACCACGCACGTAGACGGTGCTGCCCGCGGGTAGGTCGGGGTATGCGTTCTCAATGCCGCCGGCGAGGGCCTCCCAGTCACTCGTGAGGTCATCGAAGTCCCGATTCTGGCTCCACGTCTGCCAGACGAACAACCCAAGCACGCCGATGACGGCCACGATGACGACCGTGGAGACGACAGGAGATAGACGCCGTGCCAACGAGGCGGCTTCCCCAACCACCAGGGCTGCCAGCATCGAAAACGGGACCGACGCCAGGTAGACGTAGCGCGGCGCCAGCCACAGTTTCAGAGGAAGATACGGGAGCAACGCCAGCGCGAGGAAGATGACGATGATGCGCGTAGGGGCTGGGCCGCGAACGAACGCAGCCAGCGCCAGGACTGCGGCCGCCAGTCCCGCGACAAGGTGCGCCGTGCCGACGTCTCCCAGCGGTTCCATACCGACCGGGTAGAGCAGCCGGCCCAGATAGATCAGCGCGTTGTCGAACAGGTGGCCTCCCGCGCCGAAGGTTCCACCTTCGGCGGCCGCCGTGCATTCGCAGACGCCGAAGCCGATCAATGCTACCCCGCCAAGAATCGCGAACGGTGCTGAAAGAACGGCAGCCCGAACCCACGAACCTCGCGCCGTACCCTCGGCTTTATGGGAGCAACGCCAGAGCGCCACCAGTATCGGCACGGGCGCCAGCAGGGCCACCGACTCGTTGGCGGCTATCGCGGCCGCAAACGCAAGCGCCGCGCCACCCGCCCACAATGCCATCGGCCTGCGACCGCAGGCCTCGTACACCAACACGATCGACAGCATGAGCAAGAAGCCCCCGAAGACATTGTTAATCGCCGTCACCTGGCCGACCGTCGGCACTGATGCTGGGGACAGGCCAAAAAGAGACGCCCCGAGGGCGGCCAGCCATACCTCCTTGGTCACCTGGCGCAGGAACTGGAAGACCAGGGCCGCCGTCCCAATGTGGACGATGACCGCGACAAGCAAGTAGGGCATGGCCATCAGGCCGAAGGTTTCGTACGCCCCGAGGTAGAAGAGTCCCGTCAAGAAGCGCCAATTCGGCGTCTCATCCTGCAAGAGGAAGAGGTCCTTCAGATATTCGCCGGTGCCGCGCGATGCGACATCGGCAAGCGGCACGAAGTCATCGCCGAAGAAATAGTGCCCGAGGACGGGCGCCTGGGCGACCAACGTCAGGATGGCGACGAGCGCCAGAACCCACACCGGATGCGCACGGATTACGTCATCAAGCGTTTGAAGCAGGCCTTTGGACGCCGGCGAGGCAGCTTTGGCTTCGGCCGGGCCGTCAGCCATGGATCTTGG
The DNA here is from genome assembly GCA_003228685.1 of Chloroflexota bacterium. GTDB lineage: Bacteria > Chloroflexota > Dehalococcoidia > DSTF01 > RBG-16-68-14 > SZUA-185. The sequence continues at coordinate 50,618 of QIFC01000079.1, forward strand.
GCCGTCCTACTCTGGTTGTTCGACCACGGTGATGCCGAGCACGCTCAGCTGTTCGTCGCTCACGCGCGATGGTGCGCCCGTCATGGGATCGGCGCCGCTCTTCGATTTCGGGAACGCGATGACCTCGCGGATGTCGTTTTCGCCCGCGAGCTGCGCCACGATGCGGTCGATGCCTGGGGCGAAGCCCGCGTGAGGCGGCGCACCATATTCGAACGCCTCCAGAATATGTCCAAAACGCTCCTGGGCATCTTCATCGCTGATGCCGAGCAACCGGAGGACACGCTCCTGCAAGTCGCGCTGGTGGATCCGAACGCTGCCGCTCCCCAGCTCCATGCCATTGCAGATCGTGTCGTAGGCACGACTACGGACGCGGCCAGGGTCTGTCTCGAAGAAGTGTAGGTCCTCTTCCATGGGCGCGGTAAACAAATGATGCAACGCATCCCAGCGTTCTTCTTCGTCGTCCCATTCTACGAGCGGGAACTCCGTGATGAACGCATAATGGAGCACGTTCGGGTCTGCTAACTCGAGCCGGGAAGCGACTTCGCGCCGCAGGCCATCCAGCGAAGGACGCACTCGGTGCGACGAACCAGGCTCCAGCTTCGGCTTACCACCTTCGCCCGCAACCAGCAGCAGCAGGTCGCCCTGTTTTGCGTCCGACCGCCGCGCGGCCGTCTCGACCAAGTCGATCGCGAGATACTTGGCGACCGGCGATCGGATGCCGTCCTCGTCGAGCGAGCCCGGCTGGCCAAGCAGACCGATCGAGACGAGGCCCTTGGCGCCGAGGCCCTGCACGAACGTGGTCAGCGAATCGATCTGCTTGCGAGAGAACTCGCCGCCGCCAGGTACGCAGATGCCTTCGACGGAGCCTCCCGACGCGACGGCGTTACGAAACACGCCAAACTCGGACGAAGCGGCGACATCGTTGATATCGAACAACTCCATGCCGTAGCGCAGGTCGGGTTTGTCAGTACCGAAGCGGCGCATCGATTCTTCGTACGTGATGCGTGGAAACGGGGAAACGAACGAAAGATCAGGGCGCACCTCTCGCGCGAGGCTGGAGAACATCGCTTCGAACAGCTCGAGAATATCATCCTCGGTCGCGAAGCTCATCTCGACGTCGAGCTGGGTGAAGTCGGGCTGGCGGTCGGCTCGCAGGTCTTCGTCGCGCGCGCAGCGGGCGATCTGGAAGTAGCGTTCTACGCCGGCGACCATCAGGAGCTGCTTGTACTGCTGCGGCGATTGTGGGAGCGCGTAGAACGAGCCAGGCTGCACGCGGGCCGGCACCAGATAATCACGGGCGCCCTCAGGGGTGCTATTCGTGAGCATTGGCGTCTCGATCTCGGTGAAATCTCGCTCTCGGAAGAAGCTGCGGATGAAAGCGGTCGTCTGGTCACGGATGCGGAGGTTGCGCTGCATACCCTCGCGGCGCAGGTCTAGGTAACGATAGCGAAGCCTCAGCAGCTCCTCGACATCAGACTCCTCGTTGATGGGGAACGGTGGCGTCTTGGACTCGTTCAGTACCTCTAGCTGGCGCACATGCAGCTCGACTTCTCCCGTCGGCATGTCTGCGTTCTCGGTGCCTTCTTTGCGAGCGGCGACCTTGCCGACGACCGACAGGACGAATTCGGCGCGAACGTCGCCAGCCGTCTTGTGCGCTTCCGGCGCGTCGTCTGGATGAATGACCACCTGAACGAGGCCGCGACGGTCGCGCAGGTCCATGAAAATCAGGCCGCCGTGGTCACGGCGACGATGCACCCAACCGGCCAGCGTGACGTCTTGACCGATGTGATCTTTGCGCAGATCGCCGCAGTAGTGCGTCTTGAGCATGTTCTCCCTCGCAATGCCGAGTGTGGCATGTGCGCGCCACGCGAGCAAGGGATAATCATGCCCCAAACTCCCGCCTTTCGCTAAGATAGTGGCGCCATGGCCACAACAACTCGTATGTCAACACCACGCCTCTGGTTGCAGGCACTCTATACGATCCCTCAGGTGGATCTAAGCCTCGTCGATCCTGTCACTCGCTGGCTCGTGCTCGCACGCGTTTCCGTGGTGGTGATGACCGCGACATCCGCCATCATCGGCGGGCTGCTAGCCGTCCGCGACGACGTATTCGACTGGCCATTGTTCGTGCTCACGCTTGCCGGCCTGGTGCTCGCCCACACCGCGAGCAACCTAGTGAACGATTTCTGGGACTACCGGCGCGGCACCGACAGCCCAGATTCGCCGCGCGCGACCTACGGGCCGCACCCACTGACGGAGAAATCGGCGACGCTGCGTTCCTTCGCACTGATCACAGTAGCGATCCTCGTGGCCGCAACCGCGATCGGCGTCTACCTCACGATCGAGACCGGGCCGGGCGTGCTGATCTTCGCGCTGAGCGGGGCATTCGGTCTGATGCTCTATTCAGGTGGCCCCGTGCCGCTCAAATACTTCGGCCTCGGCGAGGTCGCCGTGTTCATCATCTGGGGGCCGCTGATGATCGGTGGCACCTACTACGTCATGGCAGGCGAACTGCCCGCCTGGGTCGTCCTAGCGTCGTTCCCGTACGCGCTTGGCGTGACCACCGTGCTCATGGGCAAGCATTTGGACAAGATGGATTTCGATACCACGAAGCGCATCTTCACGCTACCCATGCTGCTCGGCGAAGGTTCCGCGCGCTTCCTGACGCAGGCCCTCTCGATCGCCATGTACGTGGCCGTTGCCGCTCTCGTTGTCTGGCAGCGCATGCCGGGCCTGCTCTTGGTCGTAGGAGCGCTACCGCTGCTCTGGCTCGTGCTGCGCGGCTTCAGCGTACCAAAGCCGGACGAGCCGCCGGAGAACTATCCAGCGTGGCCACTCTGGTTCGTCGGGATGGCCTTCATTCACAACCGGCGCTACGGCATCCTCTTCGTCATTGGGCTCGCCGCACAGGTTGCGGGCGAAGCGATGATCTGACGCTGCTATCTGGCAACTGAACAGCCCCTCACCCCTGCTACAATGTGATATTGAGCCGAATACTACATTAGGCAGCAGTACAAGCGAGGTACCTTGGAAACAGCAAAGCGCGATTACTACGAAGTCTTAGGCGTCCCTCGCGACGCCACGCCCGAGAGCGTCAAGAAGGCGTTCCGCAAACTGGCGATGAAGTACCATCCAGACCGCAACAACAGCGGGGATGCGGGCGAACAGTTCAAGGCCGTCAACGAGGCCTATGAAGTGCTCTCCGATCAGGAGCGGCGAGCGATGTACGATCGCTTCGGGCACACGGGACCGCAGTCCGCGTTCGGCGGCGCGCGTGGTTTCGAGGGCTTCGGATTCAGCGGTTTTGGTGACATCTTCGACGCGTTCTTCGGCGGCAGCACGGCCAGGCGGGGAGGTCCTCGACGCGGCGCCGACCTGCGCCAGCGCATGCGCCTGACGTTCGAGGAGGCCGCCTTCGGAACGGAGAAGACGATCGGTGTCGAAGGACTCGAGCCATGCTCGAAGTGCCAAGGGCGGCGCTCGGAGCCAGGCAGCGAGCCCAAGCGATGCACCAATTGTGAGGGCACCGGCGAGCTGCGGCGTGTTCAGCAGAGCGTCTTCGGCCAGTTCGTCAACGTCTCCATGTGCGACCGCTGCCAAGGCGAAGGCGCCGTCATCTCCAAGCCGTGTAAGACCTGCCGCGGCCGCGGATACGAGCAGCGTACGCGCACACTCCAGGTAAAATTCCCTGCAGGCATCGACGATGGTGCGCAGATGCGCCTCTCCGGCGAGGGCGAACTGGGCGAGCGTGGAGGGCCTCGAGGCAATCTCTACCTGCAGGTAAACGTGAAACCTCACAAGCTCTTCCAGCGTGATGGCGACGACCTGATCTACGACCTCGAGATCAACTTCGGCCAGGCGGCGCTCGGCGACGAGACGGAGATCCCCACATTGGAGAAGCCACAACCGCTGCGCATTCCGAGCGGTACGCAGAGCGGACAGGTCTTCGTCCTGAAGGGACGAGGTGTGCCGCACCTGCGCTCCGGCGGCCGGGGGGACCTGCTGGTTCACACGCACGTTGTGACACCCAAGAACCTGAACGACGAGCAGAAGCAGCTACTGGCGCAGCTTTCCGAGTCCATGGGTACGCGGCTCTCGCCCGATGACAAGAGCCTGCTCAACAAGATCAAGGACGCCCTCGGCTAATCCATGGAGACGTTTGAACTGGCGATCGCCGTCCGCCCGAACGCGGTGGAGGCGATGGCCGACCTGCTGCGCCGCTATGCGCCGGCGGGCGTGAGTATCGAGCCGCCGTTCGATGCCATCGACGAAGAAGGAGGCGTCGCGTTCCACGAGAACGACGCCGTCCGCCTGCGTATCTGGCTCCCGTCCGGAGATCGCCAAACCGCGGCATCCATCGAGGAACTTAGAATAAGCCTTGGCCCGCTGGCCGGCGACATCGTTGAGCCCCTGAGTGTCAGCACGGTCCAGGAGCGCGACTGGTCCGACGCCTGGAGAGAGCACTTCCACGTCACACGCGTTGGCGAACGGATCGTCCTCAAGCCCTCGTGGCGCGAGTACGAATCAGGACCCGGCGACATCGTGGTCGAGCTGGATCCCGGGCGCGCATTCGGCACGGGCCAGCATGAGACGACCCGCATGTGCCTGATCGAGCTTGAGCGGCAGATGGAAGCCGGTGCGTCCATACTCGATGTCGGTTGCGGATCCGGCATCCTCTCTGTCGCGGCCGCGCTACTAAGCGCGGGCAGCGTTGACGCGATCGACATCGACGCAGCCGCCGTGCACGCGACGCGTGAGAACGCCGCGGCCAACCGCGTGTCGAGCAGTGTTCGCACGATGCACGGTTCGTTGGGAGAAGCGTGGCCCTTCGCGGAGCCACCCGGGGGCCGTTACGATCTGGTGCTCGCGAACCTTAGCGGCCGCATCGTGCGGGAACTGGCCGGCGACTTGCTGACGGCACTCACCGAGGACGGAGCGGCGCTCGTGAGTGGCATCGTCGCTGAGCAGGAAGAAAGCTGCGTGAACGCGCTGCTACAGGCGGGAGCGCGCGCGCTGGAGAGCCGCGCCGACGGTGACTGGCGACTGCTGGTCGTTCGTCGCTAGGTACCAAGCCCAGAGGCTGCAGGCTAACCCCGCGGCGCGACGACGCCGGCGGTCCAACGCATCGGGTCGACCTCAACACCACCGACGATCAGCTCCCAATGCAGATGCGGACCTGTCGAGAGCCCCGACGCTCCTACGAGGCCGACCAAGTCGCCAATCGACACGAACTGACCCTCCACCACGGAGGCCGCCGACAGATGGTGGTATGCGGTGAACACGCCACCGCCGTGATCCAGAATGACGCTCAGCCCGCGGATAGGCAGATCACCGCTGAACGCAACCCGGCCGCTGTTCGCGGCGACGACGGGCGTGCCCTCGTCCAGCGCGAAGTCGGTCCCATGGTGGAAGCTGGTCACAGGCCCGCCGTTGTAGCTGCGGCCAGTACCATACTGACTGCTGATCGGCCCCTGTAGCGGCTGCAGAAAAACGCCCTCCCAGAGTCGCTCCGGCGTGTGCTGCGAGTAAATCGCGGCGCGTGTCGCGGCCTCCTGCTCAGACAGCGCCGGCGTAAGGAGCGCAGACTGATCTGGGGCGAGCGTGATTGCCTCCACGGGGTACGCGGTATCGATCACTTCCACGGATGCATCCAGCCGTGTGAGTACGCCTCCGGCTGCGTCTAATAGCATGATCGTTACGGGATACACCCCTAACGGCTTATCGGCGCCAACGCCGATGACGCCCCAGAAGCCACCCTCCCTGGCGAGGAGGGCATAGTCGCGACCGTCGAAGGCGGCGACCGCACTCGCCGCGCCACCGTTTAGCTCCAGAACGCCGGCAGTGCCCTGCGGAATCTGAATACTGGCCGCGATGAGCTCCGGAACCGGAGTGGGGGTTGGCGTAGAGGTCGGCGTCATTGTGGGCGTCGGTGACGGCGTCGCCGTTGGAGTGGGCGTCGGAGCTGCGCTCGAGAAGACGCCACAGCCGGCGAGCGTCAGCCAGAGGAACAGTAGCGGGGCGAACCGGACAAGATGCATCTCGTCCGGCCATTGTAGCCAAGAGACGTGGGGGAAGGGAGTCTCCCGAGAAACTAGCCTGCTAGCCGAGAATCGCTTTCAGCTCCGCCTTGCGTGTTTGCTTCTGGCGTTGCGCAAACTCCGATGCAGGGACGATGGCGCGCACTGGACAGAACGGCACGCACTCGGCACAGCCGTTGCAGTGCTGACGCCGCACGACAAATTGGTTCGGCGCCTCCCGGATCGCCCCTTGAGCACACATGAACTCGCACACACCGCAGTGCGTACAGTCCGAGGTGATCATGAAGAGTTCGCCAGAACGGCTGTCGACGCTCACGCTAGTCGAATGGCCCGTTCTTAGGCGCCGTTCGGCAAGTCAAGCCCTGCCGCAACTCGGGACGCACCCTCACATTCGAAGCCTGAACGACCTGCTATAATCGACAGGCCTGAGATACGAAATACAGCGTGTCTGGTACGGGAGTACAGGTGGAAGACCCCAGAATCATCGCGGAGCGCATCCTCGCGAACATGGAGCGCGTCATCATCGGTAAGGCGGAAGCGGTGAGGCTCGCGCTGGTGGCGCTGATGTGCCAGGGTCACGTGCTGATCGAGGACGTGCCGGGCGTCGGCAAGACGATACTGGCACGCAGCTTGGCAAAGTCGATCGGCTGTAGCTTCCGCCGCATCCAGTTCACGCCCGACCTCCTGCCGACAGACGTCACGGGCGTGTCGATCTACAACCAGAAGTCGGGCGACTTCGAGTTCCGCGAAGGGCCGATCATGGCGCAGGTCGTCCTTGCGGACGAGATCAACCGAGCGACGCCGAAGACGCAATCGGCGCTGCTGGAGTCGATGGACGAAGCGCAGGTCACCGTAGACGGCATCACGCATGTGTTGTCGCAACCATTCATCGTGCTCGCGACGCAGAACCCGATCGAGTACGAAGGCACGTTCCCCCTCCCCGAGGCCGAACTGGACAGGTTCCTGCTTCGCATCGAACTAGGCTATCCGACGCAGACAGACGAAGTGCTGATCATGGAAGCACAGCAGCTGACACACCCGATCGACGCGCTCGAGCACGTGACAGACCCGAACGAGATCATGGGTGTCCAGCGCGCGATCAAGGACATCTACGTCGACCCACTCATCAAGCAGTACATCGCCGCCGTCGCTGCCGCGACACGCGAGCACGAGTCGGTATACCTGGGTGCTTCGCCGCGGGGCTCCTTGGCCCTCTTCCGCGCCAGCCAGGCCTGGTCGCTTCTTGATGGCCGCGATTTCGCCCGGCCTGACGACGTGAAAGAGTTGGCACTGGCCACGCTGGGTCACCGTATCATCATCAGCCCGGCTGCCCGCGTCAAGGACATCACCCCGGCCAACATCATCGAAGACTGTCTGGCCCGCGTGCCGGTTCCGGGCGCGCGTCCGGGACGGCCGAGTGAGCAGCCGGCGCGCTAGGAAGATCGCGATGCGCGGGCTGCGCCGTCTCGTCCGAACTCTCTTCATCGAGCGGCGATCGCTCACCATCCTGACGACCCTGTTCTTCGTGGCGTTGCTTGTCGCCCTCTCGAATGGCTTTTGGCTGATGTCCCGGCTCGCCAACGTCATCCTGATCGCGATACCGCTCGCATACATCTGGACACGCTTCAACCTGAACCACCTCGAGGTGACGGTCGAGCGGCCCGTCGACCGTCTGCAGGAGGGCGCCGACTTCGCGGAGCGCATCACGGTCGTCAACACGGGCTGGTTCACGAAGCTCTGGCTGGAGGTCGAGGACCCTTCAGACCTACCGGGCCACAACGCACGGCGCGTGATCAGCCTTGGTCCCAAGCAGCGGCGAACGTGGCGCACCGTCTCGCACTGCGGACGGCGCGGACGCTACAGCATGGGGCCGGTCCGAATCACCTCCGGCGATCTCTTCGGCATGTTCCGCAGGACAAAGAAGTTCGGTCAGTCTCAGTACGTGCTCGTCTATCCGCGCGCCGTCGAGCTGCCGAATTTCTCCGTCCCGCCAGCGCTCCTGCCAGGTGAGGGCCGGTTCAAACGCCCCAGCCACTTGATCACGCCGAACGCCGCCGGCGTGCGCGACTACCAGCCCGGCGATAGCTTCAATCGCATCCACTGGCGAACGACGGCGCGCACGGGCGACCTGGCGGTCAAGCTGTTCGAACTCGATCCGGCGAGCGATATCTGGATCGTGCTGGACCTGCAAGCAGACGTGCAGAGCGGCGAAGGCGATGATAGCACCGAGGAGCACGGTGTGCGCATCGCGGCGTCGATCGCGCGTTACTTCCTGTTAGCGAACCGCAGCGTCGGCTTCATGGCCTACGGTAGCACTCTCCACCTTCTTGAGCCCCAACGAGGCCTCTCGCAGTACACACGCATCCTGGAACATCTCGCATTGGCGAGCGCAACCGGCGACGTAACGCTGGCCGGCTTGCTCAACCACGAGAGCCCGCGGTTCGGCCGCCACACGACGCTCGTCGCGATCACGCCCTCCACGGATGAGTCGTGGGTGGTGAGCATGCAGATGCTGGCAGGCCGGGGCGTGAAGCTCGCTTCGGTGTTGTTGGAGCCGAGCACGTTCGGCGGTGAAGCGAGCGCTTTGCTCATCTTTGGAGCGCTGACGGCTGCGGACATCGCGACCTACATGGTGAAGCGCACCGACAACCTGCCACAGACGCTGAGCTCCGAAGCCGGTGTCACGGCGACGGCTGGAGACGGAGGATGAGGCAGGCAAGCTGGAACGAGATGTTCGCGCCCAAGCGCGAACCACTGGTCCTGACGCCTGAGGTCCCGCGTGAGCCGGCAGGCTGGCGACGCATGTTCTGGTGGGAGGACGTCCTCAGCTTCCTGCTGCTAGGCGCCGTGATGCTCGCCGTCGTCGACTCCGTCTACCGCGCCGGGTGGGTAGATGAGATGCCATCGCTCTACCCGCTTGCGTTCATCGGATTGCTGATGGCCGCGGTGCTCGCGCACGTCCGGTGGCCGGAAGCCGTGATCCACCTGCTCGCGCTCCCGGTGGGCGCCGCCGTCTCGCTCGCGACGATCCTCAGTATCGTCCCTGGCGCAACTCCCTGGTCGCGCTACGAGGAGCTGCACGAGCGCATGGGAGCGTGGTTCCACGTCGCGTTCAACGGCGGGATCAGCAACGACGAACTCCCATTTGTCGTACTGGTCGTGCCACTCGCCTGGATCGCCGCATACCTCTCGGCCTGGGCGGCCTTCCGCTGGCAGAACGTCTGGCTCGCACTGATCCCAGCAGGCTTCCTCCTGCTCTCGAACGTGAGCTACTTCTCCGATCAGTTCAGTTTCTCGGTGCTTGTCTTCCTCGTTGCCGGCGCACTGCTCGTGACGCGGCTGCATCTCATGTCGCGGTCCAAAGCCTGGCGAGAGCAGGACACGCCCTACCCGCCATTCCTCAGCCTCTCCGTCCTCCATATCACGTTCTGGCTCGCGATCGTGCTGATGCTCGCGGCGTGGATCATGCCCCAAGCTGGAGAATCGGGCCCGCTGGCGTCCGCGTGGGAAGGCGCCACCTCGCCGGTCGCGGAGCGGGCGGCTGGGCTGAGCCGGCTCTTCGTCTCGGTACGCGGTCCGCAGAGCGCGAGTGTCCACCGGTTTGACGACATCGTCCCATTCCAGGGCCCAATCGAGTTGCCGGACACGCTCGCGCTGGAGGCGCTGACAGGGCCGCTCGACCAACGAGCCTTCCTTCGTGCTCAGTCGTTCGAGATCTATACGCCGGCTGGATGGCAACAGGCCTCTCGACGCGACATGGAGCTGAAGGCGGACGAGATCACCAGAGTCGACGACTTGGTGGATGGCCGGGCCACGACCTCCGTATGGATCACGTCGGACGGGAAGACGGGTGACACGGTCTTCACAATCGGACAGCCACGTCGCGTCGACAGGGAAGCGACCATCCAATGGACGACCGGCTCCGAGGATGTTGCCGGGTTTCAAGCGACCGACGGGCTGCGCCGGGGTTCGACGTACCAGTCCACTGGAAGCGTCTCAGTAGCGACCGTGGAAGAATTGCGAGCCTCGGCGGCGGTCTACTCCTCTGGGCTGCTGTCGCGCTACACGCAGTCGCCGGCATCGCTTCCAGATCGCGTACGGCAGCTCGCCGTTGACCTCACGGAAGAAGAGCGTACGGTCTACGACAAGGCGATCCGCATCGAAGACTACCTGCGGGCGTTCCCCATCGACCTGGAGATTCCGGTCACACCCCGCGGCCGAGATACGATCGACTACTTCCTGTTCGATCTACAGCGCGGATACTTCGATTACAATGCCTCGGCGATGGTCGTCATGCTGCGCACGCTCGGAATACCGTCCCGGCTTGCCGTCGGATACGTGCTCCAGCCCGTGGAGCGCGACCCCGGATCGAATCGCTACCGAGTGACCGAGCAGAGCGCATTCGCCTGGCCAGAGGTCTACTTCCCAGGCTACGGCTGGATCGAATTCAACCCAACGCCCAGCCAACCGCGCATCCAGCGCACCGAGCCCGTTGCCGTCACAATTGGCGACGAAGAAGAAGCGAACGACGCTGTTGGGTCGCTGGGCCTGGAGAACCTCCCGGGCCAATTAGGCGCGGACGGCGACGCTGGCGCGCTGCCTCTCGGCGGCGACTCGTCCAGCAACCGCAACCTCTGGGTTTTCGCCGGCATTGCGGCGGGAATCGCGGCTATGGCTTCGTTCGGCGCTGGCTGGGGGCGCTACCTGTGGATTCGCGGCCTCGGAGATGCGCCGGTCGCCGCCCGTCGTTGGGAGCAGACCGTGCGGCTCGCGTCTTGGTCTGGCAACGCGCCTGATCCGGCCCAGACGCCGCGCGAATACGCCAGCTCGTTACGAGAGCGTGTACGCGGGCTGCCTGACGTAGAGTTGCTCGCCGACGACTACGTCAGGCAGCGCTTCGGCCAGAAGTCCGGCGGCGCGACCGACACCCGGCGAGACGAGGCCTGGGAACGCGTGCGCAATGGACTCCTGCGAAAGCTCCTCCGGCTACGATAGTTTGACGGCCGGCACCGCCGCTCTATGCTACGTTCCTCGAAAGGCGATCGAATCGGAAGGGACTCTCTATGAAGCACGCACTGATCGAAACGGACCTAGGCTGGGCCGCGATCGGCATCGAGGATGGGAAGGTGTGCGCGGCCGCCCTGCCCACCACACGAGAGCTTGCCGAGTTCGCGATCGCAGACTGGGGCGCTGATCAGCCGGCGAGCGAGGAGGAGGCCTCGCCGTTCGTGAGCATGGTGCTGCGCGCCGTTGCGGGCGAAGACATCAGGCTGGACGGCAACGTTCAGATCGGCGTCGGCACCCAGTTCCAACGCGCGGTTTGGGAAGGCGTGAGTCGAATTCCCAAAGGCGAGACGGTCACCTACGGAAAGCTGGCAGCAGACGTCGGCTATCCCGGTGCGGCGAGGGCCGTCGGGCAAGCGGTGGGCTCAAACCCGATCCCGCTACTGATCCCGTGCCATCGAGTCGTGGCCTCCAACGGCATCGGCGGATTTGGAGGCGACATCCATCTCAAGAAGCGACTACTCGCGGCCGAAGGAATACACTACTAGGCCGGGCCCAGATCAGTAGTCCGGGCTGTCCGGCGAACCGCGCCGTCCGAGTTGGCCGGCCAGCGGCAGCGTGGAGTTCAGCTCCTGCGCCAACTCCAGCGCCTTGAGCGCCTCCGCGATCGTCAACTCATCCTCCGCCCCACCCAACGCGGCCCGTAACTCCTGACGCAGCGCGCTCTGTTGGGCTTCCACGCCCGCGCTCGTCTCACCGCCGGGCTCTTCGGGATCGCCGTCGGCATCCGTCTGTTCGTCTCCAGGAGACCCCGCCGCCGTCGCCTGCTCGATCATGAGCTGCCGCACCAGCTCCAAGTTGTACTTCGCGTCCCGATCGTTGGGGTCGAGCAGCAAGGACTGGCGAAACGCGCTGAACGCGTCGTCGAGTTGGCCGAGCAGCACGTAGTGGCTGCCGAGGTTGTAGTACGCATGCGCAGCATCTCTCGGATCGTCAATCGGGAAGGACCGCACGGTCTGCGAAACGGCCAGTTCGTACTCCTCCAACTGATGGAGCGCGATGCCCGCGTTGTAGTGCGGCTCCGGCCGGGCGGGGTCGTCCGCGGCCGCGCGGCGAAACGCCTCCAACGCCTCCGCGTAATCGCCGCGCTCATACGCATCTGTTCCATCTGCGATGAGGTCCGCGGCCGCCGAGCTACATGCTGCGCCCGCAACCAACACGAGGCTGAAGAGGACCACACTGCTCACAAGCTGTGGGCCGGGTCTGGGCAAGTGCAGACGCCAGCGCCGGGGCAGGCGCAGAGGCCAGCCGCGCTCCGGCATGAGCAGTTCGACGACGAGCAGCGCAAGCGCCACAAGCGCGAACCACTGGAAGCGTTCGATTGGCAGCACTTGGCGCTCCTCAGCAAGGGAGGAGCGCTGCAGCGAATTGATCTCGGTAGCCTGCTCCGCGAGCTGATCACCCGCGACATAGCGTCCCGCGGGCGAAGCGACCGCCATGCGACGAAGCAGGTTTTCGTTGATCCGCGTGACGACCGGTACGCCATCGATCGGCTCCTCGTCAGGTACCGCCGTGCCGGCCAGCGTGCCGAAGCCCGATGTGTATAGCAGAATGCCCTGCCCCGCCGCAGCGTTGGCGGCGGCCATGGCGTCCCCTTCGTGGTCCTCACCGTCGGAAGCCAGCACGATCACGCGGCTTTCCGCGTCGCTGCCTTGTAACACACGCATCGCGGTACGCACGGCATCGCCGATGTCGGAGCCTGGCTCCACGAGCGCTTGATCCTCCGCGGCGGCCGCGACGACCGCCAGCAGCGGCGTGGTATCAGTCGTTAGTGGCGAGCGCACGAGCGCCGTGCCCGCGAAGATTACAAGCCCAACCCGATGTCCGCGAAGACGCTCGACGAGCAGCGACGTCTGCTCCACGGCGCGGGCCAGACGGGTCGGCGTGACGTCTTCGGCCAGCATGCTGCGCGAGACGTCCAGCACGACAACGACGTCCGCGCCCTCCTGCTCGACCACGGCATGCTCCTCGCCGATGCTCGGCCGGGCGAGCGAGATCGCCAAGAGCAGCACCGCTAGGACGATTAGTGCCGCCTTCAGCATTCGGATAGGGTTCGGTGGCGCGCCTAGGTCCCTTGCGGGCCGGGCCGGAGCGAATCGGGCCGCCGCGTCGCGACGCCAGCGCATCAGCGCCAGCAGCGCAAGCGCGACAACGGGTGCTAGTACGACAAGCGCAAGGTAGCCGGGCGACTCGAAGCTCATTATGGCATCCGTCGTACCGCAAACGTGGTCAACAGCACTTCGAAAGCCAGCAGTGCGAGCGCCAACCCGAGGACGTAGGGCGCCAGCTCATCGACCGCGGCGAAGCGCTCCGGCCCCACGCGCGAGCGCTCGAGCGAGTCGATCTCATCGTAGACGTCCCCAAGCGTCTCAGGCGCCGCAGGGAAGTAGCGTCCGCCGGTCACGTCGGCGATCGTTCGGAGTGCCGTTTCGTTTACTCGGAACGGCGTGAACGGGCTCTCGCCAGACGCATCGGTGACTCCAATGGTGTAGATGCGAATGCCGAGGGCCTGCGCAATGCGGGCGGCTTCGTCCGGCTCGACCTCGGGCCGGTTGTTCTCGCCATCGCTGAGCAGGATAACGGTCCGGCTCTCCGCCTTTGAGTCGCATCGCGTCGGCCAGGGCAAGCCCGATCGCCGTGCCATTCGGCAGCTCAAAGTCGTCCGCGCTGTCAACCAAGCTCTGGAACGCGCTGTAGTCAACAGTGAGCGGGCTCAAAACGAAACTACGCGACCGAAAGGCGACGAGGCCAAGCCGGTCTGTCTCGCGCTCAGCAACGAACGACCGGAGCACGCGCTGAGCGATCTCCAGGCGCGAGTCGCCGTCCACGACAGGCTGACGCATGCTGGTCGACGTATCGAGGACGAGCACGATGTCGATGCCCTCTTGCGGGAGCAGCGTTTCCGCTCGGCCACTCTGTGGCCTGGCGACGGCCACGATGAGCAGCGCTACGGCAGCCAGTCTGAGCACGGCGGGCAGCCAGCGTAGCCGGACGCGCCACGTGGGCGCGGCAGCTCGAGCACCGGCCAGGCTGCTCATGAGGAGGACCGGACGGGTCTGACGGCCACGCAACTGCCACAGCGCCAGGAATGGGATCCCTGCGAGCAGCAACAAGGCGAGTGGCCAGTCGAATTGCAGGTTCATCCCTCCGCTTCCTCTTCACTCGCCGACCCCGACGTCAGCCTGACGACCTCCAGCGCGGCGCTTAAATCGGCCTCCGCACGCTCGCGAGCAGGTTCATAGCCCGCAAACTGCACAGAGTGGCACTGCTCGAGCGTGGCGACGGCCTGCCGGGCTGCCAGTTTGCTCATTGAGGTAGCCTCGAGTCGCGCTTCCAACTCGCGGGGCGTCAGCGCGCTCGCCGGAACGTCGAAGCGACGCGTGAGATAACCGCGCAGGATCTCACCAATGCGGCGGTAATACTCAGACAGCTCTCCCCGATCGAGGAGACGAGCCTCAGCGATCTGGTCGAACTCTTCCAGTGCTGTATCGTCGGGTGGCGGTCCCGGCGGGCTCGGCGCCGGCTTCGAAGCAGGCGGCTGACGCAACGTTGAAACCCGCGCGAGCCCCATCGTGAACACCGATACAGCAGCGAAGCCGGCCATCAACAACGCGGCCCAGATCCACTTCGGCGGGCCAGTGCCGGCTTCCAACGGCGCCTTCAGACCTCGCAGTTGCACCGCCGCATCGGGCTCCGCATCGGGCGCCGCATCGGGCGGCACAACGCTCTCAACAAGGACCGCCTCCGGCAGGACATGAAGCACCTCCAGGCCGTCACTCGTGATGGCGATCGGCTCGAGCTTGAATTCGCCGATGCTGAACGCGGCCAGCTCGAACGAAAACACGGACTCCATTCGACCGCTGCCGATGTCGCGCGTCTCCGGCGGCAGCACCTCGATCAGGTCCAGCGGCTTAAAAGCCTCGCGATCGTCTGGCGCTGATACAAGAATATCTTCGCTGTGTTCAACCGTTATGGTGAGCGTGATCCGGTCGCCGACCGTGACGCCGCGCGGCTCCAGTATCACGTCAGCGGTGATGGCAGCCTGCGCCCCTGCGCTCACAACGCCGAGCGCGGCAGTCACTGCGGCGATACCCAGCAGCCAGCGCACGCTAGCGCCTCCGCGCGCGGGCCTGCAGGTAGGCCATCAACGGCGCGATGTAATCTCGGTCCGTTGCCAGAGACACCACGTCCACACCCAGCGACTTGAGGACGTGGCCGCGTTCCGACACGGTGGTCATCGCTTGCTCATCGAAGCCCCGCCGAACGCGCTCGTCTCCGGTATCGAGCCAAGCGCGTTCGCCTGTCTCGGCTTCCTCGATCTCGACGAGGCCGATGTCCGCGAGCGCACCTTCACGCGGATCGCCCACCGCTAGCGCGATGACGTCGTGGCGACGCGCTGCCGAGCGAAGCGTGGCCTCGAAGCCGTTGTCCAAGAAATCGGAGATGAGGAACACAATCGCCCGGCGCGGCAGCGCGCGTTGGACGTAATTGAGCGCTGCGCCAATGTCCGTGCCGCGTCCCGCAGGCCGCGCGCTCAGCAACTTGCGAATCAATCGCAACGCATGCCGCGAACCCTTCGCGGGCGGGACGAACGTTTCGACGCGGTCGGTGAAGGTCAGTAGCCCGACGAGATCGTTGCTCGCGACGGCCGCGAAGGCGAGTAACGCGCTCATTTCAGTGGCAAGCTCCATCTTCGTCAGCGCCGCCGTACCGAATTCTTGCGACGCGCTGAGGTCCGTGACGATGAGAACCGTCAACTCCCGCTCCTCGACGAACTTCTTGACGAAGGGCGTTCCCATTCGAGCGGTCACGTTCCAATCGATGATCCGGACATTGTCTCCTGGCTGGTACTCGCGCACCTCGGAGAATTCGAGCCCGCGCCCGCGAAAGACGCTGCCATAGTGGCCGATCAGGCGCTCGGCCACCAGCCGCTTAGCCCGGATCTCCAGCCGCCGCACGCGGCGCGCTAGATCGGCCTGATGAGAAGACGAATCATCCGCGATCGCTCCCATGGTGTGCAGTCTATCACCCGCCTGCTGTCGTCCTGGCGCTCGCGGGGAGCTAGGCGCGCGGTTCTAGCACCATCTGCGTCTGCGTGACGAGCGCTACCAGCTTGCCGTCGACCGTAACGCGCGTCTGCCACACCATTGTGGTCTTGCCCCGGTGAAGTGGCGTGCAATCGCCAACGATCTTCGCGCCAGAGCGAGCAGGAGCGAAGAAGTTCGTCTTCGACTCAATCGTCGTGGTGGCGGCCCCTTGCGACAGATTCAAAGCGGTCGCGACGGCGCCAAGCGTGTCCGCAAATCCCATAATCGCGCCGCCGTGCATGATGCCTGGGACGGTACAAAGCTCCGTTCGCACGGTAAGCTCCGCCCTCACGCACTCAGGTTCGGCTTTCAAGAACTGAATACCGAGGAGTGCAGGGAACAACCCCTTGACGCTCTCCTGCACGGCCGCGGCGATGTCCGTCATCCAGACCTCGCGACCGTGTCGGGATGCGCCTGCCAAGAGAGATCAACGATTACGCTCATGAGGTACCTCCAGGGCCATGTCCGGGGGCTCCTCCACAAATGTAGCAGGGCCACGGAGCTTGCTAGCCGTTCTGTTCATCGTTCCCGAGGCCAATCTGGGACGAGAGCCCTGTGCGGCGTTCCGGATCGTAGTCATCCGAACTCGAGTTCGCGTCGAAGAACGTCAGGCCCGTCTCAAGAACGCGACGCCCGTACTTCTTGCGGAGGCGGTCAATGTTGTGGTGCAACTCCTCCTCTGACTGCCCACTGGAATCGAAGAGGTCAAGCTGCACGGAGTCCTCCGTGAAGTTCGACGTGCCAAGCCCAATCAGCCTGACGGAACGTCCATCCTTGGCGAGCGCATCGTGCAGGAGCCCTGCGCCTTGCTCGAAAAGCACGTCGTCGCCGAACGTCGCGTGATCCAGCGTGTGGCTGCGCGTGATGGTCGAGAAGTCGTTGTAGCGCAGCTTGAGCGTGACGCAGCGAGCGCGTCGTTGCGCTCGCCTGAGTTCAGCGCCGATGCTCTCAGCGAACCCGCGCATCGTCGCGAGCAACACTTGCCTGTCGGCAATGTCCTTGGCGTAGGTGCCTTCGCGGCTGACGGACTTGGCGGCCCCCCGGCCACCAGCAACCTCGGTCAGGTCGATACCACGTGCCCGTTCCGCCAGCGACGCACCCCACTTTCCAAAGAGGCTCTTGAGGTGAGTTTCCGGCACCGACGCAAGCTGGCCCAACGTGCGAACTCCTTGCCGCGACAACTCGGCCTCCGCCTTGGCACCGAGTCCCGGCAGGTCGCGGACGCGCCTCGGCGCCAAGAACTCGGCCTCCGCACCGAACGGCACCACAAGCAGGCCGTCCGGCTTCGCCGCATCAGACGCGATCTTCGCCACCAGGCGTCCAGAGGCGACGCCAACGGACGCCGCGATCTTCAGCTCGTCACGCACGCGCCTGCGAATCGACTCTCCCGCGGCGCGACCGAGCTTTTCGGGCGACGCCACGTCGGCGTCGGCCGCACCGGAGAGCGCCTGGATAACCGGCTCGCAGCCGGTGACATCGAGATACGCCTCGTCGAGCCCCATCGACTGAGCGAGCGGCGTGTAGTCTCGCAAGATCGCGTGGAACTCCTTCGAGACCCTGCCGTACTCCCGATAGTCGCCGCGGAGGAAGATCGCGTGCGGACAGAGACGCTTCGCTGTGCTGAGCGGCATCGCCGAGTGTATGCCGAACACGCGGGCCTCGTATGATGCCGTTGCGGCGACGCCTCTACCATTGGGGTCACCACCCACGATCACCGGCTTGCCGATCAGGCTGGGATCGCGAACCTGCTCGACGGCCACATAGAAGGCGTCGAGGTCGACGTGCATGATGGTTCGTATGTCAGGCACAGGACCACCTCCCTGCCGGCGGTAAGCAAACTCTCTCCACCTGGGAAGCCTGTGGCTGCCCATCGGGCAGAATGTGTGTGCTAATTGTAGATTCGGGGCGGCGATCCTGTCAAGCAGCGGGCGCTATCTGAGCGCCCAGCGCACAGGCCGCCCGATGAAGGCGCTCAGGAGTGTGCTGACGAAGCTGATTAGCATGGCGGCAAGAAATGCGGCGATAAAGCCATCTAGCTCCAGGTCAAACTCGAACTGGCCGGTGAGCCAGACCGTGAACGCAAGCATTCCCGCGTTGATCACGAGGTGAAACAGCCCGAGCGTCAGGCAGGTAACGGGCAAGCCAATAAGGTCTGCCAGCGGCTTGATAAACGCATTAACGAGGGCGAAGATGGCCGCGGCTGCAACTAGCGATTGCCAGCCATCGATCTCGAAGCCGCGCACCCATTCGGCGGCAAGCCAGAGCGCTGCGGCATTGATGCCGACGCGAATGCCGAAGGCCAGCAGCCGGGATTCACGTTCGTACTCCACAGGCGATTGTTAGGGAGGACGGCTAGTCGTCAGACGAGGTATCGACCGGCGATGCATCGTCGGAGCCGTACCGGCGGTGCCCGATGCGCTTCACCATCCGCCAGACCCGACTCCGCCGGCTGCTGACGCCTGCCGCTTGCTCGATCTCTTCTGAAGTGATCTGGTCGAGGATCTCCTCTGGATTCTGACCTCGGCGCAGCCGGCGGGCCACGGCAACGCCGGCGAGGGCCATCAGGGCGCTGGAGACGATCGCCGCCGGGCCAGCATAGCTCTTGTAGCGCGAAATAAGCTCAGGGAACTTCTCGGTGACGCGATGCGCCAGGTTCAGCGCTTGCGTCGTCGAGCTATCGGGCGTCTCGCCCTCAACTTGCTCCTGCCAGATCTCGTCCTGGTTCTGTTCTGGTTCCTCTCGGTCAGGTCTCATGGTCGATGGGCGCTCTGCTGCTCGGGTCATGTGCGGGGCCTCCTCAGTGCTCGTAGGAAAGCGCGGACGCTCTACGATTCAGCATACCACCGGCGGGGCTAAAGGCAACTTTGTACGATCCTTCACTCTGGGCGTATCTGACGCATCAGATTGGCCATTTCGATGGCGCTCACCACGGCATCGTAGCCTTTATCGGCCTTACCGCCGGCTCTATCGAGGGCCTGCTCGAGCGTATTCGGCGTGATCACGCCGAAGATCACGGGGACACCGGTGTCCGCAGCAACTTGGCCGATGCCACGGGCCGCCTCCCCTGCGACGAAGTCGAAGTGGGGCGTTTCGCCACGGATTACGGCGCCCAGGCAGACGACAGCGTCGTAGCTGCCTGCCTCCGCGAACGCCCTGGCGACAAGCGGCAACTCGAACGCGCCCGGCGCCCAGGCGACGACCACACTGTCATCCTTGACGCCATGCCGTTTAAGTGCGCTACGTGCACCCGCAAGCAGTCGCGACGTGACCGTCTCGTTAAAGCGACCGACCGCGATGGCGATGCGAATCCCGGCTCCGTCCAGGCTGCCCTGATACGTGGAGCCCATGGCGCCGACTAGAGGCTTCCTTCCTGGTGCGGTTCGAGCTGGTGGCCGAGCTTGGTGCGCTTCGTTTCCAGGTAGCGAACGTTATGCGCGTTCGGTTTGACCTCGATCGGCACCCGCTCGACCAAGTTGAGGCCGTAGCCCTCCAGGCCGGCGCGCTTGCTTGGGTTGTTGGTAAGGATGCGGATATCGGTGACGCCGAGGTCTACGAGGATCTGCATGCCAATCCCGTAATCGCGGCGGTCAGCCGCAAATCCGAGCGCGTGATTCGCCTCAACGGTGTCCAGGCCTTCGTCCTGAAGCGCGTATGCGCGGAGCTTGTTGTGCAGGCCGATGCCACGCCCTTCCTGCCGCATGTAGATGATGACGCCTCTCCCCTCTTTGGCGATCATGCTCATGGCCATCTCCAACTGCTCGCCGCAATCGCAGCGCAGGCTGCCGAAGACGTCGCTCGTTAGGCACTGGCTGTGCACGCGAACGAGCACCGGTCCCGAGTCAGCCACGTCGCCCATGAAGAGCGCGATGTGCTCATCGGCATCGATTGAGCTCTTGTAGGCAATCGCCTTCCATTCGCCGTACTGCGTAGGGAGGACGGTTTCCTCCGACCGCTCGATCAACCGCTCCTTTTGTTTGCGATAGGCGATCAGCTGATCGACGCTGATGATCTTCATCTTGTGGCGCGTGCCAAAGCGCTTCAAGTCGGGAAGCCGCGACATGGATCCGTCAGCTTTCATCATCTCGCAGCAGACGCCAGCTGGGTTGAGGCCGGCCAACCGGCAGAGGTCGACGACGGCCTCCGTCTGGCCGGCGCGGACGAGCACGCCGCCTGGTCGCGCTCGCAGCGGGAACATGTGCCCTGGCATGACGAGGTCTTCGGGCCGCGTCTTGGGATCGATTAGTACTTGCACTGTACGAGCGCGGTCCGCGGCAGAGATGCCCGTGCTCACGCCGGAGCGCGCCTCGACAGTGACGGTGAACGGCGTGCCGAAGTGCGAGTCGTTGCGGCCGACCATCATCGGAATGCCAAGCTTGTCCACGCGGTCTTCCGTCATGGGCATGCAGATCAGCCCGCGGCCGAACTTCGCCATGAAGTTGATGGCCTCGGCATCGACAAACTGCGAGGGTAGCGTCAGGTCGCCTTCGTTCTCACGATCCTCATGGTCGATGATGATGACGAAGCGGCCCTGGCGATACTCCTCGATCGCTTCTTCTATGGTCGCCAGGCCGGAAGCAGGTTTCTTCGTTCTCTTAGCCATATTCCCCCTCCAAGCAACCTCCATGCGAAGCGGGGGTTGCCATGCTCCTACTCCAGGCCCTGCCGGTCCTCAAGGAGCTGCTCGACATAGCGAGCAATAATGTCGGACTCTAAGTTTATCCGATCGCCAGGAGCTTTTCGAGTGTGGTTCGTGTGTTCCTGCGTATATTCGACGAGTGACACAGCCAGACTGTCTTCAGTCTTCTCGATAACAGTCAGACTGGCCCCATCAATGGTGATCGGCCCTTTGACGACTACGTAGCGCAGGATCTCATGCGGCGCTCTGTAGCGCGCGATGATCGCTCCCTCATCTGGAGTGAACGACTCCAGGGTTCCCGTCGCTTCGACAACGCCGCGCACCAGATGCCCGCTGAGCCGGTCCGCCAGCGTAAGCGAACGCTCCAGGTTCACGAGGTCGCCTGCCTTCAGGTCGCCCAGATTCGTGCGCCGGTACGTCTCCGGCATCACGTGCGCGGAGAAGCCCCCTTCGTCCTGGAAGGCGACGGTGAGATCGACGCCGTTGATGGCGATGCTATCACCGAGGTTCGTGCCGCGCACGAGCTTCGCGTCGATGACGAGCTTGCCCTCTTCCACCTCGCGAATCGTGCCCAGCTCTTCGATGATGCCGGTGAACATCCTAGGATTGGCCCTGCCCGTCGATCGCCTTGTTCGTGAACGAGGAGACGAACTGCGTCAACTCGCTTGGGATGATCCACTTGCTCGAGTCGCTGCTGGCGAGAGCGCGCATCATCTCGAGGTACTGGATGCCCATCGTGTTCGCGTCGAGCCCCTCACCAACCTCGTGGATCCTCGCCAATGCGTTGGCCAATCCCTCAGCTTCCAGGAGAGCTGCCTCTCGCTGGCCTTCAGCGCGAAGGATGGCTGAACGCTTCTCGCCCTCCGCGCTCAGGATGGCCGCATCCTTGTTTCCCTCCGCCACCTTAACGGCCGCTTCGGCTTGGCCATCAGCGTCTAGAACAGCCGCGCGCCGGTTGCGCTCTGCGGACATCTGGCGGCTCATGGCTTCCTGGATGTCCCGCGGGGGCGTGATCTCCTTGATCTCGACGGCCATCACCTTTACGCCCCAGCGATCGGTGACTTCGTCCAGCTTCACCTGCATCGTCTTGTTGATCTCATCACGCTTGGCAAGCACGTCGTCGAGGGAGATATCGCCGACGACGGCGCGGAGGGTGGTGACCGCCATGCCACGCGCGGCCCACATGTAGTTCTCAACCTGGATCACCGAATCGATCGGGGCCACAACCTTCAAGTAGACCAGCATGTCGACAGAAACGGGCGCATTGTCTTTTGTGATGCACGTCTGCGGCTCCACGTCGAGGACATCCTCACGCATGTCGACGCTGACTATCTGGTCGATGATGGGGAACAAGGGAAAGATAAAGCCGGGCCCCTTGGCGCCCACCAAACGGCCGAAGCGGAAGTGCACCAGCCTCTTGTATTCGGGAACTATGCTGAAGAAGAATGGCATCACGGTCTCCTTACACTGCTGACGCCCGTGCGGATGTATATCCCATGACGAGCAGATCATGACCGAGCTGCTCGACAGTTACCTCATGTAATCGTAAGGCATCCGCCATGCGCTCTGCGCCACTGCCAACGACGGCAGACGGCGCGTCACCGCCGATGATCATCGGCGCGACGACCGCGTCTACCTTGTCAACGAGCTTTTCGTCGAAGAACGAACCGTGCAGCACGCCGCCACCCTCGACCAGCAGCGTGAGCACATCAGACCGAGCGAGCGTCGTCATCAGCGCGGGTAGGCTCACGCGCCCCGCGCCATCGTCCGGGAGGACTTCGACGCGAGCGCCAGCCTGCGTCATCTCATCGCGCCACGCCTCCGGCGACGCGCTGGTCGTCGCGATCAATGTCGGTGCGTCGCACGAGAGCACCCCGGCATCTCTGGGAGTGCGTCCGCGCGAGTCAACGACGACGCGCAGCGGTTGGTGATCCGACAGCTCGTCGTTTGGACGTGCCGTGAGCTGTGGATTGTCGATCACGACCGTGCTGACGCCCACGGCGATCGCATCGATGCGTGTACGCAGGTCGTGGGCCCAGCCTCGGGTGCCGGGGCCGCTGACCCAGCGCGAATCGCCGCTTGTCGCGGCGATCTTGCCGTCCAGACTGGCGGCGAATTTCGCGATCACGAACGGCCGGCCCTGCGTGCGGTGCATCAGAAAGCCTTCGTTGATGCGTCGCGCCTCGGCCTCGCCCTCGCCGTGGGAGAGCGCAATGCCCGCGTTTTCGAGTTGATCGCAGCCATGGCCGGAGACGTTCAGGTCCGGGTCCTCATGCGAGAAATGAACGGCTGAGACGCCCGCCGCGATAATGGCATCCGTGCACGGGGCCGTGCGGCCTTCATGGCAGCACGGCTCCAGCGTCACGTAGAGCGCCGCGCCCTTTGCGTCAGGGCCCGCGGCCTGGAGCGCAACGATCTCGGCGTGCCGGTCGCCAGGGCGTTCCGTTGCGCCCTCACCCACGATGCGCCGGTCCTTCACGAGCACGGCGCCAACCGAAGGATTCGGACTGGTGCGGCCCTGGACCTCGCGGGCCAGTTCCAGCGCCCGCAACATGAACTCTCCCGGATCATTAGAACCGCGCGCGCTCACGGGCCCTCGTCCTTTACGAACAGACCCGCCTGCCTGCCCTTGCGAAGCTCCTCTTCACGCAGTTCCTCGTCGAGTTCATCCCACAAGTGGCTCGGCAACGGTCCGGTCTGGCCCTGGTACTTATTGGTCTTCGAACCGTACGGGTTCTCGACCGGCGATGACATGCGCTCGAACGTAAACATGCAGATGCGCATGCGAGGATAAAGGGCGACCGGCATCACGCCCAGGTTGCCCAGTTCCATGGTGGCGGTGCCATCCCAGCCTGGATGGAAGATGCTCGCTGTGCTGTGCACGATAATGCCGAGCCGGCCGAGACTACTGCGCCCTTCGAGACGGCCGAGCAGATCGTTGCCGATCGTCAGCCGCTCCAGTGTTGTGGCGAGAACCAATTCATTGGGATGGATAATGAAGGGTTCGCCTTGCTCAATATCTATCTGTCGCGTCATTCCTTTCGCCGTGCTGGGCTCGCGCATGTCGATAAACGCCTGCTTGTTGCGCTCGAATACGAGGAACGTTGTGCCGAGCCGCATATCGATGCCATCCGGCCCGATGCGGTTCTCCAGCCCATCGCTGGGCTTGATCTTGATCTTGCCAGCTTCCAGTGCGTTGCGAATGTCGCGATCTGAGAGGATCAATTGCGCTCCTGAGTCGTGGGGTGGCGCCACCGGGCATCTCCAGATGCCAGCGGATTGGGGCTCCATTCTAGCACAGGGAAGTACAGCAACGAGCAAGTTGACACCGCCTGCGTCTCACGCGATAGTCAATCGAAATTCCAACCTAGCCGGAGGCGTCTAGTTGCGAACGAGACAAGCGAGCACCGTCGCGCACATCTCGGTGCTGCACGGGCTGATCCACACTGTGGAATTCAGCTACGCCGCGCTGCTCTCGCGCATCGATGACGAGTTCGGCGCGGGGCTGTTCATGCTGGGCATCGTCGCGAACGCGTTCGCGTTCACGTTCGGCTTCAGCGCGCTGCCCTCAGGCATCCTCGTCGACCGGCTCGGTACGCAGCGGGTGCTGACGGTCGCATTCACACTGGCGGCGCTCGCGGCGCTGCTGGTCGCTACGTCTCCGAACACCGTGCTGCTCGGCCTCTTTCTTGGACTGCTGGGGCTCAGCATCGGCCTCTACCACCCGGCCGGTATCTCTTTCATTGCGCAGGCTATGTCCCAGCGAGGTCTGGCATTGGGATGGCACGGCCTAGCTGGCAACCTGGGAATCGCCGCGGCGCCCCTGATCGCGATCGGGATGGCGGAGGCATTCGGCTGGCGCTGGGCGTACGTACTGATCGCACTGCTCTGCCTGCTGGCAGCGGCATCGCTGCGATTCATCACGATCAGGCACGACAGCCCGCGAGCAACGCCCGAGCCGCAGGCACCGCGACCCAATACGGCGAACTCATCGAGCACGCGCAGTCGCTTCCGAACGATGCTGCCGCTGCTGTTGGTCTACGGCGTGTTCGTCCTCAACGGCTTCGTCTATCGAGGCAGTCTGACATTCCTGCCATTGCACATCGAAGAGACACTGCACATCTCGTGGTTCGGCCTGGACGAGGTGTGGCTCGCCAGTTCGCTGACGACGCTTGCGCTGCTGGCGGGCGCTGTGGGACAGCTCTTCGGCGGCGCGATGTCAGAGCGCTTCCGGCTGGAGCGGATGGCTGTGCCGTTTACGCTCGCGCTGCTGCCAACGCTGCTGCTAGTCGGGCTTACCAGCGGGCTCTGGGTGGTCCTGTTCGCATCGCTGTTCGTGTTCGCGAACTTCAGCAGCCAGCCGATCTACGCGGGCCTGATCGCCGACTACTCCCCGCCGCGGGCGCTGGGGCGGAGCTACGGCGTCTCCTTCTTCGCTGCCTTCGGCATTGGGTCCATTGCGGCGAGCTTCTCGGGCTTCTTCGCTGACCGCTGGGGGACCGATTCCGTGTTCCTGGTGCTCAGCGCCTTTGTGGTCCTCACACTGATACTCGCGACCGGTATCTGGTACTTGAGCGAACAGAACTTGCGCGTCGAGGCCGAGGACGGGGAGACTGTAACAGGATCAGGAGGGTAGCGATGCCATACAAGGTCATCATCGAACGGAATACGTTGCGCTTCGCGGTCGCCCACTTCGCAACGTTTGAAGATAGCTGCGAGCCGCTGCACGGCCACAACTACAACGTGATTATCGAGGTCGAGGGCGAGCTGACGGACGTGGGCTGGGTATTCGACTTCGGCGCATTGAAGGCGATGACGCGCGCGTTGTGCAAGGAGCTGGACCACAAGTTCCTGCTCCAGCGTGACAGCAACGTGCTGGAGATCGACGAGGGCAAGACGAACTGGAAGATCCGTTACGAAGACAAAGGTTGGGTCTTCCCAAAAGCGGACGTTATCGCGTTGCCGATCGAAAACAGCACGGCGGAACAGCTCGCGAAGTGGTTCGCCGAGCGCATCCGCGGCCAGCTCGAAGATCGAGGCGCGTCCAACATCACGTCGATGGCCGTGGGCATCGAAGAGATGCCGGGCCAGGCCGGCTGGTTTCGCGAAGGATAACGGCATGGCGAGCGTAGGCGAGATCGCCAACGCGGTCGACGCTGCCGCGCTGGGACCCATCGTCCGACAGGCCTTGGACGACGACCGGGCCGAAGTCATGGAGTGGGAGGCCCAGCAGCTTGATGTCGTGAGCGGATTGCCTGGATTTCGCGGGCTGTTCCGGTTCCAGGGCACAGCCAACGCGGGCGGCGACGTCAAGCCATGGTCGGCAGTTCTGAAGGTCGCTCGCCGTCATCCCACGGCCTCAGACAATCCGGCCCATCCCGGATTCTGGAATCGAGAGGCGCTCGCGTTCAGGTCGGGCATCCTCGACGACCTGCCCGGCCTGACGGCCGTGCGTTGCTATAGCGTCAGCGAGACCGAGGACGGCACGTTTTTCTTCTGGCTGGAGGACTTGGTCGACGAATACGAGGACGGCTGGCCAATCGAGCGCTACGGCCTGGCCGCGCGGCACCTGGGCCAGATGGGCGGCGCCCATTTGGAACAGCGCCCGCTACCAGAGCACGAGTGGCTGCTGAAGAGGACCACTGGCACCATGGGCGGTCGAGCCAGGGCGGCAATCGAAGCGATGTTCGACAACGAGAAGACGTGGCGGCATCCGGACGTCAAGCGCGCCTATCCGCAACCGATCGTCGAGCGACTCAAGCAGCAATGGGCCGACCGCAACGCGTTCCAGGGAGCGGTCGCACAAATGCCAACAACGCTCTGCCACAACGACTCGCACGATGAAAACCTCTTTTCGCGCAGACGCGCGGATGGTACACAGGAGACCATGGCGATTGATTGGGAGCTGGTTGGCATCGGGCCGGTGTCGTCAGACATCACGTACCTCGTGATCGCAACGCTCCGGCGGCTGGCGGTCGCGATGGAGGACGCGGACGCCCTGGAGGAGACCGTGCTGGAGGGCTACATCGCGGGGCTCCGCGACGCCGGCTGGAGCGGAGACCCGGCCGATGTTCACCGCGGTTTTACGGCTGCGGTCGCGCTACGGCTGGGCCTTGTGCCGCAGACGCTCGACCTGATCCTCAACGATGAGCGCAGAACTGAGGCGCAGCGAGGCTGGAATATCCCCGTCGAAGAGCTGATCGAACGGTGGGCGGAGGTGGCCTACTTTGTGCTCGACCGCGCCGACCGGGCGCGCGAGATGCTGACGAAGACCTAAGGCAGAGTCTCATCAGGTGGCGAGCGTACACGCTGACGTCAGCCTGGTCAACGACGGCCACCTAGATATCGGTACGAGTGATGGATGTTGGGTTGCAGGTAGAATGTCCTCTACGGCCTGTTCGGCTTTAAGCGGCGCATCGCGCAGCCGCTGCTTGTCGATATGGGGCAGTTCTGCCACGAGCTGTCCGCCGTGCCAGACCCGCAG
>QIFC01000083.1 GCA_003228685.1 Chloroflexota bacterium
TCCGGACAATTACGACAGCGGCAACGGGATCGAGATCAGCGACACGACGAACCTGACCAACATCCTGATCGACAACAACAATATCACGGCGGACGGGGTCGGCGTCGATCTATATACAAACGGCACGAAGCTGACCGACAACACGGTCAACGTAAGCAACAACAGGATCATCGCGGACTTCGATGCCCCGGCCGGTGGCGAAGCTGATGCTGTAGACATTGACATTGACGGCGACCTCAACGGAAAGATGTTCGTCAGCGTTAGCGACAACTTGTCGCTTACGTCGCTCGGCGACGACGCGGTCGAGGTGGACTACTGCGAATCTTCCGGCAGTTGCGACGCGAGCGACAGCGCGATCAACATCTTTGTGAACGACAACGCCAAGCTCCACGGCGACGAAGACGGCGCTCAGGTACGGGTCGATGCCGCTGGTGCTGACGCCCTCCTAGGCGAACGCACCGACGTGACAATCGAAATCAACCGGACCGGCCTGATTGACGCCGACCGGGGAGATGGCATCTTCACGTGGGTGAACATCTGCTGCAAGAGAAGCTTCAGCACGAGCAACACCCAGATCAACGAGAACGACGACGTGATCGGGTTCCTGAGCGGCGTGAACTCAGAGAGCAAGGTTGGCTGTGGGCAGAATAACGAAGCCAACACCGAGGTCATCCTGAATGGCAGCATCGAAGGTCAGACAGAGTCTGGTGCTGACGTCCACAACGACGCCGGTGACCGCAACCAAGATTGTGGCGATGAGGATTCCGACGAGAACATCGCCTCCATCAAAATCAACGACAACCTGCGGATAGACGGCGGTGGCAAGGACGGCGCCTCGGCGAAGGCCCACGCCGGTGCTATCAATGGCAACGGCGATGACAACGATGCGCTTGTCGAAATCAGCCGCAATGGCCAGATTGACGGCGCTTTCGACAAGAAGGGCGTGAAGGCTCATGTGGAAGCCGGCAGCCAGTGGGGTGATGACGGCGACGACAACATAGCCGACGCTCAGATCATTGAGAACGATAACATCGAGGGCGGCGACGCAGGTCTAGAGGTCAAGGGCTTTGCGGGCGTCGACGATGGCGACAAGGAAGAGTTCGCGGACTACGACAGCGACGCCGACGACAACCTGTTGACGGCAATCATTGATGGTAACGGAACCATTACTGGTAACGACGGAAAAGGCATCCAGCTAGACCTGCAGTCCGGCGGCCACAGCGAGAGCGCCTCTCGCAACGCGCTGGACGCGCAAATCACCAACAACCTAGAGATCATCGGCCGTGGCGACGCTGACGGCGACGGCATCAACTCGAACCTTGCGGTTTGCTGCGAGGCCAAGCCGCTGCCGGCGACCAACCTGTCACTGCTGATCGCCAACAACGACGACATCATCGGCAGGAACGCGGACGGCATCGACAGCCAGGTCTGCTGTAACTTCAACAACGTATCCATTCTCGACAACGCGGCCATCCGCGGAAACGGTGGCCACGGAATCGACTTCGGAGTAGCCGCCTGGGCAGGCGGGACGACGTTCATTTCAACCGGCGCGGACACGGCATGTCCGCCGCAGTGTGGAATCTTCAGCTCCTCGAACAGCCTGAACATCCAGAGAAACCAGATCTTTAACAGCGAACTCAATGGAATCAACATCTGCTGTGGCCAGTTCCAGTTCCCAGGCCAAAACTCGGTAGATGGACCGGATGGTGGCTCAATCATAAAGAGCATCATCGCGAATAACGACATCCACCACAACCGGGACAACGGCATCGCGGTCCACAGCTCGTTCGGGTTGAATATCGTCGAGAACGAGATCTGGAAGAACGGCGATGACCCGTTTGTTGACCGTGGTATTATCATCGACAGCGACAACGATGAGGTTGCCAACGATTTCGACCCCGG
This sequence comes from Chloroflexota bacterium, assembly GCA_003228685.1. Classification (GTDB taxonomy): domain Bacteria; phylum Chloroflexota; class Dehalococcoidia; order DSTF01; family RBG-16-68-14; genus SZUA-185. The sequence continues at coordinate 1,903 of QIFC01000083.1, forward strand.
CAAGACAGACCTTAACCAGACGGATCCGTGTACCGGCGGAGACGACAACCTAGAGTGTCTCGTCTTCTACACGGCCGCGAACCGGAACACGATCAGCCAGAACAGCATCTACGACAACATCGGGATGGGAATCTCGCTGGAAGGTGACATCGACGCGGACGGTAATGGCGACCCCGGCATCGGCTGCGTCGGCCTGGCGCTCTACCCGTCGCCGAACGACTGTCTACCGTTCCCGACCATCCAGACGCTGTCCGTAGACAAGCTGGTGGGCACGGCCTGCGCGCTCTGCGAAGTCGAGGTCTTCATCGCGGACGACGACCCGGCAGACCAGCTCCCGCTAGGTGACCAGTATGGCGAAGGCCGCACCTACCTGGTGACAACCACCGCGGATGATGACGGTGACTGGTCAGTCGAGCTACCGTGCGACCTGGATGAGGCGTATCTGACGGCGACAGCGACCGACAAACAGAAGAACACGTCCGAGTTCTCAGAGAACCACCTGATTCTCGGCACGGGCTCCTGCGCGACGGACACGCCTGTCCCGACAGACACGCCTGTACCGACGGACACGCCTGTACCGACGGACACGCCGGACGCGACAGACACGCCTGTTGCACCTCCGACAGCGACGGACACCCCGGTGCCGCCGAAGGTCTGTGGCGACGTGAACATGGACGGCGTGGCGAACTCGGTGGACGCAAGCCTCGTGCTACAGCTCAAGGCAGGCCTCATCAGTTCGCTGCCGAACGAGTCGAGCGGAGACGTGAACGACGACGGTGCGCTCACGAGTGTGGACGCGGCGTTGATCCTGCAGTTCACGGCGGGCCTGATCGGCGAGGACGCGCTGAACTGCCCGTAAGACTAGCCGGACGCTAGGAACGAGACTAAAGGAGGCCCCTCACATGAGGGGCCTCCTTTTACCTGCCGAACGAACAGCGGGAGCCTGGCTGAGGGTCGCCCAGGGCTGAGCGAAGCTCAGCTTGAAGAACGCTCCGCGTTCTTCCGCGATAGCGACTCCAACGGGAGGGTGGCTGAGGGTCGGTCAGGACCCACCTAACGGTGGTCTTGGCTGAGCCCAGGGTTCAGGTAGGCCGATACCGGGACTATCAGGGGAGAAGGCTGCCTATCGAGGAAGGACGGTAGCGGCTCAGAGGAGGCGCTTAGTGCGGCTGCGGGGCAGGCCAACGCCGCGCCGGCGTCATTCGTCATCCTCAGCGAGCCGTTTCGCGAGCATGGCCGTCTGCATGGCGATCTCTTCGAGCGTAAACGGCTCGGTCTGGTCTCTAAGATGCCTGATGACGGCGGAGTGATCGATCCGGTAGACGTTCCTGCGTCCGGTCTTGGCGTGCGACGCGATGCCGTCGTCTTCCAACGCTCGGACGATGCTGATGACGGCCCGCTCCGTCAGCCCGACAGCCTCTGAGATGTCGCGCAGCGTGCTGTTGGGATGGATCGCCACGTGGAGCAGCACCACCGCGTGATTTGTGAGGAACCTCCATGCTGGCACGGGATCGCCTCGTTTCTAGCGGAACTGGAGCTGGCCGGTTACTCGTCGCGGCCAGCCGGTGATTCAGATGGTAGCAGACCGCCCATGACGAACAGGTAGGCGAACAGCCCAACCAAGTCGGATGCGAACTTTAGTGACAACGGAACCTCCTCGGGTCAGGTGATTGATGGTGTCGCAGGCTTCAGCGAAGCCGCTGCTATCAGCATGACGCGGCCATGTTACGGGCAGGTTATCCGAATGTTTCATGTTCGTTAAGTTCGCGACACTCAAGTCTGCCGAGATGCGGGGAAAGGGCGGGTTATCACGCAGGCGTTAAGTGCCGAACATCCAGTGAGTCCTAGTTAAAGGGAGGAGACTCTGTCATGGAGCAACCGACTCGCGGAAGCCAACCTCTCGTCGTGGGCGGGGACGAGTTTATGGCTCGTCTTGCTGACGAGATCGTTCGCAGCGATCGCTACGAACACCCCTTTGCCGTCCTCACGCTGCAGCCGCCCGCGGGGGCGCCAGACTTCGGCGATCTGACCAGCCGCTGGCTGGATTCGTCCGCGAGCGGCCTCACAAGAGGCTGCGACGTTGTGGCAGTGCTGGACGATGGGCCAACGCTGATCATCATGCTCCCCGAGACTGACGTTTCGGGAGCAGGGTCGGTCCTGGAGCGCCTGCGCTCCGCCATTGCCGCGGAGACGGAGCAGGAGTGGGAGTTCGGCCTGTTTGAGTATCCACAGAACAAGGCGAAACTGGACGAGCTGATCGGAAAGGCTGCTTGATGACAACAGACGAGCTGGAACGAGAGGTCGAACGCCACCAAGAGACTACGGAAGCTCTGCGCGAGAGCCAGGAAACAGTGCGCGCTCTCCTGGATGCCACGACGGAAACAGCGCTCCTCATCGATCTAGATGGAGCAATCCTCGCTCTCAACGAAGTAGCCTTCGAACGGCTGCGCCGCCTGTCGCGCAAGCCTGTCGGCGACAGACGAGCTGAGCTGGTTGGGCGCAACGTGTTCGACCTGTTCCCGCCAGGGCTGTCTGAGCAGCGCAAAGCGCGCAACGACACAGTCATCGAGTCCGGCGTGCCGGCGCGGTTCGAGGATGAGCGATCGGGCCGGTGGATGGACAACACGATCTATCCGATCTTTGATCCCAACGGCAGTGTCGCCAAGCTGGCCGTCTTCTCCTACGACATCACCGACCGGAAGGCTTCTGAACTGGCTCTGCACACCGCGCTGCGGGAGGAACAAGAGCGCGCCAGGCTCGATCCGCTCACCGGCGCACTGAACCATCGCGCCATCGTCGAAGAGCTTCAGAAGCTCATCCAGCGCTCTGAAGGCGCAGCTCACTTTGCGGTCTTCATCGTCGACCTCGATGGGCTCAAGGCGATCAACGACACGTACGGGCACCCCATGGGCGACGCCGCTCTGGTGGCGATCTCGGACGCACTGTTCCGCGACCGCGCGATTGTTGGCCGCTACGGCGGCGACGAGTTCGTTGTGGCACTTCCCGGCGCCGACACGGCACGGGCGGAGCGATTCAAGGCCGACGTTGTAGCGACGCTCAACACCTCCGAAGTGGTCGACGAGGGTAGTAGGAAGCGCATTCCGGTGATGGCGAGCATTGGCATCGCCGTCTATCCTGACGACGCGAAGGCTGTTTCATCACTCATCGAATTGGCTGACGACGAAATGTACGATCAGAAGCGACGCCGGCCCGTGATCCGGCCCCGGCGGGAAGCTGCTTAGCGTCCTCCGGCGGGAAGCTGCCTAGCGTCCCCCGGCGGGAAGCTGCCTAGCGTCCCCCGGCGGGAAGCTGCTTAGCGTCCCCCGGCGGGAAGCTGCCTAGGCCACTATGTGAAGAGGGGCGCCATAGAGCGGCGCTCGACCAGCGCCTCCATCTCGGAGTCGCTCGGTCTATCGCTCGCGCGTGACGCCGCGTCGAACACGCTCGGCAGCAGCGACATGTCGGCGGCCGTGTTGAGGAACACGTTCGGCCGGCCCAGTACCCAGGACACGGCAAGGTCGATATCGGCCTGGTCGGAAAGCGGCTCGTACCAGGTGTCGTGCGAGTGTTCGCGCTCTTCCCAAGGCCGCAGCGTGATTCCCTTGATCGTCTGCACGGCTACGCCGCGTTCGGTGCACACTGACGAGAGCGCCTCGAAGTCGCTCGCGTACTGGGCGTTCTGCATCATCGGCACGTTGTAGGGGAGCAGGACGGAGTCGAAGGGAAATCGCTCCAGGCTGCGCAAATGCATGGCCGCGACGGTCGTGCCGTGGCCTGTCACCCCAATGAAGCGCACGAGTCCCTGCTCGCGGGCCTCCACGGCAGCCTCCAGGGCGCCGCCGGGGCCGAGGGCCGTTTCCCACTCCGCCGGGTCGACGAGGTTATGCAACTGGAGCAGGTCTACGCTGTCGACACGCAGACGCTCCAGCGAGTGGTGAAACTGGTCGCGCGCTGCCTGATACGTGCGTTCGCCTGTTTTCGTGGCGAGAAAGAAGTCGTCGCGATGGCGGTCCATCCACGTCCCGACGCGCCGCTCTGAGCGTCCGTACATGGCGGCGGTGTCGATGTGGTTAATGCCGTGCTCAAGCAGCAGCTCTAGTACGGGCGCGGCGTCCTCGTCCTGCGCGCGCCCCAGCGCCGCGGCGCCGAAGATCGTTCGCGTGCTCTGATGGCCGGTGCTGCCGAACGGCTGTCGAAGAATCACCTGAGGATACTAGCGGATTTCCGGCCCACCCCGCTACACGGCTGTGTAGCCCGACCTGCATCTTAGTGCAGGCCTACACCTTCGTATAGACGATTGCGTTCCCTTCCTTGCCGACCTGCTTGATGAGGCCGCACTTCCGCAGGCAGTAGGCGGCCTGCTGAGCGATGGCGCGCGGCCGGCCGAACGAAGCAGCGAGTTCAGACGTGCGGAACTCATCCGGCAAGTCCGGCGGGAGGAGGCCGATTAGGTCGCTGCCGCTCCGTATCGTCAGTTGGGCGGTGACATCGAGGAGGCGGCGCTCGAAGGTGACCCAGTTTCCGCGACGGCGGCGCCGTCGGCTGTCGAACCGGCGGATCTCCTCTTCCTGCGTCAGAGCGACTTCGACTTCGAAGTTCTTGTGGGTGATCAGGTCGGGGAAGCTCACCAACTCTGTGAACACGTCCTCGAACGATCCATGCTTTGGGGATTTCCTGCGCTCCGCTTTGCCACGTTTCTTATCTGGTAGCTTCACGATCCATTTGTCTTGCGCCACGGGCAGCACCAGCCGGACGCGATGCCGCTTCACCAATTTGCGCATCTTCTTACGGATCTGCGCGAAGTTCGCCGTCTGGATCTCGATGATCAGCTTGCCGCGCAGGATGTCGACGACATACCCATCGACGACCTCCTCCATGAGATCGCCGGGCTGAGCGTATCGCTCCTTCAGCGCTGCGTGGAGATGTCCTTCGTTGAGCGTCCCGATAGAAGCTGCCAAGCTGGTCTGCCTGCCCTGCGTTTTCAAGCTCGGACCGGGGTGGCTTGTGGCCTTCCCGCTTCACGCGTCACGCTACCCAGCCTCTCTGTCTTCTTCCCCAAGGAAGAAGGCAATCACGCGCTTAATGGCTCTTCTGTCCTCTCGCAGAAACAGGTGGCCGCCATCAAAGAGTTCCAGGTGGGCGTTCGGGATTTGCTTCTCCAGCGCTTCCTGGTTGTCCACGGGAGCAATGCCGTCAAACTTGCCGCCGCAGATGAAGACGGGCATCATCAGGGCTGGCAGCCGATCGAAGGTATCGTGGTGCTTGCGTGCTTCCAACTGCCGGTTTCGGCCGGTTTCTCGGCCTTTTTCTCCCGCCCCAACGTGCGCCACCTCCAGGCGCTGTGCTTTGATCGCTTCAAGCTCGGTTCGATGAGAGGCCTGCCATTCTGCGCCACGCCGGGTATCGCTCAGTAGGACCACGCGTGTTACACGCTCACCCATGTCTAGGCTGGCCAGTTCATGGAGTGGATATGATGCGCCTCCAGCGCCACCGCTTGAGGTGCATGCCAGCACCATGCGGCTCACCCGCTGTGCGTGTCGCACCGCCAGCTCTTGCGCCACCATACCCCCGAAGGAAACGCCCATCACCTGGCACGTCTCCCAGCCGACCGCGTCCAGTAGGGCGTTTGCGTCCTCCGCGTAGTCCGCCATCGTATACACGCCTTCCGGCACGTCTGTCCGGCCCAGCCCGCGTTGGTCATAGGCCAGCAAGGTGAACGCCCTGGCCAGCGGGCCTTCGAAGACGTTCGGCTTCTGGCGCAGGTCGCCGCCGGTTCCGCCGATGTATAACAGGCGCGGCCCGCTGCCGTGGATTTCGTAGTACACGTTCAGATCGCGGATGCGGACGACTGCCATGAGCCTTACACCTCGCCCAGCATCGCTTCCGCCATGTCGATGTGCTTGGGCATGCCAAGCTTCCGGTAGCTAGAGATCGCTTCTTCGATGAGAGTGCGCGCATTGTCCGCATCGCCCGGAGCGTCACGCCGCAGGAGCATGCGGGCGTACCAGCGGCGCACCTCCGGCTGTGCTATGACCACGGGTAGATTGTCGGCAGCCTCGAGAGCAGCCTGGAAGTGCTCATCCGCAGAACCCCACTCCTCCGCCGCCATCGCCGCGATGCCGGCGGTCGTATGGGGCTGGGCGTACCACCAAGTTGCCACCATCCCTGTGTCGATCAGCTCCTTTGCTAGGGGATAGAGCCGTCCGCAATCCTCAAATCGTTCAAGGACAGCCAGCCCTTCGACGAGATGGTGCAGGGCGGCCCATCTGCCCAACGTATTCGCCTTACCGGCGGTTGGTAGCCTGGTGTTTTGTTCGGCCAGCATAGTGAGAGCATCGTCCCGCGTTCCGGCGTATGCGGTGAGCACAAAGAGGCTCCCCCAGTCGAATCCGACGAGCATGCCGTCTGGTTCTAGGCGAGCTGCCTCTTGAGCCAGTTCGAGCGCCTCGTTCCAGTGGCCACGCCAGAAGGCGGTGAAGGCTAGGTTGGCGTATGCGTTAGACACCCAGGGGTTACCCAGACGTAGTGCCTCATCCCTGTCGTGTTGCCAGAATGCTTTGAGCTCCTCAAGATCTCCGGTACGAAAGAAGCGAACGCCGTGGACGCCGCGCTGGGCCGAGAGCGCTCCACCCTGGTGGCCAATGCGGACGGCAAGCTCTGTGGCCTGCTCTTCCAGCTCCAACGACTCGTCGAACCGTCCCAGCATGGCAAGCGCGTACCCTGTAATCCACGTTACGTCGGTGGTGTTCCACAAGCGTCCCGCCGCGCGGTGTAGCTGGATGGCTTGGGATCCGATTTCGGCGGCCTCCTGTACCCGCGCATACCAGAGAGTGTTAGCGAGCTTGGACTCCAGCACCCGGCCGAGCAGGTCGCCGTCACCAAGCTCGCCTGCAATGCTGGAAGCCTCCTCCAGCAGCGGAGCGCCAGCCTCGAAGGCTCCGCCGAGGCCGTGGATCATGCCTACATGTGCGAGGAGGCGGCCGCGTCCCGACGTCGTGCCGCGGCCCATGTTGGCCAGCCCCCGCTGGGCCACGACCAGGGCCTCGGCCCAGTTCGCTTCCCATCCGAGCTGGAACGACAGATCTTCACAGACCTCGCCGGTCGATTCTCCTTCACCCAACTCCTCGAAGATTGCCACTGCCCGCTCCCAATCGGCCCGCGCTTCTGGCCCGCGGCCCAGGCTGCGCAGCGCCATACCTCGCTGGTAGCGAAGGTCCGCCTGCGTGGCGTCTTGGTCGCTTGCCCGCAGAGCTACCGCCTCATCGTACAGACGGAGCGCGTCCTCAAAAGCGGCGGCAGTAAGAGCCTTGTTGCCTGCCAACGCGAGGTACTTGACCGTCTTCTCCGCATCGGCGGCGGCGCCGGCCTGGTAGAGGTGGTGGGCGAGGTCGGCCACATGCTCGTCAATCGTTTGTACGTACGCTTGCTCCATTGCCTCCGCAATCTTGAGGTGGAGCCGCTGGCGGCGCGGCAGGGAAAGGCTGCTGATCAACGTTTGGCGGATCAGTTCGTGCGAAAACATGTAGCGAGCTTCGCGTCCCTCGGCGTCGACTGGTGCGATGAGGTGGGCCGCCTCAGCCTCGTCCACCGCATCGAGCAATCTGTCTGCCCCCTCGTCACCGACGGCATCGAGCAGGTCGAAGCTGAACACGCGACCGATGACGGCCGCATTCGTGAGGACGCCCCGCGTTTCCTCGTCGACGTGCTGGAGCCGGCGGCCGATCACGAGGCGAACGCCCTCTGGGACATCTAGATCGCCAACCTCGAGGCCGGCTCGCCACGTTCCGGCTTCGTCGAACAGCTTGCCCTCTTCGCGAAAGTGCTGGAAGACCTCTTCGACGAAGAACGGGTTGCCTTCCGTCTCGCTGTAGACGACGTCGACGAGCGGTTGTGGCGGGTCCTGGCCACTCGCAGCGCGGAGCATGCCCGCCACGTCTTCCAGCGGCAGCCGCCGTATCGAGATCCTGTGGGCAAGGCGCTGGCGGAGTAGGTCCTCCAGCACCTTGGCCAGCGGCCTGCCCACGTCCAGCTCCACGTCACGATAGGTTCCCACCATCAGCACCGACATTGAGCTGAGCTGCTGGGCGTAGTGCTGCACGAGCAGGAGTGTCGAATCGTCTGCCCAGTGTAGGTCGTCCAGCAGCATGATGATGGGCTGACCTACGCTGGCCCGGGCCGTGAAGGCGCGGAGGCTGTCAAAAAGGTAGTGCCGCTCCTGTGCTGGTGGCAGCTCAAGCGGAGGTGGGATGTCCGGGAACAGGCGCCGCAGCTCCGGCACGATCTTGGCGACTTCGGGCGCTTCGTCCCCTAACGCGGTCCGCAGCGCCTCGGGCGTGGCCGACTTCATAGCTGCCTGCATGATCTCCACGAAGGGGAGGTAGGGCGGCGCGCCTTCCATGTCGTAGCAGTGCCCAACGAGCGCCAGAAAGCCCTTTGCTTCAGCCTCCGCGATCAGTTCCTCCGCGATGCGGGTCTTCCCAACGCCCGGCTCGCCGCCGATCATGACCAGGCCGCCCTGGCCATTGGACGCTTGCTCCAGGAGCTGCCTGAGCTGCGCTCGTTCATCCTGGCGGCCAACGTATGGTGTGCGTCCAGAATCAAGGGCCGAGCCTGGCGCGGCCGCCTCCTCCCACTGGACCGAGTAGAGTTGCCACCGCTCATCGAAGCCCTTGAGTTGGGCTTCACCGTGCTCTTCCAGCACGGCCGTGGTCGCGGAGCCGAGGATGATCTTGACGCCCTCTGAGACGAGGATTTCGCCGGCGTCGCCCTCGGCGGCAATTCGCGCGGCCGCGTTCACCGTTGCGCCAAAGAGGTCTTCTTCCTCGCGTACGACTTCTCCGGTGTTCAAGCCAATGCGGACGCTGACTGCGCGGGCTGGCTCGCGAAGGCGTTGTTCGCCCATGGCGCGCTGAATGTCGACGGCGCAGGTGACCGCACGGCGTGCGGACGTGAACGCGACCATGAGCCCGTCCCCCGTTCCCTTTACTTCACGTCCGCGGTGCCGCTCGATTTGGTCGCGCACCAACTGATCGGATGCGCCGAGAACCTCGCGCGCGGGTTCATCGCCGAGCCGGTTCGTCAACTCAGTCGACCCCACGACGTCGGTGAACAGGACGGTTACGGTGCCTTCGGGCAGCTCCTGTACCAGGTTGAGCTTCCTTGTCCTACAGTGGCTTTTGCCGCGTCTCGTGGTTAGCCTACACTACTTCTGAGGCGGCCAGCTACTGCGTGACGAGGGTGCGAGGGTCTAGGAGTGTCCCTGGTGGCGCCTTAGACGCCGCGGCTCGTGACGGCGGCTGTAGGCTCCGAGAGAGGCTCTGTCGCGGCCTGCTGAAGGCGCTGGGCGGCCAGCCATGGCTCTTCATAGCCCCAGTATGGCCTCACTAACTCGTCCTCGTCGCACACGCGTTCGGCTTCCAAGACGAGTTTCGTCTCGGGCCTGCCGCCGTTGACGGCTGCCAGATATGACCACAGGCCAATGAGGCGCAGACCTTTGCGGGCTCGCCAACGCGCGCGCCACACGGCGATACTGACACCTAGCCCGAGACTGAGGACCGTCACGCGCTTGAGGAGGGGGTGAGTGCTGTCATCCATGACTGAAACTCTGCCCGCTTTACCGCTTAGAGGGCCGGAAATCGTTCCGGCGCATACTATCATAGTCCTGGCCGGCGCGGATTGCAAGGGGGTGCGCGTGAAGATTCTCGGAAAAATTCTAACGGCGCGGAGCCTTGGCAGCGAGGCTGACCGGCGGGGTAGTCCTGGGCACGATGGTACATACAGCGGTGTTGCAACTCGACATGCACGTTCAGCTAGGTGCGCATCCAGCCGTTTTCTTGATAGAGTTGCGGGAGAAGATAGGGCAGCTCATATTCAGAAGAAACGGACGATCTGGTACCATGAGCCTGGAGCAAGATGGCATGGCGAATGGAAAGCATTTCAAGCAACGCCGAGTTGAGCGTGGGCAGGCATTGGGTATGCCCGGGGCCTCGAGTTCCGAGGTGCTGGCCGCCATCCCCGATATGATGTTCCGCATGGACGGAGACGGGCGGTATCTGGAATTCAAGCCGGCGAAGGACATGGAGCCGTACGTGCCGCCTGAGACCATCCTGGGGCGCCGCATGCACGACGTACTCCCAGAGGGAGTGGCTGATAGTGGCCTGGCAGCCGTCAAGGCGGCCATCGCGACGGGCGAAGCCCAAACGGTCATCTATGAACTTCCGATGGGCGACGGCCCTCATCAATATGAGGCGCGCGTGGTACCGCTCGGTGAAGACGAGGTGCTCATCATCATCCGCGATTTCACGGAGAACGCGTTACCCACGCGACCGGTGAGCCACCCGAACTATTCGATTTCGCAGCGCGAAATGTCGGTCCTCGCATCCGTGGCCTTGGGGCTTACTGACAAACAGATTGGATACAAGCTTGGGATCAGCCCTGATACCGTGCGCAAGCACGTCGCCTCTGTACGCAAGAAGATGGGCGCCAGCTCTAGGACTGAGGCGAGCGTGCGCGCCGTACGAGAAGGTCTACTCCCCTGAGAGTAGGCCTACTTCCCTAAGAGACGGCTTTCTCAGCGAGGGAATGCCTCTTGCGAGAGGCGCTCATTCCAGACCGCTACCAAGATTAGGCATGGATGGTTGCATGGCGGGGAGCTACGCTAGTTCTCGCTACGCGAGTGTGCGAAGAGCACGGGTTGGTTCGAGCGTCCATGCTCCTCCAGATGTGCCCTTCGCACACTCGCGTTATACCTCTCACTCCAACGCATTTCAAACCAGCACAGAGCGGCCCGTGTCAAAGAGCAGGGGTCTCCGCTGTCGAACAGGCGGTGTCAGACTGGGATCGCGATGCTCCTATCGGCGCACAACAAGATGCCGATATTACATACAGGAGTGTGGGCTGTCTACCGGCCCTCGGATGTGCGTATGCTCAACGACGTTGAAGCCCGCGACGCTTCAATTGAACCAGGGACCGATCGCGTCTCCGAACCGCCATCGCTATCGGGTACCGTTGTGGAAGTCCGAGGACTGAAGCGCCGGGTGCAGCTGGGCGCATACGGGCTTATCCTCGCGCTCATACCCCTGTATGCGTTCGTGCTCCAAATGGCGACGATCCAGGTTGTCGTCAGCCTGGTGATGAGCTTCGTCATGGCGACGGCGATTATCGAAGTTGCGTTCAATCATGCCTCGAAGCTCCGCATACGCGCGGAGACGGTCCTAAGAGAGAGCAAACGGCAAGTGCGCTCGGTGCTGAACTCCGCGCTAGACGCCGTCTTCTGCATCGATGAAGGCGGTGTCATCACCGACTGGAACCCGCAGGCGGAAGCGATCTTCGGTTGGCCACGCGCGGAAGTGATCGGCCTGCAGATGTCTGAGACGATCATCCCACTGGAAGATAGAGCCGCCCACGTCGAAGGGATGACGCGCTACCTAGAGAGTGGCGAAGGTCCGTTCCTGAACCAGCGGATCGAGATCATGGCGCTACATCGCGACGGGCATCAGTTCCCCATCGAAATCGCGATCTCACTTGTTCGCGGGACGGGCTCGACGAGTTTCAGCGCGTTCGCACGCGACATCACGGAGCGCAAGAACGCGGAACAGGCGCTGCGCGACCAAACGACGCACGACGCGCTCACGAGTGTGCTCAATCACGGAGCTATTGTAGAAGCCCTTCATGAAATCTGCAACGATGACAGCGGTTCCCATTCGATAGCGATGGTCGACATCGACGGTCTCAAGGCGACCAACGACACGTATGGTCACCAGGCGGGCGATGCCGTGCTGAAAGCCGTCGCAGCAGGACTCGCGACAGATGGAGCCGTCGTTGGGCGGTACGGTGGAGACGAGTTCGTGGTGCTGCTGCGCGGCGCCGACCGTGACGCCGCAGAGAAGTATCGCGCTGAGGTCCTGGGAGCGTTCTCCCGCGCGGCCGTGGACGGCCCGGGCGAGGAATCCGGGATCCCGATCTTCGTCAGCATTGGCCTGGCCTCGTACCCGGATGAGGCGGACACCATCGCTGGCTGGCTGGGGCTTGCGGACAACGCGATGTACGCCGCCCGGAAGGACAAGTCGGATTCACCGGAGGTCTCCAGTACTGAGCGCACGTTCGGAAAGGAGCGCGCCGCCAGACTAGTCGCGGAGATCGTTCCACTCCTGACGCGAAGCGGGAGCAGAGAGGAGAAGCTGGACCTGGTAGCGCAGCACCTCTCAGTGAGCGCGGGTTATGACGCCATCAACTTTGAAGTAACAGGTGACTCACCTGAGCCGCCCGAATGGCAGCGCGCCGTGATCCGGGCGCCGAAGGACATTGTGGACGCGTGGATGAACGAGCAGAGACGCAGCGGCTCGGACCATCCGCTGGGAAGGATATTGGAGCAGACCCGGCGACCGGTCTTCCTTGACGACCTCTCAACCGACGAGCGGCTGACCAAGAAGGAGCGCACGATGCTAACCGGCATCGGGCTCAAGTCGGCCGTGGTCGTGCCTATGATCTGGCAGGACAGCGTTGTAGGGATGCTCTCAGCGGCCAGCAAGACGGAGGCCACGTTCCATAGCTGGGACGCTCAGTTCCTGACGGCGGTCGCGAGCCAGGTCACGGCAATCGTCTTCATGACAACACTCGTCGAGGAGCTGCAGGCGGCGACGGCCCACCTGAGCCAGGCTCACGCCGAGACCGTGATGATGCTGGCCTCCGTGGCAGAAGCCCACGACAACACCACGGGACGCCACCTCCAACGCGTGCGAGCCCTCACGGAAGCGCTCGCGATAGAGCTTGAGTACAGTGCCGAAGAAGCGGGAGATATGGGGCTGGCGGCCGTGCTGCATGACATCGGAAAGATCCAAGTGCCGAACTCCATCCTTACGAGCTCCAGTTCGCTCTCCGACCAGGAGTGGGACATCATGAGGCGGCACACAACTTGGGGGGCGGAGTTCCTCCACGGCCGCAAGGGATTCGACCTTGCCGAGGTCGTGGCGCACTCCCATCACGAGCGATGGGACGGTGGAGGGTATCCGGCGGGACTGAAGGGAGACGCTATCTCTGAGGCCGCCGCGATCACGTGCGTGGCCGATACGTTCGACGCAATTACGAATGACAGGCCGTACAGAGCTGGCCGTACGCAGGAAGAAGCGGTGAAGGAGATCCTCTCTTGCTCCGGCTCGCAGTTCAGCCCGCGAGTGACGGCTGCTCTAGAGCGACTCTACAATAGGCGCGCAATACCGCTCGCGCCGAACGAGCAGGTCCAGGCCGCCGCGTAGGTCTCCTCAACGCTCCACTTTCACTACTTAAGGCCCGGGCAGCGCGCTCTTCTCGCGAGCCGTCTCTTCGACGTCCGTTGGTTGGCCCGTGGCGTCTTCAGGCGCAGGCGAGGTTCCGTTGTTGCGCAGATACGCGGGAATCGGTTTCTTGGCCCGGCGTGCCGCGAGGTCGCGCAGGTGCTGCTTCCGCTGTTCCCATTCGGCGGCGATCTCTTCGCGGATCCGTCGCATGACGAACCGCTTGATGATGGGAATGTGCCGCACCAGTCGCGGTATCGGGTTCGGCCAATCGAGGACGACGCCGTAGTCGGCGCTGGCTGGGTCGCGGAAGTAATTCTCCGCAACGCGCACCAGTCGCGCGCCCGGAATGCTCATGTAGCCGCGTACGTTCGAGCAGACGTAGTCCGGCGTATCGTCGTCGGCCAGCGCTGATTCTCCCGCCTCGCGGCGCATGCCGGCGGCCAGAACCGTGTAGTCGCCGTCGCGCAGGGGCTCCTTCCCCTGATCGAGACGAAGCTCGTTGATGCGGAAGCCGCGGATCTCCCTCAGGCGGGCATACGCGTCCGCGGACAGCGGCTCCTTGTCTTCGGCTCGCCTGCGCTGGTTGAAGGACACGAAGCCCGTGAGCCGGCCCCCGCCGATCAGCCTGTCCTTGCCGCCTCCCACTACCCCCGCCAGCATCTCAGCCATCAGCATGTAGGTCCCACCTTCGGTCACGGACGTCACGTTGACGCCAACCATCACGTCACCTTCGGGATCGCTGGCGCTGATCGTGCCGTTCGAGGTCAGGTCGTCCCAGGTCGCGAAGCCCTCGACGTGCTTTTCGTTAGCCGGCATGAACGTGCACCACCCTACGACCCTGCTGCGCGTGGGCACGCCGTTTTCCACGGTCGTGTGGATCGCGGCAACCTGACCCTCGGGGTAGGTGCTGATCCGGCCGGCGATGACCTCCCGGCTGGCAGCCTCGTCCTTCCAGTTCCGCCGCTCCAGCTCCTCCAGGCGATCGAGGTCGGAGAGGCGCGCCAGCCTGACGCTGTAGCGCGACTGCTTGACGGTTCCGTTGGCGTGGGCCGCAGGCGCTGCTTCCTCGTTGGGACGCACCATGACGAGTTCCATGAAGGCCCAAACGACGAGGGAGATAGCGATGTCGAAGAGGGCGGTGCCGCGCAGTCCCCAGGGCGCTCCGCCGGCGCTTGCGGCCAGCGCATACACGAGCGGCACGATGGACACGATGCGGTTGAGACGCCCCATCAGAATGGCGGTGCCGGTCCGTAGCCGCAGGTCGATGAGCGAGATGTCCCAGGCGGCTGTGAGTATCTGGGCCGCCCCCTTCGCGACCGAGCCGCTTCGTACCGTGCTCCAACCCTCGGAAATCGCCGCCGGCCAGATGCCGGAGTCCGCTCTGAAGATCTGAACGGCCGTTACAAGCATCACCAGCTCTGACCCGATGACGAGGCCGATGAAGATAGGGATGTTGACTCCGTATGGGGCCCACCTGCTTGCGCCGGTGACAGACTCGGCTATCAGGTAGCCAAGGACGACAAGGTAGACGAGGATGCTGACGATGAACGCCCTGCTGATCCAGCGGCGTACCGCCTCGTTGTTCAGGAAAGAAACAGAACTAGGACTGCTCGCCTCCATGCGTTCCTCCACCTCCACCTAACCAGCCGCCAACCCTCTCACTCTTCCGCTTCTCGTCGATTCAACAGCGCCCCGAACAATATGTCAACTTGTTCGGGGCGACCGCCGAGCACGCAAAGCGGCCTCAGCCGGGCTTCGCGTTTTAGGCGCTTCGAATTACCTGGTGGGAATTCGCATGAAGGACATTAAGGACAGTGATGGATGTCGCGCGTTCCAGAAGGCCGGCGTGGTGTGCTCGCCGATTTGTTTTCTGACGAGCCGCGGCGCGAAATTCGTCCAACGGGGAGGACGATCCGCTATGGCGCGTGATGCTCAGCGCAACTGATCCATCGAGAGCGAACGCCCCTCCTGGGAGGAGCGTTCCGCGAGGAGCGCGATCTGCAGCGCCTTGCGGCCGTCTTCGCCGGTGACCTCGGGCCCCTTGTCTTCGGCAACACATTGCACGAAGTGGCGCAGCTCGGCGACATAGGCAGTCTGGAACAGCTCCCAATACGATCCGACGAAGTCGTGAGAAGCGCCAGCCTCGGTGTAGGTGCGCACAGCGGTCCGGCGTTCCTCTCCCAACGCTAGCTTGCCCTTGGAGCCAGCGACCTCTATCCGCACGTCGTAGCCGTAGTTGGAGCGGCGGCTATTCGTGATCGTGGCGAGAGCGCCGTTTTCCAGGCGCAGCGAGGTGACCGACGTGTCCCGCATGGGCCGTTCGCGGGGATCCTCCAGGATCAGGGTCGCGGCTGTCGCGAAGACGTCCGTGACCTCCAAGCCCGTGAGGAATCGCACGGCATCATAGTCGTGGATCGCCGTGTCGACGAAGAAGCCGCCGCTGCGTTCCAGGTAGGCCGGTGGCGGTGGCGCTGGGTCGCGTGTCGTACCAACGATCAGCTCGATGCTACCTAGGTCGCCCGCGAGGAGGGCGCTCCGGGCCTCCCGATACGCGGGGTCGAAGCGGCGCTGGAAGCCGATCTGGAGCTTGACGGAGTTACCAGCCACCGCTTCCAGCGCGGAATCGGCGTCTGCCATGTCGAGGGCGAGGGGCTTTTCGCAGTAAATGTCCTTGTCGGCTTCTGCTGCCTCGCGGACGAGCTGAGCGTGCGTGTCGTTTGGCGTGGTGATGATGACGGCCTGGATCGACCGGTCTTCCAGCAGCGCTCGATAGTCCGTGGCGATGCTGGTCTCTGAGCCCAGGGCCGCGGCGGCGCGCGCCGCTTCATCGCGGTTGTCCGCGACGGCCGCGAGTTCCGCTTGCGGAGTGAGGAGCGCCAGTGTGTGGCAGTGGTGCATGCCCAACGTACCGGTGCCGATCACGCCGATGCGGACGCGCTTGCTCATGCCGGCATACCTGCCTCCGCTTTCATCATCATGCGCGATTGGGCATCATGCTAGATTGAGAGCGCCGCCGGGCGTTTGGCCGGCGGCTAGGACTGGAACAGATGACGCCAACGATCGGGTACTTCCTTTCTCACGAACAGTTCTCTCCGGCCAGTTTAGTGGATGCGGCCGTTCTTGCGGAACAGGCGGGGTTCGACAGCGTCTGGGCGAGCGATCACTTCCACCCCTGGCAGGAGAACCAGGGCCACGCCGGCAACGCCTGGCTGACGCTGGCCGCCATCGGCCAGCGCACGACGAGCGTCACGCTGGGCACGGCGGTCACGTGCCCGATCTACCGCAACCGTCCGGCGCTCGTCGCACAGGCGTTTGCGACGCTGGGCGAACTCTACCCGGGGCGCGTCTTCCTTGGCGTCGGCACGGGAGAGGCCGTCAACGAGCTGCCGGCCGGCGGTGGGTGGGGCCCCTATGATGAGCGACTCTCCAGGTTGAGAGAGGCCGTGACGCTAATACGGCGCCTTTGGACGGAAGACCGCGTTACGCACGACGGCGATGCGTTTCCGATCGCCAACGCGAAGATCTATGACAAGCCCACGCAGCCGATTCCGATCTACATCGCTGCCTCCGGGCCGCGCTCAGCCGCCCTCGCGGGCGAGCGCGGCGACGGCTGGATAGCAAACGCTACCACGCTGCTCGACGAGAAGCGTGTCGTCGAGGCGTTCCGGAGCGGGTCGAACGGTTCAACAGCCGCGGAGGTCCTGGTAGAGCAGTACGTGTTCGTCGGGGACCGAGCGGCGGCCTACGAGGCGGCGCCGATCTGGCAGTTTGCGCCCGCCGGTGGCCGCGTGCTCGACATGGACGACCCCAGGGAGATCCAGGCCTTCGCGGAGGCAGAGGTCTCGCTCGACCAGGTCGTCGAGCCGTGGCTGGTGAGCGAGGACCCGCGAGAGCACGTGAGTCAGATCCGGCGGCTCTTCGAAGCGGGCGCGACGCAGGTCGCCATCCACTCCGTGCAGCCGGATCAGGAGCGGCTGATCGAGTTTTATGGGCGACATGTGCTCCCCGCGCTGAGGGGCTAGATTGAGCGCTGCGTCAGTCTTACATCAGCGCCGAGGCGTTCGCCTGGGGTCACGTGTGGGGACGCCCGTACCTTAAGCTACGTTCTGCCTATCGAAGTGCTGCCGCTTGGACTTAGTCGATTGTGGGCTTGGACGGCGCGCCCTGAAGATTCGCGAGCCAGTTTTCGCTGAGGCCTCTGCGGGAGTAGTTCATCCTGGCGTCCTGCGCGGCCTCGATGGCGGCGTCGATGA
Organism: Chloroflexota bacterium; assembly: GCA_003228685.1. Lineage (GTDB taxonomy): Bacteria > Chloroflexota > Dehalococcoidia > DSTF01 > RBG-16-68-14 > SZUA-185. Next base: position 19,430 of record QIFC01000083.1, read on the forward strand.
GGGCCTGCACCCGAACACCGTCTTCAGGAAACGTCGTGACGCCCGTTCGCCATGATGTAGGCCGCAGGTGGGCGGCACGCTGACTGAAGTCGCCGATGAGGCGAGAGGCGAGCGATCTTGCTTCGTGGAGTGTCGTACCTGGGAGCCCGATGATGATCGTCGAGCGGTCTAGCCGGCCGGACCGGTCGTCGTCTCGCAAGGAGGCCCCCAGACACACCTCTGCTATGGAGATGATGTCGTCGAAGTTTTCGTCTGGAAGTCCCTGGGCTACGCAGGCGATCACGGAGAAGTGATCGTCCTTTTGGATGGCCCGCTCCAGCTGAGCATCCAGTGCTAGGATCAGCTTGTCGCGCTGAATGGTCCCTAAGGCATTTCGTTCTCGCATCGGGGTTGCACACACCTTCCCACTACGATTACCGGCGCTTCACGGGCCGGGCTGAAGGAGTGGACCACCACACGCTGCCGATACGGCGTTCGCAGGAACGTACTACCCGAAGATAGTAGGAACGTACTACCAAACTTGGTGCGTCCGGTTCTTACGCCGTTTCGCCGGCGGTCGTAGCATTAGGAGTAGGAGCCAGCTCAAACGCACTGGTTTTGGACCAAGGAAGGTGAGTAATCGCGATGTCGAACCAGGAAACGCTGAACAGCCACCCGGACGTCACTGGCACTGGAGGCCCGGACGGCAACCTCTCCCGCGCTGACGAGTCCCCTCATCCAGCCGCAACGGGCCTGATGCGTTACGTCTCGCGCATACCTTTGCCCCACGGCAATATCACGCGCTTCCTCTTCGAGGTGGTCCTGATCGGCGTCGCGTACGTCGCATACCAGCTCGTCCGAGGCGTCGTGGAGGGCGGCCGAGTCGACGTCGCGTTCAGCAACGCGAGCGCGCTGATCGATGTCGAACGCTGGCTGGGCATCTTCTGGGAACCGCAGTTGCAAGGCTTGATCATCAACAATGCGTTCCTGATCGACTTCTTCAACTGGATCTACATCTGGGGCCACTTGCCTGTCATTGGCGTGCTTGCCATTGGGATGTTTCTGTTTCGGCGCGACGCGTTCGCCCGATACCGGAACGCGCTGCTGATTTCAGGGGCGATCGGGCTGGTGTTTTTCGTGACGCTGCCGATGGCGCCGCCGCGTTTCCTGGCCGAGGCCGGATTCATCGACACCATCACGCTGTACGACCAGGTCTATCGCGCCCTGCAGTACCCGGCGTTCGTCAATCAGTATGCGGCCATGCCTAGCCTCCACCTGGGGTGGAACCTGCTGATGGGAATCGCGCTGTTCGAGAGCAGCAAGAACGTATGGGTCCGTGGCCTGGCGGTACTCCTGCCGGTCTCGATGCTCGCCGCGATCATCTTCACCGGGAACCACTTCTTCCTCGATGCGGTGGCTGGCGTGGCTGTGGCTCTGGTCGCGCTCTGGCTTGCCAGTCTGCTGAACCGGCGCCTCGCGGACACACGAGCATACGCCATCCTCGCCTAGAACTGGCAAGGCGAACCCGGAGCCATGGCCCGCACCCAGAGTTGGGGATAGACGTTCTTCATAGCCGGCGCTAAGGTAAAAGCCTGCCCGGCGAGCCGGGCGGAGTGCCGGACCAGTCACGCTCCCCCAGAGTCCGGCTCGCCGGCACTGTAACAACAGCGCAGAGCACGGTATGCATGCAGGGAGTCCAAGCGGGGTGGATCATCTGTCGCGGCCGTGCTCTGCGTCGTTATGCGTGGGCCAGCGCCTAAGCCGATCGTTAGGAGAGGCCAGCTGGTGGGCCGGGACAGCCTACGGCGCATACCCCAGGCCGGCTGAGGGACCCGGCATGAATCCCGGCCCTTCCAGAGACAGCCTCTTGCCCTACCAGGTAGCTGTACCGCTTGCCTGTGGGAATCTGGATCGTAGTTTCAGGAACGGAGTCTCAATGAGCCGCCAACTCAACAGCGCCAGTGCGAGCGAAAGTGCGGTGGAGATTACGCCGAACGCAATTGCTCTTGGCACCACGGAGCCGAAGACTTCCGGAAACGAGTTGTAGAACGTCGTGTGGCGGAGCATGAGGTTCACAAGCGGAAAATGGATCAGATAGATCGCGTAGCTGTACTTGCCCAGCCACGTCATGACTGGCTGGCTCAGGAGTCGATTGAAACGGCCCGAAGGTGGCGATAGGATGACGCCCGTGAGGAAGCTCCCAAAGAAGACCGCGATCACGCTGAGTCCCAATACGGCAACCCAAGGGTCCGCGGGAGATAGTCCGTCCCTGGCGAAAAATAGGACGGCTATCCCGCAGAAGGAGATGGCTGCCGCCGGCCAGGCGAAGGCCGCAAGACGTTGGCGAGCTGCCGGATCGCGGACCAGCATCGCAATCAGGGCGCCGATGGCGAGGGCGTCGATCCGCGCCGGCGTAAACGTATAGAGACCAGAGGGGGTTGCCTCGCTGTAGTTGACGAGCATGAAGCGCAGCATCAATGCCCCCACGATCGCGAGAATCGAAACGCCAACGAGGTACTTCCGTTGCAACATCAGCACGAACACTGGCCAGACCAGATAGAACTGCTCCTCTATCGCGAGGGACCAAAGATGGCCCGTCAGGTAGAGCGTCCCGGCCGGCTGAGCGGAGACGAACAGGCGCCGAATATTGGAGAGATACGTCCAAAACCAGAATTGGTCCTGCCGAATCACCGCGATGGTATCAGACTCCGCCGCAAAGACGATCGCGACTAGAAAGAGCAAGACGAAGAGAAGGGCGTAGTACGCAGGGAAGATCCGCAATGCGCGCCGGGCGTAGAAGTTTCGGAAGTAGGCCAGGATGGGCCCCTTCGATTCATAGAGGATGCCCGTGATCAGAAATCCAGAGAGGACGAAGAACAGGTCAACACCCATCCATCCGGTTCTCGCGACCTTCAGCCAGGCCGCATCGAAGCCCGTGGGGGCCAGCACGCCTAAGAAGAGGAACGAAAACCCGAACAGGTGGATCATCAGGACAAGGCCGACGGCAAGCCCCCGCATGCCGTCCAACGCCGGTATGCGGCGATGCCGTTCCGATGCGGCGACTCCAGTCTCCGTTGCTGCTACCGTGCCGGTCTTAGCGGTCCGCATACAATGACAAACGCCCTCTTGAAGTGCCCATGTCGCCCGTTCATGTGGACTTTATGCAAACGAACCGGAGGCATAGCCGCGTGGTGGAGTGTTTTGGGGTGGCGTTCCCGGCAGGATTCGCCCTGGCGCAGACGGGTAAACGGGTCCGCTTACGCGGGAACCTGCGCCCGCGCACGCGAGTGTGCGCACCCGAGCGCGCGGCTCGAGAACCGGCGGTTCTCGGAGCTGGCAAAGAAGGCAGCCGCTTCTGTCCGCTAAGTTACGGGGCCGTGAGGCAGGGCGGAGATTGGCGTCCCCGGCAGGCGCCCAGGCCTAGACGGGCAAGAGGGCCCGCTTCGGCGGGAACCGACGACCGCGCCAGCGCACTCCATAGGTGCGGCTCAGACCAGGGATGTCGAAAATTGGGACGGTCGCAGTGATCTTCGGCAGGTCTACTCGACGTAGAGGGTGTCGTCGCGTTCGACAACTCGGCCGCGCCCTAGCGGCAACACCACGGTTAACGCTTTTAGGAAGCTGCCAAAGCCCGGGATTTTGGAGAAGACACCCTGGGGTCCGACCACCATCCTTCCCGTCCGCACGTCGTACCTCGCACCGTGCAGAGGGCACACGAGACACCCGGCTCTGTCGACGCTACCGTTGGCCAAGTCAGCGAAGAGGTGCCTACAACGCCGCGTTACTGCAAACCGCTCGCCGTCGGCGTTGCCGACAGCATAAGGGCCGGCTCCTTTGACGGTTCCAGGAGCCAGTTCAGATGCTGGCCCAATCTCCACTTCGTTAGGCATTAGCCCAGCCTAGCGTGGCTCCCTTTCATGGACAAGGTGGTTATCCTAACCGTTGCGATCCAATTCCGCAGGGCGTCATTCGAGCTACGGGGACGCGAAGTTGGAGAGTGGTGTGTGGCGTCCCCGGCAGGATGCGCGCAAGCGAAACCGCTTGCGCGGGAACCTGCGGCCCGGCGCACGTGAGCGTGCGCACCTGAGCGGCGTCTCCTCGAACCTACGGCTCTCGGAGCGCGCTTAGAAGGCAGCCGCTTCTGTCCACTGAGCTACGGGGACGCGAAGTTGGAGAGTGGTGTGTGGCGTCCCCGGCAGGATTCGAACCTGCGGCCCGCTGCTTAGAAGGCAGCCGCTCTGTCCACTGAGCTACGGGGACGCGAAGTTGGGAGAGGTCTATCTAGCGGCTCTGAGCGTATCCACTTTGTGGAAACGCCCGGCGCTGCGACCGCCCTGCCGGACGCCGACGAACTCGGTTTCGGACAAGTCGGGGTCCGTCGTCAGGTGCTTCTGCACGAGGCCACCCAGCGGCTGGGCGACAAGCATCGCCAGCATGGACGCGAGCAGCACGTTGGGGATCCGTTCGATCCTGCTGCGGTTGCCCAGCGCGATCAGCGATGCGATGCCGGCGAGGATGCCGGAGACGGCCAGGTTGGTCCCGCACAGTGGCGACACGGCAAGATGTTTCTCGCCTCGACGCAGCCGGGCGAGGGCCTCCAGCGTCGACTCGCGCACGTGTTCTTCGGTCATCTCGCCGTAGAGGTAGAAGCCGCTGTTCGTCGCGCGGCCGACAAGCCGGATGTCCTGCCCCATCTTGTTGGCGAGCACCGAGATCGTGGCGTGCTCTAGCGCATGATTGCGCCGGACCGTACCGATCATTCGTCCTAACATATGTGAACCTGCGGCAAAGTATACCACAGGCAGCAGTATTGCTCGATCAGGCGGACTATGGGGGCGGGAGGCTGGAGATCAGCCCGCCCTCGAGTTGGAGAATCAGCGTCGCGTCCAGCACGTTGATGCGGCCGTCCAGGTTAGCGTCACCGCCCTCCACGCAGAGGAGCCCCGTGATGAGGCCGGCGCCGAATTGGAGGATGAGGATCGCGTCGAGGCTGTTGACCGCCCGGCTACAGTCGACGTCGCCAATAATGACGGCCGGCGTTGGCGTCGGTACCGCTGTCGGCGTGAACGTTGGCCTGGGTGTATCAATTGGCTCGACCGTGATCGCCGGGGGTGTGACGCCGATCTGCCAGAGCTGCCCGGTCGTCAGCGAGATGATGTTGACCCAGCCGAACGAACCATCCGTGGGCGCGAGTTCCGGCGCGATGGTAATGCGCAGCGTCGCGTCGCGCTGGCAGGGCGCGCCCGGCGTGCAGACGACGTCCGACCCCAGGGCGACGCCGGCCTGCTTGTCGATGGCGAACCACTCCTGTTCATGGTCCGCGCGCCATGCGAGGATGCCCTGGCCGATGTTGCTGATCGTGATCGTGTTGGAGAGCGCGCTTACGGAGGTCTCGCTGACCGAGAGCACCGGTGAGCCGTGCGCCGCCGCGGCGACCTCATCGCTGGGACGCTCCACAGGGTCAAAGTGGGCGGGCTTGGGGCTCGGCATGTCCATCAGGTCCCAGTTCGCGCAGGGCAACTCTGGGTTGCCCGATGTGCAGGCCGTCCAGGTCTCTAGGCTGAGCGGTTCGCCCCAGAGCGGGTCCTCAAGGTCGGGAAGCGAGAGCGCGAGAGGGTCCCAGAGCTGGTCTCCGCTGACGCTGGGCGGCCGCTCTGCGCAGCCGAACACCAACTCCTGATAGGGGAAGTTGCCGTAGCTGTGGCCATAGCCATCATCCAGAGCGCCACAGCTAAACGGGGTGCGTGGCCAATCGTATACTTCACTGGCAGGGTGGTTTCTGCGGCCCGGCCCGAAGGGGCCGGTGAAGCCGTTGTAGCTCCAGGTGGCGAAGTACCAGTTCTCGACGATACGAGGATCACCCGCATTGTCGGTGCCGGCGATGGGTCTATTCGCCGGTGCGCTATTCCATTTGTCCGCTAGAATCGCGGCGCCGCGGCCGATGTTGTAGAGGTAGTGTGTCGCGACGAGCGATTGCTGGAGCGACGGCCAGCCATCATCGAGGGGCGACGTCATGCCGCTGGTGATCTGCATGATGCCGTAGCCGCAGTCGAACGACTGCAACGCGTCATCGACTCCGCCGAACGTCGCCGACTGTGACTGCCGCATGCCGCTTTCGATCCACCCGATCGCTTTCAGCAGCGTAGGCGGCACATAGGGGTCTGGATCGAAGACGCGCTCGCCTCGCTGGCCGGTCGCGACGTTGGGGATGCCGAAGTAGACGTTGCTCGGCGCGATCTGGTTGAAGCCTGCCATCTCTAGGCCGGTGAGGTGCGCGGAGCGGTCGATCGGGGGTTCGTACGTGGTGGGCACAACGCTGAACGCACAGCCAAACACCTGCGGCGCCGACATCACGAGGACCGCGAACGCGGCAACAAACGCGCCGCTGGCCAGTAGCAGTCTCGTCATGCTGCTACTCCAACCACCCGATCACGAGGACGTCGCTCAGAGGCGAGAGCTGCTGTCGATCACCTGTTGGGCCCACGACTATCACGTAGCTGGGGCCGGGGTTGGCCGCGGACGATCCTTCGAAGCTGCGCACCACCAGGTGATCGCCACCGGGCGACCACGAGAGCGGCACGTCGAAGCCGGCCGCGGGTCCCGGTAGGGCCACGGCCGCGTCCGGGGAACCGATCGCTGAGACCCGGACGGGCGCGCCGGCGGCTTCGCCAGCAGGCGCGCGGCCTACTGTGAGGCCGCCGCTAGGGTCCCAGATGGGGTTGAACTGCGAGCCCGAGAGGCCCGCTACCGCTCCCTGCACCGCGCCGCTCGCTACGTCATAGACTCGCGCATCGAAGGAGATGGCCGAACTTGAGGTCTGGCCGAGGTAGGCCAGCGCGCGGCCGTCAGGAGCGAGGCGCCAGTCGCGAGAATAGCCGTCGCTGAGGTGCGCGAGGACTTCCGTGCCGGCTCCCGACGTGGCGACTCGCTGGAGGTCCGTCCCGCGTTCGGAGAGGGAGGCGACATAGAGCCAGGCTCCATCCGGCGTGACGCCGATCGGATAGAGGCCTGCCTGGTCTTCGGCCAGGACCGACGTTACGCCAGAGAGATCAACGAGCAGGAGCTGAACGCCGTCGCCGCCTGCCGGACGACGGACGATAACCCCGTCGCTGGCAGGCGTCCAGACGGGCGTTGAAAGGAGGTCGACGTTCTCCGCGAGGAGCGTGGCCTCGCCGGACTCGATCTCCAGCGCCCAGAGTTGGGCAGCATCGATCGAGCCGGCGCTTGGAGAGAGAGCGACGTAGGCAAGCAAGGCGCCGTCTGGAGAGAGGCTGGCGGAGATGCCGAAGCCCAGGCTGTGTTCGACGGTGGCGACGTATGCTTTTTCTTCGGGCCTGTTTGGATCGGCGGCCCAGATGGTGTCCGCTAGCTGGCCGAACTCGCTGTAGATCAGCAGGGCGCCGGACTGCTCTCGCAACAGCGCCAACTCAGCGGAGGCGTTCGCTTCGCCGTCACTCCCGATAAACGAGACGTACGAGGTAATGACGGCGACAGTGAGGATGACGGCGACGCCGAGCAGCGCGCGCAGCCTCATGCGCCTCGGCCTCTCGCTAGAGGCGGTCGTATTCTGGGCGGCGTTAGTTAATTGGGTGCGGAGGAGCCTCATCCCCGGCGCTCCGTTCTGGCGAGATTGCGCCAGCGTCCCCCACCTGCCGCTAGCCATAGCCGGCCCTGAAGGCTCCGTTCCTCGCTGCGTTCTCGCTCTTGATGAGCCGACGCACGGACGACCAGGGCCGCGTCGCTAGGTTAAGAAGGGTATCAGGGGCTCTCTTTGGCTGTCAAACCTAGTGTTGGGTTGCAGGTAGAATGTCCTGTCTAGGTTGCGGGAAGAGTGTCCTCTTGTGGCAGGGTGCTTCTGAAAGGAGGCGCCTGTGCAGA
>QIFC01000067.1 GCA_003228685.1 Chloroflexota bacterium
CGCAATCGCATCAGAAGAAGATCTGGACATGCTCAAGACCGATGCGACCGCAAGGGCAGACAATACGCGGCCTGAGGTCGATGTAACCCTGCCGAAAGTCTGGGCTTCTACACGCCGGGAAACAGGCCACTCGGTGATGATGGGCATCGTCGTAGAAAACCGCTCATCCGAGCCGGATGTCCTGAGGCGACTGACTGTGGCCTTTCATGATCGCCGGTTGGCTTTGCCTCAGTCGCCCGGTTTTGAGACGCTTAAGCGTTTCGAGAACTTGGAACTTCCGCTATCGTTATCTCCACGAAAGCCGATCACTATACGTATCGGCTTCACAACAGACCCGCTTATCCCAACAGAAGGCCAGCCGGTGAAGGCTACGCTGACCACAGATTGTAGTAACGCGGGAGAAGTTCTTTCGGAATTCATTCTCCCTTGGACATCCGGGTAAGACGCCTCACCCCCTGCCCCTCTTCCTGTCTGTACACTTCCAGAGGGAGAGGGGTGCAGCACCAGAGCTGGGGCCAAAGGGCTCTATACCTTGCGGTGTGGTTGCCGTACTAGTAGAGGGTCGGGCCGCGCGAGCGATTGCAGAGGAGTGCACGGGTGCTGGAGTCTTTGAGGACGACTAAGGGGCGAGTGGGCAGCGCCATCTTGACGAGCCTCATCATCGTAGCGCTCGCTGTGGGCTTCAAGCTTCCCATCGCGATCATGCCGGCGCTGTTCGTCCCCGTCTGGCTCTCCCTCTTCGCCTCGGGAGAGCCGGTCTCGCCGCCCAGCAGACGGCTGATGCTTCTCTCCTTGGCCGGAGGGATCGCCTTGCTCGCAGCTATCGGCGTCGCGATCTTCGCGTTCGCATAAGTCCAGCCAATCGCGCGATTCGTACACATTCCGACCAGGGATGTGGGCGGGCGTTCGCTTCTCAGAACACTCGTTGCCGGTTCGAGCGCTTCCAGGGCCCCTGCCGAATACGCTATAACAGTCCCAACTACGGCCCAGGGTGTGGAGCAATAGCGTACGAAGGACGGAGTGCCAACTATGCTGAAGGACTCTCTTCCCGAAATGGGGGGCGGCGCCGACGCGGCAGCTCATGCGAGCAGCCTCGTCGATGGCTTGCCCATACCGAATGAAGCCGTGAAGGCATGGGTCGCCGAACGCGCCGCGTGGACGGGCGTCGCCGCAGTCGAAGTGATCGACGCCGCTGACGACGACCGCCTCCTGAGAGAGGCGATCGCGGCAGGCGAGCTGATCGACCTCGGCAACGGCACGTATTACGCACACTCCCACCCGAAAGACACAGCCCGGACAGAAGAGCGGACGTTCGTTGGAACAGACGACCCGAAGGATAGCGGGCGATTCAACAACTGGCGTCCGGCCTCCGAGCTTCGTGCCGAAGTCATGGAGCACATGAAAGACGCCTCCAGCGGCAAGACGATGTACGTCATCCCGTACCTGATGGCGAACGCGCCCGGCTCCCCGCTCGCGAAATGGGGCATCGGCGTGGAGTTGACGGACAGCCGCTACGTGGCGTTGAGCATGATCCGTATGGCCCGCGTCGGCCAGGTCGCCTGGGACGCGCTCGGCGATGCTACGGACTTCGTTCGGGGAGTCCACGTGGCGGGGGATCTCGACAACCTGCAGCGCGCGGCGAAGCCGACGCCCACGAGCGCAGACGATGACCGCTACTTCGTGACGCTGACGCGCCATCGGGAGATCCTGCACCACGGCTCGGCCTACGGCGGCAACGCGCTGCTGGCGAAGATCGCGCACGGTCTGCGGCTCGCATCGTTCGACGCGCACCAGAACGGCTTCGTCGTCGACCAGATGGGCCTGATGGGCATCGAAAACCTGGAGACGGGCGAGACCAAATACCTCGTGGTCGGTTTCCCGAGCGCGTCCGGAAAGACAAACCTGGTGATGACAGAGTCGCCCGAGGGGCTAGCGGGCAAGTACAAGGTCCACTTCTTGGGCGACGACATCGTGTGGATGTACGTCGGCGACGATAAGCGCATCTACGGCATGAACCCGGAGTATGGCGCGTTCGGCGTCGCTCCGGGAACGAACGCTGATACGAACCCCGCCGCGATGGAAGCGATGCAGGCCGGGAGCGGCACGATCTTCACGAACGTCGCGCGCCATGAGGACACGAATCAGATCTGGTGGGAGGAGATGACGCCCGACTATCCGGAGAACGTCACCGGCTGGATCGATTGGCAGGGCAAGCGCATCAGCGATCGACCGGCCGATGAACAGAAGAGTAAGGCCCATCCGTGGGCGCAGAAGAATAGCCGGTTCACGGTGCCCCTCACGCGCATTCCGAACCTCTCCCCCGAATGGGACGTTGCTAGAGGCGTACCAATCAGCGGCGTAGTCTTCGGTGGCCGCGTGAGCAGCCCACGCGAGCCGCTCATTCGCCAGTTGCCTGACGCGCAGACGGGGGTCTATGACGGCTCGGTGATGGGCGTGGAAACGACGGCGGCTATCGACGCGCCGGTCGTGTTCCGCGCCGACCCGATGGCGATGATGGGCTTCTATTCCTACCCGGAGCAGGACTTCTTCCAGGACTGGCTCTCGCTCGTGGAGAGGGCGGGCGACGAGGCGCCCGGCTTCTTCCACGTTAACTGGTTCGCCAAGGACGACGACGGGCGCTTCATGTGGCCCGGCTATACGGAGAACCTCCGCGCACTGGTTTGGGCGATCGAGCAGCCCACCAGGCGGAACGAAGACGAGCTAGCAAAGGCGCAGGCTGATGGACTGGCAACAGTCACACCCGCGGGCGTCATCCCAACGCCGAAAGCACTGATATGCGAAGGGCTCTCGATCGACGACGAAACGCTGGCCAAGCTGCTCGATTATGATCCGGCGCTTTGGCGAAGCGAGGTCCCTCGCCGCAACGAGTACCTGGCGCAGTTCCCAAGCATGCCGAAGGCGCTAGAGGACGCGCACGCCCGCTTCGTAGATGGAGTAACGAGTTCGTAACGGGCGCTGCTGACCTACGGTCAGGTTGGAAAAAGGCCCGGCCATGGGCTTGGCGCTTTTGCTGGTCCTTCTTCTGGCCCAGCTTGGCATCAGCCTGGCAGGCGACGGAGCTGGGGCCAAAAGGCCCTATGTCTTGGGGTGCGGTGGCCGGTGCGACTAGATGGCCGGGCCGCGCGAGCGAATGCAGAGGAGTACACACGTGCCGGAGTCTCTGAGAACAACCAATGGTCGAGTGGGAATCGCCCTCTTGACGAGTCTGGTCATCGTGGTGCTCGCCGTGGTCCTTGAGCTTCCTATCGCGATTCTCCCAGCGCTGTTCGTCCCTGTATGGGTGTCCATCCTCGCCTCGGGGAGAGCCGGCCTCGCCGCCCGCCAGACGGTTGATGCTTCTCTCCGTGGCCGGAGGGCTGGCCGGGCTGGCAGCCGCCGGCGTCATCATCTTCGCGTTCGCATAAGCGATTCGCCGGACGACCCGATCGAGGAGGCTGGTCGCCACAGTGAGACGGTTGGCCGATCCACCAGATGCGCTGCGACAAGCTCAGGACAGGCCTCGCTACGCTCGGAATGACGGAGTACGCAGGGTTGTGCGAGCGCCGATGCGGCCCTGTACTACGGAAGCAAGCTAGCCACCGTAGCCCACGCATGCTACAGTGCTTGCAACAAGCTCCCTCGTCTTCGACCCGCAGGCGAAGAATCCAACCTTCCTTCTGCACTCGGCGACCAGGACGCGAGTCGGGAGGTTTCTATCCGGAAACACCCAGCACACCGAACCGGGGCGCCCAACCGAGCGTCCACGTAGGTTCTAAGGAGGAACACACATGGCGACAGGAACCATCAGCAAGATCGTTCGCGACCGGGGATTCGGCTTCATCAAGCCGTCCGACAGCGCGGACGAGGTCTTCTTCCACAGCAGTTCGGTCGATCAGCCCACCTTTGATGAGCTGAACGAAGGCCAAGAGGTCGAGTTCGACGTCGAGCCCGACCCCAAGCAGCCGAACCGAAGCCGCGCGTCCCACGTACGGCTGGGTAGCTGAGAGCAGGCGACTAGGCGCAACATGTCCGACGTCCCTTTGCTGACCTCGCTTGAACCCGAGGTCGCGCGGCTGCTCGCGCGGCACAATGAGGCGTCGGCTCGTATCGACTGGTCATATCGCGAGTTTTTGCCGCTGGAGGCGCTGCATGCGCCCAGCGACACGCCTCCCCTCTCGGACCTAGCCTACACCGCCGTCGAGACCGCGCTCCTCACCGAAGCGAACCTCCCCTGGTACACGGCCGTCCTCCACGAAGGCCTTCGCGACTCGCTGGCGCCTCTCCAGGAGTTCGTCCGCGTCTGGACCTCGGAGGAAGATCAGCACTCGACCCTGCTAGAGACGTACTTGTTGCTCACGGACAACGGCGACCCCGCAGAGCGCGGCCGCCGGCGCAAGGCCGTGCTGGCGGGCGGTTTTTCGCATCAGCTGGAGGGCGCCTTCGAGGCGATGGTCTACACCACGATTCAGGAGCTGGCGACGCAGGTGTTCTACCTCTGCACCGCCAGCGCCGTAGAGGCGCAAGACCCCACACTGTCCCGCGCGCTCCGCCGCATCGCGAAAGACGAGACGCGCCATTACGCGTTCTACCGAGACGTTGTGAAAGCGCACCTCGACGCCGACCCCGCTTACATCACCCCGCTCGTGGACGTGCTCATCAGCTTCCAGATGCCCGGCCGCGTTATGAGCGACTTCGACGAGCGCAGCATGAGGCTCGCGTCGGAGGGCGTCTTCGGCCCCGATCAGTACTACGAGGACGTTGTCGAAGTAGCATGCTCGTTCTGGGGCGTCGACGATCTTGCGGCGGGCCTGCCCGAGACCCGGGACGCGCTGGCTCGACTGAACAAGTATCGGCGGGTGCTACGCCGGATCGCCACGCGCCGCTCGGCATCGGCTGCTATCAGTGATCGGGCGAGTGTTGCTTAGAACCACGACGGTATCTGATCCAAGAGCGCTTCGGCTGCTGAGGCCCGTTTGCTTCAGTGCAACACGGAGGGCGCGGTGAAGTTCAACGATCGGCAGCCTGGCACTTCGATCACATTCCTTGACGCCGGCTCGGCTGAGAGCCTTCTGCAGCTCGCATCCGATGCTGATGGCATCCACTTGGTAGCGTACCGTCTGTACGATTCCGGGGGCTCGCTTGTCGCCGAGCGTGAAGATTTGGAGCACTATCCAGACGGGATCAGCGTTCGCTCCAGCGGTGGCGAATTGCTGCTAGCTGTGCCAAAGAACGCCGATGAGAACATCCGCTATCGCCTGTACGGCCACGACGGAGAGCTTCTCACCAGCTCTGATGGCAGTCGCACCATGATCTATCAACGCCTCCACACAGAGGGGGGCGGACGAAATTGGGTGGCCCATTCCAAGAAGTAGCTGGCGGACTCCTCGCAACCCGCAATCTCACATAGAAGATCACACGAAAGGTACATCTTGACGACATTCCGCGATTTCGAACTGAGCGCCTCGCTATTGAAGGCGCTCGATGTAATGAAGATAGACACGCCGACGCCCATCCAGTTGGCGTCGATACCCCCGCTGCTTGAGGGCAGCGACGTCATCGGCCAGGCGGCCACAGGCTCAGGCAAGACGCTCGCCTTTGGCCTGCCACTCGTGCAGAGTACGAAACCCGGCCAGCGGACACCCAGCGCGCTCGTCGTGGTACCTACGCGAGAACTAGCGCAACAAGTGGGCGCTGTGCTCTCACAGCTCAGTGCCGGGACGGGCAAGCGCTCAGTCATCGTCTACGGCGGGCGGGCGATCGGCCCGCAGATCAAGGTCCTCCGGAAAGGGGTGCAGATCGTTGTCGGTACCCCGGGACGGCTCGTCGACCTGCTCCAGCGAGGCTCGCTGCGACTGGACCGCGTAAGCTATCTGGTGCTGGACGAGGCGGACGAGATGCTCGACCGCGGCTTCGCGCAGGACGTCGAACGCATTCTTGGCGCCACGCCGAAGGAACGCCAGACGGCGCTGTTCTCGGCAACAACCCCAGAGTGGGTACACGATGTCTCCGCCAAATATCTGCGTGACCCTGTGTTGATCGAAATGGGCGCGGGTCAGGAGACCCTGCCCGACATCGACCACGTCATCTATGAGGTCCGAAGCGATGACAAGTACGATGTGCTCCGCCGCCTGCTCGACGAGTCGACGACGGGCGGGACCCTGGTCTTCGGACGCACGAAGCACGGGGTGCGCCGAATGGGCCAGCGGCTGGAGCGGTCGGGCTATCGCCTGGGCGTGCTCCACGGCAACCTGAGCCAGCCACAACGCGACCGTGTGCTGCGAGAGTTCCGCAGCGGCAAGATGCCGGTGCTGCTGGCGACGAACGTCGCCGCGCGCGGACTGGATGTGCTCCACATCGAACGGGTGATCAACTATGACCTGCCTGAGACGCACGATCTGTTCACCCACCGCGTTGGGCGCACAGGCCGCATGGGGCGCGCCGGCCGCGCCATCACGCTGCTGGGCCCGGCCGACCTGGCGAAGTGGAACAAGCTGGAGCGCGGTCTGGGCCGCAAGCTGCCTCGCATGACACTGGACGGCGAGCCGATCGCCACGCCGGCGCCATCGAATGGCGCTAGGAACGGCGCTAAGAACGGGGCCCAGCGGACGCGCCGGAGGTCCGGCCGGCGTTCGACACAACGACCGCGCCGGCCTCAGCACACCGGCAGCGGGCGGGCGCCATCACAGCGTAGCCCGCGCCGGGCCAAGCCCCGCCTGCGCGCGTAACCGCGGCCTCCTAGGCTACGCAAAACTCTCGTTACCGAGCGCGACGCTGCCGTCTGCTACGAATCCGCGTTGTCCCGTGTCTGGAGTCCAGCCACCGACCGCGCCAGTCATGCCAACCACTAACGGCCAGTGCTGCGGTTTCGGATCACCAGAAGGTTGTCACCGGCTCGAAACCGCCTTGCCGCACTGGCGCACGCATAGGACCAGAGGCCCTTCGATCAAACGTGGCGGCCAGCGAGGCGACAAATGAACTTAGCTGGGGATCGAACAGCATCTCCCAAGGAAGCTCGACAGTACCTGGAGTTGTAATCTCGATCCGGGTGCCGTTGAGGCTATCGCTCACGCTGTCCCACAGTGTTCGGCAATCTACGGTAGACAGGAACACGGCCTCAAAGAGTTCTGTGCCAACGTCCTGAATCCGCTGCTCGACTCTGACCGCTCTTGCTGGGGCAGGATCAGCCGGTTCCCGCAGATACTGTTCCAGGTACCAGCGAAGATCTTCACTGCCGACCTGATCTTCTCGGAACTCGAATGTCGACGTGGCTGTTAGCCCTGGGTTGCCGCCCCGCTCAATTTCCAACTCGACCCGGTACCGGCCGTCCTCCAGGTTGGTCTGCGTCAGTCGAAGCGTCTTCATCGCTGATACTCCCACTCAGCGACCACATCGCAGTTTACCACAGTGCTCGCGCCTCATTCCTGTGGAATGCGAACAGAGCAACCTCATCTACCGGATGGCCGCATCATCAGCGAGCCCTTCTCCCACTGGGGAAGCAAGTGATCAAGGTTGAAAGGGCGGCGAAAGGTCGTTTGCCTTGTCACGTGGAGTTCGTGCATGCTAAGGTGGCGGCCATAGCTGTCGGGCATCATGTGGCCACAGCAAGCCGGTCTCATCTGATCATCGCTAGTGCCAACGACCGAGGAGACGCCCAGTTGGAACGGTTGACCTTCTATTTCAGGAACGCAGCCCTCTCGCTGCTGCGCGCACGGCGGCGGGCCGTGTTCGCCGTGTTCACCGTCGTCGTGGGCGTTGCGGCCATCGTCGGCCTGCAGCTCACGGCCGACGTCCTCGAGAGTTCGTTGACGTCCAACGTGCGCACGCTGCTGCGCGGCGACCTGGCGGTGTCCAAGGAGGGCGGGGAGACGAGTTCGGGGTTCACGAGCGAAGAACTCGCCGCGATCCAGGCGTTGGAGGACGAGGGCGTTATCGACGGCTTCACCGTCCGGGGCACGCCGGGCTCCGACTTCGCCGATTTCGCGAAATTCAAGCTGACCGTCGTGGGAAGGACCGACAGCGACGCCGTCACGGCGTTCTATGCTCCCACGTTCCTGGAATATGACGTCTTCCCCTACTACGGGGAGGTGAGTTCTGGAGGCCAAGGCCTGTGGGACCTGATCAAGGACGAATTCGACGTCGTGGTCACGAGCAACTTGGCGAACCGTCACAACATTGATGTGGACGACCAGCTAAAGCTCAGCGGTGTCGACGAACTGTTCACAGTCAGAGGCATCCTCTCCAGCGCCGCACTGGGGCGGGCCGCCGACCCACTCCAGGGAAACGTCGTCTTTCGACAGGACACCATAGACCGGCTGTTTCCTGACCTCAAGGACCCGGTCAGCGATATCTACATCCTGGCGCCGGATGCTGACGGCGAGCAACTCGCCCGCATCGACGAGAGGCTGGAAGCGATCTCGCCGCTGATCGAGTCGACGACACCCGCAGAGTTGGAGGTCTCCAACCAGGACGCGGCTGACGATCTGCGCACCATAATCCTCATATTCGGACTGGTGGCTCTCGCTATCGGCGGGATCGGCATCGCCAACACGATGCAAGTGCTGGTCAGCCGGCGCCTGCCTGAGGCCGGAGTGCTGAAGGCGATCGGGCTGAAGGGGCGTCAGGTGATGGCCGTGTTCCTGGCCGAAGCGCTGATTATCGGCGTGGTTGGCAGCGCGATCGGTGTCGTCGCCGGTCTCGGCGTGAGCTTCGGCACGTTGCGTGTGATGGAGGGGATCGCGAACCAGAATCTCGGGTGGAGCGTGGGCGCGGGCCCAATCTTCACCGGGCTGATCGTCGGCGTCTTGGTAACGCTCGCGTTCGGTCTCCTGCCTACCGCGGGCGCCGGACGCGTACGCCCGATGGCCGCCATCCGCCCCAACGACAGCGATCTGGTGAAAGGGAGCTGGCTCACCAGTACGCTGCTGCTGCTGGCCCTCGCGGCCGTCATGGGCGTGATGGTCGGCGTCCTCCTCGGCACGCTGCAGTGGGGCCTGATTGGCACGCTTGGGGCATTCGTCGGCGTCGGGCTGCTGCTCCTGATCCTGATAGGCATCGTGTATCTGCTGAGCAGGCTGCCGACATTCCGCTGGCTGACATTGCAGCTCTCCTTCCTGGAGTGGCGGCGGCGCAAGGCACGCGCCGCTTCGCTGCTGCTGGCGATGAGCATTGGGGTGCTTGGCATCGGCTTGATCCTGATGCTCGCGGACACCGTGCTCTCCGGACTGACGAATAGCGTCGAAGACGTCGTTGGGGGCGATGTCGTTTTGGCTGTTAACGACCCTGCGGAAAAGGAACAGGCCTACGCCACCATTCGAGAAGCGGATGGCGTGACGTTGTTCTCTCCCGGCGCCATCTATGACACCCGCCTCACGGCTATCAACGGCGATCCTGGGGAACTTGAGAGCCGCATCAACAGTGCCGAGGCCGACCGCGGCGGGCTGGACGCTGAAGAGCTACAGCGCGTGGAGGACTTCTTCAGCGTTGTCAACACGCGGACTGTTGACGCCGCGTTGCCGAGACTAGTATTCCCTTCTGACGGGGGCAGGATGCTCGACGAGACAGACGTGGGGAGGAACACCGTCGTCCTCCAGGCCCTATCAGAGCAGCCCGCCACCAAATGGCTGGCCCTTCAAGTGGGCGAGCGCATCTCATTGCAAGCAGTGGACCGCGACGATCGGGGGGTGGGTGATCCCGTAGAATTCGAAGTCATCGGGATATCGTCGGAATCCGCTATTGGTGTCACGGTGTTCGGGACGATCATGACGGCAAACGACCCGTTCGAGGAGCAAGGCATTCCCCCCGCCGCAAACGTGGCGATTGTTGCCGTGGACGACGCGAAGCGGGCCGATCTGGTAAGAGACCTCAACCTCCAGTTTGACTCCGTTCTCGTTCTGGAAGTCGCGGCCTTCGTCGACTTGTTTGCCGAGTTGCTCGATCAGATCAGGATCGTCCCACTGACCCTATCGGGGTTGGTACTGCTCGCGGCGGTCGTCATCGTCGCCAATGCCGTGGCACTGTCTACGCTGGAGCGGCGCAAGGAGATCGGCTTGCTGAAGGCGGTGGGCGCCAAGGCGAGGTGGATCACCGTGCAGTTGGTCTTTGAAAATACGCTCCTCGGGTTCGTCGGGGGCTTGATAGGGCTGGCACTCGCGTTCGGAGTCCTGGTAGCAACCTCGATCTTGATGGGCTTCGATGTCGTAGCGTCGCCAACGATCATCGCCGCGGTGTTAGCGCTCGCGATTGTGCTATCGGCAACCGTCACGCTGTTCAGCGCCGTGCCCGCGGCCCGTGAACGTCCGCTCGATATCTTGCGAGGAGAATAGGCGCGATGCCAGAGAATGGAGATCAGATGACAGAGAACGGAGTGGTGTTGCAGGGCGATGGGCTGACGAAGCAGTTTCGCTCAGGCGACCTTGTTGTCGACGCGCTGAGGGGCGTGGACATCACGATCAAACGCGGCGAGATCGTCGCGATCATCGGCCCTTCCGGCAGCGGCAAGTCGACGCTGATGGGCATCCTTGGCGGCCTCGACTCGCTGACCGAAGGACGGCTGGAGGTCGGAGGCGTCGATGTCACCAGCATGGGCGAAAACCAACTGGCGGAGATCCGGAACGCGTACATCGGCTTCGTCTTCCAGCAGTTCAACCTGATGCCCACACTGACCGCGGTTGAGAACGTCGCGCTCCCGATTCAGTTCGCGAGCACGAGGAAGTTCAATCCGAGGGAGCGAGCCACCGAGCTACTAACTACGTTCGGACTCCAAGACCGCCTGAAGAACCGACCGTCCCAGCTTTCAGGCGGTGAGCAGCAGCGCGTCGCAATTGCCCGCGCGCTGGCCAACGATCCCCCTCTGCTCCTGTGCGACGAGCCCACAGGAGCCCTGGATACCGAGAACGGCAACCTGGTCCTGGACACGTTGTTCCAGGCCCAGGCGAAGCTGGGCACGGCCGTTATCATCGTGACGCATGACCCACGCGTGGCCGAGCGGGCGAACCGCACACTGGTGATGACCGATGGGCGGTTCGGGCCGGCAGGCTGAACTCGACCGGTTCGGCTGAATTCGAAGTCGCGCAGGCTTGGCAGGAATCATCCGGCGCGATAGGATGGGGCGATTCTTCACTCCGCTTAGCACGAGGGACCAGGGACCGCAACGCGGTCCAAGAAAGGAAACGTCCAATGCCCAACAAGGTATTCGTCGTCGGCGTCGGCATGACGAAATTCGAGAAGCCATTTTCAAAGGACTGGGACTACCCGGACATGGCGAAGGAGGCCGGAACGAAGGCGCTGGCCGACGCCGGAATCGCGTATGACGAAGTCGAGCAGGCCTGCGTGGGATACTGCTACGGCGACTCCACGAGCGGGCAGCGGGCCGTCTACGAACTGGGGCTCACCGGCATTCCCATCTACAACGTGAACAACAACTGCGCTACCGGCTCCACCGCGCTCCACATGGCGAAGCAGTTCGTCGAGGGCGGGATTGCGGACTGCGCGCTCGCGCTGGGCTTCGAGAAGATGGAGAAGGGCTCGCTGGGCATCAAGTACACGGACCGCGCGAACCCAATGGAGGATCACTTCAAAGTCATGCTGGAACTCCGTGAATTCGCGCAGGCGCCGGCGGCGCCGCAGATGTTCGGCAACGCAGGGCGCGAGCACATGGAGAAGTACGGGACGACCGCCCTGCAGTTCGCCAAGATCGGCCACAAGAACCACCAACACTCCGTGAACAACCCCTACTCACAGTTCCAAACCGAGTACTCGCTGGAGGACATCCTCTCCGCAAAGATGATCTACGAACCGCTCACGAAGCTCCAATGCTGCCCCACGTCCGACGGCGCCGGCGCGGCGATCGTCGCGAGCGAGAAGTTCGTGCGCGAGCACGGGCTGGAGGACCAGGCCGTCGAGATCATCGGCATGTCCATGGCCACGGACATGCCGAGCAGCTTCGAGGACAAGAGTTGCATCAAGATGGTTGGGGCCGATCTTACCAAGAAGGCCGCAGCCGCCGTCTACGAGCAGTCCGGCCTGGGGCCGGAGGACGTGGACGTGATTGAACTGCACGACTGCTTCTCCTGCAACGAGTTGATCACATACGAAGGTCTGGGCCTCTGCGAGGAGGGCAAGGGCGGCGGGCTGATCGATTCCGGCGCGGTGACGTACGGCGGCGACTGGGTCGTGAACCCGTCCGGCGGGCTGATCTCGAAGGGACACCCGCTCGGCGCGACGGGCCTTGCCCAGTGCAGCGAACTGAACTGGCAGCTGCGCGGGATGGCCGAAAAGCGTCAGGTCAAGGACGCCAAGGTCGCGCTCCAGCACAACCTCGGCCTCGGCGGGGCAGCGGTCGTGACGATGTACCGCAAGTTCGGCGGGTAAGCGCGCCCGAACGAACGCGAAGCATAAGCAAAGGAAGAAGCGCCTGACTTAAGGTCAGGCGCTTCTTAATACCTCGCTATTTGTTCGGTTGCGGAGTCATGCGCAGATACGGCTTCAGCTCCTTGTAGCCCTTCGGAAAGAGCTTGTCCGCATCCTCATTCGAGATGGTAGGCAGGATGACCACGTCCTCGCCATCCTTCCAGTTCGCCGGCGTCGCAACCTTCTCGTTGTCCGTGAGCTGCAGCGAGTCGATGACGCGCAGCAGCTCGTCGAAGTTACGCCCGGTGGGGGCGGGATACGTCAGCGTCAGGCGCAGCTTCTTGTTCGGGTCGATGATGAACACGGAGCGAACCGTGGCTGTCGCGTCCGCATTCGGCTGGATCATGTCGTAGAGTTCCGCGACCTTTCGGTCCGCGTCAGCGAGCAGGGGAAAGTTCAGCTCTGATCCCTGCGTCTCAGCGATGTCCTTCGCCCACTTGTCATGCGAGTCCTTGGGATCCACGCTCAGCCCGATCACTTTGACGTTCCTCTTCTCGAACTCAGGCTTGAGCGACGCCACCATCCCCAGTTCGGTCGTGCATACGGGCGTGAAGTCGGCCGGGTGTGAGAAGAGTACTGCCCAGCCATCCCCCATCCAGTCGTGAAAGCTGATGGAGCCTTCGGTCGAGTCCTGCGTGAAGTCCGGTACTTCGTCTCCTAAACGTAGCGACATGGTTACCTCCTTGTTTAGCACCTGCGTTGGCAATCCTATAGGGCGCGCTCATATTACGCATTCCGAACACGGCCCGCAAGGTGTGACGATCACATTCCGCGGCTGCACATGCTAGGGCGTCCGGGATCAGGCTGAATACCGACCTAACGCGTGATTGTGATCGCGCGCCAGTCTGCCAAATTCGAGCCGAGTCCCGATCAACGCCGACAGGCGGAACGAAGAGTTGTGGCATACGTTGCGACGCGTTGCTTCCCAAGCAGCGGATCGCGAGATTGAGACCTCTCTCCCGCCACTAGTCGTCAGCCGCTGGCAGGCTGTCGAGCAGCCCCGCGACGAACTGCAGAATCAGCGCCGCATCAATTGCGTCGACATCGTTGTCTCCGTCGACATCTCCGACGTCGCATGGCAACGTGTTGATCAGACCGCCGTGGAGCTGCAGCAGGAGGGCGGCGTCGATCGCGTTGGCCACGCCGGTGCAGTTGGCATTGCCGAGCGCCGCAGGCCACTGGATGAAGTCACCATTGGGCAAGCAATCGCTGGGCTTCAGCATGGTCGGCATCCCGCCTGGATCGGCCCGCGGTCCCACCATGACCGCGAAGTTGAACGGCGGGCCGTCTCCGAGGGCGCTCTGGGGGATCGAGATGGTAAGGGACCGTTCGGAGTAGAAGACGATCGCATCGGGGACACCTGGCTGGTAGAGAGGCACAAGAACACCGGCAGTGGCCGACGTACCGACGCTGAGGTCGATACCCAGACCAAGATCGACTGCGCAAGAATAGCCCAGGTCGGACCCAGTCTCCGGATTCTCATCTGTATCGAAGACAAACCAGGCAAAGGTAGTCACTTCCAGGTCGGTACCTGGCGGCTCAGAACCGTCAGCGAATTCCAAGGTCGCGCAGAAATTGTCCGTGCCCAAGGCGCCGCTTACACCCACAAGATCTGGCCGTTCGCGTCGCACGTTGACATCCAGGTCTCCGACAAGATCTGGCACAGAAAACTGGGGCGCCGGACAAGCCGGAATGCGCAGGCTTTCCAGCGCGAAGGACAGATTGCCGCCCCGGGGAGCGGGAAATGCGGACGCCATGCTACCGACCTGAAAGACGTAATTCGTCCCGGCCGAGGCAACAAAGCCGAACCTTCGGCGTATCGAGCATTCGAACGGGAGCAGCACGCCCAGCTCATCCTCCACATAGACGCTAACCGCCCGCTCGACGAACTCACTGCCAGTCAGGTCGACCGCAATGATGGCGTCTTCTGTCGCCCGATGCCGGTACCAGACGCTCGCTCCAATGGTTGTGTCACCGCACACCTGCTCATCAGGCTCGCTGGAGGCCGTGGTGTTATCGACGAAGTCGCCAAACGGAAGAGCCGAGACAACAGTAGCATCCCCAATGTCATCATTGGGTGGGCGCGTGCCGACCGATAACCCGAAAACAAGCGTTCCGGCCTGCTCGCGAAACGAGAATCCGCCCGCCTGGAAGTAGTACGTCTGACCAGCAAGGGCCTTGATCGCGAGCCGCGGATCGGGGAGTGAGAGTCGGCTGGTGCAGTTGACCTGGGTGAGACCAGAGGGCCTCTCCGCCCACACGGATAGGAACGTCGTGAAGTCACTGCCGATCGTATCGGCGACAACGAGCACATCCTCGGTGGGCGTCAGGCGATACCAGACCGTCGAGGCGGCGTTTCCCCCCAAGCAGAAGGCCTGTGGCTCGTTGGGTTCAAGTGTGGCGAAGTCGGTGCTCGTCGTCTCGGAAAAGGGCAGGTTGGGGACGGCCTGAGCGTCGACGAAGTCGTCGTTCGAAGGGGAAGCCCCTTCCCCGGCATTGAAGACCAACAAGCCGGACCGTTCATGCTGATCGAGCAATGCGACCCGAAAGTAGTAGGTACTGCCGGTCTTTACAGACAGGCTCCATCTGGACTGTTCCGTGCCATACGGCCCGGGTCCTGCCCTGTCGTTGCATGCGATCTCGGTCAGGGTGTCGATCGACTCGCCCGTGTACACAGCCAAGCGGGTGTTGTAGTCGCTACCGAATGTATCCACTGCGATCTTGGCGTCGGTTGGGGCCGTGAATCGGTACCAAACGGTCCCCCTCCTACCGCTGCACAGCAGCGGTCCATCTGGCCCCGCGCCCTTTGCCGTCAAGGCGTCCGTGAATGGGAACGTTGTGATGACGGCTGCGTTGGCGAAATCGTCATTAGCTGGCGGTGATTCGCTGTCCACGCTCAAGGGTGCAGCGTCCGCGCCAGGCCAATGAGAAACGAGTACCTGCGCCGATCCCGCGGTCGCGGGTAGTGCGCTGTGCATCAGGAGGGTGAGAACCGCTATTACAAGCGCCCTTGCCAGGACAGAGTCCGGGTCAACGGGAGACTTGCCTCGGAGCCGGCTTAGGCGATCTTGTGTTCCTTCAGGCAATCTCATGGCCCGCCCCTTCCTTACCAGTCTATATCTTAGACCTGAAGGTGCTCCGCTGCAACAACCTGACCTGTGACCAAACGGGGACGTCAGCTTGCCAGACATGAATCGTTAGGTAGCTTCACCGACGAACATCAGTGCATGCCAATCCAGGTGGACAGCGCCCCAAGCGGAGCGCTGTCCCGCTTCACGCTCAGCCCAGGGCTTGATCAGTACCTTGATGGCCTCGGCAGCGTCGGCCTGCATCTCATAGGCCCCGCCTCCTCGAGAGGATCGTGGCCTGCGCTTTTCAGTGGCTCATCGTATTCAGGCTGAGGAAGGTTGTCGAGAGCCATTCGGCCCCCCACCCGGCGTAGTGCTCCTCTCGCGGTTTTGCGGTGAACAAGAGAGGGGGCTGACCGCCGACGGGCTGACGGCTGCTGGCTTCGCTCGCTATGATGGGCCATCAGTCTCACCGCACAAAGGAGACGCGCCATGCCTGATATCGACAACCTCCCGAGCTACGCGGAGCTGTCCGAACGCGAGGACGCGCCCAAGGGCTCCGATTGGGGCCTGTTCGGCAAGGACGACCAGCTCGGGACGCTGAACTTCCTCACGCCGGAGCGCGTCGCGGACGCGGCGCTGTTTGTGAGGCGCGGCGACGTCTTCCGGCTCGACCTGCCGCTCCACCTACCCAACCCGCCGCTGTTCAATCGCGGCAGCTACAAGCAGACGATCCACAAGTCCGGGCGCCGCGCCATGGGGCACGACGACCACCTCGACAATTTCTACCTGCAAGCCTCCAGCCAGTGGGACAGCCTGGCCCACGTAGGCCACCCAGAGCACGGCTTCTACAACGGCGTGATGCCGGAGGACGTCACGGGGGAGGAGGGCTCCAAGAACGGCCTCGACCACGCGGCGAAGCGAGGCATCGTGGGCTGCGGTGTGCTGCTCGACGTGGCGCGGCATCTCGAGTCGGTGGGCAACGCGTTCGATCCGATGTCGTCGCGCGCGATCACGGCCGGCGAACTCACCGCGACTGCCGAAGCGCAGAACGTCGACCTGAGGCCGGGCGACATCCTGCTCGTGCGCACGGGTTGGGAGCGGGCATACATGGCCGCCGACCAGACGACGCGCGACGCCGTAGCTAAGGACTTGCGCTCGCCTGGGCTGGAGGGCAGCCGCGAGATGGCGGGCTGGCTCTGGGACCATCAGGTCGCGGCGGTGGCGTCGGACTGCCCGGCGCTGGAGCCGTGGCCGTGGGACCTGGAGGTCGGCGCGCTGCACATTCGCGCGCTGGCCTTGCTGGGGATGCCGTTCGGCGAGCTGTGGAGCCTGGAGGCGCTTGCCGACGACTGCGCCACGGACGGCGTCTACGAATTCATGCTGACGTCGGCGCCGCTGTACTATCGGGCCGCGATCGGATCGCCGCCGAACGCACTCGCGATCAAGTGATACGGTACGCGACACAAAGAAGAACCAGGACGCTTTCTCCACTATTTGCGAGGTGAGGAGAACGCATCCTGGCTCTTACGGCGGGCGTTCCACGAGAGGGGGAGCAATTCCCGTGGATTACCCTTCAAGAACAACTATAGTGTCAATATGTTAAGAAAGAACCAGCAACTCACTAAGAAGCTCTTACGCTTCTCGTAGCTATGGATTCGACGCAGAGTGAGAATGGGTCTGCCCGCCGAAAGCTAGCCGGCCTCTCGGGTAGCGCCCGGCGACTATTGGATTATGTCGCATTACTGGAAGGCATCTCCCTCCAGGAGGGCGGCGCCCGCTACGCGGTGCTGCGCCGCATGGCGCGCTCTCCCGAGCCGGACATGATCGCGGACCTGCGCGAGTGCACGAACGCCGGCATCATCGCCGTCGTAGAGGGAGAACCAGACACGTACACCTTTACCCACGAGTCGATTCGCGCACTCATCATGCAGGAGATCGGCGAGCAGCGCCTGCCAAAACTCCAAGCGCGCGCCAACGCCGCCCGCGGACGCGGGCCCACCAACGACCCGTCGTAGCCGGCAGCGCGCTCAGAGAGCGCGAGGTAGAATACGCAGCGTCATGGCCAACTCGATTGTCCTAGCCAACTGTACGCTGATCGACGGCACCGGACGCGATCCGCAGCCCGGCATGGCCATCGTCGTCGAGGAGGATCGTATCGCCCGAGTCGCGAGCGCCGACGCACTGACAACGCCGAACGGCGCGGACATCATTGACTGCGAGGGGCTGACGGTGATGCCCGGCCTGACGGACGCCCACGTCCACCTCGGCATCATGGGAACGGACATGGCGGCGAAGCAAGAGCCCGCAGGCATCCTGGCGCTCCGCATCGCCAAGGCGATCGAGGAGACGCTCGACGCCGGCTTCACGACCGTCCGCGACGCAGGCGGCATCGACGGCGGCTGGGCGCACGCGGTAGCGTCGGGCCTGCTCAGAGGGCCGCGCATCCTGCCATCGGGCTCGATGCTCTCGCAGACGGGGGGCCACGGCGACTGGCGGCCACGGTTCTCCGACAGCGAGCCACAGAAGACCGTACCTGGGCTCTTCGCCTATCCGGAGATCTGCGACAGCCCGGATGCCGTCCGCCGCGCCGCCCGCGAGCAGCTCCGCCGTGGCGCGACACAGATCAAGGTGATGGCCTCGGGCGGCGCCATGTCGCCAACGGACGAGCTGGAGCACTCGCAGTTCACCGTCGAGGAGCTGCGAGCCGCCGTCTACGAGGCGCAGGCCCAGGGCAGCTATGTGCTCGCTCACGTCTACGCGCCCGCGGCGATCAGGAACGCGCTCGAGGCGGGCGTCGAGTCGATCGAGCACGGCAACTTCCTCGATGAGGAGACCGCTGCCGCGATCAAGTCGGCGGGCGCCACCTATGTGCCGACGCTCGCCACCTACGAGCTGATCGATCGCTTCGGCGCGGCCGGAGGCGTCCCCGAGACCAACCTGCGCAAGATCCGCCAGGCCAAGGAGCGCGGCGAGGAGGCCGTGCGCATCGCTTACGATGCGGGCGTGACGATTGGCTCGGGCTCGGACTTGCTCGGGCCGATGCAGCCGCTGAAGACGCGCGAGTTTGTGCTGAAGGCGGCCGTATTGGGCAACATGGCGGCGATCGTGTCTGCCACAGCGACGAACGCTAAGCTCTTCCGCCTCGACGACCGCATCGGCACAATAGAGGAAGGCAAGCAGGCCGACCTGATCGCCGTTGACGGCAACCCCGTCGACGACATCGCGGTCCTCGAGTCCGCCGACAATGTGAAGCTCGTGATGAAGGAAGGCCGCGTCGAGAAGACGCTGCTCTCCTAGGTGCCGCAGGAAGGAGCATCGATGCCGCCTACACTGACGACCGTCCTCCCGGAACAAGCCGATGAAGTCGGCGCCATGGTGTACGAATCGTTCCGCGAGATCGCGGAGCGGCACAACTTCACGCCCGCGTTCGCGACACCCCAACTGGCCCAGCTCGTTATACGGCTCCTGGCGCAGACCGAAGGCAACGAATCGTATCTGCTCGTCGAGGACGGCCAGCCCCTCGCGTGCAACTTCGGCGACGAACGGGACGAGGTCGTCGGCATCGGGCCGGTCGCGGTCGCTGTCGATCAGCAGGGCCGCGGCCTTGGCCGGCAGGTGATGGAGGCGCTTGTGGAGCGGAGCGAGCGCAACGGCTTCACCTCCCTCCGGCTGGTGCAATCCGCCTACAACATGCAGTCCTTTGCTCTGTATCACAGCCTGGGCTTCGAAGTGCAGTCCATGTTCGCCATCGCGAAGGGCCGCCCTTCCGCGGACGACCAGCCCGCCGACCACGTACGCGACTACACGGCCGCCGATCTGGACGCCTGCGACGCGCTTCACCGCGATGTGATGGGCTTCGGACGCCGGCACGATCTGGAGCTGTTCGCCACGTTCGCGCCGCCGGTTGTGGTGGAGCGCGGCGGCCAGATCGCCGGCTATCTGACGCGCTTTCCCGGCGAGGAAGCGTTCGTCATGCACGGCGTCGCTCGAGACGAAGGCGCCCTACGGGATCTGATCATCGGGACGGGCAACGCGGAGGAGGGCACATTGACCCTCCAGCTCCCGTGCGGACAGGCGGAGACGCTGCGCTGGGCCATGGCAGGCGGCTTTCGCATATCGGAGCTGGGCAGCTACATGGTGCGCGGCGACTACCAGCAACCGATGGGCGCGTGGATACCCTCAGGGTTCTATTAGCCAGACCTCGGCGTAGAGCGTGTGATGCAAGTGCGAGCCGTAATCTTTGCCGATCTGGCGGGCTTCACCGCGCTCACCGAAGCGCACGGCGACGAAGATGCGGTCGAACTGGTCCAGCAGTTTGCCAGCCTGGTCCGCGCGAAGCTGCCGGCCAGCGCCACGCTCGTGAAGATCGTCGGCGACGCGGCGATGATCGTCGCTGACGATTGCGCTGATGCCCTTCGCCTCGCCATGGAACTCGTGGCCGCCTCCCAAGACCTGCCCGGACGCCCGGCGCTCAGTGTCGGCATCCACGCCGGCGATGTGGTGGAGCGAGACGGCGACTATTGGGGCCACACCGTCAACGTCGCGGCTCGTGTCGCGGGTGAGGCCCGGCCCGGCGAAATTCTCGTCACCGAAGCTGTCCGGGAGCGAATCGCCTCGGCAGATACTGACCTCGATGCGCAGTTGATCGCCAAGGGCGAGCATCGACTGCGCAACGTCTCACGCCCAATACGTCTCTTTGCGTTACCGCCCGACGACGAAGACGACTACCACACGGACCCGGTGTGCCATATGCGCGTCAGGGAGAGCGAGAGTGCCGGCACGCTGACAGTAGATGGTACGGTCTACCACTTCTGCTCTCGGCGCTGCGTCGGTGCCTTCTTAGAGAGTCATCCGCCGGATTAGCTGAGTCAGGGCATCTTCAACAATAGCTATCTGCCGGCTACTTATTGTCGTCGCTTCTGGACTAGATATCGGCGTAGCCGACGCCGGTGACGGGGAAGCGCAGCAGGTCAGACGCCACTTCCGCAACGTGCGCAGGGTCGCCGGTGGTGAAGAAGCGATAGGTGGGGTGTTCGTCCTGGGCCAACGCATCTCGCTGCTCCAGGAGTTGCCGAACGCGCCGCGCCACCGGCTCTGAAGGATCGTAGATACGCACGCCGGGCCCCAGTATGCGCTCGATGCGATCTCGCAAGAATGGGTAGTGTGTGCAGCCCAAGCCCACCACGTCGGCGTCGCTTTCGACGACGGGCGCAAGGTTTCGCTCCAGGAGAGCCGTGGTCTGGGGGCTGCGAGCTTCACCCGATTCCACAGCATCCTCCAGGCCATCAATGCCGACGCGCAGGACGCGCTTATCGGCCGCAAACTCTTCGATGAGGCCGGTCAGGTACGGGCTCTCCGCCGTCGCGGGCGTCGACAGCACAGCAATCGTCCCCGTGTGTGTTTGGCTCGCCAGCGTCTTCACGACGGGGACCACGCCGACGAACTGGATCTCGGGGAACGCCGTCCGCAGGTGGTCGAGCGCGTGCACGGTCGCCGTGTTGCAAGCGACGACGATCAGCTTGACGTCGAAGCGCTGCAAGAAGCGCACGATACGCGCCGTCAGGTCGTGCAATTCGGCGGGCGACTTCTGGCCGTAGGGCACGTTGCCGCTGTCGGCAAAGAAGATCAGACTCTCTTGCGGGAGAAGCGACTTCGTGGCGCGCCAGATGGTGAGTCCGCCCACACCAGAGTCGAAGAGGCCAACAGGACGGTTGTCCATGGGGCCATTGTACCACGGGCTGCCGCAGGCGCTGTGTCACCAGCGCTTGCCGCGCACAGAATTCAGGGCCGACGCGCAGGCCGGCCCCTACACGTTCGTCGGCCCGACCACAACCAGCGAGCGACTCTCTCGTAGGGGAGGGTCTTTAGACCCTCCCACGCTTCCTCGCGTACAAGACCGCTCCCAGGGCAATGCAGACGGCCGCGAAGATCGCGGCTGCGACGATCCCGGCCGCGACAACCCAACGCAGGCTGTCAAGACCGTTCGTCTCCACCTGCAGCGGCCGCAGGTCCGAGTCGAGGGCGACGCCGCCGACTGCCGGCAGCACGATGTCCTCCTGTGTAAGCGAGTCTAGGTAGATCTCAAGGTTCGTGAACTTGGCATCCAGGTCGAGCCCGTTGCGGTCTTCGGCATCCGCCGGGTCCAGTCCGTTCGCTTCTTCCCACAGGTCCGCCATGCCGTCGCGGTCGACGTCTTCAGGCGCGGCAAGCGGGCCGGCCGGCTCAGGCCAGCCACCTACGTCATCTTGCGAATCGATGATGCCACCCGTACGCGTCACAAGCTCCTGAACGATCCGGGCGTCGATTGCGTCGCGGGACAGCGAAGCGCCGGCTTGCGCGATCACGTTCTCGTACGCGTCGCCAGCGTCCAAGGCGTCGAAATCCGGCCTCGCGAAGGCGAAGGGTGCGGCCACTTCGGTATAGGTCCCGGTGAAGTTCTGGGATGCGGCCGGAATGGGGTCATGTATCGTATCCTGATCGGCATCGATGACGTTGCCCGACCGATGAATCTGCATCTCGTCGCCTTCGAGCAGGTCCCAAGGATTCGTCGAGAACGAGCACGTGCGGCAGAAGGACAACGTGTCCGGGCCGGCGATCGAGACGTTGCCCAGATAGGCAAGCCGCGTCGTCCCGAGGCCCTCGACCGTGTGACTCGAGAACCATTCCCAATCGTAGATCACGTTGTTCACGATTTCGATATCGAGGCCGGGACGCGGCTCGCCCTCCGCCGGGTCCTGGAACCCGCCGATCGCCGGGCTGCGCCACGTGTGGTGCGCGTACAGATTGCCCACGATACTGTAGCCGCCGACGCCCGTGCCGCGGATCAGCGACCCGTAACCGTGCAGTCCTTCGGCGTGATAGGAGTCGTTGAGCCCCTCGCTGATGATGCTGTTTTGCACGGTCACGTCGGCTGACACAGTCACCGAGAGCGTCTCATCCATGCCCCATGAGGCGGACACGTGATCGATCATCACGCGCTCTGACCCGCCAATGCTGAGCGCGTCCGCGGCGTCGCCAGCGAGGTCGCCGTTCCCGTTCGCCGGCTTCTCGCCGACCGCCTCGGCGTTGATGTCTCCCGTGCGGAAACGCATGTAGCGGATCACCACGTCGCTCACGCCCGAAACGTTCACGGGATAGCCACGCGTCCCTATCCCGCCCGGCGCGGTCTGCCCCGCGATCGTGAGCGCATCCTTCTCGATCACCAGGGGACTCGAGAGCGCGATCGTGCCGCCCACCTCGAATACAATAGTGCGCGGGCCCGAGGCGCTCTCTACAGCGTCGCGCAGGCTGCCTGCGCCCGAGTCGCCGAGGTGCGTGACGTGGTAGACGTCGCCTCCGCGCCCACCCGTCGCGGACGCGCCGAAGCCGACCGCGCCCGGGAAGGCGGGCACGGTGGGGTCCTCGGCTTGAGCAGAGTTCGATGGCGGCCAGGAGACTGCAAGGAGCACGAGCACCAAGAATAGCGAGCCCGCAAGCGCGTAACATCGGATTGATCGACCCATCCGCGTCCCCCTCAGATGTCGTCCGGCAAGACCCAAAACCTATTATCTCTCGCGGTGCCCGCACGAGTGCGTTGCGAGGATTCGGCTGACTACCGGAGATACGTGGCTCAGCGCCGCGGGGGACGCCAATCCACCAGTCGACTAGTTCGTATCGCAGTCAGGAAGCGCTGTCAAGCAGTGTGGCGGCATGCAGACGCGAAGGCACAGTCGTAGGGCGGTCCATAGGAGAGGGGCTGGGGGGGAAGGTTTGCCTACTCCAGAGAGAGCGAAAGCGCGGAAGGGGAGAGTGGGCGCACGGTCAGGCAGGCGCGCGCGCCACCCGCACCCTGCCGATGCGTGGGATGGGATCGCCATCGCGCAACTTCAGGACAAGCCAGTCCTCCAGCACTTCTTGCAGCTCCTGACGGCAGCCTTCCAGGTTCTTCGCAGTCGCCCAAACGCCCTGGAGCGCCGGGACCTCGCCGAAGTAGCTCCCGTCCTCGATGATCTTGTAGCGGGCGCGGGCCATGGCCGCGCTAATGTACGCTGTCAACATCGTCTTTCTACCTTCGTCACATTCTACCGTCTAACGCGCTGGTCCGTCTCAGTGCAGCCTGAGAAGGTGTTGAAAGCCGCAAGCGAGCCGACCTATCTCCTTCGCACGAACGCGTCCCGTCCGGCGTAGCGGGCCGCTGAGCCCAGCTCCTCCTCGATGCGGAGGAGGCGGTTGTACTTCGCCGTGCGCTCGCCGCGAGCCGGGGCGCCGGTCTTGAGTTGACCCGCGCCCGTCGCGACGACGAGGTCGGAGATCGTCGTGTCTTCTGTCTCACCGCTGCGATGGCTGATCACGGCCGTCCAGCCGGCCTCACGCGCGGTCTGGATCGCTTGCAGCGTCTCGGTCAGCGTGCCGATCTGGTTGAGCTTGATCAGCACGGAGTTACAGGACCGTTCTCGTATGCCCCGTTCGATGCGCTCGACGTTCGTGACCAGCAGGTCGTCGCCGACGAGTTGCACTTTGTCAACCAAGCGTTCGGTGAGCTTACTCCAGCCCTCCCAGTCGTCCTCCGCCATGCCGTCCTCCAGGCTGACGATCGGATAGCGGGCGCACCAGTCCTCCCAGAGATCGACCAGCTCCTCCGGCGAGAGCGTTTCGCCCTCGCGCTCGAGCACGTACGAACCGTCCCGATACAACTCGCTCGTCGCCGGGTCCAGCGCGATCGAGACGTCCTGACCGGCGCGATAACCCGCCGCTTCGATCGCCTTCGTGACCAATTCGATCGCCTCTTCATTAGCGAGCCCCGGCGGCGCGAAGCCGCCTTCGTCGCCGACGGTCGTCGAAAGCCCGCGGTCTCGAATCAGCTTCGCGAGCGCGTGGTAGACCTCGACGGCCATGCGCAGCCCCTCCGCGAACGCCGGCGCACCGACGGGCATCACCATGTACTCCTGGAAGTCGGTCGAGTTATCGGCGTGCTGCCCGCCGTTGAGGATGTTGAACATCGGCACGGGAAGCAGCGTCGCGTCGTCGCCGCCGAGATGCCTGTACAGCGGCACGCCCCCCGCCGCGGCCGCAGCGTGCGCCACCGCGAGCGATACGCCCAGGATGGCGTTCGCGCCCAATCGAGACTTCGCCTCCGTGCCGTCGAGGTCGATCAGCAACTTATCGAGCGCTGCCTGGTCGGCGGCGCTCCTGCCGACCACAGCCTTCGCGATCTCGCCGTTCACGTGTCCGATCGCCTTGAGTACGCCCTTCCCACGATAGCGGCCCGTATCGCCGTCGCGCAGCTCCAGCGCCTCGTGGACGCCCGTGCTGGCGCCGGAAGGCACGGCAGCGCGGCCCATGGCGCCGC
The DNA here is from genome assembly GCA_003228685.1 of Chloroflexota bacterium. Lineage (GTDB taxonomy): Bacteria > Chloroflexota > Dehalococcoidia > DSTF01 > RBG-16-68-14 > SZUA-185. The sequence continues at coordinate 24,808 of QIFC01000067.1, forward strand.
CCTCCAGGTGGACGTCAACCTCCAGCGTCGGATTGCCTCTGGAATCGAGGATCTCGCGGGCGTGTACGGCGCTAATCTTCACGTCTGCTACTACTCCTTTGGGCGATTGGACGGTCGCCCGTACTACTGCGCGCGAACGATGAACATGGAGCCGCTCCCGGTCGCGATAAGCTTGCCGTTATCGTCCGTGACCTTGGACTCCGTGAAGGCGATGCTTCGACCCTGCTTTACGACTTCGGTATTTACGGTGAGCATCCCCTCGCGGACGGCCGACAGGTAGTTGATCTTGGCTTCAATGGTGGTGCAGTACTCGCCTTCCGGCAGGTTCGGCTGCACGGCGCTACCCATGCTGTAATCGACCATCGTGTAGATGACGCCGCCGTGCAAGACGCCGTTCGGATTGTGCCAGACGGGATCGATCTCCATTCGCAGACGAGCGTGGCCCGGCCCGCGAGACTCGGTCTTGATGCCCAGAGCGTCGCCCAGCGTGCCGACGCTCTGCGGGCCCGCCTCGCCGACGGCGCTCCTATTGAGCATCGCGAACCAACTGAGTACCGTCTGGACCTGCTCGTCAGAGAGGTCATCGATAGCGTCGCGCAACTCGTCCTTCGGCCCGGCCATCAGCTACCGCCTCCGGCCGCCAAGACGGCCATCTCCACGGCCTGCGCCGCGCCGTTCGCGCGCAAGATGCGATCGTCTTCCACCCCACTGCCGGGCGTGATGTGCCAGGTATCGAGCCCGACGACGGGCTTGCCGTAGCCCAGGGCCATCGCAATCTCGGATAGCGTGCCGTAGGAGCCGTCAACAGCGATCAGTGCGTCGGCGGTGAGAGCGATAATCGAGTTGCGCGCGAATCCCATATTCGTCGCTATGGAGAACTCCACGTGCTCGTTCGCGCCGCTGGTATCGGGGCCGGGCAAGATGCCAATCGTATGGCCGCCGGCCTCCCGAGCGCCCTTGCAGGCTGCCTCCATCACACCGCCACGGCCACCACAGACCAGTGTGTGGCCGCGCCTGCCGATCTCACGGCCGACAGCTTCCGCATTGGGCAGCACGTCCGGCAATGGGCTATCGCCTCCAATCACAGCGATGATCATGGCAAGCCATCATACGAAGCGTGGAGCGCAGGCGCTACTTGCGCCGCTACGTGCGCGGCTACTTCTGGCCGTGCGTGACCGCGTGCACGGGCGTCATGTCGAACGCGGCGACGTTGTTGAAGCCATGCTTGGTGAGCAAATCGACGTAGGCTTGCGTCGGCAGCAGTTGGTCGTCGATCAGCGCCTCGAAGAACTGGATCCCGCTCATCACCCGCGCCGGCGGTGTTCGGACGCCTTCGATCGTGGCCGGAAACGGGAAGTCGGATATCACGAAGTAGCCGTCCGGCTTGAGGGCGCGATGGACGTTTTGCGTCACCTTGTCGATGTCACGGCATTCGTGCATCGAGACATTGATCGTCACGACGTCGAAGTCGTCACCAGCGTCCAGCTCCTCGAACGTGCTCTCCACCAGCGAGACGCGATCGCCCAGGCCGGCGTCCTTCAGCCTCTGGCCGGTCACCTCCAGCGAGTGCGCGTCGCCATCGACGCCAACCAGCGTCGCCTTCGGGTAGGCCGCCGCCAGCTTCTGGAGACCAACGCCCGCTCCGCAGGCGAGGTCCATGATCTTCGCCTCGCCGGCCAGACGATCTGACAAGCCGGGCACGCGATCGAACCCGCCCGGCACCAGACGTGAGTAGAAGGGCCTGGCGGTGAGGCTGACGGCCTGAATCCAGTCAGCGCTGCACTCATCCCACCAACTGCGCTTCCCGGAAGGCAGGTTCTTGGCGAACGTATCGAACATCTCCGGCTGCACCATGATGTTCGACAGGCCCCCAACGTAGCCGGGAAAGTCTTTATCGAGCAGCAGCTTGTCCATGTGAGGCGCAAGCTTAAACGTGTCGCCATCCGCGTCTAGGACCTCAGCGCCAAACGCGGCCCTGCACCACACTCCCATATAGAACGCGTCCAGGCTCAATGCATCGGCTAGCGCATCGGACGTCAGGCCGTCTGGGTGCTTCGCCAGCTCGCCCAGGATACCTAGCCTCAGGCCCATATCGATCGCC
>QIFC01000069.1 GCA_003228685.1 Chloroflexota bacterium
CGGCCGCGGCGATCGCGTAGGGGAGGCCGACACCCATCGTGCCGAACGAGCCCGCGTCCAGCCGGTGGCGCGGCAGGTAGTTCGGCAGCACTTGGCGCCCGATGTCCATCGTGTTCGCGCCTTCGTTGATGATCATGGCGTCCTTGGGCAGCAGCTGATTGATCTCGTTGAGGACGCGATAGTAGGTCATCGGCACGCTGTCGTCGGCGAGGAGCGGCTCCGTCTTGGCCACGTTCTCATCGATCTTTTTCTGGATCGTGGTGCGCCAGGTGTTCTCTTGGCTGAACTGCCAGGGATGCTCCTCCAGTTCGGCGTTGATCTGGCCCACGACGGCCTTCGCGTCGCCGACGAGGGCGACTTCAGTGGGCACGTTCGTGCCGATCTCCTCGGGGGCAATGTCGAGTTGGATAACGCGCACATTCTCGTCGAAGCGCGGTGGCAGTCCGAAGTGCATGATCCAGTTCAACCTGGCGCCCAGCAGGAAGATCACGTCCGCGCTTCCCAGAGCGAGCGAGCGGGCGGCGGCGACGGAGAGAGGATGGTCGTCTGGAATGAGGCCCTTGGCCATGGGCGCCGCCAAGTAGGGGAGCTGCGTCTTCTCGACGAACTCGAGCACTTCTGCCTCAGCGCGCGAGTAGGCCGCGCCCTTGCCGACGATCACGAGCGGCCGCTCGGCGGACTTCAGCGTTTCGATCGCGGCCTTCACGGCCGCCGGGTCCGTCAGCGGGCGAGGCGCATCGGCCACTCGCTCAGGCTGCACTATGCCTTCGTCGTCGATCTTGCCGTCGATGATGTCGCCGGGGAGGTCCAGGTAGACCGGGCCGGGACGGCCGTACATCGAGATGCGAACGGCTTGCTCGACGAAGTAGGGGATGCGCTCCACGCGGTCGACCTTGGCCGCGTACTTGACGAATGGCCGGGCCGCCTCCACCTGCGGGGCTTCCTGGAAGGCGCCCATGCCGGCCTGACCGGCGTCAGACGATCCTCCGAGCAAGATCATCGGCCAGCAGTTCGACCAGGCGTTGGCGAGGCCCGAGATGGCGTTCGTCATGCCGGGGCCGGATACGACGAGACAGGCGCCGGGACGGCCTGTGAGATACGAGACGGCCTGTGCGGAATACGACGCGGACTGCTCGTGCCGCATGCCGTAGTACTTGATGCCTTCCGCCATCGCGGCGAACGCGATGGGCACGACGGGGACGCCGACGATGCCAAACATCTGCTCCACATCGTGATGCTTGAGGCTGCGCGCGATGAGTTGCGCTCCCGAGATCTCTGCCATGGTGGTCTCCTAGCTTATGTCTTCTATCGAAGATGGTGATGTTGGATAGCCCGAAGCATCATGCCGCACGGCCCATAGGGTGTCAAGCGGATGCCCGCGCCAGCTACTGATGCGCGGGCGCCGACTCTTGTGGAGGACATGCTCGCGCAGGCCCCGAAGGTGGTGCTCGGAAGGGAACGCGACCGGCTAGCCGCCGAGCATGCGTGGGGCTGCTCGAAGGCCCCTAGGCGCCCTCTTCCTTGCTCGTCTTAGGCTTGACGGAACCGCGCACGTTGACCAGCTTGTTGAGCGCGTCGAACCAGAACGGCGCTCCCAGTGAGACCGCCAGGCCAGTGAAGGCGATGCCGACGAGCATCGCGAAAATGCCTGTCGCGCTATTCGGAGGGTCATCCCAGCCTATCGGTATATCCGATGCATTGAGGCTGGCAATGTCGTCGGCGACATCCTCGTACGGATTTGGCTTGTCGTTCTCTGCGTCCGTCTCTTCGACTTGTGAGGCAGAGACTGCGGTCGCCTGTCCGCTGCTGGCCTCCGCGTCGCTGGTCTCCATGTCTGCGGACCCAGAACCGTCGCCGAACTCGGACGCCGCGCGCTCTTCGGCGGCGACGACGACGGATGCGCGTAGCGTGTCGTCTCTCCAGAGGCTACCGGCGATTTCGAAGCTATTGACGTTCACGACCAGCGCAAGAGCTACACCAATGCCCAGAAGGATGAGTTGTGCCTGTCGCTTGTACGAGCCTGAAACGCGCTCCATGGCGTCGTCGAACCATTGCTCGATGCTCTTACGCGCTTCATCAAGATCCCCAGCATCGCTGATGAGGCTCAGGAGCAGCTTCTTTGCTTCATCTGGGAGTTCGTCCGCCGGCGCACTCGTCCCAGCCGGAGGGGGCATGGCAGGGTCGAGGCTCGATTTCATATCAGCAAATGTCAGTGACCTTGAGTTGCCGGTAGGCGGGGCGGCGAGGTCGATCATGGCCGATGCGAACGTGCTGGCCTTGATGTAAGAAGGTTTGTTCGTTCCTCCTACACGCCGGAGCAAAGGAATGAGCCAAGAGATCGGGTTGCCTGGCCCCGGCGCAGTGAGGCTCTTTATGCGGCCTAGCCCGTAGAATTTCTCGGCCCATTCCGCGGCTTTCTTCTTTTCCTCGTCGCTTTTGGCCTTGCTGTCAAACATCTGGATGATCCACTTCGAGAGGTTGGCCGAACGCAACCCGAGGGTCTGGGCCACTATCTCGCTGATGCCACTCGCTACAAGGCTCAGCAGTAGGTACACGAAGACCATTCCTATGGCTACTTCAAGAATCGTGAGGTCGAACATGACAACCGCCCCCCTTTACAATCGTCGCCGGATTAAGAGGTGCAGATGGTGGCATAACGACCCGCACCGTGCCAAGCGGCACGATGAGTAGTGGCGAGGCGATGCAGGCCGGTGTCTCTACGGGTGGTATCCAGGGAGTCTACCCCGCCAACGTCGCGGGCCTAGTAGAGCACCTGCTCGACCATCAGGTCCGCGATCTCTTCGTCGGAGAGGCCGAGGATCTCCTTGCAGACCTGTTCGTTATGCTCGCCGAGCATGCAAGCGGCCGTGCGGTATTCGGCGGGCGTCTTCGAGAGGCGGAAGCCGGGGCCGTCGTAGGCGGTGCGGCCGGCCTCGGGGTGATCCAGGTACACATAGTAGTCGCGCTCGCGCAGGTGTTCGTCGCTCTCCAGCACGTCGCGGGCGTTTTGGACGACGGCGGCCGGCACGCCAGCGGCTTGCAGCGTCCGCATGACGTCTTCGGGGAGCTGCGCAATCGTCCATTCGCCGAGCTTCTCTTCCAGTTCGTCCTCGCGCTCCTTGCGCCCGGCGAGACTGTCGAACCGGGCGTCGGCCCAGTCCGGGTCGCCGAGCGCGTTCTTGAGCGCGCCCCACTGTTCGTCCGAGAAGCAAGCGATCACGCACCAGCGCGCTTCGTCCGCCTCGCCGAAAACGGTCTGTATCTTGATCGTCTGGCAGGGGAACGCGGCGTGCGGCGCGGCGTGCGGCAGCCGGTTGCCGGAGCGCATGGCGACGCGATCATTGGCCATGTAGTCCATCACGGCTGGAGCGAGGGAGGCGACGACCGACTCGAGCTGCGACAGTTCGATGCGCTGGCCCTTGCCGGTCTTGTTCCGATAGTGCAACGCGGCCATGATCGCGGTCAGCGTGTGCATCGGGTTGACCACGTAGTCAGGGTAGTTGGTGCCGAGTCCAGCAGGCGCGCGGTTCGGATAGCCGGTCAGGTGATTGATCCCCGTGATGGGGCCGAGGACCGCGCCGAAGCCGAGGAAGTCGCGGTGGGGGCCGTCGGCGCCCTGCATCGGCTGGTAAACGGCGATAATGTCGGGGCTCACCTGCTTCAGTTCGTCGTAGGTAAGTCCCCAACGCTCAATCACGCGCGGCGTGATGTTCGTGATGAAGACGTCGGCCCATTCGATTAGGCGCAGAGCCAGCTGCTTGCCCTTGTCCGTATTGAGGTTGAGCGTGACGTTGAGTTTGTTGGCGTTGTAGTTGTTGTAGTAGCCGCTGACGTTATAGCCCGTCTTGCCGGTAGGGAAGGGGCCGACGCCGCGGAGTCCGTCCATGTGCGCTTCTGACTCGACGCGGACCACGGTTGCGCCGTGCGTGCCCATCGCTTGCGCGGCGATAGGACCTGCGGCGAACCAGGAGAAGTCCGCGACCTTGATGCCCTCAAGCGCCTGACGGTGGTTGTTGGCTGCCATGTCTCTATCCTGCCTCTCCCCGGTTGTAGGTCGGGGGCTTCGGGTTCCGACGGTCGCCTGCGAGGGTCTGAAGACCCTCACCTACACGGCCAACTGTCATCTTCTTGGCTTGTAGGTCGGGGTCTTTAGACCCCGACAGTCGCCTGCGACGGCTTTCGGGTCCTGACGGTCGCTTGCGAGGGTCTGAAAGACCCTCGCCTACATAGCTGGCCGTCATCACGACTCCAGCACCTGGGCGGTGTGCTCGCCGGCCTGCGGAGCGCGTGTCGCTCGCCAGGGCGTCTCTGACAGACGATAGGGCGCGCCAGGGTAGCGAACCGTGCCGGCGCTGCCTTCAATGCTCTCGTAGTACTCGCGCGCTTTGAGTTGTGGGTTCTTGGCCAAGTCCTCCGGCGTGCTGACGATGCCGATTAGAAGGCGGCGGCCCTGGCCTTCCTGGTAGAGGTCCCACTTGCCCTTTGCGGCGCAGAAGCGCGTGAAGACTTCGTTGATGTGCGCCAGCGTTGGGAGGTGCTTCTTGCCTTCTTCGGGGTTGATCGCCAGGCCGGTGAGGAAGCGTATGTTGAGTTGGTCGATCACGCCCTTGTATGGTTCCTCTAGGAGGTCCTCCTCCATGCCTTCGTCGGCCATGTACTGTAGGAGGTCGCTCCAGGGCGCGCCGCCGGGCGCGCCAACGTAACCCCAGATCCAACCGTCGCTTGCCTCGTAAGGGCCGAAACCGGGAATCGAGATTGGCAACGCGCCCCGCGCGCCTGCGCGGTTACGCACGCTCTTGGTCATGTCGTAGGCCTGCATCGCGGTCTCTTGCGCTATCAGCAGGGCTTCCTGCATGGAGACTTCGACCTGCTGGCCCTCGCCCGTGACATCGCGGTGGTAGAGCGCCATCGTCGTGCCCGCGGCGGCCTGGGCGGATGCCGAGAAGTAGCCCTGGTTGCCGAACGGCAGGTTGGGCGGGTCCTCAGGGTCGCCGGCAAGCCACATGATGCCCGCCATCGCGACGCCAACGATATCCGGCGCGAGGAAGTCCCTGTGCGGCCCCGTGCTGCCGAAGCCCGTGATCGACGTGACGATGATGTCCTCGCGCAGTTGACGGAGCGCATCGTAGCCGAGGTCGAGGCTGTCGAGGTAGCCCGGAGCGAAGTCCTCGACCACGATGTCGGCCGTTGGCACCAGTTTGCGGAGCTTCTCGCGATCGGCCTCGTCTTCAAGGTCGAGGGTGATGCTGCGCTTGCTGGTGTTCTGGTAGAGGAAGTTGAGGCTACGGTCGGGGCCCGGCTCGTCGCCAACGAACGGCCCTATGTTGCGCGCAGGATCACCGCCTGGCGGTTCGATCTTGATGACGTCCGCGCCCAGGTCGGCCAGCAGCTTTGTGCAGTAGGCCCCCATCCCGCCGGTGAGGTCGAGCACGCGGACGCCTTCAAGCGCCGATGAGGATTGGTCAGCCACGTTACCTCCATCCTTGTGGGCGGTCTTCCCGCACCACCAGGCTGATTCTACTGAACGCGGCGTGAATGTCAATGTCTGTCGGCGACGCTCGTTGGAAAGCTGTTGACGATCCTGTACGCTGATGGCTGATCATGAAGATCGAGGTCGCCGAGGCGACGCGCAAGGACGAGCCTGTGCTGGAGCGGCTAGTCCAGCTCTACCAGTACGATTTCAGCGAGATCATGGGCGGCGATGTTGAGGCGGATGGCACATTTCACTACATCTCGCTGGGCGGCGTCTGGGACGACGATCGGACCCATGCGTACATCGCGCGTGCCGACGGCCTGCTCGCGGGCGTTGCGATCGTGATCGAACGCAGCCACTTTACTGGCGATACGGACGTGGCCTACATGGACGAGTTTTTCGTCATGAGGAAGTACCGGCGCGCCGGCGTTGGCTCGGAGTTCGCGAAGGGCCTGTTCGACATGTTCCCCGGCCGCTGGGAAGTTGCCGAAGTTGCTCCCAATACGGACGCCACGGCGTTCTGGCGGGCAGTGATCGGCAGGTACACGGATGGCGATTTCGAAGAGCGCGTAGAAGACAGCGACAAGTGGAACGGCCCGGTGCAGACATTCGATGCTGCCCGGTGCAGACATTCGATGCCAGAGAGCGAGTGGACGCAAGGTATCGTTCGCATTGAGGACTAGACGGAGGGACAGCGCATGAGCGACGAGCCACAGGTCGACGAGCCGACGGACGAAGACCGCGACCAGGCGTCGCCGAAGAACGTCGAGAAGATGTGGAAGTTCGTCGAGAAGTTCGCCGAGAAGAGCGGCAGCTATCTCCACCCGCAACGCGACGTCACGGAGTTCCTCGTCATCGGGCTGGCGAAGCACGTCGACGAGGTTGGGCGGCCCCTTTGCCCCTGCAACTTCTACGAGGACAAGGTCGAGGAGGCGAAGTCCAGCGAGTGGATCTGCGCCTGCGAGGAGATGCAGAAGTATAAATACTGCCACTGAATGCTGTTCTGCAATTCGGAAGGTCTTCCGATCACAGAGCACCTGCCAGAGGGACACGAAGGACGCGAGATCTATGGCCTTGTGGAGGACCCGGACCCTGAAAAAGGCCGGGCGATCTGGCGGCTGGAGCAGAAGCAGGGACGCAAGATAGAGAAGGGCAAGAAGCGCGGGGACGACGCGTGAGCGTTCGCGCGGTCAAGCCTGACGTCGATGAGGTCACCGCCGCGCTCACGGAAGACGGCTTCGCGCTCGTCGAGCGGTTCATCGACGCCGGCCGCGCGGCCGAGGTCCGCAAGGAGCTAACCGACGTACTCAAGAACACGCCTGAAGGGCGCAACGACTTCGAAGGCTTCAGCACACGTCGCATCTACGCGCTTTTCGCGAAGACGCGTGCGTTCGATGACCTGGCAACGCACCCGTTGCTGCTGGGCGTTCTCGACCGAGTGCTAGGCGAGAGCTACCAGCTGAGCGCGCCAGTTGGCATCGAGATCGGGCCGGGCGAGAAAGCCCAGGTGTTGCACACGGACGACAGCATCTATCCGATTCCGCGCCCGCACCAGGAGCTGGTGTTGAACACGATGTGGGCGCTGGACGACTTTACGGAAGCGAACGGCGCGACACGCATCGTCCCCGGCAGCCACAAGTGGGTCCAGCAGCGTCCCGATGAGAACACGGAGACGCTCATGGCGGAGATGCCAGCGGGATCGGTACTGTTCTTCGTTGGCAGCGTGTTTCACGGTGGTGGCGCCAACAACACAGACACGCCGCGCTTCGGCACGATCCTGGAGTATGTCGCTGGCTGGCTGCGGCCCCAGGAGAACCACGTCATCGCGGTGCCACCGGAGGTCGTGCGAAATCTGCCGAAGCGGCTGCAGGAACTGCTGGGCTACAACATCCACCCGCCGTTTGTCGGCTACGTTGACGGCCGCCATCCGAGATGGAGTCTAGAACGAGGCAAGGAGGCAGAATCATGAATATCGTACACCGCTGGTATTGCAAGTCGGACATGTGGGCGAAACGCCTGACGAAAGGGATGACGGTCGCCACGCAAGACCTCGATCTGGGCGACAACCTGCTGGAGATCGGGCCGGGTCCCGGGGTCAGCACGGACTGGCTGAGGGAGCGCGTTCAGCACTTGACCGCGGTCGAGATCGACCATAAGCTGGCCCGCGCTCTTAGCCAGCGAATGGAAGGGACGAACGTCACCGTCGTCGAAGGGGATGCGACAGAGCTGGACTTTCCTGATAACACGTTCAGCGCTGTTTCGAGCTTCACGATGCTCCACCACGTGCCGACGCCAGAGCTGCAGGACAAGCTGCTGGCGGAGGCTTGCCGTGTGCTGGAGCCCGGCGCCCCCTTCTTCGGCTCAGACAGCACGCCCAACTTTTTGTGGAACATTTTTCATGTCTTCGACACGCGCATGCCGGTCGACCCGGATGCGTTCGCGGGCCGGCTGGAGGCGGCGGGCTTCGAGGAAGTGGCCATGAGTACCTTCGCCACGGATTTCGGCTTTAGGGCTCGAAAACCGTCATAGACCCTTCACGACCACGCTTCACGAACCTACGTAAGGCTTGGTTCATTCGCGTCTGTCACTTCAGTATGATGAACGAATGAAGCATGAAGATTGAGAGGAACGAATGAAGTATCGCAAGCTAGGCAGCACCGGTCTGACCGTCTCTGAGGTCGGGTTCGGTCTCTGGACGGTCGCGACAAGCTGGTGGGGCGCAAAAGACGACGCGGAGGGTCTCGCCCTGCTGCGCAAAGCGTACGACTTGGGCGTCACGCTCTTCGACACAGCGGACACGTATGGCAATGGCAAAGGTGAGTCGATGCTGCCCCAGGCGTTGGGCGCCGTGCGCGACAAGATCATCATCGCGACCAAGTTTGGCTACGATTTCTACGCGAACGATGGGAAGCGCGACGGCCACAAGGAGCTGCCGCAGGACTTCTCGCCGGCCTTCGTCCGCAAGGCGCTGGAGGAGAGCTTGCGGCGGCTCGACACGGACCACATCGACCTCTATCAACTACACAACCCACGTATCGGGACGATCCAGAGCGATGAGCTGTTCGCGACGCTTGAGGACATGAAGCAGGAGGGAAAGATCCGGCACTACGGCGCCGCGATTGGGCCGGACATCGGCTGGGAAGAGGAGGGCGTCGCGGCGATGCGAGATCGCCATGTGCCGAGCATCCAGATCATCTACAGCATTCTGGAGCAGGACCCGGCGCGGACGTTCTTCCCGGTTGCCGAGGAGCACAACGTGGGATTGCTGTCGCGCGTGCCGCACGCATCGAGTCTCCTTGATGGCAGCTATGACAAGGACAAGGGATTCGCGGCGAACGACCATCGGGCGCATCGGAAGCAGGAGTGGCTGGATATGAGCCTGAAGAAGGTGGAAGCCGTGGACTTCCTTTACGGCGAGGGCACGGGCCGGACGATCGGGCAGGCGGCGATCCAGTTCGTGCTGGCTCGCCCGGCCATCAGTTCGGTGCTGCCGAACATGCTCAACGAAGAGCAGTTACGAGAGTTCTGCGAAGCGTCCGATACCCCGCCGCTCAGTGACGACGAGCAGGCGCGGCTGGAGGAGCTATACCCCACCGTCTTCAAGAGCGAAGAGGCGCTGGCTGGGAGCGCGCGATGACGGCCGGCAGACCTGCGCCCGACGGACCGCCCAATGGCGGAGGCCGGCCGCAGGCGGACGGCACGGCGCGTCGCCAGTTCGTCAAGTTCTCGTTTTTCAAGCTCGACCCCGCCTGGCGGCGCCTCCCTGCTGAGGAGCGAGAGCAGGGCAAGCAGGAGTTGTGCGGTGCCGTGGACGCTTTCGGCGGCAGGATGCTGATTGGGAGCTACAGCCTGGTAGGCATCCGCGGTGATGCGGACCTGCTCCTCTGGCAGGTTGCGGACAGCCTGGAGCCGTTCCATGAGCTGGGAACGGCTCTGTTCAGCACGGCGATGGGTTCCTATTTCACCACGCCGTATTCCTATCTGGCGATCACGCGCCGCTCGATGTATGAGACGCCCGATCTGAGAGAGCCGGGCGAGAACCGGCTCAGCGTCAGCCCCGGCACGGCGAAGTATCTCTTCGTCTACCCGTTCGTGAAGACCCGGCCCTGGTACGAACTGAGCAAGGACGTGCGCCAGGAGATGATGACGGAGCACATCACGGTGGGGCGGAAGTACCCATCCGTGAAGCTCAACACAACCTACTCCTACGGCATCGACGACCAGGAGTTCGTCGTCTCATTCGAGACGGACAACCCGACAGATTTCCTGGATTTGGTGATGGAGTTGCGGGAGTCGAAGGCGAGCATGTACACGCTACGCGATACGCCGGCGTTCACGTGCCTCGCGATGCCTCTGGCTCAGGCGCTGGATAGCCTCGGTGCTCCGGGCGCGGCGACAACGTTGCCGGAGGCCATAGTATCGGATTCGGACGATGGCTGGACGAACGTCGCAAAGGTTTCAGACGTTCCCGAAGGAGACTCCACGGTCGTGCATGCCGGCGGCGAGCAGGTGGCGCTCTTCAACGTCGGCGGCACGCTGTACGCCATCGGCAACAGGTGCTCGCACGCGAACGGACCGCTGGCGGACGGGCAGGTGGAAGGCACCACGGTAACGTGCCCGTACCACGCTTCTCAGTTCGACCTGAAGTCCGGCGAGGCGTTGGAGGCGCCTGCCCAGCAAGCTGTGCCGGCGTATGAGACCAAGGTGGAAGACGGGAAGATTTACGTCGCCAAGCAACCCGTCGCGGCTGCCGGCTAGTAGTCCGCTCATCGTAGATGAAAGAAGCCGCCCGGTTGGGCGGCTTCTTTTGTATTCGGATGCGGCTGCGAGCTAGACGGAGAGCAAGCCCGCGTCGATTTGCTTGATGAGGCCCGCGTCGATTGAATCGATGCGGCCGTCTTCGTTGACGTCGGCCAGGTCCATGCACGGCACTGAGTCGATCAGCCCGGCCTCGAACTGGAGGACGAGCAGGGCGTCTCTGCTGTTGACGGCCCCGTTGCAGTCCGCGTCGCCGACGAGGTCCTGCTGCGGCGGTTCAAGCGACGGGGGCGAGCAGGCGATACGGCCGTTCTCCAGCTTGATGTTGATCGGCACGGGACCGCCCTCGGTCGCGTCTGCAAAGTCGTCGACGATGATCAATAAATCGCTCGTTCCGGGGACGTCGCAGGCGAACGTGATGCTCGCGAGGACGGCGTCGAACAGATGCCCTTCCGCTGATGCGCCCGTGATCTGTACGCGGTTTGCCGAGAACGAGACATTGCACGCGCTGGGGGCCACTCCCTCAACGCAGGAGAGGGCCGTCAGCACCGCTGGGTCATAGACGATGCCGATGCTCCAGGCACCCAGGCCGGGAAACGGGATGCCCTCCGCGTTGACGTCGAGAGTGACGCCGCCTCCGGGGCTGATGGTGATCGAATCCATGCTCAACACGGTGTTCACGGCGGACGCGCGGGGCGTCGCCGTTGAGCCCGCAGCGAACGCGACGAGCGCGAGAGCGGCGACGAGGCCGAGCGTCCTCAGGCCCATGCCTCTCATGTTCGTGAGCTAGTCCCTGGAGTCCGCGCGCTGCGCGAACAGCCGGGAGGCGCCCAGCGAGACGAGCGTGACAAGACCAAGCGTCGCGAGCGCGGCGATCAGCCAGCTCACCACGCTAGAACTACCGCTTCCCGTGCCGGTATCCGGTAGTCCTGCGATGGGCGTGCCATCGTTGTCGTCGTCACCGTCGTCACCGTCGTCAGCATCGTCAGCATCGTCGTCAGGTGTGTCAGTCGGGCGCGGCGTCGGGACGTCCGGCAGGCCTGCGCTGTCCTCGCACGTGATGCGGCCGGCGTTGATGCCGGGGCCTATGGGCCGTGGGCCACCAGGGGTGGCGTCCGCAAATTCGTCGATGATGACGGTTAGCTCTGACGTGCCTTCGCCGTTGCAGCGGAACGTGATATTAGCGAGAACGTTCGTGCCCGCGAGGCCGCTAGGGTTGGCGCCGACGACCTGGACGCGGTTCGACGCGAAGTTCTCATTGCAGATGCTGCCGGCCTGCGGGGTGCACGCCGTCGCGGTGACAACAGACGAGTTGTACACGACACCGATCTCCCAGGCGCCGAGGCCTGGCGCGCCGATGTCGCGTGCTGTCAAGTTGATGTTGCCCGTGGACCCTGGATTGATCGTCGCCGAGCTGACGACGACCGTCGGCAGCTGAGCGGATGCTGTTGTGACGATCGCGATGCCGGCAATCAGCGCAATGACGGCTGCCGCTGCTAATCGTATCCCCATCACTCTCCTCATGTTGTCATCCCTTGCCTTTCTATCAGCCTGTTCCTTGCTTAGCTCGTTGAGAGTTATACCAGATGCCGCGCCGTCATCCTATAGCGGCAGGCCGGGTATCAGACCCGCGATGGACTGCAGGATCAGCGCGGCATCGATGGCGTTCACCGTTCCGTCGTTGTTCACGTCCGTGTTAGGCCACTGATCTGTAAGCCCGGCGATGCCCTGCAGGACCAGCGCGGCATCGATGGCGTTCACAACGCCGTTCTTGTTGGCGTCGCCGTCTCCGCCCGGCGTTGGCGTATCTGTCGCCACCATCGTTGGCGGGAAGAGCGTTGGCGTGGGCGGTGCATCCGTGGGCGTCGGCGTGTCCGTTGGCGGGACGTCGTCCTTGCGCTCATTGCGGAACACGACGAGGATCTCGTTTGGTGGAAGCGGGATGTGCATTGCGTGTTCGATGAACGCGATCACGTTCTTTTCATCGTCGTAGAGCGGGATCGGGTCTGGAACAGGTGGCTCGTAGGCGCACAGCTCCGGCGGAATTTCGTCGATCTTGCACTCCAGACGCAACGGGTCCTGGTTGTGGAGGACGATGCCATTGATCTCGACTTCGAAGAAGATGTCGAAGAAGCTGTCGGCGGGGAAGTCCATCCCGCCGCTGCTGTTTTCCTGTTCTGTGATCTTGCCCTCGGACGGCCGCGTCAGGGACTGCCCCACAAAGATCTGTCCGAGTACTGGATGGCTGCCAGAAAGGCTGAGCTGAATGATCTCAGTCTGGATGGTGTCCAGCGCTCCCGCTACGACGGGCCCTCGCTTGATGACCGTTGGGCCGTTGAGCGTCACGCTGTGTAGTTCGTCGCTGTTGGCGAGCCGGACGTTCACCAGCGCTCCGGAGTCGAACGAATCGCACGTCAATGGGTCCGGGTTCGGGCATGCGGCGAAGCCGGCGACGACTAGGGCTAGCTGAACGTCGACGCACGTGGCGCCGAGTGGGTTCCAACCGTCCTGCGGCTTCTCCTCGACGGAGTAGAGGCCCTGCTGGAGGTTGTCCCAGCCCGCGTAGCCCTCATCGTCCGTGAAGTCGAAATCGATGAATGGGCCAAAGTCGCCGCAGCCGCCGGCGAAGAGATTCATCTCCCAGCCGGGTACGGGTTCGCCCTCTTGGTCGAGTTTGAGGACGCGAATCGAGAATTTCTTGCCCGGCTCATCCTTGAATTCGTTGTTGAATACGACCAGGCGCTCGTTAGGAGGCAGCGGGATGTGCATCGCGTGCTCAATGAAGGCGAGCACGTTCTTATCTTCGTCATAGAGCGCGATCGGGTCCGGAACCGGTGGCTCGTAGGCGCATAGCTCCGGCGGGAGTTCGTCGATCTTACACTCAAGACGCAGCGGGTCCTGGTTGCGGAGCGTGCCCAGAACTGGGACGTCGACCTCAAAGAAGACATCGAAGAAACTGTCGGCAGGGAAGTCCAGCTCCCCGGTTACGTTTTCTTGCTCTTCTATCTCACCTAGCGATAAGGCTTCGCTGGACACACGCACGGTGATGTCGCCGAGGACGGGGTCGCTGCCGGTGAGGTCGAGCTGGAGGATTTCCGTCTCGATCTTGTCCGTCGCACCCGGAATCAGGGCGCCGCGCTTGATCAGCGTCGGGCCGTTGAGCGCAATCGGATGCAGATCGCCAGTGACCACAGGGCGGACGTTGACGAGGGCACCGGAATTGAAGGAATCGCAGGAGGTGGCGTCCGGGTTCGGGCAGGCGATGAAGCCGCCTCCCGCCGTGCCGGCCGTGCCGGGCAGCTCCACGTCTACGCAGGGCGGCGTGACCGGGTTCCAAAATGGATCGAACTTCTCCTCAACGGAGTAGAATCCAGGCTGGAGACCGGTGAACACCACATAGCCGTCGGCGTCGGTGAAGCCGAAGTCGATCTCCGATGCGAAGAAGTCGTCGCAGTCGCTGTCGTAGAGGTTGATCTCCCAGTTGGGGATCGGATCGCCCGTGTCGATATCGAGCTTCAGCGCCCGGATCGAGTACTTCTTTGGCGGTTCGTCCTTGAACTCGTTCTCGAAGACGACGAGGCGTCCGTTGGGCGGCAGCGGTATGTGCAGCGCGTGGTCGATGAACGCAACCTTGTCGCCGGCTTCGTTGAACAGCTGGACCGGCTCCGGAATCGGAGGTTCGTAGGCGCACAGCTCCGGCGGAATCTGCTCGATCTTGCATTCGAGACGGAGCGGCTCATTGTTGTGGAGCGTCACTCCGTCAAGCTCCACTTCGAAATAGATGTCGAAGAAGCTGTCGGCAGGGAAGTCCAGATCACCGCTGTTGTTCTCTTGCTCGGTGATCTTGCCGGTCGATGCGGGTTGTGGCGCCAGCGTCACCTGAATGTCGCCGAGTTCCGTGGACGTGCCGGTCAGGTCTAGCTGGATGATCTCGGTCTGAACAGAATCGAGGGCTCCGCTGACCACAGCACTACGTTTGATCACCGTCGGGCCGTTGAGCGTCACGCCGTGAAGCTCCTCCGAGCCGACGATGCCTACGTTGACGAGCGCGCCGGAATCAAACGAGTCGCACGTGGTCGGGTCGGGGTTCGGGCAGGCGATGAATTCCTCGCCCGCTACCCCGGCCGTTCCGGGCAGTTCGACGTCGACGCAGAACGGCGTCACCGGGTTCCAATTAGGGTCGAACTTCTCTTCTACCGAGTAGGTCCCCGCCTGGAGGCCGAAGAAATCGACGAACCCGTCGGCATCCGTGAAGTCGGAGCCGACGAACTCCGCTGAGAAGTCGTTGCAGTCGCCGGCCCACAGGTTGATCTCCCAACCGGGAATCGGGTCGCCTGTGTCGGCGTCCACCTTCAGCGCGAGGATCGAGTACTTCTTCTCAGGGGGAGGCGGCGGCTGGCAGCTCAACTCGTAGTTGATCGGGTTGCCGAACAGCTCGCCCTCGGGGCCTACACTAAACTCGCCGGTCAGTTTTCCAGGTTCAGTAGGATCGCCCAGATACAGCCCGTTGAAGTCAACCGATGTTTGGATGTCAGCATACGTGCCTTCGCCGAACGCCTGCACGATCCCTTCGCCATCGACGGTGCCTTGCACTGGAATCACGGGAGGCGGACCTTCGATGGAGATCGGGTCGGGAGTTAGGACATCGCCGTCGTATGAGACATCTATGGTCCAGGCGCCGAGGCCAGGATCGGGATCGCTGAGAGGCCATGTCACAGGATGGCCACCCCCGTTGAATGTCACGTCGAGGGTACCCTGACAGTTGCGTGCAATGGACGCAATGCCTGCTTCTAGTCTAGGCGAGCCGGGTCCGATCGACGTGACCAGCAAGGTGAAGATCGCAATGGCGGCCAGGGCTGTTCCTAGTTTCCGCATGGCATCTTGCCTTTCGAGCTAGTGCGTGGAGAGCAGCAGCGCCCCTCCCGGCGCCACCAGGTTCCTAGACGGCTATCCTACTTGGTGGTTTGCGCGCTTGTCAATTCTGTTATTGATCTCAGTCGTCAGCTTCACGCAGTGCTATCCTGAGCTATGGCCCAGAAGACCCGCCCCAGCTCCTTCTCTAGGACATGGCGAATCGTTGTGATCGGGGCCCTAATCCTGACGCTGCCCGTCGTCGCGTTGCTACTGATGCTGTTCCGTGGGAGCGGCGATGAAGATGAAGGCCCACCCAAGGCCGCGATCGTCGACCAGCTCAGCCTGACGGTGCCCAACCCCGAGTTCGCTCGCGATGCCACGGCGAAGCTGGAGCAGGCTGGCTACACCGTCGACTACTACCCAGGCGAAGAGGTGACCGTCAGCTTTTATCGACAGTTGCCGTTCTTCGACTACGACGTGATCGTCTTTCGCTCGCATGCGGACAGGTTGCAGGCCGTCGACGACCGTGGTGAGACATTCGACGAGGTCGTGCTGTTCACCTCGGAGCCGTATTCGGAGGAGCGGTACCAGAGCGAGCAGAACGATCACGATCTTGTGATCGTGCGCTATTCGGACAGTGGCGATCCGTTCTTCGGCATCGCGGCCGGATTCATTGACAACGTTAAGGACGGGTTCGATGGCGCCCAGATCATCATGATGGGCTGCGAGGGCCTGCTGACGGACACGACGGCGAAGGCGTTCATCGATCGCGGGGCTGAGAGCTACATCAGTTGGAACGAGACGGTCACCGCTTCGCATACCGACGCAGCAACATCGGTATTGTTGGGCTACCTGCTGCTGGAAGGGCTGACGCCGAGCGCCGCTGTCGCCGAGACGATGACCGAACTAGGGCCGGACCCATTGTTCGGCAGCGAACTTGTGGCCTATCCGCCGGAGACCTAGGGGCAGGCCGACGCCTGGGCAGCCTGGCGCACGTAGCGTATACTGACATAACACCCCGCCCGGCAACGTTGGTTTCGATAAATGGTAGATACAATCGCCGCCGCCACTCGTCGCTCTCTCCGGATAGCGCTCCTGCTGCTCTTGTTTGTGGCTGGGTTGGCGCTGGCCGCGGAGCAGGCGCATGCGTACCCGCCCGCGGGCTCCGAAACGGTGCCAATAACCGCGACCGCCAGCCTCACGAGCCGGCTGGGACAGGAGACGATCAGCTTTTCGGGAATCGCGACGATCGCGCGCAGCGATCCCTACATGGACGGTGGCGTTGACGTAGTCGATCTGGAACTGACCTCGCTCGTTCTGAGCGGAAATAGCGTCACCGGCCCGGTGACGATCACGCAGAGCGCCACGTTTCCGTCGCTGGGGGAAATCAGGAGCGATCAGCCCGGGCAGGACTGGCCGGCGTCCGCCTATCTGGACATCTTCGTCGACGTCAGCGCGCCTGCCAGCCCGGCGGACACGATCACAAAGCACAACGAGGACGCGATTCGCGTGGAGCCGATGTCCTTTGGCTCGCCGCTCTCGATTTCGAGCTGGCCGCCATCGGCGGTGCCTTGGGAGACCGACCTAACAAGCTGTGTGTCGCTATTGCCAACGGTGCCGAAGGACGTCTGCGTAACAAGCCTTGGGTTTGTGCTCATCGGAGGCCCAACGGACGGCGAGGTTGGTGGCCTGGCGGAGCTTGCGCGCATTGGCGGCGCCGACGCCGCCTTCAGCGCCGAGGCCGGTACTGCCTGGGTCGACCGTGGCTACATCGCCGCGTTCTTAACTGCGGCGGTGGCCGTCCTTGGCGGCGCCTGGTTTGTGCGGCGGAGGTTGGCTGGCTAGCCTCGTTTGGCGCGTTAGAACACCGGTGCTATCATGGCGGCACACCCATGGATATCCTCTCTGACTTGAACCCGGCCCAGCGTGAAGCCGTCGAGTACACCGATGGCCCGCTCCTGATCCTGGCGGGGCCTGGCAGCGGCAAGACGCGCGTGATCGCGCACCGCATCGCCTATCTGATCATGGAGCGCGACGTGCCGCCGCATCGCGTGTTGGCCGTGACGTTCACGAACAAGGCCGCGCGGGAACTTCGCGCGAGAGTGACCTCGCACCTGGGCGATCGTTCAAGCTCCCTGATGCTGGGGACGTTCCACTCGGTGTGCGCGCGCATCCTGCGCATCGATGGCGGCGCAGCGGGCATCGACCGCGCCTTCGCGATCTTCGACGACGCGGACCAGATGGCCTTGATGCGTCAGATTCTAGAGGAACTCAATGTGGACCCGCGCAAGTTCGCGCCGAGGGCCGTGCTCTCCGCGATCTCGAAAGCGAAGAGCGAGCTGGCGTCGCCGGCTGCGTTCTCCGCATCCGTACACGACTACTTTGGCGAGATCGCGGCGAGGGCCTACGAACGCTACCAAGCCTCGCTCGAAGTGAACAACGCACTCGACTTCGACGACATGATCATGCGCACCGTGACGCTCTTCCGGGAGAACGACAGCCTGCTGCAGAAATACCAGGAGCGCCTGTTGCACGTGCTGATCGACGAGTTCCAGGACACCAACATCGCCCAGTATGTGCTGGCGAGGCAATTCGCGGGGGGCCACGGAAACATCTGTGTGGTCGGCGACCCAGACCAGTCGATCTACTCTTGGCGTTCCGCCGACATCCGTAACATTCTCCACTTCGAGCGCGATTATCCGACCGCTAAGACCGTCATCTTGGAGCAGAACTATCGCTCCACGCAGACGATCCTCGATTCGGCGCACGCGGTGATCTCCGCGAATGAACGCCGCAAAGAGAAGAACCTCTGGACGGAGCAAGGAGCGGGCGAACCGGTGACCGCATTCGAGGCCTACAACGACATCGAGGAGGCCGACTTCGTCGCGGCTGAGGTGGGATCGCTGCGCAGAGACAAGCACAGCTCGGCGGACATCGCCGTGATGTACCGGACGAACGCACAGTCGCGGGCGTTGGAAGAGGCGTTCATGCGTGAGCAGATCCGCTATCGCCTCGTTGGCGGCACGCGCTTCTACGAGCGGCGCGAGGTGAAGGACATCATCGCGTACATGCGTCTGATCCAGAACCCGCACGATAGCGTGGCGTTCGAGCGCGTGGTCAACGTGCCGGCTCGCGGGATCGGACAGAAGACGCTGGAGGAGCTGCGGCGTTGGGCGGACGGCCTGAGCCTGCCGCTCTACGCCGCGCTGCAGGTGCTAGCCGACGAGCGCGAGCCGCAACCGCACCGGCTGGCGACGAGGGCCGTCACGTCGCTGCTGGCCTTCCTGGAGTTGATGAACGGCTTGATCGAGGAGTCGCGCACGGCCACTGTCGAAGCCCTGATGGCCTCTGTGCTGAAGAAGACCAACTATCGCGAGTACCTGCTGGCGGACTTCGAAGAGGATGGAGAGGAGCGCTGGGAGAACGTCCAGCAGCTCCTGGCGCTCGCCGCGGAATACGAGGGGCTTGCTCCGGAGGCGGCGCTGCCTCAGTTGCTGGAGGACGTCGCGCTGGTATCGCCGGGCGACGAGTTGGAGGAGGAGCTGGACGCGGTCACGCTGATCACGTTGCACGCGGCCAAGGGTTTGGAATTCCCAGTTGTCTTCATCGTGGGGATGGAGGAGGGCGTGCTGCCGCACATCCGCTCCTTCGACGACCCAGCGCAGATGGAGGAGGAACGCAGGCTCTGTTACGTCGGCATCACGCGCGCCAAGGAGCGGCTCTACCTGGTGCGGGCGTTTCGCCGGCGGTTGATGGGACAAAGCCAGCACAACCCGGCGTCACGATTCCTGAAGGACGTGCCGCAGGAGTTGATCGCGAAGCGAAAGACGACCGCGGAAGAGGCGGCCGACATGCGCTACAGCGGCCCGAGCCTTGCGCGCATGCGGCCGGCGACGCCCAGCGAGGCGATGTTCGCTCCCGGCGACCACGTCCGGCACCAGCGCTTCGGCGAGGGAGTCGTCGTCAACTGCACCGTGACGTCGTCGGATCAAGAGGTGACCGTGGCGTTCAAGGGCGGCGGTGGCGTGAAAAAGCTGCTGCTCTCCTACGCGCCCCTCGCAAAGGTGTAATCGCCCGCGTTCTAACGGCCCGCGAGCCTTCTCAGCTTCAGCATCCAGAAC
Organism: Chloroflexota bacterium; assembly: GCA_003228685.1. Classification (GTDB taxonomy): domain Bacteria; phylum Chloroflexota; class Dehalococcoidia; order DSTF01; family RBG-16-68-14; genus SZUA-185. Next base: position 19,207 of record QIFC01000069.1, read on the forward strand.
GCCGACTCGATCCTGCGAACGCCCGCCGTGCGCCTGCCTTCCTCGATGCCAATGCGCCCGCCTCCGACCCAGTACGAAGGGCTGGTCTCCCGCAGGAACGATGCTGGGAAGAGAAACGTGCCGTCCTCCTCGCGGAACTGCTCCAGGTAGTTGGCGCTCTCCTTGAACCAGCGATGCCTCCGCGCGCGCGGGAAATGTGCCATCAGCACCAACCGCTGGAGGAACCCGCGGTCGTGCAGCCCGTCAAGATCGAAGAAGCCAGGCAGCCTGGTCGATCAGCTTGTGCTTCCGATAGGAGGCCGGGAAGCCTGGGTAGGTGTCTTGGTCGATGTAGATATCATATCGCCGTTCCTCCGCGAACGCGGCGATCCGCTCGAGGCGCTCCGAGACGTGCTGCCGAACGGCGCCGTCGCGATAGCCTGCCATCCAGAGGAACGAAGCGACGAGGTCGATCAAGAACGCGCTCACGCCGTTGCGTCCAGGTTCGTTCGTTGCCGCTTTCAACCACTCGCGCCAAGGCCGCGTCCTCTCGTCGAAGACGGGCATGCCTGCCCGGGAGCCGTACTGCACGAGCTTTCCCATGATGTTCTCGAATGCGAAGTCGTTCGCGTGGTGGATCTGCTTCATGTTTTCGAACGCGGCCCCACGAGCCGGCATTCGCCGCAGGTCAGCTTCCGAGAGTGGGGGAGTGAGCCGCTCTAGCCACTCCTTCACTGAGGGGCTGGCGAGCAGATCCTCTTCGAGATGAACGAGATCGCCAGCGCTGGCTTCCGCGAGTAGTTCCGTCGTGGTACGGAATCGGATGGCCGGCCCGCCATGCGCCAGCAGCCAACCGGCCAGCTCGTTGTCGTTCATAGAGGCTTCGTTGCCTTGATCGAGTAGAGCAGGGGAACGCTCCCGTCGTGTTTGGCGAGGCGAAACGATTCCTCGGAGCTTGCTACACAGGACGGAAAGAACTCCTCGACCGTGAATGGGAATTCGTGGAGGAACTCGATGCGGAGCCCGGCGTCGATGAGTGCTGTGACGACCTCGCCGAGCGGATGAGGCCAGGAGTACGTAAGTCGATGTTCGAGTTGGGTGTCGCGACCGGCATAGCTACCGTCTTCCTCAATTCGGAGAGGTTCATCGGGAGTGAAGTACGGACGGCTAACGACCAGCTCCGAGTCTTCGTTGCGCTGTTCGAAAATCCCCTGGATAGGATGGAACTCCACGATGTAGAAGAGGCCGCCGGGCCGAAGGAATTTCGCCACGATATTCGCCCAGCGGACCACGTCCGGCAGCCAAAACAGGACGCCATAAGACGTGAAGACGATGTCGAACTGGTCATCCAGCCTGCTCGACAGATCATAGGTGTCCGACTCGATGAACAAGGCCTCGATGTCGCAGTCTTCCGCCAGCCTCCGGGCCGCGTTGATAGCCGGTCCCGAGAAATCCGCGCCCGTGACGCGAGCGCCCAGGCGAGCCCAGGAGAGCGTGTCGAGCCCGAAGTGACACATGAGATGAAGCAGCGATCGCCCGCTCACGTCGCCGATCTCTTTCAACTCAGTCGGCCGCAGCGTCGATTCGCCTGCCTTGAAACTAGCCACGTCGTAGAAGTTGGAATCGAAATGTACCGGTACGAGCCCGTCCCAGTAGCGACGGTTCGCTTTGGAGTACTCGTTGGGCATCGTTGGATGCGCTAGTTCTCGACGGCCACAGCGCGGCGCACCTGGATCAGCCGCAGGATATCCGCGCGGCTGATGATGCCGACGATGCGGTTGCCTTCCAGCACTGGCACCTGGTTCACGTCTGTCTCGCTCATGAGCTGGAGCACGGACGCGGCGCTCTCTTGCGGCGAGGCTGTGCGCAGCTTCTCGAGCGGAGTCATTGCGCGGTAGACGCTCGTCTCCGGCCATTGTTCCCGGTCGAGCTGCTGGGCGTCCGTCAGCGTGATCAGCCCTAGCAGTTCGTCCCCGGTGACGACCGGGTAGCAGCGCCCGTGACCAACCAGCATCATTTCGCTGACGAGGTGGTCCATCTTCATGTCGGGCGGGATTGGAATGAAGTCCCTACGCGCGATCTCCCCCGCGGTGAGACCTTCCAGCGTGGTCTGAAGGACGAGTTGCTCGTAACTCGCGGCGGATGCGTTGCGCAAGAACAGGCCGATGATGAACATCCAAATACCACCAACGGGGTTGCTCAGGAACCGGAGCTGGTCTACTCCGGACGCCACGAACTGGGCAGCTCCGAGCGCCATGAGGGTATACGCTACGTACTCGCCGGTTCTAGACGCGATGCGCGTCGCGCGAAGGAGGTTGCGGTTGCGGGCCCAGACGATCGACCGGAACACGCGGCCGCCATCGAGCGGGAAGCCCGGCAACATGTTGAAGGCAGCGATCACGGCGTTGATGAAGGCTAAGTAGCCCGCGACTGCCGCCGCCTCCGGTGCCGGGCCCTGCAGCCCCAACCACAGGATGGCGAAGCCTGCGCCGATGGCGAGGCTGGTGAGCGGCCCGACGATCGCGATCTGGAACTCTTCGCTCGCGGATTCGGGCTCCCGGCCGAGTCTTGAAACGCCGCCGAAGACGAACAGCGTGATGCCCTCGACGTGGATGCCGCGCGCCTTCGCGACGAGCGAGTGCGAGAGTTCATGGAGCAGGATGGAGAGGAAGAAGATCACGGCGACAATGACGGCGACGCCCCAACGGCGGGTTTCAGACCAACCCGGGTAGTACTCCTCGAGGATGCCGCCCGCGAACGACCACGTGATCAGCGCGAAGATGAACACCCAACTCCAGTGCACACCGATCTCGATGCCAGCGATTTTGCCGAGCTTGATGGAACTAGGCATGACGTCCTCTCAGATAAAGCATACCTCTTTGGAGGCGCTGCCCAGTGAATGCGAAATAGAGCTACGGGTTTTTGACGTCTACCACTATCATCTCGACTTTGGTTAGCGGCTCCGTCAAGTACCCGACTTTGAAATCGGCCTGCTCGTCGAGGCCGAAGACGAACGTCAACTCGCCTTCGAAGTCGCAGGACTGCTGGATCTCCGAGATTGCGGGGAGGTTGGCGCTGAAATCATCCGGCACGGAGAAGGTCGTCTCGCCAAGGTCGTCATGGGCGAGTGCTGGTGTGAAGCGTACCTGTAGGAAGGACGTGCCTTCGATGTTCAGCGGTTCTCCGGAACCGCAGGCGATCGGCTCGTCTACGTAGTGAATGTTGTAGTCTGGGACAAGCGGGAGGAACGTGAACACAACGCTACTGTGGCTGCCGGCGTCGACCGCCTCCGCGATCTCCAGCGTCGCTATACGACCGCCGCGGTCCGGACGCGTGATGCGCTCCTTAGGTTCTGTGTCGCCGCTGAAGACAATCGTGGGACGCGGGGCTGGTGTCGAGCCGTCGGCCGTCTCGGTGGGCGACGTCGAGTCATCGTCGCCGCAAGCGGCGAATCCGATACCAGCCAGTGCGATTAGTGTGACGATGAGTACTGGCATGAAGCGCATACGCAGCATGGGTCTCCTATTCCTTAAACGCGGTAAATAGCTCTTCCAAGGCCTTCATTTGGCCTCCTTCGGTCGATGATGGTACGAGAATTGGAGTCTTCACGCCAGCCGCGTACCAGGCTTCTACGCCGTCCCGCACTTCGGCCGCTGTGCCGAACAGCGTGACGTCTGCGAGCCAGTCGTCCGTCATGAGCGACGTGATCTTGTCGTGGTCGCCGTTCTTGGCGGCGACACGAATCGTCGCCATCTCTTCCTCGTAGCCAGCCTCGATCCAGTAGTTGTTGTAATTGGGGAGCAGGGAGTAGGAGACGAGCGTGCGCCGCATGACTTCGGCCGCGGCTGCTTTATCATCGGAGATGCAGGTCGGGATCATGTCGCCGATGAAGAAGTCGTCCGACGTGCGCTGTTCCGGTGTGAGTTCGGCGAGCGATTCCTCCATGTGGGAGCGGGAGCCGTTTGCCCAGACGATGCCTTCGGCAGTTTCGCTCGCCAGTCTGATCATGCGCTTGCGCAGCGTCGCCAGGACAATCGGTGGCAGCTCACCGGCGCGGGGCGTTGCTCGCAGACCTTCGACGAACTTCCGCATGTCCTCAAGCGGCCTGCCAACTTCGACACCGAGCGCCTTGTGTACCGGCCCATGGCTGACGCCGACGCCGAAGTCAAAGCGTCCGCCGCTCAGCTCATGGATCCAGGAGGCTGTTTGCGCGAACTCGCTGACGTGGCGCGTGTAGATGTTCGCGATCGACGTGCCAAAGCGAATCTCATTTGTCTGCATCGCGAGCGCCAGGCAGAGGCCGAGCCCGTCAGCGAACGAGGGGCAATAGATTCCGGAGAACCCCTGCCGTTCGATTTCCTGGGCGACCTCCAACGTGGCCTTTCTTCGGCCGGGAACTGCGACGAGGCTGACTGCTGGCTTCTTCATCAGTTGGTGCTCCGTTCACGTTAGGCGCGCGAAGGCCGGACGTTCGAGAGGACGCCCGGCCTTCGCTTACGTTTTCTAATCGCTAGCTGACCTTGTCTTCGAGTAGCTGCCGGATTTCGTGGACGGCGGCGTCTCGCCATCCGCCCCAGACCGGACCGTTCTGGAATTCGATGTAGGCTTTGATGTGCTTCTCTCGCTCTTCCGGCGTGATGTCCGCGTTGCGGAGCGGCGCCGTCAGCTTCTGCAGCTCGGACATCTCTTCGTTCGCTTTAGCCGGCCGCTCGATCCAGTGGGCGATGTACTCGTGGTCCTTCGTGTAGAAGACTAACGTCGGGATTGATTCGTGCTCGCCATGCTTGAGGAACTCGGCCATGATGTCGTTGTTCTGGTCGCGGAAGAAGACGCGAAGCTCCATGCCACTCGCTTCCGCGATGCGCGCCATTACCGGCAGGCCGCGAAAGACGTCCGGGCACCAGGCTTCGCCCAGGGCGAGGCAGCGCGCCGGGCCGTTCGAACGCGCTACCAGCTCCTTGAGCGCCGCCGCATCCTCGTCTGAGATGTGCGTGCCCTCGTAGTTCTCCTGGAAGCGTTCGAGGTTGCGATCGATGCCCTTGAGCCATTCGTCGTATGGCTGACCCTGCGCGTAACGCTCGGGCGTGACGACGCTCTCTTTTTGCTGCGTCATAGCGGACTCCTACTCCACAAAGCGGTTAGTGCCGCAGTGTAGCGCGTATACGAGGAGGCCTACAACCTGCGCCGCGCTCTGCAGGCGCAGGCCGGCCGCGCCTGCCGCTACTCCGGCCGCCGCGAGTGTGAGCGCAGCCCACACGTAGGCCGATGTGGAGGTGTCGGTCGTTGATCACTGCGATCTTGTTCCGTTCGGAGCGGTACAATAATAATGATTGAACCTGCTTGACAGGAGACTGAGCCGCTTTTAGGATCACGAACAACGGTGGCCGGGCAGGGGAGGAACGTTTGGGTTTCGCTCGCCAGATTGCCGCGCTGCTCTTCATAGTGGCACTTCCTATCGCTCTCGTCACGACCACCGTCCGCGTCGTTGTGAACGAGCCGCGCCTCTACGAGTACGTTACCGACGAGTACAACACCACGGCGACGACCGGGTTCGAGCGATCTGAGTTGCTTCGCGCCAGCGGTGAGCTACGCGACTACTTCAACAACGAGGACGAATCGATCTTTGTAAGCGTGCAGGGCAAGGGGGGACCGGAATCGCTCTTCAACCCGCGCGAGACAGAGCACCTTCGCAATGTAAAGGCGCTGTTTCAATTGAGCTTCCGTGTCCAGGAGGCGACTACGCTGTTCGTGCTCGCCTACGTAGTTGCGGTGTTCATCTGGTCGAAGGAAAGCAGCTTCCGCTCGCTCGCGAAGCAGGTGCTCACTTCAGGGTTGGTGACGCTGCTGGTGATCGGCGCGCTGGGTGTTGCGGCCGTGACCGACTTCCACGCAGCGTGGGACCAGTTCCATGTGATCGCGTTCAACAACGATCTCTGGATGCTAAACCCGTCCCGGGATCATCTGATCCAGATGTTCCCGGAGCCGTTCTGGCAGGATGTGGTCATCGGGATTGGGTTGGGCACGCTGGCGGAGATTGCAGGGCTGGGTCTCCTGTCCGCCGTCTACCTTCGTGTCACCAAGAGCCCGCATGTGAGCGCAGCCGCCGTGTCCGGCGCGCAGCCGTTCGCCTAGCCGGCGCAGCTACAGGCGCCGCCCGCACATCCCGGACAACCTCCGCCGCCAGACGGCGCGCTTGCGCCACGGGGACGGTCAGCGACCAACGACAGGACACGCCCGGCCTTCGAGTGGCCGGAAGGGCAGGTCACGGGCTCCGTGGCTCGCTGTATGGGACGCAACAGCTCGAACGTTTCCCGGCAGGATGGGCAGTGGTACTCGTAGATCGGCATAGACGTATCGCCTCCGTAGCGTGAGTGCTACAATCATAACAAACCTATCCTGAAAATTGTTTGTGGGCGGGGAGGCCTTGATGACTGAACCAACTATCGTCGTGCTCGGTGCGGGCGCGGGAGGCGTTGTCGCCGCGAATGAATTGCACGGTCGCCTGAAGGACAAGGCGAAGATCATCGTCGTGGAGCGCAGTCCGAAGCAGTCGTTCGCGCCGTCCTATCTTTGGGTGGTGACGGGCGAACGCCAGCCGGACGCAATTAGCCGCGACATCACGCGCCTCGAACGCAAGGACATCGAAGTGATCGCGGGTGAGATCGAATCGATCGATACGAAGAACAAGGCGGTCTTCGTCGAAGGGCGAGAGGTTAACTACGACTATTTGATCGTGGCTCTTGGCGCATCTCTGGACGTCAACGCGTTCCCCGGCCTTGCGGCTTCGCATACGTTCTATACGCTGGAAGGTGCAGTAAAGCTACAGCGTGAGATAGCAAATTTCAAGAGCGGGCGCGTCGCGATCGCCATCGGAGGCCTGCCGTTCAAGTGCCCGGCCGCGCCGTATGAGGGCGCGATGTTGCTGGAAGGCTTCTTCCATGCGCGGCACATCAGGCATAACGTGGAGCTGGCGATCTACACGCCTGAGCCATCGCCGATGCCGGTGGCGGGTGAGGCGTCCGGAGCGGCGTTGCAAGAGATGCTGGCGCACAAGGGCATAACGTTTCATGGAGAAAAGCAACTGACCGCCATCAAGAAGGGCAAGATGACGTTCGCCGATGACTCCACGGAGCAGTACGATCTCGTAATCACCGTCCCGCCGCACGAGGCGCCTGCCGTGGTCCGCGAGTCGACCTTGGCCAACGAGAACGGCTGGATCGCCGTCGATCGGGCAACGCTGGAGACGGACATCGAAGGAGTCTACGCCATCGGTGACGTCGCCCAGATTCCTCTGTTCGATGGTATGTTCCTTCCCAAGGCCGGCGTATTCGCGCACGGGCAGGCGGAGGTCGTCGCGCGAAATATCGCGGCGCAGATCCTCGGCCACGCCAAGCGGGAGGTCTACAACGGCAGCGGCTACTGCTTCCTAGAGGCGGGCGGTGGAGTCGCTGGCATGGCGCAGGGCGACTTCTATGCGGAGCCGCGGCACATCACGCTGCGGACGCCGAGTCCGGTCTGGCACTGG
>QIFC01000041.1 GCA_003228685.1 Chloroflexota bacterium
GCCCAGCCGCCTTCGCCACGATCACGATCACGGGCTTCCTGACGAGCGCTATCGACGACACCGTCACGAACACGGCCACGGTCGACCCCGCGGACACGATCGCCGAGTCGGACGAGTCGAACAACACCGCTATCGAGACGACGGGCGTCCTCGCGCCCACCCCGACGCCAACCGCCACCAACACGCCAACGATCACGCCGACGGCCACCAACACCAGCACGCCGACCGCGACGGCAACGGCGACCGCGACCGCTACGAACACGCCAACGGCGACCTCAACGCCCACCGCGACGCCGACGTTTACGGCCACGCCCACGAATACGCCCACCGCGACGCCGACGTTTACGGCCACGCCCACGAATACGCCCACCGCCACGCCAACAAACACGGCCACCCCAACGAATACGGCTACAGCCACGCCAACGTTTACGGCCACCTCCACGCCAACAAACACGGCCACACCAACGAACACCGCGACGCCCACGGCGACGCCCGTCCTAGCAGACCTCATCGTCACGAAGTCTGACTCGCCGGACCCGGTCTTTAACGGCAACACGCTCACATACACGATTCAGGCGCGCAATATCGGTTCAGCGCCCGCGGCTTCTGTCCGTGTGATCGACGAACCGGTCGCGAACTTCCAGTACCTCGGGTTCACCACGACTCGCGGCATCTGCTCGCTGCTGGGCGGCGTCACCGGCGGCACGCTCGACTGCGACCTCGGCGCCTTCGGCGTTGGCCCGAGCGCCGTCGCAACGATCACGATCACTGGGCGAATAGCGACGCTGACCGACCTGGTCATTGACAACACAGCAACGATCGACCCCGCTAACATCGTGCTCGAGTCCAACGAGGCCAACAACGCCGTCACCGTGACCACCACAGTGCTCGGTATTACGCCCACGCCGACGGACACGCCAACGATCACGCCGACCGACACGTTTACGCCCACCAGTACGCCAACATCGACGAGCACGGCTACGCCCACGATCACGCCCACGATCACCGAGACGCCAACGATCACCCAAACCGCCACGATCACGTCGACGCCAACGATCACGTCAACACCGACGCAGACCACCACACCGACGCTCACGTCTACGCCAACGCAGACCGCCACAGCTACGGCCACGTTCACGCCGCTGCCCCCGACGGCCACGCCCACCATGACACCGACCGCAACCGCAACCGCTACGCCAACGATCACGCCGACAGCCACAGCGACGGCAACATCGACGCCGCCGCCGGTGCCAAACGTCTTCGTCGACCCGCCTGCGCAGACCACGTCCGCGAGCACTGTTTCCGTGGACATCCGCGTCGCGGACGTCGTCGACCTCGGTAGCTACGACTTCACGCTTGCATGGGACGCCGGCGTCCTCTCGTTCGTGAGCGCAAGCAACGGCTCGTTGCTCGGCTCCACCGGCCGCACGGTCACCTGCCCACCACCGACGACGGGCGCGGCTGACGTGACGTTCGGCTGCTCGACGACCAGCGGAGCCGCCGGGCCGAATGGCGACGGCATCCTGACGACGGTCCAGTTCTCAAACGTCTCCGACGGCACATCCGCGCTCACACTCTCCGGCGTCGCGATGACGGACACTGCCAGCTCGCCGATCACGCTGACGACGGCTGATGGCTCCATCACGTTCGTCTCGCCGACAGCGACACAGACGCCTGTGAATACCAGCACGCCAACGCAGACCGCGACACCGCTGCCGCCGACGGCGACGCCGACACTTTCGCCAACGCCCACCGTGACTTCGACGCCCACGAGCACGCCCACGGTGACGCTGACCGCTACGCCGACGAACACGCCAACGCTGACACCTACCGCGACGATCACGCCAACAGCAACGGAGCCGGCGACTCCGACGAACACGTCGACACCGACAGCTACGGCGACGATTACACAGACGCCGACGGAGACCGCCACCACGACCATCACACCAACGCCGACGGAGACGCTGACGCCGACGGCGACCGCCACCGCGACCAGTACGTTCACGCCCACGATGACCGAGACGCCAACCGTGACTCTGACGCCCACGCCCTCCATCGCGGACCTGACGGTGACCAAGACGGCTTCCGGAGGCGTGACCCGCGGATTCGACCCGATCACGTTCACCATCGAAGTCAGAAACCTCGGCGGGTCGACTGCCAACCCGGTCCGCCTGCTCGATACGCCGCCGCTGACCTTCACGTACACCGATGTCAGCTCGACCGCCGGCAGCTGCGCGATCATCGGCTCGCTCACGGGCGGCGAACTGGACTGCCAGCTTGGCGCGATGCTGCCGGGCGCGATCGAGACCGTGACGGTCATTGGCTTCGTCCCAGAGGAGGGCCTGATCACAAACACAGTCACCGTAGACCCGTTCGGCCAAGTCACCGAGTTCGACGAGACCAACAACACGGACCAGGTGGATGTCGACGTGTCGCCGCCGCCAACGTTCACACCCACGGAGACGTTCACTCCCACCGCGACGCCGATTCCAGGTGACCTCGCGGTCACGCTCTCGGATAGTCCAGACCCCGTTGCCAGCGGCGCTCCGCTTACCTACACGATCCAGGTAGAGAACATCGGTGAGTTCCCTGTCGGCGGTGCGATTGACCCAGGCACGGGACAAGAAATCCTGACGAAGGTGATCAGCCAGACGACAGCGGGCTTCACAATCTCAGGCTGGACCGTCGACCAGGGCGGCACCTGCATCCCCACCACGCCCACCGAACTCGAGTGCAACTTCAGCGTCTTCTCGGCGGGCGAGATCGCCACGATCGAGGTGACCGGGTCCTTCGTCACGGTTGCCGAGACGACCATCTCCAGCGTCGTCCTCGTCGACTTGCCGATTAGCCGCGTGACGGAGCAGGTCGAAACGATCAACAACATCGCCGTGGTAAGCACGACCATCCTGGCGCCCCCGCCAACGCCAACGCCGACCGACACGCCGACGCCTACGGTGACGCTCACGCCAACGATTACACTAACACCCGAAGCGGACGCCGATGGTGACGGGTTGAGCGACGCGGACGAAGCCATCTTTGGGACCGATCCGAACAACCCCGACACCGACGGCGATAACTGCCCCGACGGCCGCGAGGTGGGGCCAAACGAGTTCCTAGGTGGCCAGCGCGACCCACTGGACCCGTACGACTTCTACGATGTCGCGGGCGGTGGTGGTGGTCCGCCGGACGGGGTTGTCGACCTGGCGAACGACATCCTGGGCGTGATCCAGCACTTCGCGCCCACGGGCGGTGCGCCGTACGATGCCGTGTTCGACCGCGGACCGCAAATTGGGGCCAACGTCTGGAACATGAGCGCGCCGGATGGAGTGATCGACCTCGCCAACGACATCTTAGGGGTCATCTTGCAGTTCAGTCACAGCTGTCTGTAGCCCACCGTGGCAGGAGAGCCACCCCGCCTACGAGTTGAAGCTGACCTGATCGCCGGGGACGGTGCCCGTGGAGGCAATCACGCCGGCCGGCAGTTCGACGACGGAGCGGCCGCCGCGCAGCATGCCACTTGCGCGAAACGGCTTGAGGCCGGGGCTCACCTTCACCACCTTGCCATCGCGGTCGAGATAGACCACGTCGATGGCGAAGCGCATGAATGCGGTGTGTACGGAGGTACAGGGATCGAGGAGCAGCGCCTCGCCCGGCTCGAGCGATGAGCGCCCAAGCAGCCCGACAAGGCGCGGCCAAAACCCACGCGCTTCAACGGCGCGATCCGCAAGGAGCGTATCGCGCGTTTCGTTTTTGATGCGCATGGGCGGCTAGCCGCCTGGGAAGTCGTTCATGATCGTGATCACTGCTGGTCCTAGGATCACGATAAACAGCGTGGGGAAGATACACAAGATCAGCGGGAAGATCATCTTGACGGGCGCCTTGTAGGCTTGCTCTTCCGCGCGCTGCCGCCGCCGCACTCTAAGCTGGTCTGCCTGCACACGCAAGACCGTGCCGACGCTCGAACCCATCCGTTCGGCCTGGATCACCGCGTTCACGAACGTCACGAGGTCAGGGACGCCCGTGCGATCGCCAAGCTCCTTCAACGCGAGGCTGCGCTGCTTGCCGAGGACAATGTCGCGCAACGTGCGCGTCAGTTCATCGGCGAACGGTCCTTCTACTTTCTCGGCAACGCGCGAGAGTGCAGCGTCCAGACCCAATCCGGCTTCCACGCATGTCGTGATCAGGTCAAACGCGTCCGGCAGGCTCCTGATGATCGCCGTCTGGCGGGCGGTCACTCGTGACTTCAACCACATCTGCGGCAGCATGAAGCCGACGATGACGAAACCAAGAATCACGCCGATCTTCGTGAGACTGAGAGCACCACTGCTCATGAAGAGCAGGATGGGCATGCCGGTAAACCCGAGGATGCTGATGAACTGCAACGTGAGGTAGCCGTTGAGCGACATTGGTTCGCCCGCGAGGATCAGCCGTTCCTTCACGCCATCCAACATCTGTGTCGGCATCAGACGCGCCATCTGCTGCACCGGCACGCGCATGATGGGCATCAGCAATCGCTGCGTGAACGGCAGATACTCCTCCTCTTCGGTCTTCGCGGCTTGACTTTCCCCTCGCAGCGTTTCCAGACGCATGCGAACGCTCTCATTGCCGCCCGAAAACGCGAGGACGGCGACAAACACCGTGGAGAAGATTACGAAGATTGTTAGGATTTCCATAGCACCTACACGTCAATGTCGAGGATTCGCTGGATGACCATGATCCCGACCGACTCCAACACTACAGCCCCGCCTAGCATCACTTTCCCAATCGTCTCGGTGAAGAGTGGTGAGATGTACTCGGGACTGGCTACCAGGAACAGCAGGCCTACGCCGACAGGCAACAGGCCAATGACGATCCCCGTAAGCTTCTGCTGGGCCGTGAGCGTGACGATCTCGTTGCGGATGCGGACGCGCTCTCGCATTGTCTCAGCCACAGTACTGAGAATCTCCGCGAGGTTTCCACCTGACGCCCGCTGCACCAACACAGCCGTGACCACCAGATCCAGGTCGTAGCTGTCACAGCGCTCGCTCAGGTCTAGAAACGCCTTGTCAATGGATGAGCCTACGTTCGTCTCATGCACTGTCTGACCCAATTCCGTCGCGACCGGGTGCTCGAGCTGCTCAGCCGCAAGATCCAAGCTCTGCAGCAAGCCGAAGCCCGCCTTCAGTGAGTTGCTAATCATCGTGAGCGCCTCAGGGAGCTGATCTTCCAGCTTCTTTGCCCGTGACTGCTCGCGCCGGTGGAGCCAGATCTGCGGCGCTTGATAGCCGAACAGCGCGGCCGCGACAGCGATGAGTAATCCCAGGACGCCTCCGACGAATAGGTACGGCACGGCGAAGCCGAGACCAGCCATCGCCACGCGTATCGCCAGGAAATCGATCGGCTTGAGCTGGCTGTCCGCCAGACGGAGGCTGCGGTCTATCCTCTCCAACCATGCGCCGGAGATGATGATCTGATAGATGCCTGCCGCCGACTGTATCCTGCGCAGCGGATCGACAGGCGAGACTTCGACGGGTCCCTGGCCGCTGAGCGCGCCCTCCAGCCTCGTGCGGATCTGGATGCTCGACCCGCCGCCAAGCGCCACCGCGAGACCGACGGCGAACACCGTGGCCCCAAGCGAAAGCGCGGCGCCTAATGCGAGGGTGTCCATGGCTACACCGCCACCTTGCTGAACAAGTCGGTCGGGAGATGGACCCCCGCGATATCGAATTTCGTGGCGAAGTTGGGCCGGATGCCTGTGGGGCGAAACTCTCCCACAACGCGGCCATCGCTGTCAACGCCGGCCTGCTCAAAGCTGAACAGATCCTGCATCGTCACCACTTCACCTTCCATGCCAGAGATCTCAGACACCTTCGTGACACGGCGAGTTCCGTCTGCCATCCGGGCGATCTGGATCACCATGTGGATCGCCGAAGCGATCTGTTCTCTGATTGCCCGCATCGGCAGATCCAAGCCCGCCATCAGGATCATGTTCTCAATTCGCGCCAATGCGTCTCGCGGCGTGTTCGCGTGAACGGTGCCGAGCGATCCCTCGTGGCCGGTGTTCATCGCCTGCATCATGTCGAAGGCCTCGGGCCCGCGAACCTCACCGACGATGATCCTGTCCGGCCGCATGCGCAGTGAGTTGCGGACCAACTCTCGTTGCGTAACTTCACCTCTACCCTCAAGGCTGGCCGGGCGCGCTTCCAGGCTCACCACGTGGCCCTGCTGGAGCCGTAGCTCCGTTGGGTCCTCGATGGTTACAATGCGCTCCGTGTCAGGGATGAACGATGACAGTGCGTTCAGCATCGTCGTTTTGCCAGTGCCAGTACCGCCGGAAACGATGATGTTAAGGCGTACTAAGACGCAGGCCCGTAAGAATTCGGCAACCTCTCGCGTCATGGAGTTAAGTTGAATCAGATCCTCAATGGTCATCTTGTCCGCCTGGAACTTCCGGATGGTGATCGTTGGGCTCTTCGGCGCGACCGGCGGCAGGATCACGTTGACGCGCGAGCCATCGGGCAGGCGCGCGTCGACCATCGGCGAAGACTCGTCTACACGCCGGCCAAGTGGCGCCACGATCCGTTCGATGATGCGCATGATGTGTGCCTCATCGCGAAATCGGACCGAACTCAGGTAGAGACGCCCTTCCTTCTCATAGAACACTTCGTCTGGCGCGTTCACCATCACCTCTGATACAGCCGCCTCGTTGATCAACCCTTCGATCGGTCCCAGTCCGAGAACCTCGTCCGCAACCGCGGCGACAAGGGCGTCACGCACGCTCCCGACGATGCCGGGCATCTCTTGCGAAATCAGCGCGCGAGCCGCAACCACCACAGCCTCCCGCGCCCGTTCCGGCTCAAGGCCCTGCAGCTTGGTCGGGTCCAGCTCTTCAATCAGCCGCTGGTGGAGCGTGATCTTGAGTTCGTCGACGGCGTCGGCGCTCTGGCCGCGCCGCTGGTACTTCTTGTCGGTCGACCCCTCACTGCTGCCATCGCCGGATCCCTTCGCCTGCCAAGAGAACTGACTCATGCCGGTACTCCTTCTTCCGTCGCTTGACTAACTTGCGCGGCCCAGGAACCGCTCCAGGAAGCCTTTGCGCTCCTGCGGCGTTCCGGACAATGCGTGAGCCATTTCGGTCACCGCGCGCGACACCCGTGCGTACGGCTTCGCAATGACGATCGGGATGCCGAGCTGGTTTGAGTTGGCGACGTTGTAGTCGTGTGGAATGCGCCACGTCACATCGTATTCGAGTACGCGCTCGACATCCTCTTCGCGCAGGGTATTCGCCGATGTAGAGTGGTTGATGATCAACTTGACCTTGTCTTCAGAAATTTCGGCCGCGCGGAGCATTTCTAGTGCCAGCGCCGTGTCCTTGATGCTGGCGATGTCCATGCTGGTCATGAGCAGGATGATGTCGCCCAGTTCCAATGTCGCCGCGATAATCTCGTTGAACGTACCTGGCGTGTCGATGATGATGTAGTCATGGCCCTGCGCGAGCAGGTTCACGATCCGCTCGATGTGTTGCGGCGTTAGGTTGCGCCACTCCGTCGGGTGCAGCGGCGCGGGCAGAATCGAAACGCCGGTGTGGTGCTCCGTCAGCGCTTCCTTGATGGACTCGCGGTCTAGTTCGTCGATGCGGTGACCCAGGTCCGCAATGCTGTGCTCCACTGCCACGTCCATCATGATGGCCACATCGCCGAAGCGCGTGTCCATGTCCACGAGGCAAACGTTGGAGTTCGTGATGCGCACAAGGGACGTGGCGAGATTTGTCGCCACCGTCGTCTTGCCGATGCCGCCCTTGGCGCCAAAGATCGTGATGATCGTGCCGCGGGCCGCTGTCTCGCCCAACTCGCCGTCCGCCTGCTGGCGCCTGCGCTCTTCCTGCTCTAGGACACCGTAAACGGCGCGTGTGACGTCCTCCGGCTTCAGGGGCTTGATCAGATAGTCGCGAGCGCCCGCCACCATAGCGCTCCGGACGGAGCCCGCGTCGGCCAGGCTGGAGACCACAATGGTCGCGGCCTGGGGCGCGGCGCTGACCAGCATCTCGATGGTCTGGATGGCGCGAGCGACCGGCTCCTCCATGCTGACGAGAAAGACGTCCGGCGGACGCTCCTTCGCCATCGTGACCGCATCGATGCCGTAGTCGGCTTCTCCAACCACGCTCAGATCGGCCGCCTCTAGCATATGCGCCGTATCGGACCGGGCATCAATGTCCGGGTCGACGACGACGATCTCAGGGTCTCGTGCCATGACGTTCCTCCCTGCGCAGTCCCGCGCTCGCCCTGCTTATTGTTCCGTCCCCAGAATGATGCACTCGACCGGCGCGATGCCTGTCGGTGAGTGATCGCCGAACCCTCGAACGGCCAGGCGAATCTGGCCCGTCTGCTCGCCGCAGAAGACTCGCTGCACCTCAGCGGGAGACAGCATGAGCGTGACTGTGACGGCCTCTGGGATTGGATCTTCCTCGGACCCGCGGATGCGGGCATCTTGGCCGATGCGCGCCTCTTCGCCTTCCTCAAGAAAGCCCGGCGCTGTCGGCGGAATGTCGGTGATCGTCTGGTCCACCGAGATCACCTCAATGTCTTCAGCGATGATCTGCGCTCCGGGCACGTTGTCAGGGGAGTCTTCTGGGATCCAGAAGACATCTACAAAGTCGCCCGGCAGCACGAGACCGCCCGCGCTGGTCACCTGATCGGTCCTGATCGCCATCGCGCGCTTGCCGGATTCGATGAAGTTGCTGATTGTTGTGTCAGAAGCTACGATCGAACTGCCCACGACCTTCGACACGAGTACCTGCTCGCCTGCGACGATCGGATAGCGGGCGACCTCGCCCGTTACAGCTCCGATCTCAGAGAAGGCGAGCGCGCCGATGGCCGTCTCCGGTATCTGCCGTACCTCTAGCAGTTCGGCCGTAATCGTTTGGCCGGCGTTAATGTTGCTCCTCGCAACAACCACGGGAACGCCACCTGCCGCAGCGCCATCCGAGCCAGACGAGCGGGTGAGCAGCGGATAGACCAGCACCGCGCTCAGCGCGGCGAGGATGAGCGCGAGAAACAGGAACCGGCGGTTTACTCGACCGATGGAGGCGGCGGTCATTGTCTGGGCCATGCGACTACCTCGCTAACGTGTGTACTTGACGGCGCTCCTCCAAAGCGGAGCGGAGACGCTAGCTGCGCCTCTATTGGATGTATCGGTTGCTGTTGGGGAAGCTTTACGGCTGTATTAGAGACAGGAGAGGCCCCATCAAGGGGCCTCTCCTACGTGTTCTTCTCTCTGCGCGGACCTAGCAGGTTCCGCTCAGACAGCCCGTGGCGCTGTTAAACGCGCCGATGATCGCGGTGCGGAACAGGGTTACCGCCGTGATTACGACCGCTACTGCGATGACGGCCATGATCAGGCCGTACTCAGCCAGCGTCTGTCCTTGTTCGTCCGATGTCTCGATCCGCGGGGCCTGCCAGGAAAGCAGGCGAAGGAATGCGTTGTTCAAAAAGCTCATTTGTAGTTCTCCCTTCTCAACAGGCTCCGACGGTACCCGCCGGGCAGTTCCACTAGGATGACTCCTGTAGTCATTGTCGGAACTGCACCTAGAGTCTGAAGGGGTTTCCCGTACTATTTTCGAGTTATTCCCCTAAGGGAGTTCCCGGGTAGTGCGGGCGCTGTTTCGCGAGGCTTCGTACGTGTGAGAAAGGAGAGGCTGGGATAGGAGACGTGAGCGTGGGGGCGACAATCTAACGCGTCAGGTTAGGAGGTTACGCGTTCGCTGCGGCTTCCCGCTCTTCTTGGAGCAGCATCTGCTGGCGCAGCGCCTTCAACGCCCGGTGTTGGATGACCCGCACAGCCGGCACGCTCTTCCCGACGATCTCGGCAACCTCGCGATAGTCGAGGTCTTCGACGAAGCGCAGGATAATCACGCGCCGGTGTTCATCACGAAGGCGCAGGATCGCGTCACGGACGCGCTCGCCGTCTGCGTTCCTCTGCAGTACCTCCGCCGGGTTGCCGTCGCGACTGCGGTCGATCAGCGTCTCTGGAAGCTCCGCGCTCGGCTTACGCGACCGCAAGTGGCTAACGCCCAGGTTGTGGGCGATGCGCATGAGCCAGGACACGAACGGGGCGCCCCGCACCTGATAGCGCTCGATCGCCTTCCACGCCTGCAGGAACGCTTGTGCCGTGAGGTCTTCCGCCTCAGCCGGGTTGCCTACCATGTAGTAGACGTGCCGGTACACTCGGGTCACGTGGCGGTCGTAGAGCAAGCCGAACGCTTCGCGATCGCGTTTGACCGCGCGCGCTACCAGCGTTCGTTCTTCTTGCTCCTTGGGCTCAGCGACATCAAGCATAGTTACGCCGAGAGCGTTAGACGCTCCCTATAGAAGGGTCGGTAGGAACGAACGCGAGCTAGAGAGGTATGGGGGTGCAGATGATGATGAAGTTGGCTGACTATGCCCGGTTCGACCTTAGTCCTCGGGCTGGGGCTGGAGTGGGGGCGTGAAGTCCGGCAGGCCGGAAGGCTTCGACTCTTCTCGAGGCGGCTCTTCGAACGCAGCGCGGTCCTTGTCTTCGTTTACGGCCGCCGGGTCGCGGAGGATGTTCGGTACTGCCTTGGAAGCGTCAACTTCCAGCGCCGGCGCAGCTCGGTCCTTGTCTTCGTTTACAGCCGCCGGGTCGCGGAGGATGTTCGGAACTGCCTTAGAAGCGTCAGCTTCCGCTGCCAGCTCGAAGCGAAGCGAATACGGGCCGACCGGGAAGACATCGCCTGGATCAAGTTTGACCCAGCGGCCCCCCTCGGAACCCGCTTCAGTCAACCTGCGGATCTCATGCAGCATGAGCTGCTCATCGCGCACCCAGACACGCAGGAGTTCTCCCGCGATCTGTTCCTCGTCCCCGGATTCATGCGAGAGCCGAATGGCGCAGGAGTCGCGAGACCCAATGCTGACTGGATCGCCGCCAACGGGGAAGGATTCGCCGTTCATCTCGCCACCGCTGACATACAGCCTTCCCATCACCTCAACGGGGCGCGGGGGGGCGGGCGGTGGGCCGTCAGGCCAAAGCTTCGGCTTCAAGGTCTTCCCCGCCTCTCTGGCCTCTTTGGAAGGCGGCGCTAGATTCGCCGGGTCGAGCTTGCGCAGGTTGCCTTGCGGGCGGCGCCGGAAGTAGAAGAAGAGTACGAGGCCGATGGCCACGGCCGCGGCGACGGCGCCGATCACGAGCATCATGTTGAGGCCACCTCCCGCGCTTTCAATCTGCACAGATAGCTGCGACGATTGCGATGCTCCGCTGACAGTCTCCACCGTCACAGAGAGGACGCGCTCGCCGCTCTGGAACGCGGCCGGGTCGAACGCGAACTGATACGGCTCTTCGCTCACCTCCGCGGCCACGACGCCATCCACCATGAAGGACACGGACGCTACCGGCTCCGAAGAGATCACCGTAGCCGAGACGGTTCGTGGTGCGTTCACCTGCTCCCCAGCCACCACCGGCCCGAGCGCCACGCACAGTTCTTGGGCACAGACGGAGCGCGCCACGCTTCCCGTCCCCGCACCTGAAGCCACCTCGACGCGCAGCAGCGCGGGTTCTGCAGCTACGAATTCCAGGTCTGCGGTGTCCAGCGTGAGAATGTACTGGCCCCGCAGCAGTTCGCCTGCCTCCGCGTATAGCTGCGCCAGGCCGGCGGGCGAAGGCGTCTCAGCGAAGCTACCTCCGCTGAGGGTCGCTATCGACTCGAGATACTCCCGGTCGATGTCCTCGCCCAGCCCAATCGCAAACACCGGAACGCCTAGGGTCGCCGCCGTGCTAGATACGTCGTCCTGAACGAACACGCTGCCGTTATCGAGTCCATCGCTCAGCAGAACAACCGCCCGGTAGCTGGTACCCTCTTCTGCCGCCAGCCGCAGGCCACGTTCCGTTGCCTCGTAGAGCGCGGTCCCGCCCCCGGCCACTAGTCCTTCTATTGCTGCCCTCGCCGCGGCCCTGTCCTGGGTAAAGGGCAGCACCAGGCTGACCTCGTCCGCGAACGTCAGCACGCCAACGCTGTCCTGCAGCTCGAGGCTGTCAAGGAAGCTGATCGCGGCCGCTTTGGCCTCGTCCAGCGCCCCGCCTTCCATGCTGCCACTCACATCAAGCGCCAGCAGTATAGAGATTGGCAAACTGCCATCGACGCCCCGCTCCAGGCTAGAGACAGGCGCCGGCTCTCCATTGAGCTGGACCGCGAAATCGGCCGCCACCAGATCGACGACCGGCCTCGAACTGCCATCGAGCACCGTCACGACCGCTCGCGCGGAGGCGTCGCCATCAGAGGAGAGACTCGCCAGGGTGACGGTGAGCGGCTCGAGTTGCGCCGACACGCTCGCGGTCGTCAGGGCGAACGCGAGCGCCGCGCCAAGCAGAGCGCCGCGCGCCCAACCTGCCGGCCATGTTATCTTGCGGAGCTGTTGCTGTAACACCGTTCGAACCTTCCCGTTTGAGGATCTGGAACCGGTAGACTGACTTGACATATCATTCCGCCTATGGCAGAATGCGGCCCTCAATCCCGGCGCGGCGACGAGTTCGCTAAAGGTGGCCGCCGGATCAAGTGTCTACAGTAGTATCGACACTCACAGGGTTCCATTCAGGGCAAGAACGCCCAACAGGGACAACGTGGCGCGGTAGGCGCCAGAACACAAGCGATCAACGGTCTCCGTTATGGAGGCCACGAGATCGGGCTACGGGCTCAGGGGAAGCTGGAACGGGAAGCGGGGCCTGGAAGGCGACCCCTGGCCCAACCCTTACGTACAGTAGACGCCTCCGAACGGGCACGGCGGGAGCGATCCCACCAGGCCGAAAGGCCTCCGCCACGCGGACGCAAAGCTCGGCGCCTGACCCGACATCAGGCGGCTGAGCCACCGAAGAGGCTCACAAGAGACCAGGAGCCGTTTGTGCCTCTCCGGATCAGTTTCATTATCCTCATCGTCGCTCTCTTCCTGCTGGCCGAAACGGTCGTGATGGACACGTCTAGCCCAGGCGCCAGCCAGATTTCAGAGTTGACGCCGGCGGCCGTCCAGCCACCCTAACAACGACTCCCTTGTTCAACGAGAACTAGCTACTCGACCCATTCAGCCTTCGGCACCCGCGGCGATAATCACCTAGGGAGACCACACGGTTCCCCATTCGGCAAGTGAGGTGAATACATGGTCGCCGAACCCGCACCGTCAATTGACGAGCGAACGCCCGGCCCGCAAGAGGATCCCAACGCTCCACCCTCGGTACCCCAGCCTGGGACGATTGAGGAAACCGGACTAGGGCTCTCCATGCTGGCAGACCTCCTGCTTAAGACGATCCATTTCGCGGGACGTCCCTCCGGCCGCCAACTCTCCCGGCAGCTCGCTATTTCCTTTGCCGTAACCGACGAGCTGATCTCGTTCCTGCGCCAGAATCAGGACATCGAAGTCGTTGGCACGGCTGGAGTGGCAGAGCAGGGCTACCAATACGCGCTGACAGAAAAGGGCCAGAGACGCGCGAACGATGCCCTGGAGCGCAATCAATATGTGGGGCCCGCACCGGTCCCGTTTGAACTCTACACAGATGTACTGAAGCGACAGTCCGTCAACAATATCCACATCGATCGTGAGACTTTCCTGCAAGGCCTAAGCCACCTCGTGTTGAGCGATGGCGTTCTTGCGGCGTTGGGGCCGGCCGTGAACTCCGGCCACTCGCTGCTCCTCTATGGCGGAGCCGGCAACGGCAAGAGCACGATCACCGTGGCGATAGGCAAGATTCTCCCGGGTGCGGTCCTGATCCCCTACGCGGTAGAAATCCATGGCCAGATCATCCGCGTCTTCGATTCGCGCGTCCACGAAGAGATCGAGATCCAGATCGACCCGGAGCGGCGCCAGGATGGGATCATTCCCTTCCCGCAGGGCAACGACCGGCGTCGCGATGCCCGTTGGGTAATCGCCAAGCGGCCAGTCGTCAGCGTAGGCGGAGAGCTCACGCTCGCGGACCTGGAGCTGCGCTATTCGCCGGTCTCGAAGTTCTACATCGCCCCGCTCCAGTGGAAGGCGAACAGCGGCATGCTCATCGTCGATGACTTCGGCCGTCAGATGATCCAGCCGCAAGAGCTGCTCAACCGCTGGATCGTCCCGATGGAGCAAGGCGTAGACCACCTGTCGCTCAACACGGGCGACATGGTCGAGGCGCCGTTCGATACGCTCCTCGTGTTCTCGTCCAACATCCCGCCAGGCCGCCTGGGCGACGAGGCCTTCTTCCGCCGCATCCGGCACAAGGTGGAGACGCCCAACCCCACGATGTCCGAGTATATGGAGATCCTGAAGCGCATCTGTAAGCTGCAGGGCATCGCCTACTCTGAGGAGGGCGCTCAGCACCTTATCCGAAGCCAATACCAGGATGCAGCCCGCGAACCCAAGGCCTGCCATCCCCGCGACGTCGTCGATCTGGTAATCGACATCGCGCGGTTCCACGGCGCAGAGCCTGCCCTGGAACCGCAGTGGATCGACCTCGCCTGCGCCTCCTACTTCGTGCAGGTAGACGAAGCTCCCTAGGCCTTCTCGCTAGGCCAACGAGCGATCGTCCGAACCCGGCATTCGTGACATCCTTGATCGCAGTTCGGCTGAGGTCTACACTCGACTACAACTGGGGCTATAGCGAGCTTCAAGCAACAACGAAGTGTCGCCAGCCTTGGCCTGATCAGAGTGTTGGATACCTTAACCCCTGCCCAGCGAAGCGAGCGGATGGCACTCATCCGGGCAAAGAACACCAAGCCAGAATTAGCCGTCCGAAAAATCGTCTGGGGGCTAGGCTTTCGCTACCGACTGCATCGCGCCAATCTCCCGGGAAAGCCCGATATAGTCATTCCATCCCGACGTAAGGCTGTCTTCGTCCATGGCTGCTTTTGGCACCGGCATCCAAGGTGCCGACATGCCCGAATGCCGAAAAGCCGCCGCTCTTACTGGCACCAGAAGCTCGAAGGAAACCGAAGACGAGACCTGCAGAATCAGCGCCGCTTGCGGCGAGCCGGGTGGGGCGTGGCGATCGTTTGGGAGTGTACGCTGGGCAATTCGGAAGCCACCGAGCGCAGGCTCAAACGTTTTCTTGGAAGGCCGTGATGCCTGACCTGGTGAAGTGGCGCTGGGATCAGGGGAGGTTTCAGTACTTCCGGTTCGACAACATTGAGAGGATGGCCCGGACGCTCGATCAGCTTGACGGTGCGGATCTCAACGCACAGCCAGAGCCTCTCTGGCCCGCTCTTCCCAACGCGGTGGAGCTCCCCTTCCTCCCACACAGCGATGAACGATCCGTCTGGCGTAATTACGCACGCGTATTCGGTTCTGCATTTCTCGCAACCAAGACTACGGATACAGGCGAGTTGGCTGTCACTGAACTCTGTCATCGCCTTGCGAATCCAGGGCCGGACCCGCTAAGCGTCGACGAGTACATGTCGCTGCTCCTGCAGCGTTTTTACTTTCCGACGCCCGTATTCCAGGGCTACGATCCAGACGCCGAGCGAGTCTTCCCATATTGCGCCGTCCTACGGTACGTCCTGGCCAACGCCGATAAAGCGGGGGTTGCCGAACTCCCGCTTTCTGACGTATTCTCTAAGATAGTGGGAAACGCATGTTCTGGAAAGGAGCCCCTCTCCATCTATCGCTCTCTGCCAGACAGCGGCTACTCCCCAACAGACGCGGAGTGGCGTCACGTGAGGGAGATGTTGATTTTTTTCAGCCAGTTCAGCTTTTTGAAATGGGCTGGGAATACATTGTACCTCGACCTCGACGCGCGAACGCCCACCGTCATGTCGCAACTCGAAATGCTTGCTGAGCCGGCCGAAAAGGACCAAAGCGCTGATCGCCCGACCGAGATTCTCAAGCTGGGCGCTCTGGCAGGAAGCACCGACCTCGGAGAGTTGCTTCCCTCACGCGAGCTGCCTATGGACGCTGTCTTCACTGAGGGAAAGAAGGTTCGCGTTACGCATCTGCGAACAGAGCGCAGCCAGCGGCTCCGGCGAATGTTCTTCGAGGCGTTGCCTGAGCCCTATCTCTGCAACATGTGCGACAAGGACATTCGTGCCAGGTATCCGTGGACGGTGAATATCCTAGAGATCCATCATCTTCTTCCTCTCGGTTCCCCCGTTAGCATTCAGAAGAAAGAAGGAACCTCATTGAGCGATCTTGTTGCGGTCTGCCCCAATTGTCATCGAGCCGTTCATCGTTTCTACAAGAATTGGCTTACAGTGTCCGGTCGCAATGACTTTGAGGGCCACGATCAGGCGAAGTCGCTATATGAAGAGGCCAAGTCTAAAGTGGCGACCGAGGTATAATCGAGGTGCGACAAGGTTCGCTAACTTTCGCTCGACAGCGCTCGATCCTGGAGATGTGCATAAAGGATGGAGTCACGTTGAGCAGCGAACTCTCAAGGCAGGCGCTCAGCTATGATCGTCTGCGCTACGAGTGGAACGGCGCGCGCGTCGATCTGTCAGACTCGCGAGTGGCGCACCTTGAGAAACCCCGCCAACGGCACCAGACACCCGTAATCAGCCTCTTCTCAGGATGCGCCGGCCTTGATCTAGGTTTTGAAGCGGCGGGCTTTCGCCATGTGGCGCTGGCTGAAAAGGAACCGATTTCTTGCGCAACTGTTAGACAGAATCGTCCAGATTGGAATGTAATTGGGCCGCCTTGGTTGGACGGAGATATTTCAGACCGAAAGCAGATCCTCGCGGACATTCTGGAGACGACTCAGATCAAGTTGCCATTCGAAGGAGTTCTCGTTGGTGGCCCTCCATGTCAGCCTTTCTCGATAGCGTCGAACCAGCGCTTCTCCAAAGCCGGCCCGAACTTCAAGAGGACCGGGTTCGAGCACGAGGACAATGGACCGCTCTTGTTCGATTTCATCTGGCTACTAGAGCAACTAATGCCTCGTGTATTCTTAGTCGAAAACGTTCCGGGTCTCCTGCAGATTGACGGCGGACAGCAACTCGACAGGGCAATCAGCCGTCTTGTGGCGTCCGGATATACGGTTGAGGAGCCTTTTGTACTCAATGCAGCAGACTTCGGCGTCCCACAGTACAGACAGCGGTTGTTCGTGATAGGAGCTCGCGTCGACGGGAATTTCGTTCCTCCCGAGCCCAGCGGGCAAGTTCCCTGCGAGGCGGTGCTACGCTTACCGCTAAACGGCGCCCCAAACCACATCACGCGTATGCACAAAGCCGAGTCGATCCAGCGGTACATGCGCCTCGGATACGGTGAAAGAGACCATTTGGGACGAGTTGACAGGCTCGATCCGCGGCGGCCCTCGAAGACTGTGATCGCCGGAGGAACTCGGGGAGGTGGACGCTCTCACCTGCATCCGCACATTCCCCGTACTCTTTCTGTGAGAGAGTGCGCGCGCCTACAAACCTTCCCAGATGAGTACGAGTTCACCGGGCCATCGGCAAGGCAGTTCACTCAGGTAGGAAACGCCGTTCCACCCGCCCTGGCGCAAAAGCTAGCGGCCAGGTTGTATGAGAGTTACCAAAAAGGTCTGCGCTCTGAGACGACCGCTCCTCACCCAGGTTCGCGCAGGAGAGGGTCTCAACTACGTCTCCCTAGCACCGAATCCACGCCGCGGTAGAACCCTACGGCGGACCCAAGAAGACCATCGTAAAGTACTTCATGCCAGCGCCATCGAACGCGACTGCCACGCCCAGCGTGGTGTAGTTGGCGCTGAGAATGTTCTCGCGGTGGCTGGCGCTGGCCATCAGGTCGCGGATCGCCACCGCTACCGTCTCGCCGTCCGGGTAATTGTTGCGCGCCAGGTTCTCGCCCGCCCAGCCGCGCGGCACTCCATAGACGTCCAGCAATGAGAAGGTCGATTGGCCACTCGGGCTCGTGTGCGAGAAGTAGCCAGCGCTCGCCATGTCGTCCGAGCGAAGCTGCGCGACATACACGGCACACCCGTCCGCGCCTAGGCCGAACATGCCATTCGCCGCGCGTTCGCTGTTGATCGCGTTGAACAAGGCCGCCGCGTAGCCAGTGAGCGGGGCGGAAGGACAACTAGCAGGCGGAGGCGCCGGCGGGTCCGTCGGCGCGGGCGGGATTGGAGTCGACACGGACTCCTGCAACTGCGGGGAGTCCGCGGGCGCCAGGATAGGTGGAACTGGAGTCTCGGTTGGGGTCGACGTGCTCGTCGCTGTAGGTTCAAGCGTCGCCGTAGCTGTCGGCGAAGGCGCAGGCGTCTCTGTTGCCGTTGGGAGCGGCTCAGCTACGAACGCGGCGGCCCTCGGCGGGCCGGCCTCACCCCACGCGCCCGTCAGCAGCAGCGCCGACGAGACGAGCGCGACGCCTACCGTCAGCGCCACGAAGGCCAGCCGCACTGACCATGGCTTGCGTCGGCTCCAAATTCGGACGGTCTGCGTGATGGCGTCGATAGCGGCACTCTCCTCATATAGGTGGCCTCCCTAAGGGAAGCGCTGGGCGCCTCTCAAGAGGTGCCTGAGGGAATATCGGCGTCTTCGATGGCTCTCTAAAGGGTTTTCCCTTAGTCGCACTCCCTTAAGAGGCGCTCTTGAAGTTGCTTGACACTCAGAATCGCCACGTTTAGACTTAGCCATCGGCCAAACGGAGGACGTTGCGTCGGAAGGCCAAGGCCCCCGACCGTGAACACCGCCGGCCATAGTGGGTGCGTACCCTTTTTGGGGAGGGTTCCCACGCCGGGACAGGCTCCGGACGATGGTGTTGGCCTTGTTTTGTAGTGTCTGACGGATTACATAAGGAGTAGCAGTGCCAACAACGAGTCAGCTCGTTCGCATGGGAAGGAAGCGGAGCGCCCGCAAGACCAAAGCGCCCGCCCTTCGTTTCACGTACAACGCGTTGAAGGGCAAGCTGGTGCGCGGCAAAGGTTCGCCGCAGAAGCGCGGCGTCTGCACGCAAGTGAAGACCACGACGCCCAGGAAGCCGAACTCAGCCCTCCGCAAGATTGCGCGTGTGCGCCTCACAAACGGAATTGAAGTGACCGCCTACATCCCCGGCGAAGGCCACACCCTGCAGGAGCACTCTGTCGTGCTGTTGCGCGGCGGCAAAGTCAAAGACCTGCCTGGCGTTCGCTACCAGATCATCCGCGGCGCACTCGACGCCCAGGGCGTCGCAGGCCGCATGCGAGGCCGCAGTAAGTACGGAACGCGCAAGGGCGGCATCCCGGGCGGCGGAGTCTAGCCGCCCAACCGTATTCGAATCTAAGCGAGGAAGCTAACGCGCCCCGAACGGACGGGGCGGCGTTGTGTGAGAGGAACAGATGCCCAGAAGGTCCGCCCCCAAGCGACGGCAGGTGCTTCCCGATGCCAAATACGGCAATCGGCTGATCAGCATGTTCCTGAACAAGCTGATGGTCGAAGGCCGCAAGAGCTTGGCCGAGCGCATCATGTACAGCGCGCTGGACAAGATCGAAGAGCGCGAAAAGCGCGACCCTATCGAGGTGTTCGAGCAGGCGGTGCAGAATGCCACGCCGGTCGTAGAAACGAAGCCGCGCCGGGTAGGAGGCGCGACGTACCAGGTACCCGTCGACATTCGAGCCGAGCGCCGTATGGCGCTTGCGCTGCGTTGGCTGTTGCAGTCCGCTCGCGCCCGCCGTGGACGCACAATGGCAGACAAGCTTGCCGACGAGTTAACCGATGCCGCGAAGAACGAAGGCGTCACGATCAAGAAGAAGACCGATACGCATCGCATGGCAGAGGCGAACCGTGCGTTCGCCCATTTCCGCTGGTAGCGCACGTGCGAGGCCTTCGTTAAGGCCTCGCTTTTATGTTAAGAGAAGATCATGGCACGAGAACAATCCATCGAGCAGGTACGGAACATCGGCATCATCGCCCATATCGA
Source organism: Chloroflexota bacterium (assembly GCA_003228685.1). Classification (GTDB taxonomy): domain Bacteria; phylum Chloroflexota; class Dehalococcoidia; order DSTF01; family RBG-16-68-14; genus SZUA-185. The sequence continues at coordinate 19,815 of QIFC01000041.1, forward strand.
TGCCGGCAAGACCACCGTGACCGAACGCGTCCTCTACTACACCGGCCGCACATACAAGATCGGCGAGGTGCACGAGGGCACGGCTGTGATGGACTGGATGGTCCAGGAGCGCGAGCGCGGCATCACGATTACGGCCGCGGCCACCAGCGCCGAGTGGGCCGGCCACCAGATCAACATCATCGACACGCCCGGCCACGTCGACTTTACCGTCGAGGTGGAGCGCAGCCTGCGCGTACTGGACGGCGGCGTCGTTGTGTTCGACGCGGTTCATGGCGTCGAGCCCCAGTCTGAGACAGTCTGGCGTCAAGCCGACCGTTACAAGGTGCCTCGCATCTGCTTCGTCAACAAGATGGACCGCGTCGGCGCGGACTTCTGGCGCACGATAGACATGATCGCGGAGCGCCTGGAAGGGCGGCCGCTCGCGATCCAGATACCGATGGGCGCCGAGGACAAGTTCGAGGGCGTCATCGACTTGATCGAAGAACAGGCCTGGACATTCCCGCCCGGCCAGGAAGAAGACCCGGTCAGTTCGCCGATCCCAGCCGAACTCGTTGAGGAGGCCGCAAAGCAACGTGAACTGCTCATTGAAAAGACAGCCGAAGTCGACGACCAGCTCATGATCAGCTACGTGGAGGGCCATGAGGTGACGACGGTGGAGCTGAAGAAGGCTCTGCGCCGCGCAACACTCGCCAGCCTCGCGACGCCGGTCATGTGCGGCGCCGCGCTCCGGAACAAGGGCGTACGGCCGCTCCTTGATGCCGTCATCGACTACCTGCCCTCCCCGATCGACGTCCCCGCCATCGTGGGCAACCATCCCAAGAGTGGCGACCTGGTGGAGCGGACCGCGAGCGACGATGAACCGTTCGCCGCGCTGGCATTCAAGATCGTAAGCGACCCCTACGTGGGTCGTTTGGCCTATTTCCGAGTCTATTCAGGCCACGTTTCAGAAGGCGACGCAATTCTCAACACGACGCATGGCGAAAAAGAACGCTTCGGGCGGCTGCTTCGCATGCATGCCAACAGCCGCGAAGACATCACCGACGTCTACGCGGGCGACATCGCCGCGGCCATTGGCCTCAAGAAGACATTCACCGGCGACACCCTCTCCGCGATAGACGAGCCGATCCTGCTGGAATCAATCAAGTTCCCGGAGCCCGTCGTCTCACGCGCTATCGAGCCCAAGACGAAGGAAGACCAGGACCGCTTAGGCGAAAGCCTGCGGCGACTCTCCGAAGAGGATCCCACGTTCGTCACGCGCTACGACGACGAGACCGGCCAGACCATCATCTCCGGCATGGGGGAGTTGCACCTGGAGGTGATCACCGACCGGCTCCTCCGGGAGTTCCGCGTCGACGCCAACGTCGGCCAGCCTGAGGTCGCCTACAAGGAGACCATCACAACTGAGGTGGCTACGGAAGGCCGTTTCGTCCGACAGACAGGTGGCCATGGCCAGTTCGCCGTCGTCAAGATCGAAGTCCGCCCCTTAGGGCGCGGCGCCGGCATTGAATTCACTGACAAGACCCGGGGCGGCTCCGTCCCCAAAGAGTTCATCAAGCCTGTTGAGACCGGCGTTCGCCAGGCGCTTCAGACCGGCGTCCTAGGCGGATACACCGTCATCGACGTCTCGGTCGAGCTTGTGGACGGCCAGTTCCACGCGGTCGACTCCTCGGAGGTTGCGTTCCGCAATGCCGGTGTGCTTGCGATCCGCAGTGCGCTCAACCGAGCGAACCCCATTCTTCTGGAGCCGGTGATGAGCCTCGAAATTAGCGCGCCGGACGAGTCGTTCGGCGACGTTCTGGGCGACATCAACAGCAGGCGGGGCCAGGTCAATGGAGTGGAGCCCCGGGGCAAGCTGCAGATTATCAAGGCGCTCCTGCCGTTAGCGGAGTCGTTTGGGTACACTACGGACTTGCGCTCTCTGTCGCAGGGTCGCGCATCGTTCAGCATGGAATTCGATCACTACGCGCAGGTGCCGAAGCAGGTGACCGAAAAGGTCACTATCGGCCGGGTCGCACCAGCGGAAGTATAGACATGCCACAACAGAAGCTACGAATCCGGCTCAAGGCGTATGACCACCGCATCCTCGATCAGTCTGCAGAACAGATCGTGGAGGCGGCGGAGCGCACTGGCGCGGTTGTCGCGGGCCCGATTCCCCTGCCCACGCACATCAAGAAGTTCACCGTGATCCGCTCGCCCTTCATCGACAAGGACTCACGCGAGCAGTTTGAGATCCGCACGCACAAACGCATCATCGACATCGAGAACCCGTCCTCGCGGACGGTCGACACGCTAATGCGGCTACAGTTGCCCGCCGGCGTCGACATTGAGGTGAAGCTGTGATCGATGGCGTGCTCGGCAGAAAGCTTGGCATGGTCCAGGTGTTCGACCCGGAGGGCCGCATGCGCGGCGCGACGGTGATCGAGGCCGGGCCCTGCTTGATCACGCAGATCAAGACTTCCGATCGCGATGGTTACGATGCCGTACAGCTCGGCTTCGGCTCAGCCAAGCGCCGCAACAAGCCCATGCGCGGCCATCTCAAGCAGCAGGGCGACCTGCGCTACTTGCGCGAGTTCAACGTTGATGAACCATCGGAGCACGCCATCGGAGAGCGCGTTGGCGTCGAGATCTTCGAACCTGGCGACAAAGTGAACGTCACGGGCACGAGCAAAGGACGCGGATTCGCGGGCGTCGTGAAGCGGTACCACTTTGCCGGCGGTCCCAAGACGCACGGCCAATCTGACCGCCACCGCGCTCGCGGCTCCATCGGGGCCGGCAACACGCCCGGCCGCGTCTTCAAAGGCATGCGCATGGCCGGCCACATGGGCGACGAACAGGTCACGGTCAGGCGGCTGGAAGTGCTCCAGAGCGACCCAGCGCGCGGCTTGCTGATCGTCGCCGGCTCCGTACCGGGCCCGAAAGATGGCCTGCTAAAGATTCGTTACGACGCGAATACACTAGAAGTCGCCCGCACTCGAGAGCCCAAGCAGATCGAGGAAACACCACCGCCCGCCGGCGAGGAAGTAACGCCCACGGCCGAAGCGGAAGAAACCGCGGAGGCTGGCGAGGAGACGACGGCAGCGCCCGAAGCGAACGCCGACTCTGCCGAGTCGGCTGAAGACGCTCCTCAGGCCAGTGCGGACAACGAGGAACAGCCCGCCGAAGGACAGAGCTCTGATGATGCCAGCCCTGGCGAGTCTGACGAAGAACCCTCCCAAGACACCGACAACCCGGTCGACGACGCCGACTCTGACGACGCCGACTCTGACGAGTCGGGCGAAGAGAAGTCATGAAGATCGACGTACAGGACCGCGCCGGCAAGAAGGTCAGGTCGATCGACATCGACGATGCGGTCTTCGCGACGAAGCCACATCGCTCGCTCGTTCATCAGGCGATGCTGGCCCAGCGCGCCAACCTGCACCGTGGCACCCACAAGACCAAGTCTCGTGGTGAAGTCCGCGGCAGCACGGCCAAGCTGTTCCGCCAGAAGGGAACCGGCCGCGCTCGCATGGGCTCGAACCGTTCGCCGATACGGCGCGGCGGTGGCGTCGCCTTCGGACCGCGCCCGCGCAGCTACGCGCAAGCGCTGCCGAAGCGGATGCGCCGGCTCGCACTGCGCTCGGTGCTCTCAGCGAAGGCCGCCAGCGATAAGCTCCGCGTGATCGATGAGTTGTCGTTGGAGAAGCCGCAGACCAAGGAAATGAAGAACGTCCTCGTGGCGCTTGGATTTGAGCGCAGCACACTGATCGTCACGGCCCAACCGGCCGAGGCAGTGAAGAAGAGCGTGGGCAACCTGCAGAAGGTTTCATGGATGCCTGCCGCCTACCTGAACGTCCTCGACCTCCTCAACCACCAGGGGTTGCTCATGACGGAAGACGCCGTCCGCGCGGCCGAGGCGCTCTGGGGCGGTGACCGCGTGAATACGCGGCGAGCGCCAGTTTCTAAGGTGCAGGCCAATGCCTAAGACGCTGCACCCCTACGACGTCATCATCCGGCCCCTCATCACAGAGAAGGCAACGATCCTCGCGGGCAACTCAAAGTACGCATTTCAGGTGGACCGGCGAGCGAACAAGAGCCAGGTGAGGAAGGCTGTCGAGACGGCGTTCAATGTCAAAGTCACCAAAGTAAACACGATGAACGTACACGGCAAGCGCCGCCGCATCGGCGCCCGCGCGACCAAAGCGCCTGACTGGAAGAAGGCGATTGTGACACTCGCAGAGGGCGACACGATCCAGATCTTCGAGGGTATCTAGAATGCCAACAAAGAAGTTCAAGCCAACTTCGCCGGGCCGCCGTGGAATGACCGGCTTCAGCTTCGAAGAAATCACCAAGAAGAAGCCGGAGCGCAACCTGCTGGTCGCGAAGAAACGGAAGGCCGGCCGCAACCAGCAGGGCCGCATTACCGTTCGCCACCGAGGCGGTGGCGCGAAGCGTTTTCTCCGCAAGATCGACTTCAAGCGCGACAACTTCGGCGTGCCTGGAAAGGTCGCCGCCATCGAGTACGACCCAAACCGCACCGCTCGCATCGCGCTCATTCACTACGTCGACGGCGACAAACGCTATATCCTGGCCCCGGCCGGCCTGAAGGTGGGCGACACCATCTCGTCCGGCCCGGATGCCGATCTGCGCACGGGCAACGCCCTGCCGCTCGCCAACATCCCAACGGGCATGCTCATCCACAACATCGAGATGCGCCCCGGCAATGGCGGGCAGCTCGCCCGCGGCGCGGGAACATCCGTCCAGCTCATGGCGCGCGAAGGGGCGACCACCCTGCTACGCCTTCCATCCGGGGAGATGCGACGCGTGCCGTCCGCCTGTCTCGCCACACTCGGCCAGATGGGCAACGTCGAAAACAGTCTCACCAAGCTCGGCAAGGCGGGGCGCTCACGCTGGCGTGGCATTCGGCCCACCGTGCGAGGCTCCGCCATGAACCCCAACGACCACCCGCACGGTGGAGGCGAGGGCAAGGCGCCGATTGGCCTGAAGGCCCCGAAGACGCCGTGGGGCAAGCCCGCGCTGGGCAAGCGCACACGAGGCAAGAAGGCGTCTGACAAGCATATCGTCAGGCGCAGGTACCAGTAGGACACGTTATGTCACGATCAACGAAAAAAGGACCGTTCGTGGAGGCCAAGCTGTTGAAGCGGGTGCAAGCCGCCCGCGCCAGTGGAGAGCGCACGGTGATCAAGACATGGTCTCGCTCCAGCACCATCTTGCCAGACATGGTGGGCCTGAACATCGCCGTGCACGATGGCCGCAGGCATGTCCCTATCTTCATCACGGAGAACATGGTTGGCCACAAGCTGGGTGAATTTGCGCTGACCCGGCTGTTCCGCGGCCACAGCGGCCGCTCAGAGCGGACCACGCAGATACGAAAGACTTAGGATGGAAGTGAGCGCGATCAATCGCTACGCGAACGTCTCGCCGCAGAAGGCCAGGCTGGTGCTGAAGCACCTGCCCGGCAAGTCGATCGAGGAGGCGCTTACCCTGCTCAAGTTCATGACGACGCCTCACGCCAAGATCGTCGCGAAGGTCGTGAAGTCCGCTGCCAGCAACGCTGAGAACAACTTCGACGCCCTTCCGGACAGCCTCTACGTCAAGCGCGCCTACGCGGACGACTCGCGACGGCTAAAGCGCTTCCGGCCGGCCGCTCGCGGCCGCATCCACCCATACGTGCATCGGTCGAGCCACATCACGATCACAGTCGAAGAACGGGAGCGCTAGCATGGGCCAGAAAGTACATCCGACCGGCTTCCGCATCGGCATCATTTACGACTGGCAGAGTAAGTGGTTCGCTGACAAGGACTACCGATTCCTGCTCCAGGAAGACCTCAAGATCCGAGCGTACCTGGAGGAGTCGATGGCGGATGCCGGCATCGCGCGAGTCGAGATCGAGCGCAACGCGAACATTGTCACCGTGACGATCCACACAGCCAAGCCCGGCATCGTCATCGGCCGCGGCGGCCAGAAGGTGGATGAGCTTCGCGGCAAACTCGAAACGCTCACAAATAAGCGTATCCGCGTCAATATCCAAGAGATCCGCATGCCGGAACTGGACGCGAACCTCGTTGCGCGCAACATCGCCGACCAACTCGAACGCCGCGTGGCGTTCCGGCGCGCGCTTAGGCAGACCGTCTCTCGTACGATGGCTCGAGGCGCCGAAGGTTGCAAAGCCATGGTCGCCGGCCGCCTGGGCGGCATCGAAATGTCGCGCAGGGAGAGCACCATGGAAGGCCGCGTACCACTCCACACAATGCGCGCCGACATCGACTACGGCCAGGCCGAGGCGGCCACGACGTTCGGCCGCATCGGCGTCAAGGTCTGGATCTACAAGGGCGAACGTGTACCGGAGCGCAAGGAAGTAACCGTCGACGGAGCGCCGGTCGAGAGGCCCGCCGAGGCACCAGCGCAACCCGCCGCAGCCGCACCGCCCGCCGAGGCGCCCGCGCAACCTGCCGCAGCCGCACCGCCCGCCGAGGCGCCCGCAAAACCTGCCGCCGCACCACCCGCCGAGGCGCCCGAAAAACCTGCCGCAGCCGCACCACCCGCCGAGGCGCCCGCGCAACCCGCCGCAGCCGCACCGCCCGCCGAGGCGCCCGCAAAACCTGCCGCGGCCGCACCGCCCGCCGAGGCACCAGCGCAACCTGCCGCGGCCGCACCGCCCGCTGAGGCGCCCGCGCAACCCGCCGCAGCCACACCGCCCGCCGAGGCGCCCGCGCAACCCGCCGCAGCCACACCGCCCGCTGAGGCGCCCGCGCAACCCGCCGCAGCCGCATCACCCGCCGAGGCGCCCGCGGAAGAAGCCCCGCCCACAGAGACCGCTGGGCCACCAGCCGCGGAGGCTGGTCCCGATAGCGATACGACGGAGAAGGCCTAGCTAGGCAACAATGCTGCAACCAAAGAGAACTACGTGGCGCAAGGCGCACAGAGGCCGCCGCAGAGGCCAGGCGAGCACTGGCAATAAGGTCTCGTTCGGCCAGTTCGGCCTGCAGTCGTTGGACAACGCCTGGGTCACCGCTCGCCAGATCGAGGCCGCCAGGCGCGCGATCACGCACGAATTGCGCCGTGGAGGCAAAGTCTGGATCAGGATCTTTCCGGACAAGCCGGTCTCCAAGAAGCCTGCGGAGACCCGCCAGGGCAAGGGCAAGGGCCCAGTCGAGTTTTGGGTATCCGTGGTCAGGCGTGGCCGCATGCTGTTTGAAGTCGCCGGTGTCCGTGAGGAGCTGGCGCGCGAGGCGATGCGCCTCGCCGCGCACAAACTGCCCGTGAAGACGCGATTCGTCAATCGAGAGCATCAGGAGCTGTAGGGATGCCAGCCAAGCAACAGGTTGCCGAGCTACGCGAACTCTCCGACGAGGACCTAGCCAAGGAACTCGAGGAGACCTATCGCGAACTCTTCACGACCCGGCTCCAGCTCACCACACGCCAGCTCGCCAACACCGCGCAGCCACGCAAGGTGAGGACCAAGCTGGCGCAGATTAAGACGATCCAGCGCGAGCGCGAACTCGCTGCCCTCCACGAAGCGGTGGTGCAGCCCAAGGAGGAGGAGTAGGTGGCTGAGGGACAACGGAAGACCATGACTGGTCGCATCATGAGCGACAAGATGGACAAGACGGTCGTTGTCATGGTGCAGTCCACGACCAAGCATCGCCTCTACAAGAAGGTGCTGAGGCGCAGCAAACGCTACCTAGCGCACGACGAGGGCGACGCCAAGCCCGGCGACACCGTCCTCATTGAGGAGACGCGGCCGTACTCGCGTAACAAGCGCTGGCGCGTCGCCGAGATACTCCGCCGGGGCGAGGTGGCCGACATCGCTCCTCGCGAGATCGATAGCGAATATCTGTCCATGCAGCGTCAGGTGGAAACGCCCGCTCCCCCGCCGCCTCGCAAGGACGATGACGAGCAGGAGACGGCGGAAGCGCCCGAGGCGGAAGCAAGCGAAGCCGCGGCCGGCGAGAGTTCAGAAGCCGAGGCCGAACAGCCTGAGGCATCCGCGGGGGTAGATGAGGGCACCGCCGAAGAAGCGTCAGCCGGCGACGAAACACTGGACGAGACCAGTGCTGAGCAGCCTGTGGCATCCGCGGAGGTCGAAGAAGCTGCCGAAGAAGCGTCAGCCAGCGACGATTCACCGGAAGAAGCTGGTAGCGATGATGAGTCCGGCGGCGAAGCGAGTTCGGAGGAAGCCGATTCTACAGAGGATAAGCCAGCGGAAGACGAGGACGACAAAGCGTGATTCAGAAGTACACCCGGCTGACGGTCGCGGACAACTCCGGCGCGCGCCAGATCATGTGCATCCAGGTGCTCGGCGGGACGCGTAAGCGTTACGCTCGCGTGGGTGATACCTTCATGGCCTCTGTCAAAGCGGCTCAGCCCGGATCGGCGATCAAGAAAGGCGATGTCGTCAGGGCCGTCGTGGTACGCACGGTCAAGGGCTGGCAGCGCCCGGACGGCTCGTCGATCAAGTTCGACGACAACGCCGCCGTGGTCCTCGAGGATGAAGAGAACCCGCAGGGCACGCGCATCTTCGGGCCGGTCGCGCGAGAGTTGCGCGACCACAAGTTCATGAAGATCATTTCACTCGCCCCGGAGGTCGTGTGATGCAGCGGATACGGCGCGACGACACGGTCCACGTCATCCGCGGCAGAGAACGCGGCAAGCAAGGCCAAGTCCACGAGGTGGATACGGCGAAAAACCGCATCCTGGTGACAGGTATCAACATGGTGAAGCGCCACCAGCGGCAGCAGGACGAACGCACGCCGGCAGGCATTATCGAAAAGGAAGCGCCGATCCACACATCCAACGTCAAGCTCGTCTGCAGCGCCTGCGAACAGCCGGTGCGCGTGAGATTCCGCGTACGGACGGACGGCGTGAAAGTGCGCGTCTGCAAGTCGTGCGGACAGGACATCGACTAGATGGAACCGAGACTGAAGCAGCGCTACCG
>QIFC01000122.1 GCA_003228685.1 Chloroflexota bacterium
ACTGACCGCCCGCATCAGCCGTGAGCCTGTCGAACCATGCACATCCCTCGACAAGCTCGGGATGGAGAGGATCTATGCGGGTCAGCCTTCAAGCTGATGCGGGTGCATCAGCCGACCGCCCGCCGCCGAGCGGAATGAAGTACGAAATGCCACCACAATACTGCTCCGCGTGCGGCACGAAACTCCGCTCACGCAGGTACGAAGGCCGGCGGCGCCGCGCCTGCCCCGACTGCGGCCTCGTCGCCTTCGACGACCCGAAAGTAGCCGTCGGCGTGCTGGCCACGCGCAACGGCAAGCTCCTCCTCGTGCAGCGCGCGCGGAACCCGAACCGTGGCGCCTGGTCGTTCCCGTCCGGCTTCGTCGACGCCGGAGAGGGCCTGAAAGAGGCCGCCGTCCGCGAGACCAAAGAAGAGACCGGGCTCGATATCCGCATCCAGCGCCAGCTCGGCGCGTTCGCCGCGCCCGGCGAGCGCGTCGTCTTTATCGCGTATGCCGCCCGCGTGCTCCGGGGCCGGATCGCCATCGGCCGCGAATGCCAGGACGTGCGCTACTTCGATCGGGACGCTCTGCCGCTTTTGGCGTTCGACCACGACAGCGAGATACTGCGAATCTGGCGATCTGAGAAGTAGCTCACATTCAGCATCACGATGTCATAAATTGGCAACATTACGAGCCTCCGGACTCGCTATCCTACGTTTGCACATACCTGTGGGGGGTATACGAACAAGCGAAGCGCAGAGACGGAAGGAGCATGACAATGACCACCATGGAACGAATCGACCGGCTCTCGAAGGAGCGGTCCCGACTCTACCGCAGCGCCAATGGCTCTCGCCGAAGCGCCCCAAAGCTAAAAGAACGCATCGCGAAGATCACCGGCGAGCTTGACCAGCTCTGGGAGCTGCGCCGGCGCGAGCGCATCGGGCGCCTTGAGGGCATCGACCTCCTAGTCGAACGCTCCTACGTGAACATCTACGGCGATGACTACCGCGACGCGGTAGCCCCAGCCACCGTCGAGGATGAGCAAGACGCCATGGAGCTGGTGGCGTAGACACAAGCAGGTCCTCCACCCGATAGAAAGGGGCGCGCGTGATGCGCGCCCCTTTCCGCGTCTTCTTTCGCAAACCTAGAAAATCGTAACTACAGATAGCAACTTCCCCCACAATCAGAAATTCCTCCTTCTTAGTAACTTGGATCACCCCAACCCTATCTAGGGTTCGTTATTATTCGGTTGTAGATACCCCCTGGGGGTATACGTACCGAACCTGAGGGAAGCACTAGGAGGAACATCATGACCACAATCGAACGCATCGACGAACTCTCAAACGAGCGCTCGCGGCTCTACCGAATCGCCCTGGACTCACGTCGCGGCGACGCTGAGCTGAAGCAACGCGTCGCGAGGATCACCGACGAGCTGGACCAGCTTTGGGACCTCCGGCGTCGCGAGCGGGTCGGCCAGCTCGACGGCATCGACCTGCTGGTCGAGCGCTCCTACGCGCAGATCTACGGCGACGACTACCGCGACGCGGTAGCCCCGGCCGCCGTCGAAGAAGAAGGCCAACAGATCGCGCTGGTGGCATAGGTCCGCACGGTGCGCGGATTGCGCAAAGGGAGGTGCCGATGGAACAGACCATGAGCGGAACGTAAAGAGATAACAACGAGAAACGGAGTTACATATGGCAACAGCAAGTATCACACGACCCGCCGACCCAGACGTCGGCAGTAGCCCCTGGCAATTCAACGCCGGGCTCGGATTCGCCGCAGTAGGCGTCATGGCGCTCATGGTCTTCTTCATCATCAGCGCGGTCGTCTCCGGATGGGTCTCAGACCAGGACCCGGCCCAACTCGGGCGCATCCTGGCGTACGACTCGTGGCTCTTCCCGATCGCGACGGCCGCAGTCGCCTTCATCAAGGTCGGCATCGCGCTGATCCTCTGGGGCGTCGTCCGCCAGCTCTGGGTGCGCGTGGACAGCCTGAAGGAATCGCTACCGGCGCTCAAGGCGTCCGCTGGCGGCGCAGGAGCGTAGGAGGATCATCATGGCAACAGCAGTACATTCAATCGACACGAAATTCGGATCAACGACAACCAGCTCGAGCGGTAAAGGACAGCTCCTTATCCACACAGTCGCTAACTGGATGTGGGTGCCCATGATCTTGATGGGGCTGATGGCGATCGCTACGGCCATTGGCTTGGGCATCGCACAGGCGAACGTGGGCTCGGACCTCGGCGAGGAGTTCACGGCTCTCCGCCAAGCCAACTTCGCGACGCTGCAGCCGCTCACCGCGGCGTTCCTCTTCCTGGGTGAGGCGCTCGTCCTTTCGGGGATCGCGTTTCTCTTGGGAACGATCCTCGGCGCGCTGCGCAAGGGCGGTGGGGAAGTGCAGGAGAGCGCAGGCTCGCCCGTCCAGACGCTGAAGATGCCGTGGTCGGCGAAGATCTTCTTGGCGCTGATGATGATCGGACTGATGGCGGAAGTCGTGGCCTTCGGCACACTGACATACGTTGCGAGTCAGGCGAACGACGCCTGGATCACGGCAACCAGCGCTGGCGTAGCAGGCGACCAGGCAGCGCTCGATCGAGCGACGGCCTTCGCCGCGTGGGCGAACCCGCTGCGGGAGGTAGCGCTGGGGCTGATCCTCACCAGCATCGTCTTCGCGCTGTATACGATTTCAGACGTCCTGGGCTTCCAGTTCTCGCGCATCCGCGAGCTGGTGACAGGGCAGGAAGAAGGAGCCGCATAATGGCAGCTACAGGAACGGAGGTCTTCGGGCACACCGTAGGCCGCTACGAAGAAACAGATACTCCTAAGGGGCTCCTCCTCCCGCAGAAGCTTGGCAGCATCCTCTGGGCGCCGATGACGGTCATGGGCATCATGCTTGTGTTCGTGGCGTTTGGCCTCGGGATTGCTCGTTCGCAACTGTCCGTGGACCTCTCGGAAGAGTTTTCCGCATCCACCAAGGCGAACCTAGCGACGCTGGGACAGCTCGTGCCCGGCTTCATGTTCTTGGGCTTCGCCATGATCTTCGCGGGGATTAGCTTCGCCATCGCGCGCACCCTGGGCGCCTTCCGCGCGGGAGGCGGCCTGGTGCAGGAAGCGATCGGCAAGGGCATCAAGGCGCCTGACATGCCGATCACGGCCTGGATCTTCTTGATGGGGATGATGATGGCGATGATGTTACTGATCTTCACGTTCGTCGGCCACATCTACGCCGCCACACAGGCGTACGACGCCTGGATCAACGCCACGTCGTCCAGCATCGCGGGCAACGAGGCCGCGCTCGGGCGGGCCGAGACGTGGGGCACGTGGCTAGAAGGATTGCGACGCTTTGCCGTCGGTCTCTACCTGACCTCGATTGCGTTTGGGCTAGCGACGATCATCAAGGTGATTCGTTTTCAGTCGCTGCGCATCAAAGAGTTGGCGCAGACAGCCTAGCCCGCAGTAGTAAGAGACCTCTTACGCGAGCGGCGGAGATATACTCCGCCGCTCGTACCTTTTCCTATGGCAACGCCGCGCTGGCGGCCCAGATGCGGCCCAGTATCTCGCTCGCCTCGGCAGGATCGGCTGACACCGGCTGGTATTGGTCATTGATGCGTATCGGGTGGAGGCGGACGCCCTTCAACTCGGCGCCGTGGAAGGCCGCCTCCAGCACCACGCCTTGCTGTGTCGGGATCGACCAATCCTGATCGAAGACGAAGTTCCCCAGCGCATAGGCGACGTATGTTTCTCCGATGACATCCACCGCCTGTACCCAGTGCGGGTGGTTCCCGATTACCAGGTCGGCGCCCGCTTCGGCAGCGGCGGCAGCCAAGTTCTGCTGGCTCGCAGTCGGATCGTTGGTGTACTCTACGCCCCACTGCGGCAGGACGACCACAACGTCCGCCTGCGCGGCCGCGGCAGCCACATCCTCGCGCACGAATGCCTCCGTCAGCGGCGCGACGCCCGGCACTCCCTCCGCCGCGTGGTAGTAGGACGCGATCTGGTCGGCGCCGAGAAAGGCGAACGTCGTGCCGCGCACGTCCAAGACCGCCGGACGGCGCGCTTCGGCGAGATCGGCGCCGCCGCCCACAGGCTCGATGCCATTCGAGCGCAGGATGTCCAGCGTGTCGAAGAAGGCCTGATCTCCGCATGAGTCCTGCCCGCAGTCCTTCACATGATTCGTCGCGACAGTGATCACGTCAAATCCCGCGAAGGCCAGCCCTTCAACGCTCTGCGCGGGCGCGAGCAGGCTGAACGTCTCCGTGCAGCCGAACGGGCGTCCAGCGTCGGAGATCGACGCGTCGAGGCTCCCTATCGTTATGTCCGCCTGCGAGAGCCACGGCCCCACTTCCCGGAACGCGTGAGCGAAATCGCCGTAGTCGCGCTGCTTCGCGTAGACACACCGCGACGGGATGATGTCGCCAGTCGCGCGCAGGATGATGGGGTCAGGCCGCGCATACTCCAACGCCAATCGCTCGGCGAGCGCTTGCTTCGTTTGCTGCAAGAGCAGCGCGAAGTCAGGATTCTCATGAGCCGCAGCCGACACCCACGCGCGCTCGACGAGGGGGTACTGAAGGCCGGGGCCGTCAAACACGACGCTCGCGCTGCCGACGGGAATACTCTGCACCCGCGCGTCTACAGCATCGAGCGGGAGGAGAGCGAAGGCTTCGGGTTTCTCTTGGAGCGCATCCGGTATCTCATTCAAGGGCAAGACTTCCAGCGAGGGCATGGCGTTCCATTCCTGGAGAGGCGGCGCGGGACTTTCAGGAACGATCAGGTGCAAGTCGCTGAGTCCATCGAATGCCACGCTTTGTTGACCAGCCGGATTCCGCCACTGGTTCGAAAGCCCAGTCACCACGACCCAGTAGCCGGTCAGGAACGGCGTCGAGCTAGCGTCCACCTGCTGCCCCACTGTGATATGCGGCTCGTCTCCAGGCGCGGCCGCCACCACCTCGAAGCCCTGCGGCTCGAGCAACTCCGCGCCCGCCTCAAGCGCCCTCTCACCGAATGGCCGTTCGCTGGCAATGATCACGGTCGTCGGCGCGCTCGGCCTTTCGTCGGAACAAGACGCCAGCAGCAGCGCACCTAACACGGCCAGCACCCAGGACCCCGTAATGAGGCGAAGCATGCGTGGTGCGGCTGAGATGGCCCTGCGCACGCGGCCTCCTTCCGCCGTGCAACCGTTCGGCCCTATTGTACTACTACACCGTTGGCGACAGCCCCGTTCGTTCTTGACGACACTTCACACTCACGTTAAGGTAAGAGCCTGCGCGCGGGGGAACCTCAACCATCTCGTTCTGCCCTGCCCTAGTTCGGCCTGAATCCGGCCGATGCTTGCGGCGCGCTTTAGTAGGAGCGACAGCAATGCTGAAAGAAGGAACGCAGGCACCCGACTTCGAGGGTGAAGCCGACGACGGCAGCACCTTCCGCCTCACGGACCACCGGGGGAAGAAGAACGTAGTGCTCTACTTCTACCCGAAGGACTTCACACCCGGCTGCACGCGGGAGGCCTGCAATTTCCGAGACGAATCAGAAACGATGGAGAAGCACAACGCCATCGTCGTCGGCGTCAGCTCCGATACAACGGAGTCCCACAGCTCCTTTAAGGAGCAGCACAAGCTGATGTTCCCGCTGATCGCCGATCCGGACAAGCGCATTCGCAGGACCTATGAGGCCCAGGGGCTGTTGGGCCTGATACCGGCGCGCGTCACGTACATCATCGATAAGCAAGGCGTCATTAGAAAGAGCTTCCGGCACGATCTCAGCATCGGGAAGCACCTCTCTGACACGCTGGCTGCTCTGGATGCGGTCGAGAGCGTGAACGCGTAACGCAAGGGATTCAGACGCGCTAGGCGCTCTCGATGCGGTCGAGAGCGTGAACGCGTAACGCAGAGACAAGGAGGGACCGCACTATGGGAAAGCTAGACGGACGTGTAGCAATCGTAACCGGCGCAGGGCGTGGCATCGGCGCGTCGGTCGCCAAGCTGATGGCTGCTGAGGGCGCGAAGGTCGTCGTCAACGACCTGGGCGCGAACGTCGACGGCACGGGCGCCGCAAGCGGGCCGGCCGACGAGGTCGTCGACGAGATAAAGAAGGCCGGCGGCGAAGCTATCGCCAATGGAGACAGCGTCGCCGACCACGAAGCCGCCGAGAACATGGTTCGCCAGACGCTCGACGAGTACGGCAAGCTCGACATTTTGGTCAACGTCGCCGGCATCTTGCGCGACCGCATGATCTTCAATATGAGCGAAGAGGAGTGGGACGCCGTCATCAACGTGCACCTGAAGGGCACGTTCAACACAACGAAGTTCGCCAGCATCTACTGGCGCCAGGCCCGCGAAGGCCACTACCGGCTAATCAACTTCACGTCGGGATCGGGCCTGCACGGATCGCCCGGCCAGCCCAACTACGCCGCTGCCAAGATGGGCATCATCGGCCTCACGTACTCGTGCGCAGCGGCGCTCGGCCGCTACGGCGTGACGTCGAACGCGATCTCACCCGGCGCCGCTACGCGGATGACCGCCTCGATCCCGCAAGCGCGGATGCGCAATCCGGTCCAGGCACAGGAGGACAACCCGGAACGTTCACCGGATAACGTCGCGACCCCGGTCGTGTTCATCGCCAGCGAAGGGACGGACTGGCTCAACGGCCAGGTGATCTCCGCCGCGGGCTTCCGCATCGGCCTCTACAACACGCCAGAGCCCATTCGCGAGCTACAGAGCAACGCGCCCTGGAGCCTGGACGACGCCTTCACGCACATGGAGCGCTCGTTTCGCCAGGCGCTCACGGCTGAGATGGCGTTCGGAGGCCGGCCGCGCGAAGTGGCGCCGCCGGCCGGCTCAGAGAGCGAGACGAAGGAGTAGCATGCCAACACAAACACGCGACGCCGCTATTGTCGGCATCTACGAGTACCCGCTGCGCAAGGCGCCAGGCGTCACTCCCCTCCAGATCAAGGCCGAGTCCGCCGCCAAGGCGCTGGAAGAGGCCGGCCTGACCTGGACCGATGTCGACGCCATCTACGACGCCGGCGACGGCGGCGCGGGCGGCATGTCCGGGCTTAGCATCGCCGAGTACTTCAACATCAAGCCCAACGTGATCGACACTACGGCCGTCGGCGGCAGTTCGTACGAGTTCCACGCCGCGCACGCGAAACGCGACATCGCCGCCGGCAAGGCGAAGGTCGCGCTGCTCACGTACGGCTCGATCGCCCACAGCCAGCAGTTCAACATTGGCACGGGCGGCCGCGGCATGGGAGGAGGCCCTGCCAGCCCCGTCGGCAACATGGAGATGTCCTGGGGCATGACGCTGATCGCCAACTACGCGCTGGTCGCGAGACGCCATATGCATCAGTACGGCACGACGAGCGAGCAGCTCGCGGAGATCTCTGTGACGACGCGCTTCCACGCGGTGCGAAACCCCGAGGCGAAGCAAGCGATGGAGGACTTGGAACTGCTGCCAGGCGCCCGCGAGATCACGATCGAAGACGTGATGACCTCGCGCATGATCGCCGACCCGCTGCATCTGCTGGAGTCGTGCATCATCTCGGACGGCGGCGGCGCCGTCGTCATCGCGTCGGCCGACGTCGTTAGCGACACGAAGAAGACGCCCGTGTGGATCCTGGGTACCGGAGAGGCAACGAAGTATCCCGAAGCCGGCGGCGACATCACGACCAGCGCGGCCGCGCAGTCCGCGCCGAGTGCGTTCGGCGAGGCGGGCGTGACGCCCGGCGAGATCGAGATCGCGATGATCTACGACTCGTTCACCATCACGGTGCTCACGCTGCTGGAGGACTTGGCCTTCTGCAAGAAGGGGGAGGGTGGCTCCTACGTCGAGGGCGGGAAGTTGCGGTTCGACCAAGCAGGCGCACCGGCACTCAACACGGACGGCGGCGGACTCTCGTCGAACCACCCCGGCATGCGAGGCCTGTTCCTCCTGACCGAGGCCACCCGACAACTACGCGGCGAGTCTACGTCGCAGGTTCCGAACGCGAAGCTTGCCGTCGCGCACGGCAACGGCGGCATGCTGGGCGCGCGCCACAGCGGCAGTACGATCATTCTGGGGAGAGACTAATGGCTAAGCCAAAGATGGACATACCTCTACCGCGATTCCCCGAGCCCGACACAGAGCCGTTCTGGGAGGCGACCAAGGGCCACGAGCTGAAATACCAGGTCTGCGACGACTGCGGTGGCGTTGTCTGGCATCCGAGGCGTCACTGCACGCACTGCACCAGCCTAAATCTGAGCTGGAAGACGTCCAAGGGCGAAGGCACGGTCTACACGTACAGCATCGTCCGACAGAACTACTACCCGCCGTTCCGCGAGCGCATCCCGTATGTGGTCGCCTGGATCGACCTCGACGAGGGTTTCCGCATGCTCTCGAACGTTGTCGGCGTCGACGCGGAGAGCGTGTCCGTCGGCCAGCGCGTGCGCGTCCAGTGGGAAGACAAGGACGGCCTCTCGCTCCCGATGTTCACGCCCGCGTAGGGCAACCTCGCTCCGGGTTACTGATCGAGCAAAGGCTGAGCCACGCCGCTTCTCGGTGACGGCCAAGTCCCGGCGATGTTGCAGCTCCCTGAGGCGATGTCCGAGTTCTTGCAAGCGCAGATATCCAATCTGATGCCCACACCCTCCGCCGCGTCATGCAGTCGCGCGAAGATCTCTCGCCGGCGCTCCTCGGAGAGATTCTGGATGGGATACACCGCTCCGCGCATCACGGCCTGGTCCTCTTCTCGATAGGCAGCGAGGAGCGGCGCAAGCATCTCATCGGAGACGTTCTTCTTGAGGTAGTAGAGGATGCCTGGCCGCAGGAAGAGCACTCCCGCCGCGAGCCGTGTGACGCTGGACTTCTCCAGGGCCGCGAAGTATTCGTCGAGCGCCTGGCGGTCGTCGGTCAGCGCGGGAAGGATCGGGTCCATCCGAACGGCCGTACGCACGCCTCCGCTGATCAGCGCCTCTATCTGAGACAGCCTCGCCTCCGGAGTCGCCGCGTGCGGTTCGAACGCTTGCGATATCTTCTCGTCGAGGGTTATTAGGCCAACCTGCGCCTGCACTAGGCCGGCATGGGCTGACAGGAGATGGAGCGTCTCGGTCGGGATGTTCCCTTTGGTAAGAAACGCCACGCCAATGCCCTGTCCGAGCAGGAAGGCAAGGACCGAGTGGCTAAGCTCCAGGACTTCCCGCGCTGGTTGGAACAGGTCGCTGGAAGGGCTGAAGTAGACGGCGCGGGGCTTGGGCTGGCCGGGACGCAGTTCATACTGGAGCCGCTCGAGCGTATCCTCGTAGAGAATAATCCGGCTCTCGCCGGGATAGTTGCGATAGCCCCTGATGTAGCAGTAGTTACAGTCGTGCAGGCACCCGGCCGTCAGATTGATCGTCGGAAGCACGGAGAGACACGCGATCCCGGAGGAGGTTAGTACTTTCGAGCGACGTTTGGCCCTGATCACTGTCACCATATCTGCACTCCTTCCAAGCGCTCACAACGAACCGGCATGGATACAACTCTGACTCGAAACGCCTATCACGGGGCGGTCCGAATCGTGTCAGAGAGAACCTAGAATAGCACACTTGTTCTGGTTTCGCAAGGCGACGTATCTCCCTCTCGCGGGTGTCTTGGAACGGGTGAGATTCATCCCAGGGCAGGCGGCCCGGCCAAGGCGGCGACGTGGAGTACACTTCGCTAGACACGTTAGGCACGGGCCGGATGGGAGAAGCACTTCCATGAGCGACATCGTGACGTACCAACTTGAGGACTCGATCGCCACTATCACGATGGACGACGGCAAGGTGAACGCGCTCTCGCTTCAGATGTTCTCGGAACTCAACGCGGCCTTCGACCGCGCCAGGATTGATGGAGCGGTCGTCGTGTATGCCGGCAGAGAGGGGAAGTTCTCCGCCGGGTTCGATCTGGGGGCGCTCCGCGCCGGCGGAAGCGACGCCGCCGCCCTGCTACGCGCTGGCTTCGCGCTTGCGGAGCGGATCCTGTCGTTCCCCACGCCGGTCGTGATCGCATGCAACGGCCACGCGATAGCGATGGGTGTGTTTCTGCTGCTGTCGGGCGACTACCGGATCGGCGTAGATGGTCCCTACAAGATCAACGCGAACGAGGTGGCGCTCGGCATGACGATGCCGCGGACGGCCGTCGAGATCTGCCGACAACGGCTCGCGCCGGCCCACTTCAACAGGGCGATCATCCTCGCCGAGCCGTACTCGCCGGACGATGCCGTCGACGCGGGCTTCCTGGATCGAGTCGTGGATGCTTCGGAACTGCAGGATGCCGCACGAAGCACCGCAGCCCAACTGGCCGCGCTCAACATGGACGCCCACGCGGCAAGCAAGCTGCGGGCCAGAGACGTCGCGCTGAAAGCAATCCACGCAGCCATCGAAGCCGACGACGCTGACTTTCGAAGCATGGCCGGCATCACGAGCTAGGGCCCAGGCGTGAGTTTATCACCGGACACATGCGGGAACCCTACGGCAGAGCTACGCCTGCGCCAGCATGGCTACCCGGCACAGTCCAGGAGGTCGGCATCGATGCCGTTGTCATCGGCGATGCTCTGCAGTTCTAGGCAGACGGCCTCGAGTCGCCCAACGGCCGATCCAAACACGGAGTCGGCGTCGAAAAACAGAGCTGCCAACTCAGCTGATGTATCGATATCCGCGAATTGGTCGACGATGTCTTCGAAGCCCCCGGCCAGATCCGCGAAGCCAGCAACCAGTTCGCCATGTAGGTCTTCAACCTCTTCCGGCGGGTTCAGTTCGTCGAGGTCGTCGATGAAGTCTCGAAAGATAGGACCGACCGTGGTGAAGGCGTCGCGAAGTGCCTCTATCTCTTCCGCCTCCGATTCGAATTCCTGCTCCAGTGGCTGATCGAGGCTCGCGGTTCGTTCTTCGAGATCACCGATAATCGAAGCAACCTGATCGAAGTACTGCTCGAGGGAGAGTTCACCGCCGCCATCGCCGCCACCGCAGGCGGCCGCGACGACACCCAGGACCAGGCCGGCGACGAGCAGCGAGCTAAAACGCCAAGACTTCATTGTGGTTGTCTCCTTGCAATAACAGCCACTCGGCTAACGAACACGAAAAGTGAGGTTGGAGCGGGGGACGAGATTCGAACTCGCGACCTCCTGCTTGGAAGGCAGGAGCTCTACCGCTGAGCTACCCCCGCTCGCGCGCCATTGTACCAAGAGGAGCTACCGCGAGGCGAAAACGGTCGAGCAGTGACGCCCAGAGCGCCCAACGAGACCGGTGTGCCAGAGCGATCACCCGTCTGGCGGCCCTCCAGCGCGCGAGGACGCGCTCGCCGAACTAAGACGCATAGCAACTGGATGTGAGCCGGGCTTGCGTTCCAGTATTCGCCATGCTACCTTGTGAGCCCAAGGTACTATGATAAATACTGATAATCTGTTCAAGCCGCTCCGCCGAGGACTCCTCGAGTTCGCCGTGCTGACGACGATGTCGACGGGGCGGCACTTCGCGGGCGATGTCGTGGAGCGGCTGGCCGGGACGCACTTCGCCTCGCCGGAAGGCACGCTCTATCCCCTGCTGAGCAAGATGCGCCGCGATGGTCTGCTCGACCACGAGTGGGAGGAGTCCGAAAGTGGTCCGCCGCGGAAGTACTACCGCGTGACGGAGGCCGGAACGGCGCGACTGGGGCAACTCAATGTCTATTGGAGGAAGCTGGACGACACGCTGAAGGAGCTGGGAGCCACACCATGAATCGAGTCACACTAATCAATCTCGCCGGTCGCGCCCTCTACGTGGAAGACGATGGCGTGAGAGCCATCGAACGCTGGATGGAGGCGGCGCGAGGCACCCTCGAGGACGACCCGGACCGCGACGAACTCCTCGCCGATTTCGAGCAAGCGATCGCCGATCGCTGCGCGGCCCTGACGGACGACAATGCCGAGGTCGTGACGACAGCCGACGTCGAAGAGATGCTCGAAGCCCTGGGCCTGGTCGAGCCGGCCGACGCGATCGACAGCGGGTCCGTCGAAGAAGGAGCCGCCGCCGCCTTCGAGAGCCGCATGCGTGAGCGCCGGCTCTACCGGCTCACGGGTGATGGCGAGGGCATGATCGCCGGCGTCTGTGCCGGCCTCGCCGCCTACATCAACGTCGACGTCACCGTCGTCCGCGTCGTCACGGTCATCGCTGCGCTCATCAGCCTCGGCGCGGTGGCGCTGATATACGGAGCAATGGCGCTAATCGTTCCTGCCGCCTCTTCGCCGGACGAACGCATGGCCGTCCGCGGCTACGGTGAGTCGGCAAGCGACGTGATGTCACGCGCAAGGGCGAACGCGGGCCCGGCGCTGGCCTCCGTGGGCTTGGCGCTTCGTGAGATGGGCCGCGTGCTGGCCAACGTGATCTACTGGACGCTCGTGCTTGCGATCTGGGCCGTGCTGGTGGCCGGGACCATCGCGGTCATCTCGTTGTTTGTCGACTCGGAGCCGCTCGCCACGGCCTTCGATAAAGGTACCTCGACATGGACGATCGCAATCTGGGTCTCGTCCGCATTCTGGCTGGCGGCTGGTGTGCTCATTGCGCTCGCGGCGGGTTCACGGCAGCTCGTCGCACCCTCGCAACGGCGCAATCTAGGCCCTGCGGCCGTCGCTGTCTGGTTCGTCGTCATGACGGCTGCCGCAATCAGCTTTATCACCATTCCGGTGGCTTCGAGTACCCAAGCGCGAGACCTCCTCGACGGTGATGGGCGCATCGAGATCTTCGGCGAGACGTGGTGTTTGTCGCTCGAGCACGGGCTCGAACGCGTCCAAGACGCGGACGGCTGCGACCACGTGCTCTCCAATGGCACGATCGCCAAGTTCGAGGACGACGGTCACACAGGCCCGATCGAAGCGACCACGCAGCGTGTCCTCGGCGTCAGCAAATCCGGCACGAGAGATGCCCATGACGGCCCATACGTGTCCGCCCAGGATCCTTTCGAAGAGCTGACGAACCTGATACCGAGGAATCGCTACTAATACGGCGAAGCCTTGCCATGCCCAGCTGCGCGCCCGCATGAGAAGATCGGGTACGCGGGCCCACAGGCGCTACGGTGCATGCAAGCGGCGCGCCTTCGAACAACACGACCCGACCTGGACTAAGAAGAGATCGAAAGAGGGAGGCTCCAAGATGGGACCGACAGGTATCACCGAAAGGTTGGCGCGTGCCTCTGCCGGTCACGCTTGGCTCGTCGTCGGTATCTGGATCGTCGGATTCGTTGTCATGGCAGCTGCCGCAACGCAGGTCGGCGACGCTCTTACGACGGGGTTCTCGGTCCTGAGCGAACCGGACTCCGCCGTGGGCGCAGACCTGCTTGAAGAGCGGTTGCGCGGCGAGGAACGGGCGCTGGAGATCATTATCGTGCAGTCCGAAGGACTGACGGTTGAGGACGGTGCGTATCAGGAACTGGTCGCCGGCATCGTGGAAGACGTTCGCGCCCTGGAGGGCACGGTCGCGTCCGCGGTCAGCTACTTCGACACCGGTGCATCAGAGATGGTGTCCGCAGACGGCACAACATCGCTCATTCAGGCTGAGCTTAAAGGCGATGCAGTGGAAGCCCCCGACAACGTGGGCCCGCTCGTGGACTACGTCCATGACTTGGAGCCTGGTGATGGATTCGAAGTCTTGGTCTTCGGTCCGGGCAGCGCGAACAGGGAGGTTCAGGAGATCACCGAGCGTGACCTCCAGACCGGCGAATCGATCGGCATATCCATCGCGCTGATTATCCTGCTGGTGGTCTTTGGGACGCTGGTCGCCGCAGTGCTCCCCCTCCTCCTCGCGATCGTTGCTATTGTGGGCGCCGTAGGCGTGACGGCGCTGTTCGGCCAGATGTGGTCGTTTAGCTTCTTTGTCGTCAATATCATCACGATGATCGGCTTAGCCGTGGGCATCGACTACGCGCTGTTTATCGTTCAGCGCTATCGCGAGGAGTATGCCAAGGGGGACGATGTCAATGAGGCAATTGCGAAGGCAGGCGCCACCGCGAGCAGAGCAGTTCTGTTTTCGGGCGCGACGGTTGTCATCGCATTGCTTGGCCTGCTGCTGATCCCGCAGAACATCTACCGCAGCATTGCGTTCGGCTCGATCGTGGTCGTGATATTCGCGGTGCTGGGGGCACTGACGCTGTTGCCGGCGGTGCTAAGGCTGCTAGGCCCGAAGATCAACCGCCTCAGCATTCCTGGGCTCCGGCGGCAGCACTCGCCTGACGATGACAGCGGCTTCTGGGCCTCTGTCGCCCGAGGAGTAATGAGGCGCCCGGTGCTTAGTCTCGTTCTTGCCGTGGGCGTCCTGGTCGCCTTGGCCATTCCCGCCCTAACCATCAACGCTGGCTTCTCCGGCGTCGAGACGATGCCGGAGGATTCCGAAGCGAGACAGGCCTTCGACGTGCTCACGGCAGACTTCAGCGCAGGCCTTTCGGCGCCGGCTGAAGTCGTGATCGACCGTGTAGGAGCGGACCAAGCAGCGGTTGATACAGAAATCGAAACGCTCTTGGGACAGATTGAAGCTGATGAGGGCTTCGACTTCGCGACCGTGGAGACGAACGACGCTGGCGACTTCACGTTGGTCTCGATTTCCCTTGCCACAGCAGCAGACGGAGGCGCAGCATACGAAGCCATACGGCGGCTCCGTACGGACTACGTCGAGCCGGGCTTCGCGGGCACGGGCGCCTCAGTCTATGTTGCGGGACGTTCCGCGGAGGCCGTCGACATGTTCGACCTTATCACGACCTACACGCCGATCGTGTTCGCATTCGTACTTGGCCTGAGTTTTCTGCTCCTGATGGTGGTGTTCCGCTCCATTGTGGTGCCTATCAAGGCGATACTCATGAACCTGCTGTCAGTAGGCGCAACGTACGGCGTGCTCACGCTCGTCTTCCAGCACGGAGTTGGAGCCGATCTACTCGGCTTCACCCAGGTCGAAGCAATTGAAGCGTGGTTGCCCTTGATGCTCTTCGCGATTCTGTTCGGCCTCAGCATGGACTACCACGTGTTCCTCTTGAGTCGCATCCGCGAACGATACAACGAGACGGGCGATAACACGGCCTCGGTAGCCTACGGCGTACGGTCGACGGCAGCGGTTATCACAGGAGCGGCGTTGATCATGGTCGCTGTGTTCGGCGGCTTCGCGCTGGGCGATAACGCGTCCCTCCAGCAGATGGGCTTCGGTCTGGGCTTCGCGATCCTGCTGGACGCGACGATCATTCGGTCCGTCGTTGTCCCCGCGAGTATGACGCTCTTGGGCGGCGCCAACTGGTATCTGCCTTCCTGGCTGGAATGGCTCCCGCACCTCAGCATCGAAGGAGAGCGAGACGACACGACGCCGGCTGTGCGCGCAGGGAGTAAAGCTACTGCTGCGTAGCGGCATGGTGCTCCAGCCAGGCCGCGATCCGATCGCGAACGCCTGGCGCGTCAAGGCCGTGCGCCTTGTTGTGCTCAGCAGGCGTGCCGTACTTTCGATGTTCCGTAGGAGGCACGCCAATGGAGAGCAGCCGGTGAGGCAGGTCCGAGAGCGCCGCGGAGATGTCCGCCGTTGAAGTGCCTTCCAAGTACGGCTCAACGAGAACTACATCGGTGCCCGTCACGGCTGCGCGAAGGCCGTCCGCATTGAACGGTCGAACAGTGGCTACGTAGAGCACTGTGGCATCAACGTGTTCGGTTGCCTGCTCCACAGCGTCCAGCATCGGCCCGACAGCGATGACTGTTAGGGCGCCGGGAGTTCCCTTACGAATGGTTACTACTCCACCGCCTTCAACAGCTTGAGCCGCGGCGTTCTGTTGCTCAGACAGCCTGATATAGACGGCGTCATCGGACCGAACAGCCTCTCTGAGCATCGACTCGGCCTCGTCAGCGTGGCCGGGAACATGAATGCGCCATCCCGGCAAGGTCGCCACGAGAGCCACATCGGCAGCCGTCTGGTGTGTCCGTCCGTACGCTGCCACATCGTACGTGGCACCCGAACTCACGAGGATGCCGCCGACTCCTTGGTGCGCAAAAGCGAGCTTCACCTGCTCAAACGACCGCTCGATAAGAAACGGTGCGAACGTGTGCGCGATCGTCCGCATCCCTTCGAGGGCCATGCCGGCCGCCACATTCACCATGAGCTGCTCGCGTATGCCAACGTTCACGACGCGAGATGGGTGGCGTTCGCGGGCACCGCTTGCCGCAAACTGGTCGGCGGTGATTTCCGCGAGGACGAGAGCGAGCCTGGGTTCGGCATCGAGAAGCTCCGTGACGACCTGGACGAATCGACCACGCATCGAAGCGGCGGTCATGACTTCGGCTCCACACAGGCAACAACAACATGCGGTACGCCGGGATGCGGCGCGGTCAGGGCGGACTCGATGGCATCGTGGTCGCGGCCGTCGACGGTCAGGCTGGACCAGCCTTCGAGCGCGAAGCGAGCCGCGATGCCGTCCGGCCAGCCGAGCGACGCTGACTGGTTGTCCACCGCAATGACGGTCAGCGCTTCCAGCCCAAAGCGCCCGGCGACCACGATCGCCTCCTGATTGGTCCCCTCGTCAAGCTCCGCATCGCCCACCAGGCAGAACACGCGCGGCCCGTCGTTGCTGCGCGCTCTGAGTCCAAGCGCCATACCGATCGCAAGCGGAAGGCCGTGGCCCAGAGAGCCGCTCGAGATTTCCACGCCCGGAATCAGGTTGCGATCCGGGTGCAGGCCTAGCGGAGAATCGTATCGTAGCCACGTGCGCAGCAATTCCGCGTCGAAGAAGCCCTTCGCCGCCAGCACCGCATAGTAGGCCATCGGCCCATGCCCCTTCGATAGCAGGAACCGGTCGCGGTCGTCTGCATCTGGGTCTTGGGGATTGATCTTGAGCACACGGTCGTACAACACCCAGAGCACGTCCAACGTGGACGTAGCGCTAGTCGAATGCTTTTCGTCACCCGTCATGAGGCCGATCAACTTGGAGAGGCCACTGTACTCGACGCGATTGTGTTGGCCCCCGGGATCACTCATGACCACCACTATAACGACAACGTAGAAGCGCAGCATCCACCTCGAGACCGAGATTGCCTACGACTTTAGGACGAGATCGGGGCGGCTGCGCCTGCTATGCTGCTCCTACACACGACTCTTCCGGAAAGGGAGCTTACATGCCTACAGTCTTCGATCACGTCGCAATCGCGACGGACAAGATAGCCAACGCACCAGGCCTCCTCGTTGGGGAGCTGGGCGGCATCAGCGGCTACGGCGGGCCCAGCGGCGACTTCAGCTGGTGGCACTGGGATTTCGAGGGCGGCGGTCGCATCGAGATCATCGAGCCTGACGGCCCGCCCGGGGGATTCGTCCACCGATACCTAGAGCGGCTTGGAGCGGGTATCCATCACGTTAATTTCGAGGTCGACTCGCTCAAGGAGACGGTGGTGCTGGCGGAGAAGCTCGGATACAGCGTTGTTGGCTATGACGACAGCCACGAGTACTGGAAGGAGGCGTTCCTCCGTCCTAAGACCGCAATGGGCATCGTCGTCCAACTCGTCGAGGCGAGCCACCACGATCACGACCACGAAGAGTGGGACCACTCGAACATGGCCCCTCCGACGGAGCCAGCCAACCGGCCGGCAGCGGTGACGATAACGGGCCTACGGATGCTCACAGCGAACCACGAAGCTGCCGTGCGTCAGTGGGGAGAGCTGCTGAACGGAGATTGCACGGAGACGCCTGACGGCCTCGCGTTTCGCTGGCCGGGCTCCTCGATGCGCGTAGCCGTCACGATCGAGGACGGCGCGGCAGACGAGGCAATGGCGATCGAGGTCAGCGCCAGCCGCAGCCTAACGTTGCCATCCGGCCAGCACCCCGAGCTGGGGACGCGCTTCGTCCAGATCGAAGGCTAGCGACCAGGAGGTGGCCACGATGACGGAAGCTGCACCGAATACGACAGAAGACCCGGCAAGCGCGGACATCAGAGAGATCCTCAAGGGCGGCGCGAACGAGGTGAGGCCGGACGTGCTGATGCACACCGCGTTCGTGAACACGTATTCCGTTCTGCTAGGCGACGAGCTGCTGCTCGTCGACCCTGGTTTGCAGCGCCTCGCGCCAACGGTGTACGAGGCGGTTCGTGCGTGGAGCGACAAGCCGCTTGCGGCGGCGCTCTATACACACGGACACTTCGATCACGCCTTCGGGCTCGGTCCATGGCTGGACGGCGGAGAAACGCCGGACATCATCGCGCAGGAACGCTGCGTCGACCGGTTTAAGCGATACCAGCTCACGGACGGCTTCAACGCCCGCATCAACCAGCGCCAGTTCAGCCTCCCGAAGCCCACCTTCCCCGACAGCTTCGATTGGCCGACAGCTCTGATACGCGACAACCTCGTCAAGGAGATCGGCGGCTCGGAGGTACACTTTCACGCTGCCATGGGCGAAACTGACGACGCGGTCTACGCCTGGCTGCCCAAGCAACGTTATCTCTTCACGGGGGACCTCGTCGTCTGGTCGTCTCCGAACTGCGGCAATCCGCAGAAAGTCCAGCGCTACCCTGTGGAGTGGGCGGAGGCACTCGACGAGATGGCATCGCTCGGAGCGGAGTGGCTGTTCCCCGGCCATGGCATTGTCGTCCACGGCGAGGATGCCATCCGCAACATGCTCACGGACACGGCCGCTTGGCTGCGTTCAGTCATCGACCAGGTGCTTGAGCGAATGAACGCCGGGCAGACGCCGGAGCAGATCTTTCATGCGGTAGATCCCGACCCGGAGCTAGCCAAGAGAGCCTTCCTCCGCGTGATCTACGACCACCCGAAGTTCATCGTCCGTAATCTACTGCGCCTCTGGGGCGGTTGGTGGAACGGCAACGCGGCTGACCTACTGCCCTCTCGGTGGGAAGAGCAGGGCCGTGAGATCGCGCTGCTCGCGGGGGGCGTCGACACTCTCGTCGCGAGAGGGCGCACACTGCTGGAGGAGGGCAACACGCAAATGGCCTGCCACGTAGCAGAGTGGGCCACGCAAGGCCATCCAGAGGATGTGCCCGCACAGGAGCTGAAACGTGACGCCTATCAGGAGCGCCTAACGACGGCTCGCGAGACGATGACGCAGGGCATCTATCGGGCGGCGATGAACGATGCCGTGATCGCGCTGGGCGAAGAGCCCGCGGCGCCGGGCCGTCTCGCACTCTAATTGCCTGCCGCTAGCGCCTGCGACGAAGTGCGCACTCGGTGTGCGGCTGGCAACATTGCCTCGCCCGCGTCACACCTCCTTTCGCCTGCCATCGCGTCAGGCGTGTATCAGCGCAACGCCCCTTTGGTACAATCGCCATCATGTGTGGGCGATTCACGCTCAGCCGGCAAGACGCAATCGAACTGGCGGCCGAACTCGGCGTACCCGTGGAGTCGCTCCCCAACTACAGGCCGCGCTACAACATCGCGCCGACGGACCAGCACTGGATCCTCCGCACGAAGTATGAGGAGCGCGAGGTACTTCCCGCGCTCTGGGGCTTGATCAACTCCTGGGCGAAAGACCGCAAGCGCGCCGCCTCTCAGATCAACGCGCGCGTTGAGACGCTCGAGACTCGCGCCGCGTTTAAGGAAGCGTTTCGCAAGCGGCGCTGTCTCGTGCCGGCAGACGGATTCTTCGAATGGACCGGCCCCAAGAAGGCGCGGCGTCCCATCTGGTTCCATAACCCGGACGGCAGGCTGCTCTTCTTCGCCGGACTCTACGCTTCTTGGCAGGCCGAACCCGATGTCTGGGAGCGCACGTTTACGATCGTCACAACCGACGCAAACGCCGTTGTGGCCGACATCCACGACCGCATGCCCGTGATCCTCGCGCCCGAACAAGCGGAGGAGTGGATGGATGCGGACGAGACGGAACCCGAGAAGCTGCGAAGGCTGCTCGTGCCTGCCGCGGATGACCTGCTCATCGGCACACCAGTGTCCGAGAGAGCGAACTCTGTGAAGAACGACGACCCCAGCGTCCTGGAAGAAGCGCCCATGCTGCTATGAGTTCCGAGACATTCCGCGTCGCACTGGAGGACGGCTCGGACGTAGAAGCGCGCCGGACGAGCCCGGCCGCGCAGCCAGTCTGGCTCTTCATCTATTCGCCCGGCGCCGGCTCGAACATCCACGATCCGTTCGGCGAGTACCTAAGCAAACGGCTAGCGAGCGCCAACGTGGCCTCCGTGCGGTTCCAGTTCCCCTACATGGAGGCGCGCAAGCGGGGGCCAGACCGGCCTGCCGTTCTGGAGGCGACATGGCGCGCCGTGATCGACGCCGTCCGCGAGCCGAGCCTGAAGCTCTGCGTTGGAGGGCGCTCGATGGGCGGCCGCATCGGATCGCAGGTCGTCGCGTCAGGAACCGAGGCCGACGCGATCGCGCTCTTCGCCTACCCGCTCCACCCGCCCGGCAAGCCAGAGAGACGGCGAGACGATCACCTGCTGGACCTGTCTGTGCCGACTCTGTTCTGCTCCGGGGACCGGGACGCCTTCGGCACCACGGACGAACTGAGCGATCTGGCGAAGGCGATGCCGAACGCCCGCCATCACATTCTGGCCGGGGCCGATCACGGCTTCAACGTGAAAAAGTCCGACGAGCGGACTCGTGAAGAGGTCTGGGAAGAGGCGGCGACCACGTTCGTGGACTGGCTCGAAGAACTACCGTAGCTGAAAGACGCCGCCGCTCTCAACGACCTCCGCCCCATCCTTCGTGATGACGTGCATGCGTCCCGGCCCGAAGACGCGCCACTCGTCGCCTGCGCGCAGGCAGCCTGTAGCGCCGTCGATGCCTAGGTACGTCAGGCCCTCAGGGACAGCCTTCACTAGCTGATCGATGCGTTCGGCGTCCGCGCGCTCGAAATGGGGCAGCACGATTACGCCCGCCACAAGACCGAGCGCCTCGCTCTCCTCGCCGCCGAACGCCATGCGCTCGCCGAGCACCATCGCGCCTGCACTCGATCCCGCGATCACCGTGCCGGCGTCGGCCATCTTAAGCAGCTTCCGCCAAGCTCTTGAGTCGCGGATGCCCTCGAGTAGATCGGTCGGGTTACCACCAGTGAAGTAGACGATGTCCGCGCCCTCCAGTTCGGCCACGAGCACCGGCGCGTCCGCCGTGATCTTGTCCACGATCATCACGCCGTACGGGTCCGCTCCCAGCTTGCGGAAGTGCGAGATGCCGTGCGCGGCCGCCAGAAACGGGTTCTCAGACTTGGCGGCCGTTGGCAGGATCGCAACGTTGGGAGCCTCCGCATCCACAAGCGCGAGCAGTTCCCGGTCGAAGGCCTCAGCCGCCTCCGTGAACTCTTCCCCGCCAACAAGCGCGACGAGAGACTTCGAAGACATGTCGCTATCCGATCTCCAGGATCGCGACCACACCCAGGTGGTCCGAAGGAAACAGGTCGGCATCCAGCGGATGCGGCGTATCGAACGCCAACGACGCCGACTTCACATCCGCGCCTTTAACGAAGATGTAGTCAAGCGTCCCAGGCGGCGATGGATCGTACGTGTTCACGGGCGTCGGCCAGGTCTTCTCCGGCTCTCGGCCGTGCGCCGCCTCGTGTGCGGAGACGAACCTCTCCTTCATCAGGTCCAACGTCGGCTCGCCCGGATACGCGTTGAAATCGCCGGACACGACCGCAGCGCTCGCGCCCTCCCACGTATCGACCCATGCGCACAGCTTCTTCGCCTGCGCCAGCCGCTCCTGCACTGCCTCCGGCGGGTAATGCAGGTGCGTGTTGTAGCAGTCCAGCAGATTGCCATCGGGGAGCCGCACCCGCAGGCGGTGTGCCACGCTCTCGAACGTGAGGTAATCCAGACCTTCATGCGCCTCCGCCGGCAGTCGCGACATGAATGCGTTCGCCAAGAAGTGCGCCGCCCGGCCAGGCCGCGTCATGTGATGGATCCAGTAGCGCGGCGTTTCGCCGACGCGGGAGTTCACGGCGCGGCAGAGCGCCATCCCTTGATCGATCGTCAGGTCGACCTCCTGCAGTCCGATCACGTCGGGCGCCAGCTCCACGAACTGGTCGACGACGAGCGGCATGCGCTCGCCCCAGCGGCCGATCTTGTTGAACAGGTTCAAGGTCGCGACTTTCACTTCGGTCACTTCGTCCTCCCTACAACGCGTGCCAGCTCAGCCATCTTCTGCTTCCTCGACTCGAACCAGGCAAACGTTTCATAGCCGGCGTTTGCGGCCAACTGAGCCAGATCGTCGAATCGCTCCCCTACCCGGTCCGGAGTGTGAGCGTCCGAGGCCAACGTGATCGGCAGGCCGGCCGCATACGCGCCCGCGATCACGGGCTCCGCCGGGTATGCCTCGGCCACGGGCTTGTTGTAGCCGTTGCTGTTCAGCTCGACGGCACACGGACCCGCCTCGGCCGCCTCAACCAGGGCCGCATGAATCGGGCCCGGACGCGACGGCCGGTGGCCGTGGAGCTTCGGCAGGTCCGGATGCGCCAGCACGTCGAAGAGGCCCGTAGCAGCCGCGTCCCGCAACATCCCGACGTACGTCTCGAACACTTCATCGACGTCCCGGCGCTCCCACTCCGCAATATCGAGACCGCTTCCCGAGTCGATCGACCACGGCCCGATCCAGTGGACCGAGCCCAGGATCACGTCCCAGTCGTAGGGCTCCAAGAGCGCGCGAAGTTCCGCTTCCTTGCCGGGTATCCAGTCCAGCTCCAGGCCCAGCAGCACCGGCAGCCCCTGCGACTTGGCCTCCTCCACCACACGCACATAGTCCGCCAAATTCGCTGAGAGCTGGTCCTTAAGATAGGCATGAACGGTCGCCGAAAGCTCCGGCTGGCCATCGTCTTCCAACCATCCAGAGAGCGACTCGAAGGCTTCCCGAAAGCGGAAGACGTGCTCAGTAATCGCGATCCTCTCGACGCCGCTGGTTTGAGCCGCTTCGACGAAGAACTTGATGCGCTCGAGGTCCATGGCCGGCGGCGGCTTCGCACCGTGCGGTTGCAGGTGGACGTGAGAGTCGACGTACATCGAGTCCAATCTAGCAGATGGGGCCGTGCGCTACGGCGCGACGCCCAGCAAGATTACGCCAGCGACCACGAGCACGGAACCGCCAATGCGAGATACGCCGAACCCTTCCTTCAGGAAGAACACGCCCAGCATTGCTCCGAGCACGATGCCGACTTCTCGCGACGGGCCGATGTAGCTCACCTGGCTCGTCGTCAGCGCGAAGAGCACGAGGATGTACGCGGCGGGCGACAGCAGCCCGGCAGAGATGACCGCCACTCCATTGTTCGACCATTCGTGGCGCAGCCGTTTGCCGCGATTCGCCAGGGCCATCGGCGCCAGAATCAGCAAGTAGCCTAAGGACGTGAACTGCACCAACACGAGCGGGTTCAGATGGTCCAGCGCCGCCTTGTCCCATACCGAGTACGTAGCGATCAGCACGCCCGTGAACAGGGCGATCCGGCTGGACGGGCGCATGAGCTGCCGGATCGGCTCCAGCAGGTCCCTCGCCGTGTGCAGGTCGGTCTGCACGACGAAGATGCCCGCGATGACGAGGCCAATGCCGGCCGCCGCGATGTTCGAGACGCTCTCATTCAGGATCATCACACCAAAAATGGGGATCAGCATGACACCCATGCCGCGCGCCGCCGGGTACGCGGACGAAAGGTCGCCCAATTCGTAGCTTCGCGATAGCCCCCAGCCATAGGAGCCATGGACCACCGCGCTCACCAGCCCAAACATCACGCCTTCCACCGGCACGCCGGTCAGGATGGCGGCGACGATCGCCGGGATCAGGAACACCACGAACTGCACGGCCGAAAACGCCCACACGAACGTCGTCTTGTCCGGACTGAGCTTGAGCAAGAGGTTCCAGGTCGCGTGCATGAACGCGGAGCCGATCACCAGCAGGAACGCCGCAGTCGTCATCGAGCCGCCCTACCCACCACGCCTAGTTGAGCAGGGGCGCCAGCACCAGCCGCCCACCGATGAGGATCAGACCCAGCGCCAACAGCCGCGCGAGAATCGTGCTGCTCAGCCTGCGCGACAGCCACGCGCCCGTCTGCGCGCCCGCGATGGCGCCGGCGCTGAGCAGCCCCGCGCGCGCCAGCTCCGTCCCCATCAGCTCGCCGTTCGACAGATGGACAATCGTTCCGGCCGAGGCCATGAAGATCAGCATGAATTGTGACGTGGCCACCGCGATGTCGAATGGAATGCGCAGCAGCGTCGCCATCATCGGCACCTGGATGATCCCGCCGCCCACGCCGAACAGCGTCGCCACGAATCCCGTCACCGCGCTCAGCCCCAGGCCCGGACGCACATCGTAGCTGTAGCGCGACGTCACGCCGTCGCCGCGGTCGATCTCGCGTGTGACGATCGCGCGTCCGCCCTTGAGCGGAGCCCTGATCGTCTGGCCCCCTCTGGCCCCACCCACCGCGACCACAAGCGCGACAGTGACCAGCAGCACGCCGAACGCCATATCGAACGCGCTGCGCGGCAGATAGCGCACGGCGAACGCTCCCGCGAACGAAGCCGGCACAGCCACCGACGCGAACATCAGCCCGCTCCGGTAATCGATCAGCTTTCGCCTCGCATACGCCAGCGTTCCCGACAGGGCGTTCGCCAGCACGACCAGGAGCGACATTGCGGTCACGGTTCTCTGGGATTCTTCTGGAAAGATGAGCAGCAGCGCGGGCACCAGCACGAAGCCTCCGCCGGCCCCGACCATTGTGCCGTAGGCCCCCACGGCGAACCCGAGCGGGATGAGAAGCAGGTCTAGCCACGACACGGTGCCCTCACTCTACGGAAGGGCCGTTAGCCGTGTCTAGGCGTCTTGAGGCTACCGCCCTTCGGCCAGGCGTTTCGCCCGCTCCTCCAGCGCCGGTGCCCGCAAGTACTCGACGACCTTCCGCAAGTCCGCCGTGGGGCCGCGCCATTCCAGCTCATCCACCGATGCGACCACGGGCACGGACGTCCGCAGCGTCGCCAGGTCTTTAAACAGGAGCGCGTCGTCGATCTGGTCGGCCAGCGCGTCCGCGAGCTTCGCCGCGCTCCGCACCGAGACGTCCCAGTCGTCCACGTTCGCCGGAATCTCCTCCAGGTGTCCGTACCGCGCCAGCACCGTCGCCGTCGACTTGGCTCCCCAGCCGGGTAGGCCGGGGAAGCCGTCCGCACTATCGCCGACGAGCGCCAGATAGTCGGGGATCGATGCCGGTGGGACGCCGAACTTCGCGATCACGCCCTCTTCGTCGAGGATCTTGTTCGCGCGTCTGTCGAGCAGTACGATGTGCGTTCCAACCACGCACTGCGTCAGGTCCTTGTCCGGGGTGCAGATCAGCACCTGCTCCGCCACGCCGGCAACCGCGGCGGCCGCCGACGCCAGCCCGTCGTCGGCTTCGAACTCCGTCATGGCCAAGACGGCCACGCCTAGCGCCGCCAGCGCTTCCTCGACGATCGGAAACTGGGCGAGCAGCTCAGGCTCAATGCCCTTCCCGCTCTTGTAACCGGGCCACATCTGGTTGCGGAAGGATTCGATCACGTGATCGGTCGCCACGCCGATGTGTGTCGCGCCCGCCTCCAGCATGCTCAGGACGGAGAACGTCACGCCGCGGGCAGCCGCGATCTCCGTGCCATCAGTCGCGGCTGCAGACGGCACGGCGAAATAGTGCCGAAACAGTTCGTACGTGCCATCGACGAGGTGAACGCGCATGGCTGACCTGCGGGTCAGCTTAGCAGAAGGTGCCCCAAAGGGGGCAGCCGTTCGCATCTGCTGGCGAGCTGCGGGCGGCTTGGCAGTTGGCTGACCTGCGGTCCGAATCGTAGTTCGGCAAGCCTACCGGTGGCGGCCGGCGGCTCCCGCGGCAAGGCAAAAAGGAGCGCCCCAATTGGGGCGCTCCTTTGCGTACTCGGTTTTGCTGCGTACCGCGTCTAGGAATTCGGTGGGCAGCCTCCTGGGTTGAACTGCAGGATCACACC
>QIFC01000103.1 GCA_003228685.1 Chloroflexota bacterium
CGGCTGCGCGATGCGCCGCTTAAAGCCGAACAGGTCGTAGAGGACATTCTAGCTGCAACGTAAAGGAGGACATTCTACCTGCAACCCAACAACCTAGGGCTGCGAACGGAAGTGGCTGCTATCTGGTGCCGAGCTACGGCGGCGGGCCTGCGGATTGGCTTGCCAATCCGCGAAGCTAACTGGCTCTGCCAGTTAGCCGTCGTCGCGCTCGCCCTGCCCCCACGGCACGCCCCACTGGAGCACGAAGATGATGTAGCCAAGGATGGTGATGAACTCGAAGGCCGTGGTGGCGTAGCGGCCGCCGAGCCTGCCGACGGCCCAGCCGCCGACGAGCAGGTCCACGACGACGAGAACGAACACGGCGAGATGCATTGTTAGCGACATCGCCGCCATGCTATCGAGGCCCGTGGTGGCGCTCAAGGGGGCCGGCGTCGGCTCCAAGAAGGAACCGTGATAGAATCGCCCCATGGCCAAGCATGTGCTGGCATTGGACCAAGGCACGTCCAGCTCGCGCGCGGTGCTCTACGACGAGGCCGGCGTGGCCGTCGCTGTCGAGCAGCGCGAGTTTCCGCAGATCTACCCGCAGGCCGGCTGGGTGGAGCACGACCCGGAGCAGATCTGGTCGTCTCAGCTTGAGTGCGCGCGGGACGTGCTGCGCGTCTCGGGCGTCCGCCTGGAGGACGTGGCGGGGATCGGCATCACGAACCAACGCGAGACGACGATTGTCTGGGATCGCGCGACCGGGCGGCCGATCGCGAACGCGATCGTCTGGCAGTGCCGCCGCACAGCGGAGCGCTGCGACGAACTGAAGCGCGCGGGCGTGGAGGGGCTGGTGAGGGAGCGAACGGGCCTGCTCATCGACGCCTACTTCTCCGCCACGAAGGTGCAGTGGCTGCTGGAGAACGTGCCCGGCGCGCGTGAACGGGCCGAGGCGGGCGAGCTGGCGTTCGGCACGGTCGATAGCTGGCTGATCTACAAGCTGACCGGCGGACGAACGCACGTCACGGACGCGACCAACGCGTCGCGGACGATGCTGTTCGGGCTGCGGGGCGAGTGGGACAGCGAGCTGTTGGAGACGTTTGGCATACCAGCGTCGATGATGCCTGAGGTCGTCGATTCGAGCGGTGTCGTGGCCGAGACGGCCCCGGAGCTGTTCGGCGCCTCGATCCCGATCGCTGGCATCGCGGGCGACCAGCAGGCGGCCCTCTTCGGCCAGGCCTGCTTTCACGCAGGCGACGCGAAGAACACCTACGGCACGGGCTCCTTCCTGCTGCAACACACGGGAGAGACGCCAGCGACGCCGGATAAGATGCTGGCGACCGTCGCGTCGCGCATCGGGGGCCGTTTACAGTATGCGCTTGAAGGCAGCATCTTCGTGACGGGCGCGGCGGTCCAGTGGCTGCGCGACGGTCTCGGGTTCTTCGATGACGCCGCTCAGATTGAGGCGCTCGCCGGGTCCGTCGATTCTAGCGACGGCGTGTATCTAGTACCGGCGTTTGTCGGGCTGGGCGCGCCGCACTGGGACCCGTACGCGCGCGGCACGATCCTCGGCCTGACGCGCGGCAGCACGAAGGCGCATATCTCGCGCGCGACGCTGGAGGCGATCGCGTTCCAGACGCGCGACGTTGTCGAGGCGCTCGAAGCTGAATCGGGCACGCGGTTGGACGTGCTGCGCGCGGACGGCGGTGCCTCGAGGAACGACCTGCTGATGCAGATCCAGGCGGACGCACTCGACCGGCCAGTGAAGCGCTCGGCAGCCGCGGAAGCCACGGCGCTCGGCGCGGCGTACCTGGCAGGCCTCGCCGTTGGAGTCTGGCGAGACCTGGACGAGCTGGCTGCGTTGGCCACGTTCGACAGGACGTTCGAGCCGGCGATGAGCGTCGCACAGCGAGACGAACTGTATTCTGGGTGGCAGCGAGCTGTCGAACGAGCGAAAGGCTGGGCCTCGGATGGCTGAGAAAGGAAGTAATGCTATGGAACGTCTGAAGGGCAACGTCGCCATCGTGACCGGCGCGGCGCAAGGGATCGGGCGCACGTTCTGCCTCGGCCTGGCGGCGGAGGGGGCCCGCGTGGTCGCGGTCGACGTACAAGACGAGGAAACGCAGAGCGTCGTGGACGAGATTTCCAATTCTGGCGGCGAAGCGATCGCCGTCCACGCGGACGTATCGAGCCTGGAGTCGACGGAGGCGATGGCGCGGGCGGCGCTGGATCGCTTCGGGCAAATCGACATCCTCGTGACCTGCGCGGCGATCTACGCGACGCTGGAACGCAAAGACTTCGTGGACATCCCGCTGGAGGAGTGGAACAAGGTGCTGGCCGTCAACCTGACCGGCGCTCAGCTCTGCGCCCGCGCGGTGCTGCCGAGCATGAAAGAGCGCGGCTCCGGCTGCATCGTGAACATGGGCTCGGTGAACGCTTACATCGCTCCGGCAGGGAGAGCGCACTACAACGCGGGCAAGGCGGCCCTGGAGAACCTGACCAAGACGCTGGCACGCGAGATGGGACCGTTCGGGATCAGGGTGAACACGCTGTCGCCGGGGCTCGTCGAGCACGAGGGGACCATTGTTCCCCAGGAGCGCTACGACCGCCAAGCGAAGGAGCGAGCGCTACACAGACAGATGACGCCTGAGGACCTGATCGGGCCGTTGGTGTTCCTCTGCTCCGACGACGCAAGGATGGTCACCGGGCACAGCCTGGTCGTGGACGGAGGGCAGATCTTTAGATAGGGCGGGAGATAGTGGCCGGGGTCAGGCGTCCGAGCGCTGGCCGTTTCGCTCCATGACGAGGATCGCCAGTATTCCGTACGCGGCCACGTCGATCACGGCGTTCCAGGCCTGTGTCGCCGCGGCCTCCAACGGCCCGATGGAGCTGGGCGGCATGGTGTCGTAGGGCAGCGGCAGGAGGTCCATCGCGACGTGGCTGGCTACTAATGCGGTCGCCAGCGCAGCCGGCTTCGCCACTTCCCGCGCCTTGGGCCGCTCTCCTCGGAGCAATGAGAACCCGGCGACGGCGGCTCCGGTGGCCGCTCCCACCATCAGCGCGAAGATGGGCTTGTGTGTGATCACTTCGTGGTGGAGGGAGCGGACGTCGCCGTTCTGAACGTAACCGGCCAGGAAATCGACGTCCGGCAGGCTGGCGGCGCCCATCGCGAGCGCGAAGGCGCGGCGGGACTCGACGCCCGCGGCCCGAGCCAGGGCGTAACCGATGATGCTGTGTCCAAGCGGCGTTGCCATCGTATTTGTTGCTCCTAGGCGGGCCCGCTATGCGGGCTCCTGCTCCTCTCGCTCGATGACCAGCGCGCTACCGTCCCAGATGTAGTATCGGTTCAAGATTTGACTCGGCACCCCAAACGGATCGCCGGGAGCGCTTACGCCCTCGGTTGTCTTCAACTGGCCACCCTCAATCGTTGCCATGATGCTGGTCTCGGCTGGTATCGCTCTCAACAGCTCCTCTATCTCATCGCCGGCTCCGTAGCCGAACACGAAGATGGCGAAGTCGCCGCCTTCCCCTCCGGACGAGACCGAGACGACTGCCTCTTCCGCGCCCGAGCCGGTCAGGTCGGCGTACTGATTCCGGCTCGAGTCGACGACTCCAACGGTGACGGCGAGAAACTCGCTCAGCCCCGGCTGTTCGGTCAGCGCTTCTGACCGGATATCCGGTGTGTCCACCGGATCGACCGTCGCGGTGGCTTGAGGCTGCTCGGTCGCCGTCGGCTCGCCGTTGTCTCCATCGCCGTTGCAGCCGGCCACTAGGGCCAGCAGGGCCAGCGGGGCGACGAACAGCAGGATCCGGCTCAGTCCGAGCATCGGCCTCTCAGCTACGGCGTGGCGCCACCAGGACTACCACCCGACATAATGCGCCACCTGCGCCCGCTCACTATACCGGATGCGCCACAAGCGCCGCCACAGCGTTCAGGGGCCACGAACATAATCCCTGCCCGAGGTCGCTTTAGCCGCTTAGAGAAGCGTGCGGGCTAGCGCCAGCCGCCACCGCACACCGGCGGGTTCCGAGCTAGAAGGTCAGGACGACGCGTGTGAGGCTTCCCTCGCGCATTTCGGCGATGCCTTCGTTGATCTCGGCGAAGGGCCGCACCTTGCCTACCAGCAAGTCGAGGTTGAGGCGGCCCTGATCTCGCAGCGCGACGAGCTTGGGGAAGTCCGTCGCGGGGTTGGCCGAGCCATAGATCGAGCCTGTCAGCACCTTCTCCATGAGGAGCATGATCGGCGGGATTTGCAGAACATCGGCGAAGCTCGCCAGGCCGACGACGACCGCGCGACCGCCCGGTCGGATCATGTTGAAGGCATCCATCATGGTCTCGGACCTGCCGACGCATTCGATCGCGACGTCAGCGCCGCCTCCGGTCGCTTCGATCACGCCTGCCACAGCGCCCTCTGGGTCGCGGGCCTCCGTCGCTCCGGAATCGAGCGCGGCCTGACGGCGCTGGGCGATCGGGTCGATCGCGATGATGCGCCCGGCGCCCGCGATGCGAGCGCCCTGGATGGCCGCCAGCCCGACGCCCCCGCAGCCGATCACGGCTACGCTCTCTCCCCAGCGCACAGCGGCGGTCTTCGTCGCCGCGCCGAAGCCGGTCATCACTGCGCAGCCGATGAGGCAGGCCTCGGTGGGCGGAACGTCGCCGGTGACGGCGATGGCCATCGATGCGGGAACGACGACGCGCTCCGAGAACGCACCGAGCGCCATGAAGCGGTCGAGCGGTTGGCCTTGCCAGCTCAGGGGGCCACTGCCGGCGGTGCTCATGCGTAGTGCCTGACAGAGCTGGACGTCGCCTCGAAGGCAGGGCGGACACCGTCCGCAAGCGGGCGTCCACGAGAGGACCACGCGGTCGCCCTCCGCGACGCTCTCGACCCCTTCGCCCAGCGCATCCACGACGCCGGCGGCTTCGTGGCCGAGCACGGCCGGGAAGACGACGCTCTCCGCGCCATCGATGGCGTGCAGGTCGCTGCGGCAGATGCCGCACGCCTCGACGCGCACACGCACTTCGCCCCGACCGGGCTCCGCAAGGTCGACCTCTTCGATCCTGAGTGGCTGGTCGCTAGACTCGACGATCGCTGCGGTGGTCTTCATCGTGGCGTCTCCTCTCCTGGACCGCGTGTGGTGTTCCGCGGCCCGGCGCAGCAGCATATCGGCAGCCGCGGAGGGCGTCAAACAGCGGCGCGGGGCGTTACTCTTCGCCCGCCTGCCGGACGAGGACGCCGTCGGCGGCCTTTTGGCCCGCGGTGACGAGTGTGCGGTGCGGGAAGGGGATCTCGATGCCCTCCGCGTCGAAGGCGAGCTTGATGCGCCGGCGGAACTCGCGGGCGACGGCCCACTGGCGGCCCGGCTGCGTGTCGCCCAACACGCGGATGTCGACGCTGGAGTCGCCGAAGCCGTCGACGCCGAGGACGGTGGGCGGGGAGATGATGTCGCCGGACCACTGGTCATCGCTCGCCAGCTCCTCGCCGACCTTGTTGATGACGCGGAACGCCTGCTCTAGGTCGTCGCCGTAGGAGACGCCGACCACCTCGTTGACGCGCGAGAAGACCTGCGTCTTGTTGCTGGCGACGACGATCTCGCCGTTGGGAATGCTGTGCTGGGTGCCGTCCAGGTCGCGGATGAGCGTGCGGCGCAGGTCGACGTCCTCCACGACGCCGCTGACACCGGCCAGCGTCACGACGTCGCCCCTGCCGTACTGGTTCTCGACGAGGACGAAGAAGCCGGCAAGCATGTCCTTAACGAGGCTTTGGCTGCCGAATCCCACGGCCAGACCGACCAGGCCTACCCCCGCCAGCAGCGCGTTCACGTTGATGCCGAACTCCGGCAGGATCGTGATCACTCCCACGGCTACCGCGACAAATTTGGCGATGTTGAAGGTGACCGCGTGGAGAGTCTCGATGCGCTGCTCGACCTCGATCTCGGGGTCGTGGGTCATCTGTCGAGTGATCGCGCCGCGGATGGCCGGCTCCAGCACCCGGTCCAGGATGCGCAGCGCGATGTAGATGATGACGACGACGGCGAGTACGCGGGCGCCACTGGTCCAGGCCGTCTCCGCCCAGGAACTCCAGTCGATGCCGGCGAAGAAGTCACGCACGGCGAGCCTCCCTTCGGGTGTGTCCGCTCACCTGCCTATACACATACGCCAAAACGCCGGGGAAGGCAAGGGCAGACGAAGGCGAACGAAGGCTAAATCAGGCGGTAGCCGTGTGTGTAGAGAGTGGCCCTGGGAATCGCCAGCTTCTTGCTATACTGACGCCCTGGCTTTCGGCAGGCAGCCGGTCGCCTACGATTATGCGGCGGTGAGGTATGAAAGAAGAATCTAGAAAACGGCAAGAAAGGCGCGAGCGACGAGGTTCAGGCATGCCAGCCGAATCTCATTGGGTCGCCTTCGGTCACTCTCCAGTCCTCGACCTATCACTCTCTATCAGGCGATGCAGGACATCAGAGTTCGAGTTCAAGGTGAGGCCGCTGCTCTTTGGTCGCTCATTCGCCTTCGATAAGAGACGTCAGGTTGTGACTATCAAGTGGGAGGCGTTCGGAATAAGTGTGAGGCCAGAGGAATTTCCGTTCTCGGACATTGGCATCAAGTATGAAATCAAGGAGTACCCGGGTCTCGACCGTGGGGAGGGCCTAACACCACCAGACGCAGCTTACTTCAGGCTCCTCCTAAATCTGCCCGATGGTCGAATACTGACGGTCACGATGGAAGGCGAGACGAAGTTCAACAGCCGCGTGCGGAAGACGATGCGCTACCTCGGTCTTAACCGGTCGACACGATAGTGTCCTCCCCAGGAATAGGCGGGGGCAGCTTGCCGTTAGGACTCACCCATTTGTGGGCGTGGCGGCGAGGCATCGCGCCTACGCGCCATGCCCACGCTGCCAGAGGAGACGAGATTGTGATCCTGGCCTAGAAGCTATAGGAGAAGAGAGTGGCGCGCTCGGCGGGACTCGAACCCACGGCCTCAGGCTCCGCAAGCCTGCGCTCTATCCAACTGAGCTACGAGCGCGTTTGTCGCCCGTCCGTAGTGTAACGCACGACTGATGTTCAGGCTCTCCGCCCGTGGCGGACCTATCCAACTGAGCTACGAGCGCGTGAGACGGGTGCCGTTGCGGCCGGCTGCGCTGGAATTACTAAGTGGTGCCGAAGGTGGGATTTGAACCCACACGCTCTTACGAGCACTACGTCCTGAACGTAGCGTGTCTGCCATTCCACCACTTCGGCACGAAGTCTGGTGGGCGATGCAGGACTTGAACCTGCGGCCTCTTCCGTGTGAAGGAAGCGCTCTAGCCACTGAGCTAATCGCCCGCTATGACCTTTCCTACTTTTCGTGGCCTTCAAGGCCCGTTCCCTTCGTCGGGCCTCAATCAGGCTCGCGAAATGCTCGATGTGCACGAACTCCCATGGTCGGAAGGCCTTCGTAGATTTGCTCTTTCCATCATTGTGCTCACGAAGGCGTCGTTCCATGTTAGCGGTGCAACCAACATAGTAGCGCTCAGTAGTTACGCTTCGCAGAATATATACACTCGGCACAATGTCGGCGGCCTTCCCGACGAGTCGGGACGCTCTAGCCACTGAGCTAATCGCCCGTGTTTAGGCAAGAAAAGTCTAACGGAGACTTCGCCAGGCGGTCAAGCGAGGCGACTTCACGGAGCCCGCTGAACGGCGTTCAATGTTGGTTCGTGCGTGGTATGCTGTCCTGGCATTCGGAGGGGTACGGGTGGAAGAACGCACAGAAGCAGCGACGGCAATCAAGGACGTGGCCGGCCGGGTCCGCGAGAACATCGGCAAGGTGATCGTCGGCAGCAGCGAGGTGATCGAGCTGACGCTGGTGGCGTTGCTGGCTGACGGGCACATCTTGATCGAGGACGTGCCGGGCATCGGCAAAACGACGCTGGCCAAGGCGATCGCCCGCAGCGTAGGTTGCGCGTTCAAACGCATCCAGTTCACGCCGGACTTGATGCCATCGGACGTGACGGGCATCCATTACTACAACCAGAAATCGGGCGAGTTCGAGTTCCGCCCGGGGCCGATCATCTCTAACTTCGTCCTGGCGGACGAGATCAACCGCGCGACGCCTCGCACCCAGAGCGCGCTGCTGGAGGCGATGGAAGAGCGCCAGGTGACGATCGACGGCGAGACGATGCCGCTGCCCGCGCCGTTCCTCGTGCTGGCTACCCAGAACCCGATCGAGCAGGAGGGGACGTTCCCGCTGCCGGAGGCGCAGCTGGACCGCTTTCTGATGCGGGTCAGCGTCGGCTATCCCAACGAATCGGAAGAGGACGACATCCTGCAGCGCTTCGAAGAGGCGAACCCGCTCGACACGCTCGAGCCGGTCGTCGAGGCCGAAGAGCTGATCCGGCTGCGCGCGCTGGTGCCGCATATCCACTGCGAGGCGTCAGTACGCCGTTACCTGATCGCCATCATCCAGGCGACGCGAACTCATGCCGCGCTCGATCTCGGGGCGAGCCCGCGAGCGAGCCTGGCGTTGTACCGCGCCTCGCGCGCGCTGGCCGCGATCAACGGCCGCGACTACGTGCTGCCGGACGACGTCAAGCGGCTGGCGCCCGTGGTCTTGTCGCATCGCTTGATCCTCGGCTCACAGAGCCGCCTGCGCGGGCGCGACGCGTCCGGCGTCCTGGAAGAAGTGCTGGCGGAGGTCCCCGCGCCGGTCGAGGGCTGACGTGTTTCTGCGCAACTCATGGCTGCCGCTGGGCATCGTGCTCGTGGTGGGCGGCGTGCTCTTCGCGCTCGGGCCGGCGGTGGCGCTCGGCGTGTTCGTGCTGCTGGCAGGCGGGCTCGCGAAGGCGTGGGCCGCCCGCTCGTTGGAACGCGTCGAGCTGGAGCGCTACCTCCCTGAGACGCGGGCGTTTCCCGGCGAGGAGCTGCGCCTCACCTATCGGCTGACCAACAGCAAGCTGATCCCGGTACCCAGGATCGAGATGCGGGACCACCTCCCGGAGCTGTTGTCTCCGGAGGAGCTGCACCTGCCCCCGTCCAGCGCGCCCAACAGCAGGCTCTACACACATAGCACCCACCTCGGCTGGTACGAGCGGGCATCGTGGTCGCTGGACCTGCAATGCCCTGAGCGCGGCTATTATCGGCTCGGCCCTGCCCGCCTCCGATCCGGCGACGGCTTCGGCATCTTCTCTGACGAGCGAGACGAACAGAACATCGAAGGCATCGTCGTCTACCCGCAGACCGTCCCCATGGAGGACCTTGGACTGCCGGCGGCCCG
Organism: Chloroflexota bacterium; assembly: GCA_003228685.1. GTDB lineage: Bacteria > Chloroflexota > Dehalococcoidia > DSTF01 > RBG-16-68-14 > SZUA-185. The sequence continues at coordinate 9,231 of QIFC01000103.1, forward strand.
CCCGCTGGGCGAGATCCGCGGCAAGGAGCGCATGTTCGAAGACCCGATGCGGTTCGCGGGCCTGCGCGACTACCAGCCAGGCGATTCGCTGCGGCGCATCGACTGGAAGGCCACCGCGCGCCGAGGAGAGCTGCAATCGCGCGTCTACGAGCCGAGTTCGACGCACCACATCATCGTCGCGCTCAACGTCGACACGCTGGAGCACTCCTGGTACGGCTACATTCCAGAGTTGCTGGAATCGAGCATCGTTGTCGCCGCATCGGTCGCGCGTTGGGCGTACGACAACCGCCAGGCGGTGGGGGTGCTGGCGAACGGCGGCCTGCCGGAGTCAGACCGGCCGATCTCGATCTCGCCGGGCCGCGCGCCGGACCAGCTTTCGCGCCTGCTGGAGGCGCTGGGCGGCATTGGCCCGATGACGGTCGAGCCGCTGGCAGACCTGCTGGAACGTGAGAGCCACCGGCTGCCGTTGGGCTCGACGCTGGCAGTTGTCACCTCGCTGGTGACGGAGCCGCTCGCGGCGGTCCTGCGGCGCCTGCACGAGGAAGGCCAGCAGGTGTCTGTCTTGTCGATGGTCGACGAGGACTGGAGCGACTCGCTCGGGGACGTGCCCGTGCAGCGAATTCGATACGACGCTTCGCAGGCCGAGGTGGCACCGTGAACCTCCGTGTCTTGGGAACTGAAGCGGCCGTTCTGCTGGCCCGCGTCATCTGGGTCTACGCCGGGGTCGCCGTTGTCGTGGCCCAGCTCGGCGAAGGCCAGGCCGTCTCGATCTGGGCGGTGGTCGAAGTGGTTGTTCTCGCTTACACGGTCGCGCGCCTCTTGCCCCGCTTCGACATTGGAGAGCAGGCGCTGCGATCCTGGGGGGCGCTGATCTCCCTGGCGATCTTTGTTCTCATCTTGCGGCTAGAGATCGCCGGCGATCCGTACGTGTGGGAGCTAGGCTGGCTCGCCGATCTCATCGCTGACCAGGACCTCGCGCTTGAGGGGCACTCAGGCACGGTTGCGGAGGTGATCCTGCTGGCGATGGCGTGGGTCTTCGGCGTAGCGCAAGGATCGCGTCCGCGAACGTTCGAAGGGCTGGCCGGCGAGGTCAGCGCCGGGCTCGCCGTCGTGCTGTTCGCCGCGCTGTTCGCCGATGCGGCAGGCGCTCCGGCGGCTGTGAGCTGGCTATCGGTTCCGTACCTGGCAGCCGCTCTGGTCGCGCTGGCAGCGGTCCACTTCAGCGCCGTGAAGATCGAACGCGGCCGCCCGTTCGCCGGCATGTGGTGGCTCGGCGTGGTTGGCTCCTTGGTAGTGATCGGGGCGATCGCGCTGCCAACGGCGCTGATCGATCTCGACGCGCTGGCGTTCATCGGAGAGGGACTCGGCTTGGTAGGGAAGGGGGTCGGTATCGTGCTGGTCTTCACGCTGCTGACGCCTCTGATTGGCCTCGTTTGGGTCGCCGAGCAGCTCTTGAACTTCACCTTTGATGCCGAGCCGTTTACGCCCGAATTTCCGACAACGGACGAGCTGATCGAACAGCAAGAGGAAGACAATGAAGATGCCGCACCTTGGACGAAGGTCGTCGGTTACATCCTGCGCTTCGGGCTCGTGGCCCTCGTGGTAGCGCTCGTGATGGCGCTGCTCTGGTTCGCCTTCCAGCGCATCACGAAGAACGAGGAGGACGACGTCGACCTGCGCGAGGACGTCGATGCGGGCACGGGCGGGGGCTTTGGCTCGCTGCTCGAAGATGTGCTTGGCCGGCTGCGCGGGCGCTTCGCGGGCGGCGTGCAAAGCCGCGATGCGATAGGCCGGCTGTACTTCGCCATGCTGCGCGGCGCGGAGGCGCAGGGACTACCGCGCCCGGCAGCCGCAACCCCGTTCGAGTTCGCGCCGAGTCTCGTCACGCACTACGCTTCCGAGTTGCCGGCGGCGATTAGCGATGCATACGCGGCCGCCCGCTATGGGGGACGCCAGCCACGACCGGGCGAGGTAGAGGAGCTGAACTCGCGATGGGCTGAACTCAAAGGGCAGCCAGAACGCGACAAGCCCGGGTAGTTGCTACTATCAGTTGATGGCCGAACCGTTCTCTCTCTATCTTCACATACCGTTCTGCACGGCTAAGTGCGGCTACTGCGACTTCAACTCCTACGCCGGCACCGAGCACCTGATCCCCTCGTACTCGGATGCGCTCGTCAAGGAGGCGCAGCTCTGGCGGAAGACGATGGCTGGACGGAGCGTGACGACGGTATTTTTCGGCGGCGGAACGCCCAGCCTGGTGCCGCTGGACGAGGTGACCACCATGATGGAAGGCCTCCGCGAGACGTTCGACATTCTGCCTGAGGCTGAGATTTCGCTGGAGGCGAACCCAGGGTCGCTGGATGAGACCTACCTGCGAGGGCTGCTTGAGCTTGGATTCAATCGGCTCAGCATCGGCGTGCAAAGCTTTCATGACGAGGAACTTCAGTCGCTCGATCGGGTGCATACGGCGGCGGAGGCGGGCGAGGCTTTTCAGGCTGCGCGTTCGGCCGGGTTCCGCAATGTGAGCATCGATCTGATCTTCGGGTTGCCCGAGCAGGAGATGGCGAGCTGGCAGGAGAGCGTGGAAGCCGCGCTGGCGCTGGAGCCAGACCATATCTCGCTCTACGCCCTGACTGTCGAGCAGGGAACGCCGCTGGCGCGGGACGTCGCCCGCGGCCGCACGCCCAGCCCCAATCCAGACGCGCAAGCGGACCAGTACGAATGGACCGAGGAGAGGCTGGCGACGGCGAAGTTTGAACACTACGAGATATCGAACTGGTCGAAGCCCGGCTACCGCTGCGAACACAACCTGACGTACTGGCGCTGCGGCGAATACCTGGGCCTGGGCGCGGGGGCGCACTCCTACTTAGATGGCGTACGCTTCGCCGTCGCGGCGCTCCCCTCGAAGTATCTTGAGCTGGTGGACGAGTCGTGGCAGAGCCTGCAGGCGGGTGGGGAGATGAAGATGCGGCAGGTCGTCTCCGGAGAGCCGATCACGCCGGAGCTGGCAATGTCAGACACGCTGGTCCTGGGGCTCCGCGTCAACGACGGTGTGAGCCTGGCTCGGTTCCAAGAGCAGTTCGGCGTCGACGCGCTCGAACGCTTCGCCGAGGAGCTAGGCGAGCCGTTTGAAGCAGGCTTGGTCGAAGAAGTCGAGGGGAACCTGCGTCTTACCAAGCGAGGGCGGCTCCTCGGCAACGAGGTATTCGCGCGGCTGCTGCCGGACTAGGGCTAGCCTGCGACTAGGGCTGGCAAGCTAGCTAGCTTCTTCAGACTCTGGGAAAAACGTCAGCGGGTGGCCGGCCGCTAATTCGACCTCGACGGCCGTGCCGATAGCGAACGACGCTGTGTGATGGCGGAGAGCGTGGATGCGCCGCCCTGACGGGAGCGCTATCTCAAGCAGCGAATAGATGCCCTGAAACACGGAACTAACCACGCGCGACTGGCCGTCCGAGCTGAAGCTGAGCTGGACATCATCGGGGCGCATCATCACATCGCCCTTTGCGCCGATCGAGACCTCGTTCTCAGGCACGGCAGTTCCGATCTCCGTCACAAGCCCAGCCTCGGTCGCAGTGGCCGGCAGGAAGTTGGCGTCTCCCATAAACGATGCGGTGAACCGGCTGAGGGGCGTGTGGTAGATCGCTTCGGGTCTGTCGACCTGTTCGATCCGACCCTCGTTCATGACGGCCACCAGGTCACCCATGTACAACGCCTCGTCCTGATCGTGCGTCACGAAGACGGCCGCGGTGCCCGTGCTCTGGAGGATCTGCTTGACCTCCTCGCGGACCTGCGTCCGAAGCGTCGCGTCCAGGTTCGAAAACGGCTCGTCTAGGAGCAGCACGTCCGGATTCGGAGCGAGCGCGCGGGCGAGTGCGACTCGCTGCTGCTGGCCGCCGGACAGCTCGTGCGGCAGGCGGGCGTCGAAGCCAGTCAGGCCGACGAGGGACAGGGCCTGGTGCGCCTGGGCATCGCGCTGTTTGCCACGTGGCACGCCAAACCCGACGTTTCCGAGAACGGTGAGGTGCGGGAAGAGCGCATAGTCCTGAAACACCATGCCAACGCGCCGCTTTTCCGGGGGGACGTACACTCGCGGCCCGGCAACCGTTCGCTCGCCGATCTGGATTGTGCCGCTGTCGGGCCGCTCGAACCCGGCGATGAGGCGAAGGGCCGTCGTCTTGCCGCAACCGCTGGGGCCCAGCAGCGCGAGGAGCTGGCCGCGTTCCAACTCGAGATCGAACTCGACGACGGCGGGCGTTCCGTCGAAGTTCTTGTTGAGCTTGGTGCAGGTGACAGCGCGATCAGTCACGACACAGGCCGCTGTTCACGGAACGTCAGAAACGCTACTGGGAGGGAAGATATCAGAACGAGGAGGAGCGCCGGCGCTGCCGCGCGGGCGAAGAACGCTGAGGACGACGCTGACCAGGTTGCCGTCGCGAGCGTCTTGAACCCCAGTGGGCCGAGCACGAGCGTCGCTGGCAACTCCTTCATCGTGACTAAGAATACACCGACGGCGCTTGCCATCAGGCCCGTCCGCAACAGTGGCAGCAACACTGTGAAGAACACGCGGACGGGCGAGCGGCCCAGGCCCCGGGCTGCCTCCTCCACATGCGGGTTGAGCTGGAGCAGGGACGACCTGATCGTGCCCACCGCGACCGGCAGGAAGAGGATCACGTAGGCGATCACAAGCAGCGGCAGCGTCTGATAGAGCGGAGTGACGTACCGTGCGCCGAAGTAGACGAACGCCAGCGCGACGACGATGCCCGGCAGCGCGAAGCCGACGTACGTTACCCGTTCGAGCAGCGAACTCAACCAGCCGGCATGGCGTACAGTCAGGAACGCGACCGGCAAGGCGGCGGCCAGCGTGACAACGGCCGCGAGCAACGAGACATATGCCGAGTTGAACAGCGCCTGCCACACGAACGACAGGGACTCGCCGGCCGCCAGGCCCCTCACCAGCCAGTAGGTGAGCACGGCGACAGGCAGCGCCAGCGAGACCGCGACGACGCTAAAGATTCCCAACAGCGCCGGCCAGCGCCACGCGTTCAGGCGGACCAGGTTTGGTTCGCGCGCCGAACCCACGGCGGTCCGGTGGTAGCGGGAGCGGCCGCGGGCACGAGCCTCGATCATCAGGAGCGCGAAGGCGACCATGACCAGCACGAGCGAGCTGGCGGCGGCCAGCGTGCGGTCGAACGACGTTTCGTACTGCAGGTAGATGACGCGCGTGAAGGAGTTGAAGCGCAGCAGAGAGACCGCGCCGAAGTCGCTCAAGGTGTACAGGGCTACCAACAGGCCGCCCGCCGCGATGGCGGGGCGCAAGTGCGGGAGGGTGACGCGGCGAAACGTCGTCCACGTCCCAAGGCCCAAGCCGCGCGCCGCTTCCTCCATGGCCGGGTCCATGTTCCAGAGTGCCGCCCGGATGCTCAGGAGCACGTACGGGAAGCTGAGGAACGAGAGCACGAGCAACGCGCCAGAAAAGCCGTAGATCCCCGGTAGGCGGTCAATGCCAAATGGACCCTCCAGCATCTGCTGCACGAGTCCCTTCGGCCCGAGGGCCGTGATGGCGACGAGCGCTCCGACGTAGCTGGGGATCACGAGCGGGAGCACGGTGAGGACGGCCCAGAACCGCCTCAGCGGCAGGTCCGTGCGGACCGTGAGCCAGGCGACGGGCAGGGCGATCAGTGTGGTGGCCGCGGTCACGGCGAGGGACAGATAGACCGTCCTAATGAGCGTGTCCAACACAGATCGCTGCACCAGCAGGTCCCAGGCATCGGCGCCGGCCCCGAAGGTGCGTCCCACGACGTAGGCGACGGGGAGCATGATTGCCGCCGTCACGAGCAGGGCGGGAACGAGGAGGAATATCGGGGGCCAGGAGGTGCGCGCCCAGCCGCTCGTCTCCGGAGCGGCTGGTGCGACGGCCTCCATTTCGAGCGCCATGGCTAAGGAATCACGCCGACGTCTCTGAGAAGGGCGAGCGTACCCTCCAGGTCAGACAGGCTGGAGAGGTCCAGGTCAGGCACCTCTACGTCGTCTAGCCGAGGCAATCCAGGCTGTGGCTCGACGCCATCGACGAGCGGGTACTCGAAGGTCTCATCGGAGAAGTATTGCTGCGCCCCCTGGGAAAGCAGGAAGTCGATGAAGCGTTCCGCGGCGCGCACATGGTCGGCGCTCTCCAGAATGCCAGCCCCGGCGACGAGCACGACTGCCCCCGGGTCACCACCCTTCATGAACGCGTTTCGCGCTGAAAACGAGTCGCCCTCTTCGGCGAGGAAGCGATGCAGGTAGTAGTGGTTCACGAAGCCGACGTCCACCTCTCCATCGGCCACGGCCTGGACGATGGGCGTGTTCTTGGGATACTCGGTGGGGTTGTTGTTCTTGATGCCTTCCAGCCAGTCGCGCGTCTCGTCTTCACCCACGAGTTGGCGCATTGCGGTGACCATCGACTGGAAGGAGCCGTTGGTCGGCGCCCAGCCGATCCGACCGCTCCACTCAGGGTCGGTGAAGTCGAAGATCGACGCAGGCAGGTCCGCTTCCGTCAGCGTATCCGTGTTGTAGATGACGGTCCTGGCCCGTCCCGTCACACCCACCCACTTGCCCACGGGCGAGCGGAAGGCAACTGGGACCTGCTCGAGAATGTCGGCAGGAAGTACGCCGAGTTTGTCCGACAGAGCGCCGAGGGCGCCAGGATCGGAGCCGAAGAAGACGTCGGCCGGGCTGTTGCCGCCCTCTTCGAAGATCGTGGCGATGAGCTGGGCGTTCGATCCGTAGCGGACGCCTACGTCCAGCCCCGTCGCATCTTCAAATTGGTCGATGAGCGGGCCGATAAGATCCTCTTCACGGCCAGAGTAGATGACGAGGTCGCCGGTTACTTCTTCGACCGCGAACTCCGCGTACATGCCCTCTTCGTAGTGGTCCGCGATATTGCAGATCAGGACGTACGCTCCTGGATCCAGACGGAACGTCGCGGCCTGGTCTAGACCGGGAGCGAACTCCTCGATCTCGCCGATCTCATCGTAGGCGCTTTCGTCGACCCGGCCGTCGACGACCGTCAGCGTGCCGGCGGCTTCGTCCGTCTTGAGGATGACGAGTTCGTGGTCTTCAGACCCGCTGTTGCTGGCGCTAAAGGTGACCGCCCCCGCTTCGATCGAGCTGACGTCCGGCATGACGCTCCATTCGGTGAGGTCAACGCTCACGACGGGAGCGTTTGGATCGACGCCCACCTGCGGCCCCGGGTCGGCTTGTGGGTCCGGCTCCGCGGTGGGAGATCCGTTGCTACCCCCACCGCAGGCAGCGACGAAGGCGAACAGGGTGATAGAAAGCGCGGCGATGGCGGCGGCGCCTCTGACCTTGCGAAGCGAGTGCAGGATTCGGCTACTGGGCATAAGGCGCTCCAAGGCGGGCGGTGTGACAGTACTTACTATAAACATAAGCCTGTACTAATATCTGGCTGGTGTCAATGCTAATGCTCGCACAAAGACCGCTGGCCGTCACGTGCCGAACGGATGTTATCGACGGGCCGTTCGGCGGAAAAGCGCATGCCATGCTACAATCGCTCGCACGCCAAATCTAGAAGGAGCTATCGATGGAAGCCGACGAAACGATTCTCTCAAAGCGAGACAGCCGCTCGTACAGCGGCAAAGCGATCTCTGATGAGACGCTACAGGGCATCCTGCAGGCAGGGCGGATGTCCGGCAGCTCCAAGAACACGCAGCCGTGGGGCTTCATTGTGATCCGAGACGACGCGCAGAAGGCGGCGATTGCGGGCTGCGGCAATTTCGCGCAGCATGTGCCTTCGGCGCCGCTCTCGATCGTGGTGGTGCTGACGCCCGGCGGCAGTGGCTTCGATGCAGGAAGGGCCGCGCAGAACATGATGCTGGCTGCCTGGAACGAGGGCATCACCTCATGCCCCGTCGCGCTGCATAAGCCCGAGTGCGCGCATGAGGTGCTTGGCCTGCCAGAGGACCACACGGCGGCGATGCTGCTGGCCTTCGGGTATCCAGAGTCGGAGGAGTCGCGGCACCGTGGAATCGCACGCAACTCAATGACGGACCTCGTCCATCAGGAGCGATGGTAGGGCGCACCGCGCTAGAAATGGGCCGTTGCTCCCTTGCGCTTAGCGCTCGCATTCGCGATCCTTATGACATAACAAGTTGTGTATGAGATTGCGAACAATCCTCAGCTAGCGAACGCTAGCCTACTAACTCAATGACTCAGGTGACTGACGTAGGGGTACAGCCGCTGCGTGACTACCCGCTGCGCCGAGCGTCGCTGGACGCGCTGGAAGCGATGGAGATCGTTACTCCCACGACGATTCAAGCCCAGACGATACCGCTGCTCCTTGAGGGCAAGGACGTGATCGGCCAAGCGTACACGGGGTCCGGCAAGACGCTCGCGTTCGGCCTTCCGCTCGTGGAACAGATGGACGATGGCGAGAAGTTCGTGCAGGCGCTTGTGCTCTGCCCAACGCGTGAGCTAGCTCAACAGGTGGCCGGGGTGCTCGACCAGTTGGTGGCAGGCACGCGGCTGCGTTGCGCGGTGGTGTTCGGGGGCCGGGCGATAGGACCCCAGCAGGACGCGATACGCGCCGGCGCGCAGATCGTCGTGGGAACGCCGGGTCGCGTGCTCGACCTGATGGGCCGGCGGTCGATGAAGCTCAACAAGGTGAAATTCCTGGTGCTGGACGAAGCGGACAAGATGCTGGACCAGGGGTTTGGTCCGGACGTGGAGCGCATCCTCTCGCAGACGCCAAGGGAGCGGCAGACCGCGCTCTTTTCCGCGACGACGCCTGATTGGGTGTTGAACGTTTCCAAGAAATACTTGCACTCGCCAGAGGTGATCCAAACTGAAGCGGAGGACGGCGGGCCGGACATCGATCACGTTGTCTATGAGACGTTCGGAGGCGGCAAATTCGAAGTGCTCCGGCGCCTGCTTGATGAGCAGATCGAAGGCTCTACGCTCGTGTTCGGGAAGACGAAGCGCGGAGTGAGCCGCCTCTATACGAAGTTGTCCAAGCTAGGCTACAAGGTAGGCGAACTCCAGGGCGACCTGAACCAGCAGCAGCGCGACCGGATCTTAGACCGATTCCGAGAGCGAAAGACGCCGATCCTCGTAGCCACAAACGTGGCCGCGCGGGGGCTCGACGTCCTGCACATCGAGCGGGTGATCAACTACGACGTGCCCGAGAGCCACGAGCTGTTCACGCATCGCGTGGGCAGGACGGGCAGGATGGGCCGCCAGGGCATGGCGATTACGCTCTTGGGCGCAGAGGACCTGGCGAAGTTCCACGAGATCGAGCGCGGCTTGGGCCGCAAACTCCCCCGGCTGACCGCCGACGGCAAGATCGTTCAGCCGCCGGTCCCGGTCCGTCGGAACGGACGCCGCATGGGTGGCCTGGGCCGTCGCGTACGCGGCTAGGGGCCGACCTCCGCTCGGCTTGGAGTTGCTTCGCAGCTCTTGACACGAAGAGGCAGGTCTGAGATACTGGCGTCACTTCCGCCATAGGCGGAGAGGACTGAACTGAGATGAGGAAATGCTACTAGGTTGGAAACGATCGCCGATCGTCCTGCGGGACGGTCGGCAGGGATGTTACCCCACCCGTTGTCTATCAGGCAACGGGCTTTTGTTTGCCCAAAAGCGCAGGTTTTTGTTTGCCCAAAGGTCGGTGCGCGGGCCACCTTAGTTCATCCACCCAGACCAAGCCAACGCGAATATCGTAAAGATGAGGTGAAGATGCTTAGCATCGGAATTGACTTCGGGACGTCCAACTCGAGCGTCGCCGTGTTCGACCCTGCGGCGCCGCTCACGGCCGGCCGCCCAAACGTGAAGCTCCTGGAGCTGGACGCCCACGCGAACGACAAGCGCGTGATGCGCTCGCTGCTGTACATCCCGCGCGACGGCGAGATCGTCGCGGGGCAGCGCGCGCTCGACATGTACACGGAGCAGAACACCGGGCGCGAGGTGAAGATGGAGCGTCATTCGCTTGGCGAGGTGACGATGACCTTCTCGGAGATGGAGGTCGTGAAAGAGGCGTACGCGATGGTCGACGTGAACGAGCCAGGCCGGCTGTTCCAGTCGCTGAAGCGCTTCCTATCGATGACGTCGTTCACGAAAACGGACGTGTTCGGCACGGAATATAGCCTGGAGGAGCTGGTGGCGACGCTGGCGCAGCAGATGGTACGCGCCGCTGAAGCAGCGCTCGGCAGCAGGATCAGTTCGCTGACCGTCGGGCGGCCCGTCCGCTTCGACGATGACGACGAGAAGGACCGTGGCGCGCTGGCCAGGCTGGAGGAGGCGTGGGGACGGGTGGGCCTGGACCAGGTTTCCTTCATGGAGGAGCCTGTCGCGGCCGCCCACCACCACGCGTCGGAAACGAGGCTCGCAGAGAGCACGCGCTTCCTCGTCTTCGACTTCGGAGGCGGCACGCTCGATATCACGGTTGCGGAAGCGCAGGGTGATTCGATCCATGTGCTGGCGACGGGTGGCGTGGCGCTAGGTGGGGACCTGCTCGACTCTCGGATCATGAAGACGCGTATCGCCCGGCAATTTGGCAGGGGGGCGCGCTACGAGCCGGAAGGGTTGCCGGTACCGTCGCACATCCTGGCGCGGCTGCGCACGTGGCAATCGATTGTGGAGCTGAACCGCCCGGACCGGCTCGAGATCATCCGCGACGCGCGCAGGAGGTCGGACTCGCCACGGGAATTGGCCGCGCTCGAATCGCTGGTGACGCGCAACCACGGGCTGGAGCTGTTCCGAGCGATAGAGCGGGCGAAGATCGCGCTCTCAGAGGAGGAGCAGGCCGAGGTGTGGCTGCAGGCCGACAACATTGACCTGGCGGAAGGCATCACGCGCGACGAGTTCGAGGCGGCGATCGGCGCGCAGGTGAAATCGAGCAGAGGCTGCGTACTCGACGCGGTCCGGCAGGCGGGCGTGGAACCAGAGGAGATCACCCTGGTGATCACGACGGGCGGCTCGTCGCTGATCCCCGTATTTCGCAACGCGCTGCGGGAATCGCTGCCCCGTGCGGAGCTGACGGCTGCCAGCACGTTCACCAGCGTGGCCTCGGGTCTGGCGCTGGCCGGAGGGACTGTGAAATGAGGCCATCCGGCCCTAGGCGAGAGACCGGTGACGCTCTATCCTTCGTATCTAAGAAGCCGCAGTTCCGCGGCGCGCAGCCACGCAGGCGCAGGTACGAACCTGGAGGCAGTCATGGGCACAGGGGCAATCATAGCGATGAGTTTTGGTCTGGTAACGATCTGGACCTTGATGATCTCCGCGATGGTCGCGACCTGGATCATGCGCGACAAGGACTAACCGCCGGCGCCACGCTGGGTCTGTTTGGTTCGCTCCCGCTGTTGCATGAGACCGTCGGCAGCGTCCGGGCGCTGCCTGGCTGGAAACACCCACCGCTAGCGATTCATGAGCGTGAACGCCGCCAGGCCAACGAGGCCCAATCCGGTCACGATATCCCAGTGAATGACACGCCCCAGTGCCAGGTTTACTGGAATGGCGAACGACAAGATCGCGGCCATCATTGCCACTGCCAATAGCAGAGCGCGCAACCAGCGACCCCAGACCTCTCTCCTGTCCATTCCCCACAGCCTAGGCGAGACCGTGCCCGGCAACGATGGGCGCGGTTACCGCTCTTCGTGAGACAGATTACACTCGCGATTCGATCTAGAGCGCACCATGATCAGTGAGGAATCAATTGCTTCCCACCTGGAGGATCATCATGCGACGCTCGCTCCCGATACTCTTCTCGCTCGTCGTCCTCGCGGCCGTTGTGGCCGCGGCCTGCAGCTCCGGCGGAGGCGACGACGCGGCGCCGGCGAATACATCGCCGCCGCCCGCCGACAGCAGCGATACGGGCACACCACCGCCAGCCGACAACAGCGACACGGACGCCGGCGCGCTCGCGGCGACGATTTCGGCCGCCTGGGACGCGAGCGTCGTTGGGTCCGGCATCAAGCCCGCGCTCGCGCTCGACGGCGATGGCACGCCGGCTATCGCCTTTCTGTTCGAGGACGTTTCGGAAGGTTTCGTGAAGTTCGCCTCCGCGTTCGACGGCTGGGAAGCGAAGACGATCATCGAAGGCTACTTCTACGGGCCGCTCGATCTGGCCTTCGACCCGGATGGCCGGCCGAACATTGTCTACCACGACCACCAGGATTCCAGCTTTCAACAGAATCTGGGCGACCTCACCTATGCCGTCCGAACCACCCTGGGCTGGCAGGTAGCCGCGGTCGTAGACGACGGCCACGACGGCTGGGACAGCACTATTGCGATTGCCGGTGATGGCGTGGTGCGGGCAGCCGGCGTTGACCCCTCGCAATTCGGGAGTACCGACGGCATCGAGTACTACGAACTGCGGGACGGCGCCTGGACGGTGACCGCGATCGGCAGCGGGCCCATCGAGTATGAGTTCAACGTTAGCCTCGCGGCCGGCGCTGATGGGCAACCCGCGCTGACCTACTACAACGGTGGCGATGGCGACCTGATCTTCGCTTTGTTTGACGGGAGCGCCTGGAACCTGGAGACGGTGGCGTCAGAGGGGGACGTCGGCAAGTTCTCGTCGCTACAGTTCGATAATGATGGCCGCCCCCACATCACGTTCTACGAGGAGCTGAGCGGATCGACCGGACGCGTGCTCTACGCTGTCCGCGAAGCGGGGACGTGGTCGGTGGAAGAGATCGGCACGCTCAATGACGTGCGGTTGGGGATGACCGGTGCGCGTCGAAACACCTCGCTGGCACTGGACGCGAACGGCGTCCCACATGTCGCGTTCTCCGACCAGAGCGGTGTCAACTACGCGACCCGCACAGATGGCGCCTGGGAAGTAAGCGATGTCGCCACTGCCGGGGACAGGCCGTTCGGCCAACTCGTGTCGCTCGAAGTGGACGCCGCAGGCGTCCCGCACCTGGCCTTCACGGAGCTGACGCAGGCCAGCCCGCTCGACGGGCTGATCGTGTACGCGACATTAGGTTAACGGTCAGGGGGCTAGCCGGACTTCTTGGTCACGGCCTGCCAGCCGGTCCAGGTCGACTCGCCGGCCTTCCGCCTCCATTCCTCGCGGCTCCCGAGCATGCCAGGGGTGCTCAGGTCGCCGTACGCCAACTCGTCCAGGAAGGAAACGATCTGCGTCGCCGTGCCTTCAATGAGGTTGGTCGCCGCGGGCCGCCCAACACCCGAGTCGAGGCCATCATGGCAGGCGTGGATCAGCCAGTCGATGGCCAGGAGCTTGTCGCGAGGCGTCCGAGCTTGTGGCCAGCGTTCCAGGAACTTCAGGAAGTTGCCGTACCCCGTGCCACCGTAGAGCTGCTGTCGCTGGTACGATTTGAGATACGCATCCCAGGTCGTCGTCCAGCCGCAACTCTCGCACACCATCGGCTCGTCCCTGATCCAGCGATGCTGGATCACCGCTTGGCACGAGTGGCACATCGCGCGGCCGGCATGGGCCTCCGTCACCGTGCGGATGCTCTCGCAGCGGGCGTACATCGCGTAGCCGACGTCGTCGATCAGCTCTTCGTCGACGATGCCACGGGCGTCGCTCGCGTAGAGCGCGCGGATCTTACGTTGCGCGACGCGACGCGCCCAGCGAATGGGAGCTTGTGACATGCTCCTATGATACGGGTCAACGAGACTTGGGGAGGGTCTCCGCCACGGCGGACAGGTTCCGACCCTCCCCAGGCGCTCGCGTCTAGCCGAAGTTCTTGACCGCCGCCTCAATCCCCGGGCCGGCCTTCTGCAGGTCTTCCGGGGTCATGGCGGGCTGCGACTCGATCTCAGCGTTGAACGCGAGGAACCACGGCTCCGCGATCGCCGGCAGCTCTGACGGATCGTCCATGTTCAAGATGAGGAACGCCGTCCGCTTGCCGTCGTCCAAGGCGAAGTAGACGGCCTCCGGCTTCTGCTCCGCGATGATGGCGCCCGCCGTCTCGCCGAGCTTGCCCTGCCTGGCTAGTTCGTTCGCTCTTTCAGTGTCCATTCTGGCCTTAACTAAGAATCGCATGCTGTACCTCCTATGTGTTGCGCGACCACCAGATCGCTTATCTATCGGATGCAGGATTATAGAACGCCGCGCGCCCGCAGCGAAAGAGACCGAGGTTACATTGCGAAGGCCGTGCGGCAGCGACGGCGCTTAGTCTGACGTCTTGCCGCGCGGGTCTGTCGGGGGCGTTCGGGCGGCATGGCAGGCTGCGACCGTAACCGCGCGGCGGCGGGAGGGTCTCCGCCGCGGCGGACAGGTTCCGACCCTCCCCTACATCCGTAAAGAGAACGCGCGGGCGCAGGCCAGCTGCGAGACAAAGGCGGGTCTCCGTCACCGCGGACAGGTTCAGACCCTCCGCTACATCTGCAATAGGCAACGTGGAGGAGGTGCTTAGTCCGCCGCCACGCGATCGAACTTGGGCGGGCGACGCTCTATGAAGGAAGCGACGCCTTCCTTGAGGTCGGGCCAGGCGGTGCTTTCGTCCTGCAGACGGAGCGTCTCGACGTTCGCGTCGGCCTGGTGCTGATTGAGCTGGCGGTACACCTGGCGCTTCATGTGCATGATCGAGGTCGGCGAAGAGGTCGCGGCGAGGGTTCGGACGTACTCCTGCGCCTCCTCGACGAGTTGCTCCGGCGCGACGACGCGATTGGCGAGACCCAACTCGACCGCCTCCGCGCCATCGAACCTGCGGCCGCTCCAGAGGATGTCGAGCGCGCGGCCGGCACCGATGAGGCGCGGCAGCACCCAGGCGACGCCGTGCTCGGCGACGAGCCCGCGATGCGCAAAGACGGTGGTGAATTTCGCGGCCTCAGAGGCGAAGCGCATGTCGCAGAACATCGCCAGCGAGAAGCCGAGGCCGGCGCAGGCGCCGTTGACGGCGGCGATGACGGGCTTGCCGACGGCAAGCAGGTACACAAACGGCCCGACGCCGAACTCCTTGCGCAGTTCACCGTCGCCTGCGCGGGCGGCGCTGAGGTCGCTGGGGACGCCGTCGATCTCGGCGGCGCTATCGCCGGTCTGCGAGATCGCCTGCAGCGTTTGCATGTCGAGTCCCGAGCAGAACCCACGTCCCGCTCCCGTGATGACGATGCCGACGACCTCCTCGCGCGATTCGGCGTCCGCGACAGCGTGGTGCAGCTCGACCATGGTGCGGTTCGTCAGCGCGTTGAGCTTGTCGGGGCGGTTAAGCGTGATAGTGGCGACGGGGTCGTTCACTTCGTAGAGGATCTCTTCGTACATGGTCTTGTCCTTTCGCTAACCGAGAACCGAGAGTCCGCAGGACTACTCGCGCTGAGGCAGCCTAGTATACAGAGCTTTCGTCAGGAATGCAGGGCTGGCCCGAGGTGCTAGCTTGCAGAAGGGCTGACCTGCGGTCAGCTAGCGCTTCGTGGCTATTCCTCGTTCCCGTTACAAGGGACCACGCCAGCGTCAACGTACGGGCGTACTCAGGACGGCCCTAACAAGTCAGGTCAGCCGCAGCGATGCGCTCGGGGCTGGTCGCAATGAGACCACCGGCCTCAGGGTATGCGACGCTTACGATCACGCTATCAGCTTCGCCGTCCAGATCGGCACGCAACGAACTGGAGAACGCGAGTCTCACGTGTCTGCTGCCGCCCTCAGCATTGTAGCTGTCTGTTCCCAAGCCCTTCCAGCGTTGATTGCCATTCCCGTCGGTCGTAGGTGCCTCCTGCGTGACGACCCGGATTGTAGCGTTCTTTGGAAGCGGGTCCTTGGTCTCTAGTCTCAGGCCAAGAACAGCCCCTGCGCAGTCCACAGAGACGCTCAAGTCCAGATCCACGATTGTAACCTCCGGAGCATGGCCCGAAGTCTCTGGGATGTCCTGTGGACTAACAGTCGCCAAGGGATATTGCACATCCACAGCGTTAGGTTCGTTCCGCACCTGCATGTACAAGATGAACGTCAATAGGCCGACAAATGCGACAACAGACACCACTCCAGCAAGCCGTGAAACTGTTCCTTTCATCGGAAACCGCCTTCCTCAGCACACTATTCAATGCACCTGAGTATCAGGCTGCCATAGCATAGGAGGCCCTGTCAATCATAGGCCTCTGCGGCGGCTCTGATGAAGACCAGTGCTGCCTGGTAGGCTGTTGCCGTGATACGCGACGCCACGCCTGATGACGAGCTCGCAATCGCGAGCGTTCACCTCGAAGCGCGGAGCGCGGGTTATGGCCACTTCCTCGACGCGGCCTACGTCGCTTCGCTGACACTGGAGGCTTGTGTAGGCCTTTGGCGGACGCTTCTCGCTCGGAGCGATCGGCGCACCGTGGTAGCAGAAGTCGACGCGGAAGTCCTCGGCTTTGCGCACTTCGGATACCCGGCTGATGGCCCCAAGCCTTCAGAGCAGGCAGGGATCCTCAGGTTCATCTATGTCCTGCCTGAACATTTGGGTACTGATGTCGGCGCATCGCTCCTCGCGTCGGCTGAGGAAGGACTAGCTGCGCAGGGCTTTTACACTGCGTTTCTCGGCGTCTACGAGGAGAATCGTCGGGCCAGGGCTTCTACGAGCGGCACGGCTGGACACATGACGGCGAGCGATGGCAGGTCGTTCGGGGCAAGCCCGTGACGCAGGTGCGCTACGTGAAGGCACTCTAGCGGGCGTATATTGCGATGCCCGAGCGGGACCTAGATCTCCCCGAGGCGTTCGATGATGGCGGCGACGTGTTTTGTGCCGGAGATAAAGTCTGGAATGCGGATGTTCTCGTCCGGGGCGTGGGCGCGGCCGTCCGGGTTAGAAATGCCCGCCGACGCCATCGGTATGTCTAGCACGCTCATCATGGGGTAGAGCGGCTGCGTGCTGGGCGCGTTCGGTGTTGTGATCGGCTCCTGGCCGTAGACGTCGCGCGCGGTGGAGCGCACGACCTCGACGAACGGGTGCGACGCGTTCGTGCGGGCGGGGAACTCGCCCTCCGCCGTGCGGACATCCACGTCCTCGAACCCTTCGCTATCGAGGTGCTTCCGCAACTTCTCGGCGATGTCGCTCGGGTCCTGGCCTGGCACGAGGCGGAAGTCGAGCTTGGCGCTGGCTTCGGCCGGGAGGACGGTCTTCATGCCCTTGCCCTCGTAGCCGCCGCTGATCCCGTTGATCGTGCACGTTGGTTCGAAGATCAAGCGCCGCTGATAGTCGTAGCCGCGCACGCCGCAGACGAAATCGCTCAGTTCCAGGCGCTCCAGAAGATTCTCCTCTTCGGAAGGCAGTTCGCGCAGGAACGCCTCCTCCTGTTCGGTCGGCGGCATCACGTCGTCGTAGAACCCGCCGACGCGGATGCGCTCGTCCGCGTCCTTCAGGCTCGCCAGCGCCCAAACGATGCGCCAGGCGGCGTTCGGCACGGTGACGCCAATGGAGGAGTGGGAGTCTCGAGCGGCCGTCCGGACGCGCATCTGCACGGCGAAGATGCCTTTCACGCCGAGCGAGACGAGCGGACGGCCGGTGGGGTTGACGCCGCCTCCTTCGTGCAGCGAGACGTCCGACGCGAGCCGCTCTTTGTGCTTCTCCACGAACTCCTCTAGCTTCGGGCTGCCGAGTTCTTCGTCGCCCTCGATGAGGAACTTGATCGTGATGGGGAGCGTGCCGCCGTTCGCGTCCTGGAGCGCCTTGATCGCAAGCAGGCGCGAGATCAGGTGGCCCTTGTTGTCGCTGATGCCGCGACCGAACAGCACGTCGCCATCGCGTCGCAGCTCGAACGGCGGGCCCGACCAGAGATCGAACGGCTCCGCGGGCTGGACGTCGTAGTGGTTGTAGAGGAGCAGCGTCGTCGCGGAGTCTCCGGGCAGTTCGCCCACGACGACGGGGTTGCCCGGCTTCTCCTTCTCCAGCACCTCGACCTTGGCGCCAACCGCGCTGAGGAGCTGCTCCACAAACGTGGCCGTCTCCGGGATCGCCTTGCCCTGGGCGCCGACGGAGTCGAGCGCGACGTACTCGCCGAGCTGCGCGATCGCGTCGTCCAGGTGCGCGTCGATGTAGCCGCTGATGTCGGTCACACGTGCCTCCTAGCGGCCGAGGTACTGCGGCGGACGCTTCTCCATGAAGGACTTGCGCGACTCTTCGCTGTCGTGGCGTGCGCGGCGGGCGAGACCGCCTGCCTGGGTTTCGTAGTGCGTGGCTTCGGAGAAGTCGCTCTCGAGCGCGCGGCGGATGGCGCGCTTGCTGACGCGCACGGCGCTGGGCGGCAGGCCGCAGATCTGTTCGGCGAGCGCGCGCGCTGTCGACGTCAGCTCGGCGGCCGGGACGAGGCGGTCGAGCAGCCCGATGCGGTAGGCCTCATCGGCATCGACGCGGCGGCTCGTCATCGCCAGGTCGAGCGCGCGGCTGGCGCCGACGATGCGCGGGAGAAGGAACGACATGCCGCCCTCGGGAGGCAGGTTACGCTCCTGGTAGACGGTCGTGAAGCGGCTGTTCTCGCAGCCGACGCGCATGTCGCAACAGAGGGTGAGCGAGAAGCCCGCGCCAGCCGCGACGCCGTTCACGGCGGCGATCATCGGTTTGTCGATGGCGTAGAGCGCGCGGCCCTGGCGGCTGATCCAGGAACCCTCGTCCAGGAGCTGCTTGAGCCCCGGCTCGGCGGCGGCGTCGGCAGCGGCGGGCCGGTTGCCGACGTCCGCGCCGGCGCAGAAGCCGCGCCCGGCGCCGGTCCAGATCACGGCCCAGACGTCGTCGTCGTCCTGGATGCGCTCGCAGAGGTCCAGGATGTCGCGATGGTCCTGCTGATTGATGGCGTTCAGCCGCTCAGGCTTGTTGAGCGTGACGGTCGCGATGTGACTGTCCGGATCAGGTTCGTAGATGAGATGCTCGTATGCCATTGAAGTACCCCCGCTCACCAGTGTGGTTGCGGCTGAGAGTATAGCAAGGCGAGGCAAGGGCCCCTGCCGGGTCTGCCCGGCAACGATAGCCGTATTGGCCGCGAATAGGCGGCCTGTTATACTTGCGCTCACCACCTACGAAAGGAGCCCGAAGCTGATGGCGCAAGAAATGGCCTATTTCCAAGGCGAGATCGTTCCCACGAGCGAGGCCAAGATCAGCATCAAGACGCATGCCTTCCTCTATGGAACGGCTTGCTTTGAGGGCATCCGCGGCAACTGGAGCGAGGACCAGAACGTAGCCTATCTCTTCCGCCTTCGCGAGCACTACGAGCGGCTCCGGATGAGCAGCAAGATCCTCAAGATCAACTTGGCGCTCAGCGACGACGAGCTGTGCGACATCACGACTGAGCTAGTCGAGCAGAGCGGCTACACGGAGGACGTCTACATCCGGCCGATCGCCTACAAGAGCCAGGAGGAGATCGGCCCGCGCTTGCACGACATCGAGGACGATTTCCTGATCTTCGTCATGCCGTTCGGCAACTATCTGGACCCTGACGCCGGCATCCGCTGCATGACGTCGACCTGGCGCCGCGTCGACGATCTCGGCATCCCGGCCCGCGCGAAGGTGAACGGCCTCTACATCAACTCGGCGCTCGCCAGAACGGAAGCGCACGAGAACGGCTTCGACGAGGCGATCATGCTCGATGATCGCGGGCACGTGTCCGAGGGCACCGGCGAGAACATCTTCCTCGTGCGCGGTGGCAAGCTGATCACGCCTCCTCCTTCAGACAACGTGCTGGAGGGGATCTCCGCCAGCACGGTCGTGACGCTCGCGAAGGACGAGCTGGGCCTCGAGACGGTGGAGCGCTCGATCGACCGCAGCGAGCTGTATGTCGCGGACGAGTGCTTCATGACCGGCACGGCCGCGCACGTGACCGCCGTGACCGAGGTCGACCGCCGGCCAGTCGGCGAAGGCGGAACCGGCCCGATCACGAAGCAGCTCCAGCAGCTATATTTCGACGTCATCCGTGGCAAGAACGAGAAGTACGCCGGCTGGCTCACGCCCACACGCCCCAAGACTGCGCAGGCCACCAGCCAAGAGGTGAACGCCTAAGGTGATCTCCGAACTGCATCCCCATCGCGCGCTTGGCGTGCTGGTGGGGGCTGCCCTTACGCTTTGGTGCTTCGCGCTTACCGGCGCGCTCCTGTGGCGGGGGTTCACGCAACCGATCGACCTACCGGCGCTGGGCCTCTATCTCACGGCGACGGTGTTCTTCGCGCTGGGGTGCCTCTTTGGCTACTGGACCTATAGCTGCCTGACGCTGAAGTACTTCTTGGACAGAAACGGCCTGATCATCCATTGGGGAGACATTCGCCAGGTGGTCCCCATGGACCGCATTGAGCGCCTGGTGCCGGGGCGCGAACTGCCGGCGCCCAAGGTGACGGGCGTGAGCTGGCTGGGCCATCACGTTGGCCACGGGCCGGTCGAGGGGCTGGGCGACGCCATCTTCTACGCGACGCACGGTTCGCACGAGGAGTTGCTCTACGTGGTGACGCCGGAGCAGACCTACGCGATCTCTGTGGCCGATGAGGTGCAGTTCACAGAACAGCTGCAGGGGCACCAGAAGCTGGGTCAAGTGGTCTCGCTACCTCAAGTGACCGAGCGGCACTCGGTGGCGGCGCTGCCGTTCTGGCACGACACACTGGCGCAGATACTGGCGCTCGCGGTGATCGCCGGGTTTGTGGTCATGCTGGGTTACGTCTTCCAGCAGTACCCAGGCGTGCCGGAGAAGTTTGCGGTCCAGGGCTTCGGCGACAAGAGTGATCTGCTCAGCATCCCCATCACGGGGCTCGGGTTGCTTGCGGTGAGCCTGGTACTCGGCTTCATGCTTCACGCGCTGGACCGCGCGGCCGGCTACGTGCTCTTCCTGGCGGGCATCGGCACGCAAATCGTGCTGCTGTCGGCGGCCATCATCACGCTCAACCAGTAACGCCTAACTCGACCGTGGTCGCGCCGCTCGCTGGTAGACTGACGGCGTGACTGAATACGACGCTATCGTGATCGGGGCCGGGCCGGCGGGCAGCACTGCCGCGCGCCTGCTGGCGCGGTCGGGCGCGAAGGTGATCATGCTCGACCGGGCGAGCTTCCCGCGCGACAAGCCGTGCGGGGGCGGCGTCACGATCCAGGCGGCGAACGAACTCGACATCGCTCTGACGCCCGTGATCGAGCGGACGATCACGAAGGCGCAGGTCAGCTTCCGCCTTGGGGGCGCGTTCCATCGCGAGTGGCCGCACCCACTCGCTTACATGACGCAGCGCTGCCGGCTGGACGCATATTTGGCAGAGATGGCCTGCGAAGCGGGCGCCGACTTCCGGGACGCCGCACAGGTGCGCGAACTGGAGGCACATGGCAGTCACGTGATCGTCCGGTCCAACGGCGACACGCTGCGCGCCAGGACGGTGATCGGTGCGGACGGCGCGAACGGGATCACCGCGCAGGCGCTGGGGTTCATTAGCGAGCAGCGGCGGGCCGCCGTCGCCCTGGAGGGCGATGCAACGATCCAGAACGGGAGCGCCAGCCGCTGGGAAGATGCGATCGCATTGGACATGGGAGCTGTCCCCGGAGGCTATGGCTGGCTGTTCCCGAAGGGCGATCATGTCAACGTCGGCGTGGGCGGTTGGAAGTACATCGGGCCGGCGTTGCGCGAGCGGCTGTCCGAGCTGTGCGCATTCCTCGATCTCGACGTAGCCAAGCTGACAAACCTGCGAGGGCATCACCTGCCGCTCCGTGATGCCGGCGCACCGATCGCGCGCGGCAACTCGCTGCTGGTTGGAGATGCGGCGGGGCTGGTCGATCCACTGTCGGGCGAAGGCATCCATGCCGCCTTCTTGAGCGGGCGGCTCGCGGCGGAAGCGATCCAGCGCTACCTGGCGGGCGATGCGGACGACCTCACCAGCTACGAGGCGGCGGTAGACCGGCAGGTGATGTCCGAGATCGAGATATCGTACAAATTACAGGCTGTCCTTTTTCGGTTCGCGCGTCCGAGCGTGGCCGTGCTGCGCCATAGCGACCGTTTCTGGGGCCGCCTCTGCGGGCTGATCCGCGGAGAGACGACCTATGCCGAGACGCAGGCGCGTCTGGGGCCGCTGCGCCATTTCTTCAACGGCCTCGCGAAGGTGTCCGCGATAGGGTTGCGGCGGTAGGCGCGCTCCTATCGGAAGCCCTTTCCCCATGGCTGGCCGTTCTAGTGATACGTGTGCATGATTACGCAGCCATGCTTACCAGCCTTGAATGTGTAGGGCTCTCCCGCCGGGACATGGGCCCAGTCGCCAGTTGTCAGTTCGACCCTTCCGTCGTGGATCACGGAGCCTGAGAGCACGATGCGAAGCAGGTTATCGTCCTTGTGCGCATGCTGCGGAACTTCGGCATCTGGCTGGCCTACGGTAATAAAGAACATCGAAGGCCGGTCATCTGCTTCAAAGACAATCGGAAGCTGCCACTGCTGCAGACCTTCTGGCATCGTATCGCGATAGAGAACCTCCCGTAGCTTCTCCATGCCGGGATCCCGTGAGGTAACCACGTTCTTGCCCAAGGTAATCCCAAGCTCCTTCAGAGCTTTCTTGACTCGAAGTACGCCTTTGAACTCGCCATCGATAACGTCGTGAAACGTGTCATCCGGTCGCCATTGAGCATCAATCATTTGTTCTTCCTTTCAGCTTGGCAATACGAGGATGGAAGCTATCATAGTTCAGCGCATCGAGAAGCGCATGAGTGAGAGTACCCAGAATTGCCGCAAGTTGAGATCCCAGCAGTGTGCGGCGGCCCATACGGCGCCACTTGGACATCGTCTACAGTGCTACCGGAGTCAAGTGCTCCCGCTCCCTATGTTGGGTTGCAGGTAGAATGTCCTCCTTTACGTTGCAGCTAGAATGTCCTCTACGACCTGTTCGGCTTTAAGCGGCGCATCGCGCAGCCG
>QIFC01000101.1 GCA_003228685.1 Chloroflexota bacterium
ACTGGCGGACGAACCCGGTGCGGTGCTCACCGCTCTTGCGGATGAACTCCACCCCTTCTGCGCTGATCCGGCCTCGAAAATCGACGTAACAAACTTTGTATTCCCATGCGTTCATGCGAACCTCCTTCGGCGGTGCTGAACGGACACGGGCGCAACGGCGTACTCGAAGAGTACGTATGAGCCGAGCGGCGAGGCCCTTGCTAAGAGTCTAGCAATCGAGTCAAGGGCTGAGTGTGACCTACGCCAACCTGGGCCAGGGCGCACCTGCTACGATGTGGCACGATGGCCGAGCAGTCTGAGATACTCGACGAGGCGCTGGACGTGCTATGCGACACGGGACCCGAGTTCGGGCCGGGTCTCTCCAACCACGGCCCGATGGCCGCCGAAGCGCTGTACACGCTGGGCCGCTCCGAGGGCATCGTCCCCTGGGTTGTGGGTTACAAGCGCAATCTTCAGGACGCGCCGAAACCACAGAACCCCATCTCGCGCGACGGCTGGCGGGAAGCGTTGGGCGATATCAAGCGCGTGGCGGACTGGACGGTCTTCTTCGAGCGGGAGCTCGAAGAATCATCGTGGCAGGAAGCCGTCAACACGTGGACGGCCCGCTTCGCGCCCGCGATGGTGTCGGCCGCGACGCACGGCGTCATCCGTACCGCCCATGCCGTCAGGAACCTCGGCCGGCGCGAGAGTAAGCAGCGGCTGCGCGAGTTGGCGGAAGGCCTGGCATACTGGGCGGCGCGCTACCTGACGGTACCAGGCACGCCGGACCACAGCGGTTCGCGCTTGCCGTCCGCCGCGATCCCAGAAGTCCGAACGCAGTCGCTGGAGGATCAGCATCAGCTCGGACTGATCACGCACCGCTTGCTCCGGCTGGACGAGGAGTCGTTCGGAGGCGTGATCAACCTCGTCGACACAAGCGACCGCGATCTGTTTCTGTCCGACATGACCGAGACGTTCGCTCGCGCGTACCTTGCGAACGTGAACGACGCCAACGCGATCGGCCTGATCCACTGCGTGACGGGGCCGAGCGCCGTCCGCCTCCTCCTGCCACACCTCACTCCGGAGGTCGCCGACGCAGCCTGCGCACACGCCTGGCAGGCTGGAGCGGCGATCTACGCCGCGTTCGGCCAAGAGCCGGCACCCGAAACGATTCCGGCGATCACGAACGTGCGCGAGGACATCATCGACCAGGCGGTGGCCACCGAGGACGAGCACGCGATCAAGTTCACCGAGGCCTGCCTGCGCGAGCACGACCTCCACGGCAGCAACGTGTTCCTGGCGGCGGCCGTCGACGCTTCGCGGCGGTTACGCGACTGATGCGCGCGGCCGTCTTCCATGGCCCGCACCAGCCTCTCTCGATCGAAGAAGTGGAGATCGACACGCCTGGGCCGCGCGAGATGATCGTGCGCACCGTCGCCAGCGGCGTGTGCCGCAGCGACGCTCACTACGTCGATGGCCTCTATGCGTGGCCGGCGCCGTCCGTCCTCGGACACGAAGCTTCGGGCATCGTCGAACACGTAGGAGCGCTCGTCACGCAGTTCGCGCCCGGCAACCACGTCATCGCGAACCTCTCAGTGTTCTGCGGCAACTGCGAACGCTGCACGTCGGGCCATCCCAACCTCTGCGACAAACAGCTCGTGCGGCGGGCCCCGAACGAGCCGCCCAAGCTGAGACTCGCGGCAACAGGCGAGGCGCTCCACGACTTCTTCGACCTTTCCAGCTTCGCGGAGCGGATGCTCCTGCACGAGAACGCCGCCGTGAAGATCGCGGACGACGTCCCGCTGGACATCGCGGCGCTGATTAGCTGCGGCGTGATGACGGGCATGGGCGCCGCGCTCAACTGCGCGCGGGTAGAGCCTGGCTCCACCACGGCCGTATTCGGTGCTGGCGGCGTCGGGCTGGCCGCGATCCAGGGCTGCCGCATCGCCGGAGCGCTGCGCATCATCGCTGTGGACATCGTCCAGAGCAAACTGGCGCTCGCGAGAGAGCTGGGCGCGACCGACGTCATCGATTCGACCGCGGCCGACCCGGTCGCGCGCATCCGCGAGCTGACGGACGGCGGCGCGCACTACACGTTCGACGCCATCGGCCTCGCGGACGTCTCGCGCCAGGCGTTCGACGCGCTGCGCCCGGGCGGGACGGCGACCGTGATCGGCATGATTCCGGAGGGCGACAAGGTGGCGCTGGACGGATCGGCATTTCTCAGAGAGAAGAAGATCCAAGGAACCGACATGGGATCGAATCGAGCGTTCGTCGACATGCCGCGCTACGTCGACTTCTACCGGCAGGGGAAGCTCCGGCTGGACGAGATGGTGACGAAGCACTGCGCGCTGGACGACGTGAACGAGGCCTTCCGCGCGATGAAGGCCGGTGAGGTCGCTCGCACGGTCATCATGTTCGAGTAGGGCAACATCCCGTTGCTTCATGTTGACGCGGACGCCGCCTCTCGCTTGAATGGATCGCTTTTCTGAAAGGAGCCACACATGGAAGCAGCGATATTTCACGGACCGAATCAGGACCTGACGATCGAAGGCGTCGACATCGACAAGCCGGGCCCGCGTGAGGTGCTCGTTAAGACGGCCGCGAGCGGCGTCTGCCACAGCGACCTCCACTTCGTGGACGGCCTTTATCCGATGGCGGCGCCCGCGATACTCGGACATGAGGCAGCTGGCGTCGTCGAAGAGGTCGGTGAGTTGGTAACGCAGTTCGCGCCCGGCGACCACGTGATCGCCTGCCTCTCAGCGTTCTGCGGCAGCTGCGAGTACTGCCTGACGGGCCACCCGTCGCTCTGCCGCAGCCCGGAGATACGCCGCGCGCCCGGCCAGCCGCCGAAGTTGAAGAAGTCCGGCACGGACGAAGAGATCGCACAGTTCGCGAACATCTCCAGCTTCGCGGAACAGATGCTCATGCACGAGAACGCGATCGTTAAGATCCGCGACGATATGCCGCTGGCCCAGGCCGCGCTGATCGGCTGCGGCGTCATGACAGGCGTCGGGGCCGCGTTGAACACGGCGAAAGTCGAGCCGGGCACCAGCACGGTTGTGTTCGGCGTGGGCGGCGTCGGCCTCGCCGCGATCCAGGGCTGCCGCATCGCGGGCGCGGGCCAGATCATCGCCGTCGACACGGTCGAGAGCAAGCTCGGCCTCGCCAAGGAGTTGGGCGCGACGCACACGGTCGACGCTTCGCAAGGCGACGCCGTCGAAAAGATCAAAGAGATCACGGGCGGCGGCGCCCACTACACCTTCGAGGCGATCGGCAACAAGGACGTCGCTGAGCAGGCCTTCGACGCACTGCGGGCCGGCGGCACAGCGACCATCATCGGCATGATCCCCGTTGGGCAGAAGGTGGAGCTGAACGGCGCCTCATTCTTGCAGGAGAAGAAGATCCAAGGCTGCACGATGGGCTCCAACCGATTCCGTGTCGACATGCCACGCTACGTCGACTTCTACCTGAACGGCGTCCTCAAGCTAGACGAGATGATCACGGTCCGCGGCGAACTGAAGGACGTCAACGAGGCCTTCCGCGCGATGAAGGCCGGTGAAGTCGCGCGCACGGTGCTCATGTTCGAATAAGGCAACATCCTGTTGCTTCATGTTGACACGCGCGCCAACTGTCGCTTGAATGGATCGCTTTTGGAAAGGAGCAACTATTCATGAAGGCAGCCATATTCCACGGACCGAAGCAGGACCTCACGATCGAAGGCGTCGACATCGACAAGCCGGCCGCGCGGGAAGTGCTCGTCAGGACGGTCGCGAGCGGCGTTTGCCACAGCGACCTCCACTTCGTTGACGGCCTCTATCCGTATCCAGCGCCGGCCGTGCTGGGCCACGAGGCAGCGGGCATCGTCGAGGAAGTTGGCGAGCTGGTCACCCAGTTCGCGCCCGGCGACCACGTGATCGCCTGTCTCTCCGCGTTCTGCGGCAACTGCGATCAGTGCCTGACCGGCCACCCCTCGCTCTGCAGCAGCCCCGAGACGAGCCGCGCACCCGGCCAGCCTCCGAAGATGAAGAAGGAGGGCACCGACGAGGCAGTCTTCCAGTTCCTGAACGTCTCCAGCTTCGCGGAACAGATGCTGCTCCACGAGAACGCGATCGTCAAGATCCGCGATGACATGCCGCTGGCCCAAGCAGCGCTGATAGGCTGCGGCGTCATGACGGGCGTCGGGGCCGCGTTGAACACGGCAAAAGTCGAGCCAGGCACGAGCACTGTTGTGTTCGGGGCGGGCGGCGTCGGCCTCGCCGCGATCCAGGGCTGCCGCATCGCCGGAGCCGGCCAGATCATCGCCGTCGACATGGTCGAGAGCAAGCTCGGCCTCGCCAAGGAGTTGGGCGCGACGCACACGGTCGACGCGTCCGATGGCGATGCCGTCGCGAAGATCAGAGAGATCACGGGCGGTGGCGCCCATTACACGTTCGAGGCGATCGGCAACAAGGACGTCGCCGAGCAGGCCTTCGACGCGCTGCGGTCCGGCGGCACCGCGACGATCATCGGCATGATCCCGGTCGGACAGAAGGTGGAGTTGAACGGCGCGTCCTTCCTGCAGGAGAAGAAGATCCAGGGCTGCACGATGGGCTCGAACCGGTTCCGCGTCGACATGCCGCGCTACGTCGAGTTCTACCTGAACGGCATCCTCAAGCTGGACGAGATGATCACGGTCCGCGGCAAGCTGGAGGACGTCAACGAGGCCTTCCGCGCAATGAAGGCCGGCGAGGTCGCACGCACGGTGCTCATGTTCGAAAACGGAGCCTAGCCGCGCACTGAAGCGAACCTAGCTAGCATCAGAACCAACGCATCGCCCTGGGCAACCGGGGCGATGTTGTTGTATCCAGACCTTGCGTGCGCGGCGTAACAGCATCAGCGTAACGATTAGGCGAGCACGCTGTTTGAAGGTACATAGGCGATGAACTACCAAGGGGGAACCATGAACAAGCGTAGTTTCGAATTATCCCGTTTCGTGTTCGTACCGATAGCCGGGTTCGTCCTAGCAGTGCTGGCCACCGCAGGGTGGATGGTTCAGCCTGGCATCTCATCGGCCGACACGGAAGCGGACAGTAGTATTACCATCTGCAAATCGACCGGCCCGGCGAGCGAAGGCAAGCTGGTCGACTTCGACACCGACATACCGGGGATGGACGACGCCGACCTAGGCGACGGCGAATGCCGGAGCCAAGGCGAGCTGGAGGCCGGCAAGTATGAGATCACTGAAGACAAGATGACGAACTGGATCCTTGTCAGCATCGCCTGCGAAGGTACCGCCGCGGAGAACGTCAAGGTTGACATCGCAAAGCGAACAGTGATCGTCGACCTGCAGAAGGGCGAAGATGTAACCTGTACGTTCTTCAACGAAAAGCAGCCGACGAAGACTCCGGAAGCCACGCCGACGGCCACACCTGTGGACACGGCCACGCCGACCGACGTGCCGACCGACACGCCCGAGAACACGCCCCCGAAGGGGCCGACCAACACGCCGTTCCCTACGGCGACCTTCGTGCCGACCGAGGCGCCCACAGAGATGCCGACGGACATGCCGGAGGAGCCGGTCGCGCTGCCCGACGCGGGCGCCGGGTTCGGACCCGACCTGGTGCTGAACTGGTACTGGTACGCCCTCGTCGGAGCGCTGCTCCTAGTGGGACTGGGAGTGCTGATTAAGCCCAGCTACGACTAACGCTAATTCTCAACAGGCAATTCCACTAGCATGAGCAACATCGCTCCCGCCATCGGCGGGGGCGATGTTGTGTGGCCGAACACAGACCTCTGGAGCCAACCTACCGCCATGGTCAAAAATCAGCGCGTAGCATGCTAGGCGCGGCGTCTGGCTCGGCGATGCCCCATCTGGGACTTAACACCTGTCACATTGCTACGGTAGTTGAGGAGCGCCTTGCTTACGCCAAAGTCGCTACAGGCTATTGCATCTGGCGTTCTCGCCTTACTTAGCGCAAGAAGCGCGGGTCGAGGCAGGAGAAGGCAACCGGACAGCCATGCCGCTTCTTCTTCTTGGCCCTGATCATAGGTTCGTACCGCGAGTATCATGTCGGGTGAAACCACCACCCGGGCTGGCTCATGACCGATAATGAGATGAGCCAGTTCGTGCATGATGTCGCTGGAGGTTCGAGCGACTGAATGGGTTGGATTCGTAATGATGATAACTCTTTTCCCCGAACCAACCGTCACCGCAGACCAACCATCACTCTCCGTTTCTACGAGCAGTCTGACATGGCGCGGCGTCAAGTCGACAATCTCTGATGGCTGCATGATCACAACGCCGAGACTCTCAGCAACCAAAGACGCGGGTAGAGGTTCGGCCTGATCGAGGCCCAGCTCAGCTCGAGTCGCGACCGATACGTTCTCGCACCAAGTCTTGAAACCGCGTTGAAACACAGGCTAGACATCTCCGGATGCGGGCTCAGTCTGAAGCATAATGTCTGCCGCCAGTATCATCTGAGCAAGAGCTGCAGCAAGCTCAGGACTAATAGCTCTATCGGCTCTAAAGTGAGCTGCCGCTGTTATCGGGGGTCCCGAATCTTCCGACTCTGATTTCCTCACGGCAATTCCTAAAACATCGCCGGGATCTATCTCTAGCCATTCACAGACCTTTGCGAAGGTCTCCAGGTCAGGTAGCTTACCGCGTTCCACCCGCGACAATGTCGCCGCGCTAACACCGACCTCCTTGGCCACCTCACGAATACCGCGGTCAGCCCGGCGGCTTCTGAGTTCCTGCCCCAAACGCCTCAACGTAATCCTGGCCATCGCGTCACCTCTCCATCTGTCTTACGTGTGCAACTGTAGTTGACAGCAGCAACACCAGGGCCTTAGAATAAGAGTATCGCTCGTAAGCCGTTGTTGCAATAGAGCAACGGCACCAATAGAGGAGGGTATTATGCCCCGCAAAAACGACTCGCCTCCCGGGAGGCCACATGACCCGCCTGGCCCACCACACGATCCACCTGGCCCACCGCCCGATCGACCACCAGTGGATCCGCCAGGACGGCCTGTGAAGCCGGAACGTCCACACGGCGGACAGGTATAGGCACTGGAGATGGACGAGGGCCTCTGGGAGCACGAAGGAACGGAGATTTCCGAGTACTACCCAGGGGCCTTTCCTCTAGCCTCACCTGGCGGATTGCCCTACGGCGGATGGCGCGTGACGATGGATCCCATTCCACCTGCGGAAGATCTGTACCAGGTCATCTGTGACCTCAACGCTGATGCAGCCGTTGAGGTCGGCTACCGAGGTAGGATCAGTCACATCGATTCCTCAGCTTCATTCGGTACAGATGATATCACGGAAGGGCTCAGGGGTCTCCTAATTTCGCAGAGACCTTATCTAGTCGAAGTCCGGTATCCCGATCGGCTAGCTGGTCCCGCAGGCCCAGTCCACCCCAAGGCTCGTCTGATTGCACCCGAAATCTCATTGCGCTACTACCCAACCCATCCACACCTAAGCGTCGACGTGGCTGGGGACTCTTGGGCTTGTCCAATATTTCCACAGAGTACGCAGTGGTCATGGTCTGAAGGCGCGACACGCACATACCTCGAACATGTGGCACTGTGGTTGTTCAAAACCGAAGTGTGGTCTCGAACTAGTGATATCCTGGGCCGCGGCGGTGTCTGGCTAGGAAGCGCAGTACCGCATCGGCCATCCTACGTCCTCGCCGCTACGTCACCAGAAGGCCAATGTAGATGTGGAAGCGGTCGCAAGTATGCCATCTGCCATCGTCTTGGTGATCAGCTCATGTTTGATGCCGAGATTCTTGCAGGTCGCCCATCAGATCCCAATCTGGAACTCTGGCTTAGGCGAATTAGCCAGGCGCCCCGGCAGGTTTAAGCGTCCTAAGCACGCCTCAACCGCGTTTAGCCTCTACCCGGCCGGCGTCCCCGCCAGCGCGGCGAGCTTCAGGACTGTGTTCCAATTGCGGCCGGTGGCGCGCGTGCCGAGCGCGCTTTCGATCAACTTGAGCGTCAGGCGTGAGCGCCCGATGCCAGCCGGGTAGACGGCGTAGAGTTGCTTGTCGGCGGCGCTCACGAGTTCGGGTCCTTGTATCGCGGCCCGCAACGCACTCACCGAGGCGGCAGCGGGCGCGTCCTTCAGTGCCATCACGACCAGATGGCCGGGATCGCTCGCGGCTTCGTCCGGGAACGGGTTCTGCGCGATGACCGCCTCCCACTCCTCTGCGCTGCGGACGAAGAAGTCGGTGTCGAGGTCCAGGCGTTTCTTGGCCTCGGTCTCCAGGAGCCGCTCGAGATCGGCGTTCGTCCCAGCATCGCTCCGGAACACGAGGTTGCCCGTCTGGAGCAGAGATTGCACGTCTTGGAATCTCAGCGCGCCCATGAAGTCGCGCAGGTCGGCCATCGCGATCTTCTTGGTCCCACCAACGTTGATGGCGCGCAGCAGCGCGATGTGCGTCGCGGCGCCCGAGCTGGTGCTTAGGCACTCGCCTTTTCCCACCCCTCGGGCGGGTCCGGGTTCCAAGCGATGCCTAGCAGGGCGTCGCCGCGGTCGCGGTCGACGGGCTCGAAGACCTGCCACTCATGTTCCTCGGCCTTGACCTCCATCAGCGGGTAGCCGATCGGCTTGCCAGAACCGACGCAGACGAACGTCTCCGGGTCGAAGTTCCCGACGCCGTAGCTGTCGGCGATCGCCTGCCCGACCTCCTGTTGCCACGCTGTTGGTGGAACGCCGGGCTTGGGCACAATGCCGGGCCGGACCGCCAGCATCCTGAAGGCGCCGGGGTGGGCCATGCGGCCGGCGGTCAACATGCGCTCGGGCGAACGCATCTCGCCCGCGCCTATCGAGCGTGCCATCAGCGCGCCGAACAGGCCATGCCTGCGAAAGTCCGGCAGCACACAGCAGAGCCCGCCCCGCGTCAGCGTCGTCTGCGGCAAGCGCGGCAGGTCGATGATCAGGCTGTCGGCGAGAGCAAACGCGGCAGGCTTTCCGTCGCGGTGTGCGAAGGTGACGTGGCGAAGCACGGCCAGCGACTTGTCGAGATGCTCATGGTTCGCCTCTCGATAGCAGGCGTCGAACAGCTCGTGCATTAGCGCGACGTCGTCCGGCGAGACGTCCGCCGTGGGAAGCGTTTTGAAGTCGAAGCTGGGGATCCGTGTCTCGGGCAGCATCTCACGCGTCTCCTCTCGCCGATCCTACCACGGCGTGAGAGCGAGCCCGCGGGCGCTACCAGCCCTCGGGCGCAGTCGGAGTCCAGGCGATGCCGAGGAGAACGTCGCCGCGTTCGCGGTCGACGGGCTCGAAGACGTCCCACTCGCCCGCTTCCGCCTCTGGCTCGATCACCGGATAGCCGATCGGCTTGCCGGAGCCGGGGCAAACGAACGTCTCCGGGTCGAAGTTCTCGACGCGGTAGACGCCGGCGACCGCCGCCCGCAGGTCATCCAGCGTCCTTCCGAAACGACTCCTGCCGCCCCGATCGAGCGGGCCTCCAGCGCGCCATAGAGGCCGCGACGGTGAAATTCGGGCAGGACGCAGCAGAGGCCGCCCAGCGTGAGCGTCGTCTGCGGCAGGCCCGGCAGGTCATGGACCAGGCTGTCGGCGATGCCAAAGCCGGCCGGGTTGCCCCCCTCATCCCATGCGAACGTGACGTAGAGCAGGCGCGCCAGCGACTTCCCGAGATATGAGTGGTTCGCCTCCTGGTAGCAGGCGTCGAACAGCTTCTCCATGAGCCGGTGGTCCTCCACAGTGATACTCACGGTGGGGATCGTCTTGAACTCGAAACCGCTAATGTCGAGTTGGGGCTGCATTTCAGGCGTCTCCTTCTTACGATCGTACCACGGCGGAAGCCGGAGACCACATGCGCTACCAGCCGGGGGGCGCGTCCGAGATCCAGACGATGCCCAGGAGCGAATCTCCGCAATCGCGGTCGACGGCCCGGAACAGCTCCCACTCCGCGGGCAGGACGTCCTGCTCCAGGACCGGGTAGCCGATCGGCTTGCCGCTCCCGGCGCAGGCGAACGTGAGCGGGTCGAAGGCCGCGACGCCATAGGCGTCCGCTATCACCTGCCCGATCTCCTGTTGCCACGATGTGGGCGTCGCGTCTCGCTGCGGCACAGCGCTCTTGTTGCGGACGAGCACCCTGAAGCCGGCCGGGTGAGCCGCCCGGCCGCAGAGGAGCATGCGATCGTGCCCGCCTCGAGCGCTGGCCACGATGTTGCGATGCCCCAGATCGGTCCCCAGCCCCCTCCTGCGATATCCGTCCACGACGCAGGTCAGGCCTCCCAGGACGACGGCCGATTGCGGCAGGCGCGGCAGGTCCATGATGCGCAGCTCACCCAGGCCGAAGCCCACGAGCGTCTCGCCCTGCCGCGCGAGCGACGCGAACTCGAGCCGGTCTATCGTGTCCTGGAGGTAGGCGTGATTGGCCTGCCGGTAGCAGGAATCGAACAGCCCGAACATGGCCGCCCGCTCCTCCTCCGACAGGTCGCGGGTAGGCAGCGTCTTGAACTCGATGTCGGTCGTGGCGTGATCGTCGGTCATCATGGCTGGCGCGCCTGTACCGACGATCGTATCAACGTCCACCGCCCAGCAGACGTGCCGTTTGGCCCGTGTATTTCGCCTGAACGCGTGACACCCGGAGCAATCTGACAGTTCGTGCCGAATGACTCTATACAGGCCGGCCTGCGGCTGCCTACCATAGTGGCGGTTTACAGTCAGCAGGAGGCAAGCGATGAAAACAGTCCTTGGTTTGGTCGTGCTCGGCATCGCGATCGTTGGAGTAGGAAAGGCGGTCTCGGCCGTCCGGCAAGGCGGCCTACTGGAAAAGATGGAGGCGTTCATGGAGAGCTGCCCGCCAATTCAGGCGATGCGCAAGCTGGAGGAGCAAAACGAAGAAGTGATCGGCCTGCTCCGAGAGCAGAACGCCCTCCTATGGCGGCACAGCGCCGGCGAAGAGCCGGCTCCGCCAGCCGTCGCGAAATCGGCGTAGGCAGAAGGACTGCCTATGATGACGCTGAAGGAGGCTGTGACCGATTTTCTCGCGCAGAAGCGGATCGCCGTTGCGGGCGTCTCTCGACGGTCGAACCAGGCTGCGAATATGGTCTACCGCACCCTACGCGACCGCGACTACGAGGTGTTTGCCGTCAATCCGATCACGGATGAGGTCGAAGGCGACGCCTGCCACCCCAACTTGAAATCGATCCCCGGCGGCGTCGATGCCGTTCTGATCGCGACGACGCCACGCGTAGCCGAAGCGATCGTGCGGGACTGCGCTGAACTCGGCGTCTCGCGCGTATGGCTGCACCGCTCGTTCGGAGAAGGCAGCGTATCGGCCGAGGCGGCGGAGTACTGCCGGAACCACAGCATCACAGTGATTGCCGGCGGCTGCCCAAAGATGTTCGTCGAAGGCGCGGACCTCGGGCACCGCTGCATGCGCCTGGTACTGGGCCTCACCGGCGGCTTGCCGAAAGAAGCCTAGGGTCGGCGCGCCTACTTGCCGTAGCGGACGCGCGGGCGCTTGCCGCGGCGCGTGCGGTTGGAGGTCTCGCGAGCGCCACCGGGGCGCGGCTTCCGCCCGCCGAGCGACCCGTAGGCCGTCTCCGCGAACTGGTGAAGCGTCTCCGCCTCCGAGACGAGCTGCTTGCGTAGCTCGTAGACTTGGTCGCGCAGGAGGGCCGCCTTCTCGAACTCGAGGTTCTTCGCGGCCGCTTTCATCTGGCTTTCAAGGTCCTTCACCAGCCGCGCCAGCTCGTCCTTGGGGATGTCCTTCGTCGTGACGTACTCGCCCCGCTCTTCGGCGACCTTCTTGACGTGGTCGGTGATGTCGCGGATGGCCTTGTGGATGCCCTCCGGCGTGATGCCCTGCTCCGCGTTGTAAGACTCCTGCACCTTGCGGCGCCGGTTCGTCTCGTCGATCGCCGAGCGCATCGAATCGGTCACATCGTCCGCGTACATGATCACCTGGCCGTTGAGGTGGCGAGCGGCGCGGCCCATCGTCTGGACCAGCGAGTCGCGCGAGCGGAGGAAGCCCTCCTTGTCGGCGTCCATGATCACCACGAGGCTCACCTCGGGGAGGTCGAGCCCTTCACGCAGCAAGTTGATGCCCACGACTACGTCGTACACGCCCTGCCGCAGATCGCGCAGGATCTCGACGCGCTCCAATGTATCGACCTCCGAGTGCAAGTAGTGCGTGCGGACGCCCATCTCCTGCAGGTAGTCGGCCAGGTCCTCGGCCATCTTCTTCGTCAGCGTCGTCACCAACACACGCTCGTTGCGCTCGACACGAATGTTGATCTGTTCCAGCAGGTCGTCCACCTGATGCTTCGTGGGCTTCACTTCGATCGTCGGGTCGAGCAGGCCCGTCGGCCGCACGAGCTGCTCGACGATCTGCGAGCTGACCTCGTACTCATACGGGCCGGGCGTCGCGGACGTGAAGATCACCTGGTTCATGTGGTCCTCGATCTCGCCGAAGTTGAGCGGGCGGTTGTCCATCGCGGAGGGCAGGCGGAAGCCGAAATCGACCAGCGTCTGCTTGCGCGACATATCGCCGTGGTACATGCCGCGCGCCTGCGGCACCGCGATATGCGACTCATCGATCACGAGCAGCCAGTCGTCCGGAAAGTAATCGAGCAGCGTCCACGGCGTGCTGCCGGGGCCCCTGCGGGCCAGGTGGCGCGAGTAATTCTCGATGCCCGCGCAGTAGCCGGTCTCGCGCATCGTCTCCAGGTCGTAGCGCGTGCGCTCCTCCAGCCGCGCCGCCTCCAGGATGCGGTCGAGCGACTTCAGCTCCTTAACGCGCTCCTCCAGCTCCTGCTCGATGTCCTCGATCGCCAGCGTCAGCTTGTCGTCCGACGTGACGAAGTGCTTCGCCGGGTAGATGTCGACGCGCTCCCGCTCGGCGAGCAGCTCGCCCGTGAGCGGATCTATCTCGATGATGCGCTCTACTTCATCGCCGAAGAAGTCGATGCGGACGGCCAGTTCGTCGTAGGAGGGCTGGATGGTGAGGCTGTCGCCCCGCATGCGGAACTTGCCGCGCACGAGGTTCATGTCGTTGCGCTCGTACTGCATGTCGACCAGGCGGCGCATGGCCGGGCCGCGGTCGAAGCGCTCGCCCTTCTTGAACGTGAGGATGAACGACTGGTACTCCTCTGGCTCGCCGAGGCCGTAGATGCACGACACCGACGCGACAATCAGCACGTCGCGACGCTCGAACAGCGCGCGCGTGGCCGCGTGGCGCAGCTTGTCGATCTCGTCGTTGATGTCGGCGTCCTTGGCGATGTAGGTGTCGGAGCGCGGGATGTACGCCTCCGGCTGATAGTAGTCGTAGTACGAGACGAAGAACTCGACGGCGTTCTCCGGGAAGAACTCCTTGAACTCGGAGCAAAGCTGCGCGGCCAGCGTCCTATTCGGCGCCAGGACCAGCGTCGGCACGTTCACCCGCTCGACTACGCTGGCGACCGAGAACGTCTTGCCGCTGCCGGTCACGCCCAAGAGCGTCTGGAAGCGCTGCTGCGCGGCCAGACCGTCCGCGAGCTGGTCGATCGCCTGCGGCTGGTCGCCGGTCGCCTGGAAGTCGGAAACGAGCTTGAAATCAGGCATCTTTCTCAGGCAACCCACGAGCCTTACGATATCGAGCCGCGATCTCCCGCAACCGAGCAGCCCCTTTCAAACTCGCCTCTCGGAGGCGACCGGTTTCTGCGGCTTGCTTTCCAGCCACAGAACCGCCCTTTTCCTTAGCCTCGATCGGTTGCAGAGCGTTCATCTCACGCGCTCCTCCAGCGATCATCCATTCGAGTTGGTGCTCCATATCGACGAAGACCCGCCCACGTTTAACCGTTTGCCCACACCCGCATTTGCAATTAGCCATCAGGGAACCTCGTCTCGATCTTAGCATGGGGCCCGTGACGGCGGGGTGTCAGGAGCGGATTACCGACGTGACCCGCCCTGATTACAAAAGACCTTGACGCGCGCGACGCTCGCCTTGAAACTGAGAGTATCATCCGATGACTAGTTCCGTGGCCCTCTATGCAACAGTCTGACTTCGCCAACCTGCGCGACGCCTGCTCGGAGCCGTACGGCTTCTGGCTGGACAGCGCGATGGCCGGCGGGGCGCTCGGCCGGCGGTCGTTCTGGGGCGCGGAGCCTGCGGTCGTGCTCCGCTCGTGGGGGCGCTGCGTCGAGGTCGAGCGGATGCGCGGCGGCACCGCGCGCTTCGAGGGCGACCCGTTCGACGCCCTCCGCGAGCTGCTCGACGAATGGCGGCGCAGGCCTCAGGGCGGCGCCGCCGGCTACCTCGGCTACGGCCTCAAGCGCCACATCGAGCGGCTGCCCGACACCGTCGACGACGACCTTGGCCTGCCTGAGTGCTACCTCGCGTTCTACGACCGCATCGAGTCGATTGAGCCACAGGCGCTTGCCCCGCCCGCCCCGCTGCCCGGCGCGCCTCCGGAGTTCCACTGCCTGCAGTCGACGTTCACCCGTGACGCCTACGAAGCGTCGGTGCGGCGGGCGCTCGAATACATCGAGGCGGGCGACATCTACCAGGTCAATCTCTCGCAGCGCTTCCAGGCGGCCTGTCGCGCTGACCCCTTCGACGTTTATCTCTGCCTCCGCGCCCAGTCGCCGGCACCGTTCGGCGCGTTCCTCAACTATCCAGAGTTCAGCGTCCTGTCATCGTCGCCGGAGCGCTTTCTGCGCTACGAGCCACGCACCCGCACCATCGAGACGCGCCCGATCAAGGGCACGCGCCCCCGCGGCGCCTGCCTCGAATCTGACCGCGCCCTCGCCCAGGAGCTGCTGGCGAGCGAGAAGGACCGCGCCGAGAATGTCATGATCGTCGATCTCGAACGCAACGATCTGGGCAGGGTCGCCGAGATCGGCAGCGTCACAGTGGACGGCCTGTTCGAGCTGGAGACGTATGCGACGGTCCACCACCTCACGTCGACGGTGCACGCCCGCCTCCGGCGAGACCGCGACGTCGTCGACCTGCTGCGCGCGACGTTCCCCGGGGGATCGATCACGGGCGCCCCCAAGATCCGTTCGATGCAGATCATCGATGAGCTGGAGCCCGTCGCGCGCGGCGTCTACACGGGCGCGATCGGCTACATCGGCCTGGATGCCGCAATGGACCTGAACATCGCGATTCGGACAATCACGATCAAGGACGGACAAGCCTCGTTCCACGTTGGAGGCGGCATCGTCGCGGATTCGCAGCCCGCTCTCGAATACGAAGAGACGCTGCACAAGGGCGCCGCGATGGCACGTGTGCTGCTCGGGGCCCGCGCGCCGGCGGGGGCCCGCGCGCCGCTGCGAACATGAACAGTGGGCCGTGGACCTACAATAACGGCGCGTTCCTCCCATCGAACGAGGCGCGCGTGGCGGCTGACGACGCAGGGCTGCTGCGCGGCAACGGCCTCTTCGAGACGTTTCGCGCGCGGCAAGGCCACGTCTACCTGCTGGACCGGCATCTGGCCCGCCTGCGCACGGGCGCGAACGAACTCGATATCGTGGTCCCGGCGGACGTGGTGCGGCTGCCGGAGATCGTGAAGGAGTTAACTGAACGCTGCTGCGTGGCCGACGCAAGAGTGCGTCTGACGCTGACGGCGGGGGCTCAAGACGGCCAACCAGCGCTGCTGCTGCAGGCCCGGCCCGCAACGGACTACCCGCCGGAGATGTACGCACATGGCATCACCGCCACGATCGCCTCCGTGCGCCGGAACGAAACGTCTCCCCTCACCCACATCAAGTCGCTCAGCTATCTGGATAACCTCCTGGCGAGACGTGAGGCCCTCCGGGCCGGCGCAGGCGAAGCCTTGCTCCTGAACACCACGGGATCTCTCGCCGAGTCGAGCACGGCGAACGTATTCATCGTCCTCGGTGGCGACGTGCTGACGCCGCCCATCGCGGACGGCCCGTTGCCCGGCGTAACCAGAAGCGCCGTGCTGGAGCTGGCGACATCTGCGGGTATCGCCGCCAGCGAGGCGACGCTGACGGTCGACGACCTGCGCCACGCGGACGAGGCGTTCCTCACGAACGCCGTAGCCGGTGTGCTGCCGCTAGTGTCGGTGGATGGCCGCGATGTGGACTCGGGGGAGCCGGGAGAGACAACGCGCCGCCTCCGAGCACTCTACGAAGAGGCGGCGGCTACGGCTTAGCTCGTCCCCTGCTGCTCTGGCTCGACCTGGCCGTTCTGCTTCTGCTCGCGCTGGACGACCTCCAGCGGGACGGTGACCTTCGATTCGCCATTGACCAAGACCTCAATGCTGTATTCGCCGGGCGCGGGGAACGTCATGCCCATGGGCAGGACGTGGTTGATCTTGATCTGACGTCCGGTGCGGCCCTCGCCGATCTTCATTTTGCCCGACGCCTTGCCAAGCTGCTTGCCGTCCGCGTCCATCGTGATGATCTCAAGCGACTTCTCCGAGCCAAACTCTGCCGCCGAGGCCTCGAATCTCGTCACGAGCACCATGCGCGGCCAGCGGAGGGGGAATTTGGCGCCGTAGATACGGTCGAACGCGCCCAGGATGTTGAGCTTTCCTTCCCGGGAGACGTTCGCCGCGTCGGCGAGGAGAGCGAAGGCTACTTTCACAGCGCCTTATCTTAGCATGGCACGACTCGTCGTTCTGAGGCAGCCATTGTCTCGCCAACATCGCGGGTCGGGCTTCAGCCGGACGAGCCGGATCACTAACCGATCTCTTCGCTGCGCTGGGCGAAGACGGCGCGGATGATCTCTTCGGCGTCCCGCGGTTCGCCATCGCCGTTGGCGGAAACGGCCTCGACCCAACTCGACGCTTCGGTCTGCTTGTAGCCGAGCCGGACCAAGCCCGCCACCGCAAGCTGCTGCATCTCCGAGAGCGAGGCCGCCTCTTCCTTCTCCGCCGCCGAGAAGCCCTCGTCCTGCAGCATCGCTTCGTTGTAGACCTTGCCCTTGAGTTGAGCGACGATCGTATCGGCCGTGCGCGCACCGATCTTGGGCAGGCGCTTGAGTGCGGCCGTATCGCCCTGCTCGATCCAGGCTGCGATGGTCGAGACGGAGAAGATCATCGCCTGCGTCGCCATGCTCGGCCCGACTTTCGGCACCTCGATAAACTTCTTGAAGAAGTCACGCTCAATCTCACGTGAAAAACCGACGAGCCTGGGCGTAGGCTGGCGCTCCATGACGTAGTGGAATGTCTCCAGGCTCACATCGGCACCTAGCTCAACCTCTTCGAACGTCCGCCAGACGAAGGCGGGCAGGTTGATTTCGTACCAGATGCCACCAACGTCCACCTCGATGCTCAACTCATCCTCGTTCTTCTTCCGCAGGACGCCATCGATGTGGGAGATCACAGCGCTCGCTCCAGCCGCGCCGCTTCGATGCGCTTCATGTGGTGGCACAGCGCGACGGCGAGCGCGTCGGCCGCGTCCGTAGACTCCGGCGCTTCGACCATGCCGAGCTGCACGCGGACCAATTCCTGCACCTGCGTCTTGTCGCTGCGGCCGTAGCCCGTGACGGCGAGCTTCACCTCCGCCGGCGCGTAGGCGCTCGCGGCCAGGCCGGCCTGAGCGGACGCGAGCAGCGCGACGGCGCGCGCTTCGCCGACGGCGAACGCAGAGCGCACGTTCTCGCCGACGAATGGATCTTCGACCGCGACTTCGGCGGGCCGCCAGCGCGCGATCACGTCGCATAGCTCCTGAAAGATGTGGTGGAGCCGCTCCTCCGTCGGCCGCTTGGCCTGCGTGGGGATGGCGCCGCAGGCCGGCGAAAACAGGGCGCCGTCCTGGACGCCTACGATGCCCCAACCCGTAACGCGGAGGCCGGGATCGACGCCTAGGATGACGAGCGGAGCGGAGGAGGAGCGCGGAGCGTTGTGCGCGGGGCGCGGGCCTTTTGCCTTCGGAGCGCTTCTAGCCGTCGTTTTCCCCATAGGAGGCGAGCACCTCTTCAGGAAAGTCCGCGTTCGTAGATACGCGCTGGACATCGTCGAGGTCGTCGAGCGCGTCGAGGAGCCGCAGGACGGCCTTTGCCTTGCCGTCGTCCAGCGGGATGACGTTCTTCGGCATTTTCATGAGTTCAGCCGATTCGACGGGCGTGTCGGTCTCCGACAGCGCCTTGCGCACCTCAGCCAACGCATCGGGCGCCGTGTAGACCTCGACAGAGCCGCCCTCCACCCGAACGTCGTCCGCGCCCGTATCCATCGCCTGGAGCGCCAGCTCCTCAGCGTCGCCGCCGTTGGGGTTGAGCACGATCAGGCCGCGCGACTCGAACTGCCAGGAGACGCTGCCGGTTTCACCCAGGTTGCCGCCGGCGCGCGTGAAGGCGTTACGTACATCAGCCACGGCGCGGTTACGATTATCCGTCAGCACGTCAACTAGGATCGCGGTGCCGCCGGGGCCGAAGCCCTCGTAGGTGATCTCCTGAAGCGCCTCGCCTTCGGCCGTGCCGGAGCCGCGCTTGATCGCGCGTTCGATGTTGTCCTTGGGCATGTTGCTGTCTCGGGCCTTGTCGATGGCGAGCCGCAGGCGCGGGTTCACATCGGGGTTGGGGTCGCCCGCACGCGCAGCCACCGCGATCTCGCGAGCCAGCTTCGTGAAGATCTGGCTGCGCTTCGCGTCGTTCGCACCCTTCGCGCGCTTGATCGTCGACCACTTAGAGTGTCCGGACATAATGCCCCCACATTCTAGCACCAGCGCGCCATCCCGGCGAACGGCCAACCTGCGGGTTGGCCGTTCGCCTCTCTCCCAAATGGGAGAGGGGCAGGGAGTGATAGCTATCGGACCGGGCATCCCGGAGCCCGGCCGGGGTTGACAATACGACGCGCGAGGTTCTAAATAGAAAAAAACTCCCCGCTCTTTGAGGTACCGAGGAGATGTCTGCAATGGATGGTATTCGCATCGACTACACGGCGGCGCGAACACGCCTCTGGCGCGCAGCCGGCGTTTCAGCCGCGCTGATCGCGCTTGCCCTGGTCATCGTCACCGTAGGGATGAACAACGACGCTCCTCCGGCGTCGGCAACTGACCCCACACCGACGAAGATCGCCAACGACGGCAGCTTGGGAGGTGTATCCGATATTCTCGTCGGCGACATTGCTACCGGCGCGGGTTCCTTTTACTGCATCGCCAAGACGGACCACGCGACGAGCAACAACGAGGTCAAGACCGCCCTCCAATGCAACATCGACGTCGCAAACGCCGGCATCGCGCCGACGGGCGACACACCGCCAACGTGGGAGGACACCTGCGAAACGCTGGCCGCCAGGGATCCAGCCGAATGCGTAGCCGGCGACCTCCAGGACTCTTCAGAGCCGGGCACTGACGAGCTGGCCGGCCCGCCGCCACCACCTCCGTACACAACCCAAGCACCCAGCAAGGGCTACGGCTTTCTGTACCCGGCTAGCACATCCCCGGGCGATGTCTGTGGCGCAGTTCCCTGCACAATTGTCACGTCTTGCTTCGAGGAAGTGGGCTCGCCGGACGACACGGGCCCAAACGTCATCTGGAGAGTCATGATCTTGGACCCAGGGACTGGCACAACGGTTGACGTCGACCCGCCCGAACCCGGCCCTGAGGACGTGGACAGAGTCTCAGACGGTACCGTGAACATCTGGTACAACCAGAACAACGCCAATTGCAAGGCCGGCACGCCAAAAGGCGACCCAACCTTCGAGGACCTGGCGCTGCAGTCTGTCCAGGCCTACGACAAGGGCGGGTCGAACCAGAACCCGAACCCAGCGCCGTGGCGCCGCACCGCCGTCAGCACCCTCGATTTCGACGGTGACGGCTGCACGGACGAAGACGAGCTGTCCAAGACCAGCGCCGCCAAGTGTGGCGACGATCCGCAGAACCCGTTCGACTCGTTCGACCCAGACACGGTCGACCTGAGCGGTATCTACTACATCACAACGAGGCTCTTCCGCGCGGACTGCACAGACGACCAGTGCACTGGGGACGTGCCAGGCGTCTACATCTACTGCCGCGCCGACCTTCAGCACGACACCAGCGACAATACGCTGGAGATGCGACCGTACTGCTACGCGGATAACACGGCCGTGGACATCAACCCGGAAGCGTATCCCGGCATCACAGGCGATGGTTTCCCTGGCGGCCCGCCGCCGGGACCGGAATTCCCCAGCTCCGGCAGCGGCAACTTCATCTACGGTGACGTCGATGAAGCGCACACGCTGCTGACCGGGACCTACACGAAGACCAACCCACCGACGATCCACGTCTTTGGTTGTATCCCCGACCCCGACGACAGCACCGGAACCGGCGATGTCTGGTTCGACATCACGCTTGGTGCCTACCAGCTACCTGGAACGATCGGCGTGTACCTGTTCCAGAACCCAGACTGCGCCGACAGCCCGACAGGCACGCCCCTTGTTGGCACCGTCGGCTTTGCCAAGCAACCGAACGGCAAGCTGCGCGACGACGACAACGACGGCGTCCCGACCGCCGCCGAGGTACGGGACGACACGGCCTGCGGCCGCCGCGACCCATACAACAAGAACGACTACTACGATGTCTCCATCCCGCGTGATGGCGTCATCGACCTGGCAAACGACGTCCTTGGTGTGATCGTCCACTTCGCCCCCGGCGGCTACCTGCCTGGTGATGAGAACTGGGACCGCCCGGCGGCCATGATCGGCCGTGGTTTGGGCAGCAACTGGAACCGTGGCTCACCAGATGGCGTCATCGACCTCGCGAACGACATCCTCGGCGTGATCCTGCAGTTCAACCCGGGTGGCTGCCCGCCGCCTTCATAGCGCTGCGGACTAGGCGCGGATGCGGGGCAGATGCAATCCGACCCGCAGGTCAGACAGGACCGTCAGGTCAGCCGCGCGTTAGCTCCGTAGTGAGTTCTCCAACCGTCTCGCCCAGTTGGCGCATGTGCTCTTCGTGGTAGAGGCTGGTATCGAGCGGGCTGATCGAGACGTAGCCATCAATGACAGCGCGGATGTCCGTCCCCGGATGGGCATGCCTCGTGTCGGCAACGAGCGTGCGTTCCAGCCGCTCGTGGATGCCATCCCCCTTCTCTGAGAGATGGACGTAGCCGCCTGGCGCGACGCGCGTGATGGCCACGCCTTCAATTTCGTTGAGCGCGCGGGCCGGCATGTTCACGTTGAGGAAGCTGCCCGCCGGGATCTGCTCCTCATCGATACGCCGGCCAAGCAGACGCGCCACGGCCACAGACGTCTCCCAATGCGGATTGGCAGCGCCCTCTTCCGTGGGTACGAGGTCCTGCGAAAACGCGATCGACGTCACCTTGCGGAACGCGCCCATGAGGGCGGCGCCACACGTGCCTGAGAGGAAGAAGTCGGCGCCCAGGTTCGCGCCGGGGTTGATGCCGGCGGCCAGGATGCTGATCCAGCCCTGCTTGAGCCGGCGCAGCCCAATGAGCACGCAATCGGCAGGCGTGCCGTCCACCATGTACGCCTTGACGCCGGGCAGGCGCTCCGGCACCTCCTGCACCTGGAGATCGCTCCTGTAGGTGACCATCGTGCCCGAACCGGAAGCCTCCGTCGCGGGTGCAACCACCATCACCCGCCCGAACTCGGCCATCACCTCAGCTAGCTTCCATAGGCCCGGCGCTTCGATGCCGTCATCGTTGGTCACCAAGATGTGGCGCTCTTCGCTCACAGCAACTCCTTCATCTGCGATGGCAGCGTGATGTTGTCGATCAAGCGCACCTCTCCGATGTGCACGGCGAGCGAAACG
Source organism: Chloroflexota bacterium (assembly GCA_003228685.1). GTDB lineage: Bacteria > Chloroflexota > Dehalococcoidia > DSTF01 > RBG-16-68-14 > SZUA-185. The sequence goes on from QIFC01000101.1 coordinate 21,641, forward strand.
AGTACCTCGCCTTCGATCGAGTCCAGTTCTTCCAAGGTCTCGGTGTCTGCCACGCTCACGTAGTCTACCCGCGCTCGCTGCTCGCCGCTAATGAGAGCCTGCAACTCGTCCCGGATACGTGCGCCGCTGCGCTCGCCGCCTTGCCAGCGTTGGGCCGCGAGCCGGAGCGCCTTCGAGAGCACAAGCGCGGCCTCGCGCTCGGCGGCCGAGAGCCGCGCATTGCGGCTACTCATCGCCAGACCATCTGCTTCTCGTATGGTGGTCATCGCGACGATCTCTACCCCCATGTGCAGGTCTCGCACCATGCGGCGGATCACGACGAGCTGCTGGGCGTCCTTGCGGCCAAAGTAGGCACGCGTTGGCTGAACCACGTTAAGGAGCTTCGCGACGACGGTCGCCACGCCGCGAAAGTGGCCGGGCCGATGCTCGCCTTCAAGCCGTTCCGTGATCTCTCCGACGTCCACCGATGTTAGTGGATCATAGGAGTACATCTCGCCGGCGGATGGCATGAACACGGCATCAACGCCTTGCCCTCGGAGTTGGGCGAGGTCGCCCTCGTCATCGCGAGGATAGCGCTCGAAGTCGTCAGGACTATTGAACTGCGTTGGGTTGACGAAGATGCTCGCGACCGTATGCTCGTTCTGTTCCTTGGCAGCGCGAACGAGCGAGAAGTGGCCATCGTGCAGGTACCCGAGCGTGGGAACGAAGCCGACGTCGCCTGTAAAGGCGCGCCGGATCGCCCGCATCTCAGCAACAGTGGATGCCACCTCCATGAGCTAGAGTATTCGGAGGCGCGAGCCGTTAGCGAGGGGGCAGAACGGGCAAGGACAAGTAGTCCGGCAGCTCGAAATTCCGGTCGGCGGGCAGATCCTCATCGTCGTCTGTCGTCAGCAACTCCGCAAGCGCGTTCTCATCCATCGAGAAGCTCTGCTCCTCTGTTGGGAAGCGCCCTTCGCGGACATCGTCCGCGTACTCCGCGATCGCCGTCTTGATAGCATCGCCGATCTTGGCGTACTGGCGCGTGTGCTTGGGGACGAAGTCGCCGTACAGGCCTAGCAGGTCGTGGAAGACCTGCACCTGGCCGTCGCAGCCGGCGCCCGCGCCGATACCGATTGTCGGTACGCGCAGCCGCTTGCTGATCAGGCTGGACAGCGCCGTGGGCACCAGCTCCAATACAACGCTGAAGGCGCCGGCTTGCTCCAACGCCAGCGCGTCGTTCATGACGCGCACGGCGCCCTGAGGCTTCTTGCCCTGCACCTTCCAGCCGCCGAACTGGTGGACGGACTGTGGCGTGAGGCCGATGTGGCCCATGACCGGTATGCCGGCGTCGACGATCTTGCGGACGGATTCGGCGACGACAACGCCGCCTTCGAGCTTGACCGCCTGCGCGCCGCCCTCCTGCAGGAAGCGCCCCGCGTTCCGCAGCGCCTCCTCCGGGCCGGCCTGGTAGCTCATGAACGGCATGTCCGCAACGACCAGCGTCTTCTCCGTGCCACGGCAGACCGCCTTCACGTGGTGGAGCATGTCCTCCATGGTCACCGGCAGCGTCGTGTCATAGCCGAGAACGACCATGCCCAGTGTGTCACCCACGAGGATCACCGGGACGCCCGCCTCTTCGACCAGGCGTGCCGTCGGATAATCGTAGGCGGTCAGCATGACGATCTTTTCGCCATGACGTTTCATTGCCTTGATGCCGCTGGTTGTTACTCGACATGATTTACCCATATCCGCTTCCTCCACTTCCCCTCTTTATGCCAAGACGGCGGCTGGCTCAGCCGCCGCGGGCTCAATACTGTGGCCCGTGCGCACGATGTTGTTCAATTCGTCAACGTAGATCAGCTTGGGTTCGTGACGCTCTGCTTCGTCCTCGGAGACCGTCATGTAGCTGATGGCGATGATGGTGTCGCCGCGGTGGATCAGGTGCGCGGCCGCTCCGTTTACGCACATCTGCCCGCTGCCTCGATCGCCCTCGATGACGTACGTCGTGAGCCGCGCACCGTTGTCGATGTCGAGCAGGTGCACCTGCTCGAACGGCAGCAGGCCGGCCGCCTCCATCAGGACCGGGTCGATCGTGACGCTGCCTTCATAGTGCAGATTGGCGTCCGTGACCGTGGCCCTGTGTATCTTGCTCTTTAGCATCGTCCGCATAACCACCCCCGTAGCAAAACACCCTCTCAGCCGCTGCTCGGCCGAAAGGGCGCACGTATGCTTCTGATGCGCGCCGTCTCGGTCACGATGGATCCAAGCAGCGATGTGCTTTTCCTAACCTGTTCACTCAGCGCCTGGTACAGGTCGCTGGCAGCCACAGGATACCAGGGTGAACGAGATTGTCAAGTGCAGTGTTGGGTTGCAGGTAGAATGTCCTGTTTAGGTTGCGGGAAGAGTGTCCTCTTGTGGCAGGGTGCTTCTGAAAGGAGGCGCCTGTGCAGA
>QIFC01000042.1 GCA_003228685.1 Chloroflexota bacterium
GGCTAACGTGCTCACCATCATCGCGGAGCGGACGGGGTTCGAATACGGCGAGCTGGACGAGTGACGAGACGAAGCGTAGCTGTGGCGGGCTGAGGCGCTCACCATCATCGCAGAGCGGGCGGAGCAGCGGGACGAGTGACGAGACGGAGCGTAGTTGAGAAAAAGGATCGGCATGGTAGCCCTCGCTGTCCGTGAAACTTCAGCCGGCTATCAGGCCGGCGCCGGACTGCCCTCGGAAGCGGTGTTGGCGCGCCTCTGGGGCGGCCAGCGGTTCCCGGCCGATGCGCTCGTCACGCTGGCTGGCGCTCGCGTCCACGTGCTCCATCCCGGGCTGCGCGGCCGCGGCGCCGGTCCAGATTTTCGCCACGCTCGCGTCAAGATGGCTGACGGCCTCGTCCGCATCGGTGACGTTGAGCTGCACGTCCGCGCGACGGACTTTCGGGCGCACGGCCACCACAACGATGCGCGCTACAACCACGTCGTGCTGCACGTTGTGTTCGAGGACGACATTGGAGCGGACACGCTGCTGTCATGCGGCCGCCGGGTCCCCGTGGTCGCTCTCGCCCCGTGGGCGCGGCGGCGGACGCAGGACCTCTCGGCCTGGCTGGGGCGGCCGGAACGCTGGGAGCAGCCGTGTCATGACGCCGTCCAACGTATCGGAGTTGAGCGCGTGCGGACGACCCTGGAAGCATTGGGGCAGCAGCGCTTCGAAGCGCGAGTGGCCACCCTGGCCTCGAGGATGGAGAGAGAGCCAGGGGCCGGCGTACTGTACGGAGCGCTCGTTGCGGGCGTCAACCTAGGAGGCCAACACGGCTCGGAAGCTCTTCTCCTGCAGATGCTTCCCTGGTCGAGGCTGGAACCGGTGCTCGATGAGGGCGTTGAAGCCGAGGCGCTCTTGCTGGGCAGCGCTGGCTGGCTGCCGTGCCAGCAAGGAGCCCGCGTCTCAGACTCGCATGAGAGCAGGCTGGAGGCCGCTTGGCAGGCGGCAGGCGGTACGAGCCACGTTGACCCGCCGAGGAGTTCGCAGAGGCCGGCGAACCATCCGGCGCGGCGGCTGGCCGGGCTCGCCTGCCTCCTCAGAAAGCATCACGGCCTGCTAGCGGACGCAGGCGTGGCCGCCGCCGCACGATCACTCGGGAGCAGTTCGCTGATCCGGGACTGGTCCGTGCCGGCGGATGAGTACTGGCGGGCGCACATGGCGCCCGGCCGCCCGGTACGGCGCTCTCCAGGCGCGCTGATCGGCCCCGCGCCATCGAGCTGCTTGTCAACGCCGTCCTGCCTTGGGCCGCCGCGGTGGCCTACCGCGCCGGCGACCTCCAGACCGCGAGGTTGGCGCACAGCCAGTTCGGCACGCTCCCCACGTCCGTTCGCTACGGCAGGCTGGCCTTCCTGGAAGAACTGCTCAGCGACAACGGCGAAGCGCCGGAACTCAACGCTCGCCGCCAACAAGGCCTGCTAGCCCTCTACAAGCAAGAGTGCACCAACGGAGGCTGCGGTAGCTGTGCCTTCTCTTGACGCCTAGGATCCGGCAGGTTGCGCCGCGCCACCGGCAGGTTGAACAAGGCTACCGGTAGGTTGCACCGGGGAACCGGTAGGTTGCACCTGGTCCACGGGCAGGTTGGGGGAGACGTCCAGGTCCCAGCCGGCGTAACGCGAGCGATAAAACCCACACGCGGCAACCATCACGCCGTTGTCCGTGCAGAGAATCGGGGGCGGGACGTGCAACGGCACGGCTGCGCGTTCGGCGATCACGCGCCGCAACACGCCGTTCGCTGCCACGCCTCCGGAGAGCAAGATGGCGCTCGCGCCTTCGCGTACGGCGGCTCGCGCCGCCTTGGTCGCAAGCACGTCAACCACGGCATCCTGAAACGCGGCCGCCGTCTGCTCCATCGGTGGAGGCGGCCCCTTCTCGCCGCGCACCAGATGCAGCACGGCCGTCTTCAACCCGCTAAAGCTCACGTCATCGCTGGTCCCTAGCCAGGCGCGCGGCAAGCGCACGTTGGAGTGTTCAACGCCGGCCGCGACCCGTTCGATCTCGGGCCCGCCGGGGAACCCCAGTCCCAGAAGCCGCGCGACCTTATCGAACGCCTCACCGGCGGCATCGTCCCTCGTACGTCCGAGCCGCTTGATCTGCCCATGGCCCGTCATCAGCACCATGTCCGTGTGGCCGCCCGAAACGACCAGGCCCAAGAGCGGAAATTCCGGAACCTCGATGGCGGCCTGGTTCTCGCCAATCCAGTTTGCGTAGAGATGCGCTTCCAGATGGTTGACGGCGATCAGCGGCAGGCCCTTCGCGTAGGCGAGCGCCTTCGCCACGTTCACGCCGACGAGCAACGCCCCGACCAGTCCCGGTCCCGACGTGACGGCGATGGCGTCCAACTCGTCCCAGCGACAGGACGCCTCGGCCAGCGTCGCCTCAATCACGGGCAACATCGCCTCCAAATGCTGCCGGGACGCCACCTCGGGAACGACGCCGCCGTAGCTATTGTGGAGTTCCGCTTGGGACGCGATCACGCTGGCAAGGATGTAGCGGCCGTCTTCCACAATGGCGGCCGCCGTTTCGTCACAGGACGTCTCGATGCCGAGGATCTTCACGGCTATGGCGGCAGAATGCTGCCCGCCAAGATCGCCAACTCGTGCGTCGAGTAGTCACCGGCCACGACGGTGTCCGCGTCGTCCCAATTGCCGTTCGGGGCCCAGTCTCCTGTTCCGGCGGTGTAGGGGCCACTGGTGTCGCTGTCCGGGAGGTAGAAGAAGAAGCCGATCGCGTTCACGTCCAGCACTTCCGTTTCTTCGGCGATCAGTTGGTTCGCGATCTCCTCCAGCTCGGCCTTGGTCGGTTCGCTCGATACGCTGACGCTGAAGGCCACCAGGACAAGGCTGCCCTCGCTGACGTCCTCGCGCTTCACCACCTCGTAGGTCAGGACCTCGGCGTCGTCCGGAGTCGTGTCATCGTCCGTGCTGGTAGGAGTCGGAGGCGTTGGGCCGGCGTCCTCTGGTGGCAGAGGTGGCAGCGGTGTGCGGTAGAGTATGCCGCCAACGAGGATGTACAGCAGCTCGTTCGGCTCGTCGAGCGCGATCGAGCGAAGGTCGGTGAATGATGGGCTCACGAGTTGCTGCAGGTACGTGCCGTCCGGCGTGAAGACCACGATCCGGCTGTTGCCCGTGTCAGCGAGCAGGAGCATGCCGAGATCGGGCGCGGGTACGAGCGACGCGGGCGACGAGAGCGGGTCCGGGATGCCGGCCTGCGTGAACGGCAGGGTCGCGCCGCCGGGGAATCGCACGATTGTGTCGTCAGCCATAATCAGATAGATCACGTCGCCGACGGCCATCTCGACGACCTCTTCCAGGTCGAAGGCGTCCAACATGGGACGGCGCTCGCTGTCGAAGCCGGTCTCACTGCTGAGATAGAGCCAGACTTGGTTCCCCGCGCGGTCCAACACGTACAGCCCGTCATCGTAATGATCGATGCCGTCTGCGGAACTCCAGGTATCAGCGCTTCGCACAGTGAGCAGGCGGCCGGCCGCTGGCGGTGTCACGGCGATCAGGTTGCGTTCGTCATCGAGGATCAGCAGCGCGTTCAGGTCGTCGGCCCACGTGATGTACCGGGGCTGGCCGGCGACGAGATCGCCGACGAGGTCGCCGGCTTCGAAGAGGACGAACACATCTGGGTCCGGACCCAGCAGCGACACCGCAATCACGCGCCCCTGCTCGCGGTCGAGGAAGTAGGCGCCGCCGCCGCCGAGTGCGAGGTCCTTCGCCGATACAGCGCCAGGTATCCGCTCGCTGATGTCGACGATCAGGTCGAGGTCTGGCAGGACAAGCACGGCGTCGAGTTTCTGCTTCAACTCATCGAATTCCCGGCGAAGGGCTGCGACCTCCTCGCTGTCCGGGACTTCGATGGCGGCGTCCTGGATGGCGGCGTCCGCCGCGTCTAGGAACCCCCGCTGTTCCGCCGCGTCGTCGCTGGCTATCGCGCTGTCGAGAGCGACCCGCGCGGCCGCAATGCTGGCGTCAAACTGGTCTTCGCTGCTCTCTCGCAGCTGGTCTGGCAGAAAGCAGACGCCAAGGAACGCGACCACCGCTACCACGAGCACCACGAGCGCGGCCGGGAGGGGGATGTTCGGGATCGACGCTGCCAGTCCGCCCGGACGGCGGTAGCGGATGTCTGACTCCGGGCCCTTCAGACGGACTTTGGGCTCGGATAGGCCGGCGGGCGGAGCCGGAACCTCATCTTGCGCCGGCGTGCCGGTGGCGGCGGCCGCGGCGGCGGCTTCTGATTCGGTTGGCTCGTCAGCCTCGAGCGGAGCTTCAGGTACCTGGCCCACGGCCACTGGCTCCTGGTCCGCAACTGCTTCTTCGGCCTCGACAACGCAGGCCAGGAGCACCAACGAGAAATCCTGCTGGCCGCTGGCGATCTTGAAGAGTTCGACGAGCGCCTCGTCCCCGCCACGGAGCAGGATCGAACGCAGTTCGCCTTCGTCGAGGAGCTTTTCGATCTTTGGCGACGCGATGAGCAGGAGGTCGCCGGGTGCCAGCTCGTAGCGGCTAAACACGGGTTCGGCCGCATCAGTTTGGCCCAACGGTTCTAGTGCGGAACCTTCGGGCGCGACGCGTTGGAAGCGCCCGCTGCCTACGTGGTATGCGACTGACGGCCCAACCTGCGCGAGGTACGCCGAGTGTTCGCGAACAGCCAGACAACTGACGCCCGCGCTGATGCGATGCTCTGGCAGGCTGCGTTCGTTCCAGTCTCGGAGCTGCTGATGTGCGCTCTTCAGTGCCCGGAGGACGGCGCCCGTAATTGACAGCGCGTCCTGCCTGTACATGCGTCCGATGGCGTCGACGAGCTGGCCGGTGTACTCTTCGCTAGCTTCGGCGGACGGCTCGACGAGAACGTAGAGTTCGTCCTCCTCTTCGTCGGGACGCTGACGCGGATAGGAGCGAAGGAGCGTACTCTCCTCTTGGGCCTCGCCCTTGACAATTGCGAATCTGCCGACCCACGTCTTAATGGCCATCTACCACTCGCGTATAATGCGCCAAGGAGAATGGAGACCAAGCTGCGATGTGTGAAATCGCAGGATCAAGAGGCTCGTTGGACGGGTTGGCCACGTAGGCCTCGTGATTGCTACGTCGCCCCTCGGCGGTCGCCGGAGGAACTCCAACATTATACGTCGTAGCGGCTCTTAGGCTGAAGTCCCTGGATTCTTGACACCCCAAACGGGCCGAGGTAGGATGCTCCCGCCAACACACAGGGAGTCCCAGCACTGACCTTGGCCGTTCTGTCGCAAGAGAGACGAGAGTGCCCACAGCAGGTGTTAGAATGGTCACGGTGCGGGCGTAACTTGAGGAGCCTCGCTTGATAGATCAACTAACCTTCACCGTGATCAAGGCTGACTGTGGATCCCCGGGCGGTCATACGCAGCCTTCCCAGAGGATGCTCGAAGTAGTCGAAGATCTCATCAGTCAAGAAGACTGGGCCCTCGACCACAAGATCACCAACACGGGCGACGACATCGCAATCCTCACAACACACACGATGGGGACAAGCTCAAGCTCGGTCCATAAAGCCTGCCGCGCTGCCTTCGATGCCGCGGCCGAGGTCGCCAAGGAAGAGGGCAACTACGGCGCCGGCCAGGACCTCCTCGCCACCGCGCCGAGCGGCAACGTGCGCGGAACAGGACCGGGAGTTGCTGAAGTGACCTTCGATCTGTTGCCGGAACACAGACCGGCAGAGTCGATCGCCGTCATCGCGGCAGACAAGTGCGGCCCGGGCGCGTACAACATGGCCCTCTATCACGCCTTCGCCGACCCGTCGAGGTCGTCAGGATTTCTGCTGAGCCCAGACGTTGGCAAAGGATTCACCTTCGACATCGAGGACATGGATCACAAGGCCGAGCCGGGCGACCTCACGCACAAGATTGTCAGGCTCAACTCCCCTGAGGAGAACATCGATATCCTCACGCTACTGCGTCAGATCGATCGATACGGTGTCGCTCGCATCCACAGCCGGGCGTACCCTGATGAGACCGCGGTCTCTGTCAGCACGGACCGGCTTCACAACATCACGGGTGTTTACCAGGGCAAGGACGACCCGGTCATGGTCATACGCAATCAGAAGCAATTCCCGGCCGTTGAAGAGGTGATCGATCCATTCAGGCTGACTCCCCTCATCACAGGTGACGCTCGAGGCAGCCACACGATGCCGCTTATGCCCGTGCCGATCAACACGCCGGTCGCCGGCGCCTATTGCCTGCCGATCGTAACCTGCCTGGCGTTCTCCGTGAACGGCGAAGGCAAGTTTAGTGAGAACGGTGTCGACATCTTCGGCAACCTGGCCTGGGATCGATATCGAGCCCTGGCTCAGGAGAGGGCCGACTGGATGCGGCAGCAGGCTCCGTTCGGAGTGGCGATGGCCTCCCAAGAGGAGATTTCCTACACGGGGCTGGCGGAGCGACAAAGCGCACTGGAGAAACGGTTTGAGAGCGTCACGGAGGAGACCCGAGACTAGGTCTCCCGTTGCGCCGCGTGAGTGCGTCATCCGGTTGGCCTCTGGTCGATGATGCGTTAGCGGTTGCCCATCGGGCAGCCCTGGGCTGGAACGCGCTAGACTAGAAGCGGCTCTAGAGCCGGAATGCGTGTTGAGTATGATGATGTCCCAATGTATTTGCCGCCACGTGCCGGCACGAAAGGAGCACGGACATGGGCGAGAATTCCCTATCGGTCACCGATAACCGCACAGGCCAGACCTACGAACTGGCCATCAATGATGGCGCCGTTCGCGCGATGGACTTCCGCCAGATCAAGGTCTCCGATGACGACTTCGGCATGATGGTCTATGATCCAGCGTTCACGAACACGGCCTCATGCCGGAGCGAGATCACCAACATCGATGGCGAACAGGGCGTACTGCGCTATCGCGGCTACCCGATCGAGCAACTCGCGTCGCAGAGTACGTTCTTAGAGACCGCCTACCTCCTCATCAACGGCGAGCTGCCCACTCGGGCCCAGTTCGTCGAATGGGAGCACGAGATCACGATTCACACCTTCCTCCACGAGAACACCAAGAAGTCGATGGATGGCTTCCTGTACGATTCTCACCCCATGGGGATGCTCGTCAGCACGGTCGCGGCGCTGTCAACGCACTATCCAGATTCGAAAGACATTTTCGATGACGAAGTACGCCAGCTCCAGATCAAGCGGTTGATCGCCAAGATGCCGACCCTGGCGGCGTTCGCGTATCGCCACAGCCTTGGCCAACCATACGTCTATCCGGACAACGACCTCAGCTTCACCGGCAACCTCCTCAACATGCTCTACAAGATGTCCGAAGCGAAGTATCTGCCCGACCCGGTGCTTGAGCGGGCGTTGGACATTCTCTTCATCCTGCATGCGGACCATGAGCAGAACTGCAGCACCAACGCGATGCGATCGGTGGGAAGCTCTCAAGTTGATCCTTACTCAGCGATCGCCGCGGCCTGTGCGGCGCTCTACGGGCCGCTTCACGGCGGTGCGAACGAAGCAGTGCTGCGAATGCTGCAAGAGATCGGCTCCATCAAGGGAATCCCCAAATTCATCAAGCGCGTCAAGGACGGTGAGAATCTCCTGATGGGCTTCGGCCACCGCGTGTATAAGAACTTCGACCCGAGAGCGTCGATCATCAAGGAGCTTGCGCACCAAGTCTTCGAAGTGACCGGAAGAAATCCGCTGTTGGACATCGCGCTCGAGCTGGAACGCATCGCGTTGGAGGACGAATACTTCATCGAGCGAAAACTCTATCCCAACGTCGACTTCTATTCGGGGATTATCTACCAATCGATGGGGTTCCCCGTCGCGATGTTCCCTGTGCTGTTTGCGATTCCTCGTACGGCGGGTTGGATTGCGCAGTGGCAGGAGATGTTGCTCGACCCGGAACAGAAAATCGCGCGGCCACGCCAGCTTTACGTCGGCCAGGATGAACGCGACTACCTCTCGTGGGACAGGCGAGAGAGCAAGCCCGTGGCGAAAGAAGCCGTGGCGTAGTCTCTGTTCTGTCGCCGGACGTTGGCGTTTTCCCTCATCTCGCGGCGACCTCCGAATACCGAACATCTGGTACGCTTTCAGGCACATAGGGGTGCCTGCGGAGGGTGTCGATGCTCGAAACCGCAGTTCAGGACCTGAAGCTCCTTATCTCCGAGCATGACGGCACGAACGTCGCCAACCGTAGGTTCTCGCGCCGCGTTGATGAGCTGATTAACGTCTTCTATGACGACATCGGCGAGATCACGACAGTCCCCACTCACACACTGTTCGACCTCTTCGTCATCAAGGTCCTCTACGTCGAGCGCTCCAGCACGGACGCGGCAGTCGTAGCGTATCTCGGCCACATGCTTGATCGTTACCTCTCTACCGACGACCTGTTCCCGGAGTCAGACGACGGCACGCTAAGCGTCTTCTCGCTCTCAGATCTGCTCCAGGAGATGGTGCGGCTGAAGCGCTTTCAGAACCTCTTCGAGGCGTTTCGCAAGTACGGTGACAGTTCTCTCTTTCTCACCGGCGTGTTTCCAGAGGTGTTAAAGAAGCGTTCCCGCAGTGGATGGGGCGGCACCGTGCCGTTCGTCGATCGTGAGTACTATGTATCGACGGGCAAGCGCTTCTATCGAATGGCAGCGGAACACGACTTGGCGGAAGACACGGACCAGCGCGAGACGCTTGCGAAGCTCTCCTCGTATTTCGAGGTGTACCTCGATGCGCTGAACGAAGTGAGCGAGCGTTACATCATGGGCTTCGACATGAACCTCATCGCGGATAGCATGCTCGACAGCATCAACACCTACCGCGAGACGGGAGAGGAGCGGCATCTTCACAACGCCGGCCGCTTCGCCGCGATCCTCAACGTGAATCCAGAGGAATTCCCCGGTCTTGCGAGCCCGCAAGCCTCATCTCCTGCAAAGACTCGTCGTGACCGGCTAGACGGTACAGACTGCTAGAAGAAGCCCGCAGAAAGCGGGGCATGGGCTCCCGCTTGGACACGTCTGACGCGTCTTGCTGCAAGCATCGCGTTCGTGTTGTACGGGCTACTGACGCGCTCCTTCAACGCTGCCGCCACGCTCCGGGCCTGTTGATCCCCTTGCCTCTGACATAATCGTTGGGTACAACTACTCTTGCGCGCCAAGAGTCAGCGCGCGAATTCTCTTTTCGCGGAATCGTTTTAGGAGAGGTGGAACCATGGCAAAGCAGCTTGTATTTGATGAAGAGGCCCGCAAGGCTCTCAAGGACGGAATTGATGCGCTTGCGGACGCTGTCAAGATCACACTCGGGCCTAAGGGCCGCAACGTGGTGCTCGATAAGCAGTTTGGAGCGCCAACAATCACGAACGACGGGGTCACCATCGCCAAGGACATCGACCTAGAAACTTCGTTCGAGAACATCGGCGCGCAGCTCGCAAAGGAGATCGCGTCCAAGACCAACGATGTCGCTGGCGACGGCACGACCACGGCCACTGTGCTCGGCCAAGCAATCGTTCAGGAAGGCCTGAAAAACGTGACCGCTGGCGCGAACCCGATGGCTCTCAAGCGGGGCATCGAGAAAGGTATGGCGACCATCATCGTGCAGCTCCAGAAGGACGCTTCCAAGGTGACAACGCGCGAACGCATGGCGCAGGTCGCGTCAATCTCCGCCGCTGACACGGAGATCGGCGACCTCATTGGCGAGGTGATGGAGAAGGTTGGTAAAGACGGCGTCATTACGGTCGAGGAATCCAAGGGCATCGAGACCCACACGGAGTTCGTTGAAGGCATGGCCTTCGACAGAGGCTACATCAGCCCATACTTCGTGACGGACGCTGAGAAAATGGAAGCGGACATCGAAGACCCATACATCCTGATTACAGATAAGAAGCTCTCCAACGTGAACGACATCGTGCCGTGGCTGGAGCGCGTGCTGCAGGCGAGCAAGAACCTGATCATCATCAGCGAGGATGTGGATGGCGAAGCGCTGGCAACGCTCGCGGTCAACAAGCTGCGGGGCACGATCAACGTGGTCGCAGTAAAGGCGCCGGGGTTTGGCGACCGCCGCAAGGAGAACCTAGGAGACCTCGCGGCGCTCGTCGGTGCTACCGTGATCAGTGATGACCTCGGTCGCAGTTTTGATTCCGTGCAGGTCGCGGACATGGGCAGGGCGCGCCGCGTGTTGGTCACCAAAGAAGAGACCACGATTATCGAGGGCAAAGGAAAGAAGTCCGCCGTCGATGCGCGTGTGAACCAGATCAGGAGCGCCCTCGAAGCGACGACCAGTGACTGGGACCGGGAGAAGCTAGAAGAGCGCTTGGGCAAGATCGCCGGAAGCGTCGCCGTGATCGCAGTCGGCGCGGCTACCGAGGTCGAACTCAAGGAGAAGAAGCACCGAGTGGAAGACGCCCTTTCGGCAACCCGGGCCGCCGTCGAGGAAGGAATCGTTGCTGGCGGTGGCGTCGCGTACATCAATGCGATCAGCTCCCTCGACAAACTAGAGTTGGACGGCGACGAAGCAACGGGTGCCGCCATCCTACGACGCGGACTAGAAGAGCCGTTGCGCCGGATCGCCCAAAACGCCGGCAAGGACGGCTCCGTGATCGTGCAGCACGTGAAGGAACTGAAGAAGGGTGAGGGCTATGACGCCCGCGATGACGTGTTCGGCAACATGCAGGAGCGCGGCATTATCGACCCGCTCAAGGTGACCCGATCGGCGCTTGAGAACGCGGTCAGCATCGCCGGCATGGTGCTGACAACGAACGCGCTCGTGACGGACGTTCCGGAACCGAAGGACGCGATGCCTGCCATGCCTCCAGGCGGCATGGGCGGCATGGGCGGTGGCATGCCTGGCATGCCACCAATGTAACTTCGCACCAAGAACATCAAGAGCCGGCGTCCGCGGACGCCGGCTCTGTTGTCTTCCGGCCAGGTGCTATGCTTCGGTTGTGGCCGCCAGGATACTCTTCGTCATCGCCGAAATGGCGCCGTTGATCAAGGTCGGTGGCCTTGCTGACGTCGGCGGTGCGCTACCGAGAGCGTTGCGGGAACAAGGGCTCGACGTGCGTGTGGCCATGCCTCTCTACAGAGGTATCGACCGCAGCCACGCCGTGGCGAAGGCCGAGCTACCGGGAGGCAAGGCGCTCTGGGAGACGGACGTGCAAGGTGTGCCCGTTTACTTGCTGGAAGACGAGGATGCCTTCGGGCGGGCGAACGTATATGGATATGACGACGACAACGAACGCTTCCTTGCCTTCTGTGATGGGTTACTCGAGGCGGCCCGCCCGCTGGACTGGGAGCCGGACGTCCTCCACCTGAACGACTGGCACCCCGGCCTACTCGCGACGCGTCTCGTGGCGAACAGCGACCATCCGTGGGTGAAGTGCGCGCGGGTCTGCACGATCCACAACCTCGGATTCACTGGCGCGTTCGATGCCGCGTTCGCGAGAGAGCACAACCTGCAGGTTGAGGACGAAGCACTCTCTAGTTCGCTTTCGCAAAGCATCGCACACGCCGATGTGATCACGACTGCGAGCCCGACGTATGCTCAGCAGATAACAACTCCAGAAGTCGGCGGCGATCTTGCTGAGTTGCTTAACGCCCGGCATGAGCGTCTGCATGGCATCCTCAACGGATTAGATCAGGACGCATTCGACCCGATGACCGACGAACACCTAGCCGCGCGGTTCAACGTTGGGAACATCGCTCCACGGCGAGCGAACAAGATGGCCCTGCAACGCCAGCTTGACTTGCCGGAGGATGACAGCGTCCCGATCGTCGGCATCGTCTCGCGACTGTTCTGGCAGAAGGGTATGGACCTTGCCGCCCAGGCGATCGACAAGCTACTCCAGCGGCGCCGGCTGCAATTCGTCGTCCTGGGGCAGGGCGACGAAGAACACGAACGCGACCTGCTCGCGCTCGCGGATCGGCACCCCCAGCACGTCAGGGTAAAGATCGCCTTCGATGCACCGCTCGGGCAGCTCATCTACGGGGGCTGTGACGTGTTCCTGATGCCGTCACGCTACGAGCCGGGTGGACTCGGCCAACTCATCGCGATGCGCTACGGGGCCGTTCCCGTGGTGAGAAGGACGGGTGGGTTGGCGGACACCGTGGCTCAATTTCGTGCGTCCGACGGCAGCGGTACCGGGTTTCTGTTCGACGAAGCGACGGCTGAAGCCGTCTCAGAGGCGCTGGAGGCGGCGCTCATCGCGTACCAAGATGAAGACGGCTGGCGGCGCCTCCAGGCGCGGGCGATGGTTCAGGACTTCTCCTGGCAAGCGACGGCCAGAGCGTACGGCGCGCGCTATGACGAAGCACTCGCTCTCAGGAGAGCAAACGCTGTCCAGGTGTCCAATGGCTAAGCCTCGCCTCGCTGCCGGGGTGGATTTAGGCGGCACCAAGATCTACTCGCTCGCAGCCGACTCGGAAGGACACGTCCTCGGCGAGGACCGCCGCCCGACCAATGCCGTCCTGGGTGTCGATTCCGTTGTCGAACGCATCGTGGCATCCGTTCGTGCGGCCCTCAAGAACGCAAACCTTGAACTAGCGGACGTATCGGGGCTGGGTATCTCCACGCCGGGGCCATGCGATCCAGCGCGCGGTCTGATCACGGAGGCGCCCAATCTGGGGTGGATCGATGTGCCGCTGGTTGAGCTTGTGAGGAAGAAGGTTGGCATCCCGACGCTACTCGAAAACGACGCGGCGGCGGCGGCATACGGCGAGATGCGTTTCGGCGCCGCACGCGGCAAGCAACACGTGCTCTACGTCACGCTCGGCACTGGCATCGGCGGGGGCATCATCATCGATGGACAGATCTATCGTGGAGCGTCGGGAGCAGCCGGCGAAGTAGGACACCTGGTGCTTGACCCGGACGGTGTGCTGTGCAACTGCGGCGCTCGAGGTTGTTTGGAGGCGCTTGCGTCGGGGACTGCGATCGCGAGAGACGCGCAGAAGGCCCTCGCCGAAGGGCGTAGCGCGATCATGGCAGAGGTAGCCGGTGATCGGGCCGTCACAGGCGAGATTGTGCTGAAAGCGGCGCAGCGTGGCGACGCGGCCGCTGAGGAGATCATCCAGCGGGCAGGGCGATATCTTGGCCTCGGCCTCGTCGGATTGCTGAACACCTTCAACCCGGAGGCGCTGATTCTGGGCGGCGGCCTGGTGGGCCTCGGTGACCTCTATCTTGAACCGGCGTTCGCGGCGGCCCGCGAGTGCGGATTCGAGCAGATCCTGAATGACGTGACGATGACCACGGCCGAGCTTGGTGCCCGCTCCGGAGCCCTGGGTGCGGCGGCGCTCATCACTGACCGTAAGCCGGCATAGCCTAAGGGTTGACTCTTATCCTGTCGAACCTACTAGTAGGACGATGTTCGCGCGCCCTATCGTGCGCGATCGACAGGAGACTCCATGCTCGAAAAGGTACGCGCCCGGCTCACGCCGCACGGCGTGCATACGGCGGAATTAGCTCTCACCATGCTGCTCTGGCAGGCGTCCACCGGCGTGTTTCTCATCGCCATTGTGCAGCAGTACCTTCCGCAGCAGCTGGACGCGAACGCGGCGTTTCCAGGCTATGCGCTTGCGCTATACGCGGCGGCGCGCTTCCTCATGCAGACTCCGGCGGGCTGGCTCGCCGACCGCGTCGGACCAAGACGAACGCTTGCACTCGGCATCTCCGTCGCGATCGTTACCGTCTTCCTCATGTTCCAGGTGCAGAACGCGACGTCATTCCTGGTCTTCTCGGCCCTGTATGGTATTGGCTCCGCCGCCGTGTGGCCCGCGGTGATGGCGGGCGTTGGCGCCTCGGTTGAACGCAACGTCCGGGCTCGCGTGCTCAACACGATCAACATCTCGCAGCTTGTCGGGCTCGGTCTTGGCACCATGGTCGGTGTGACGCTGTTGGACGTGATCTCGTATCAAGCTGCGTTCGCCGCTTGCCTCGCGTTCAGCGGGCTTGCGCTCGCGCTGGCGTACCGCGGCCTGCGCACCGGAGATCAGGCGCACGAAGAAACCACATCAGACGGGCATGGGAAGATCGGCCGTGGCATCTTGTCCATGAGGGTGCTGTTGCTGGCCGGGATCGCTTTGCTCTTGAGCATTGGCACCACCATCCAGGCGCCCGTCGTCGCGGACTACTCCACCGAGGTGCTGGACACGAAGATACACATCCTTGGCATCATGCTGGTAGCTCCTGCCGCCGTCGCGGGCTTTCTCGCGATCCGATTCGGGCATATCGCTGACAAATTTGGCCGGCAGCTGCCGCTCATGCTGGGCCTCGGCCTGGCCGCTGTCTGTTACTACCTGCTCAGCCAGACCAGCAACCCGCTGCTGGCGGCGAACCTCGTCGTCCTGGCAGGCCTTGGTTACGCCATCAGCATCCCCGCTTGGGGCGCAGCCGCGCTCGATGCGACTGAAGCCGGCGGTAGAGGTCTGATGCTCGGCGTGCTGGGGACCGTACAGGGACTGGGTGGCGTCGTGGGTCAGGCCGTTGGTGGCCTATCCAATGCCGCGTGGGGGCCTGTCGCGCCGTTCAAGATCGGAGCGATGCTCCTGATAGCAGCGCTTCTGCTCACTGCGATGCATCTCTACCATCAGCGACGAAACGATCCGACTCTCGCCGCGGCTTAGCGGACAACCGCCGCGCGTTCTTCCTGAAGGATCGGTTCAAGCACCTCGATGTATCGAGCTAGCCGCTGAGCGACATCGGCCGCGAGCGCTTCGCTCAGGTCCGTCTCCAGATGCAACGTCTCGTGCAGGCGAGTCCAACTCTTGGTCCATTCTTCAAGCTCAACGTTCTGCCCTAGCTGAGCCTGGATCTCGATCGCGCGGGGCGCCAGCACCTCTGCCCAGCGGTAGCTTTCTTCGCGGTCGCATTCGAAGTGCAGGCCCAGTTCAATGCGGCTGGCCTTCCGCTGCACCCAGACCTCGTAGTGGACCGCGGGCTTCTCGAAGTAGACCTGCAGCAGACTCCAGCGCACGCGCCAGTCGTGCTCGCGTAGCTGCTCGGAGAGCTGGCCCGGCAGCCCGTCGTAGACGAGGTTGAGGAAGTCCTTTATTCGCACGGCGACGTCATCATGGCAGAGGGTTCGCGGATGGACAAGGCTTAGTGACCTGTGCCGTATCGAACTCCACACACGAGCGGTCGCACGGCCTGGATGAAACGAGCGAAGCGCTTCGCGGTTTGCGATGCCTGCATTGGCGTGAGCGACCTGCTGATCGGCCGCTTCTGGTCGGGGTCCAGGTGAATGTTCTCAAAGACCCGCGTTCTGGCCCTCGATATCTCCTCAAGTTCTATCAGCAGATCAACTAGCGCCTTAAGTTCGGAGAGGCTCTGGGCCAGCAGAACTCTCCACTGTTGGTGTTCGACTGCTGCTCCGCGGAACTCAGCTCCGATCTCCAGCAAGCGGACCTTGTGCCGCACTCGAAGCTGATACACGGCGCTCTCGCCACGGCAGCGGAGCTGGAGCGTGCTGGTCTGGAGGTCAGCGTCGTGCCTGCGCAGCGGTGGTGGCAACTCGCCGTGCAGCAGGTCATACACCGACTGGATGAACTGCCGCACACGGATATGGTGCCAGCCGGCGATCCAGACGACTGCCAAGACGAAGATGGCTAGGCTGAACGCTGGACGTCCAATCCGTGCGAGCATGGCCTAGTATAGTCGTTCCCTCAACCCGGGCGATCCGCTAGGCTGTCCCGGCGCCAGCATCTAGCTGCCCCGGCGCCAACATCGTGTAACCAAGGAGGCGACGTGCCGGCCCAAACCCCAAGACAGCTACTCGATTGGATCGACGATGAGGCAGCGAAGTTTGGCAGCGCAACCACGCGCGAATACTACCTGAACTACGCAGGCCTCAAGGACGACCTGGCCCTGGCGCCGATCTTTCGGAAGCATGCCAGGCTCTTCAAGCGAGAGACCGCGAACCAGCTCCTCAAGACGAAGACCAAGGACCAGCGCCTGCGAAACCTGCGGGAGTTCGTGGTGGGCGGCTACTTGGAGCGGGCTGCCAGGAAGCTGACCGAACAGATCGCGGCGCGTGAAACAGCGGACAGCGTGCAGTGGGCAGACGCGCAGATTCCGTATCGGTCTGTTCAGCAGATCGTGACGAACGAGCCGGACGCGGGCCGGCGGCGAGAACTCGATCGTCGCAGGTTGGAAGTCACGGCTGCCCAAAATGCACTGCGAGAGCAGCGCTGGGACTTCCTGTACAAGCAGACTCGCGACCTGGGCTTCGAGAGCTACGTCTCTCTCTGCGACACGCTGGGAGCGTTAGATCTGCAAGGGTTGCGGACCATGATGGAAGGCTTCCTCTGGGAGACCGAGCAGCCCTATCGTGAAGCGCTCGAGCGAGAACTGCGGGGTATCGACGTCAATCCTGCTCAAGCCGAGCGCGCGGACCTGCTTCGCGTGTTTCGTTCACCACGATTCGATGACTTGTTCCCACAGGAGCGCATGTTGCCGGTGCTGAGGTCATCGCTTCGAGCGCTTGGCATCGACGTCGACAACCAGCCCAGCGTGATCGTAGACGCGGAAGATCGTCCGCAAAAGTCGCCGAGAGCATTCTGCGCCCCTGTGCGGATCCCTGACGAGATCTACCTCGTCATCAGCCCGCACGGAGGCCACGACGACTTCCGGGCCCTGTTCCATGAAGCGGGACACGCGCAGCACTTCGCCCACATCGCGGAAGATCAGCCCTACGCGTTTCAGGGTGAAGGCGACAACTCGGTCACGGAGGGCTTCGCATTCGTTCTCGAGCATCTGCTCTACAGCTCTCCGTGGCTGAAGAAGCACCTTGGCATGACAGACCAGGCTGACTACCTCCGGCTGGTGCGGTTCCACAAGCTGTATTTCTTGCGGCGCTACGCGGCAAAGCTGCTGTACGAGTTGGAAATGCACGAGAGTGACGACGTGCGCTCCTTCAGGAAGCGCTACGCGGACCTGCTCACGACACACGTCGGCGTTCGCTATAGCTCCGAAGACTACCTGGCCGATCTCGATGACGGCTTCTACGCTGCACGTTATCTCAGAGCATGGATCTTTGAGGCGCAACTGCGCTCCGTCTTTGTGCGGCGCTGGGGCGAAACGTGGTTCGAGGACGAACAGGCCGGCAGTACGCTTCGAGAGCTTTGGAGTTACGGCCAGCGTTACTCAGCCGTCGAGTTGCTCCGGCAGTTGGGCGAGCCGGAACTTGACATCGCCCCGCTTGCGGCTGACGTCGCCGATCTGGCCTAGAGTGGCGTTCCGTCACTTGACAGACGGTTGCTCTACACTTATAACTGATACTTAGTATCATGTCAGATCTCGATCTAGTCATGCAGCGTCTCACCATGCGTGGCCATCGTATTACGGAGACCCGCCGCCGTGTCCTCGATGTGTTGGTTTCGATGCCGGCGCACTTCACCGTGGATGATGTGCTGCGCCAGCTTCCAGATGTGGGTCGCGCAACCGTGTTCCGGATGATGAAGCTGCTGCAGGACCTCAACGTTGTCTGCCGCGTGCTGATGGAGGACGGCAGTCTTCACTACCGGCTCAGCACAAGGGGGCATCATCACCACCTGGTATGCAGAGATTGCGGCAAGGTAGAGGACTTCTCCAACTGCGACGTCTCGTCTCTCGTACAGCAGCTAGCTGCCAGTACGGAGTACGAGATTGAAGGGCATTGGCTCGAGGTGTACGGGCGTTGCTCGACCTGCAGGGCGCTGGAAGGAACGGCGGTCGGCGCATGACGGTCACATCGCGTCCTTGGTTGAGACTCGGTATCATTCCGTTGCTGGTAGTTGCGATGGCTGTTGCCATAGCATGCGCCGATGGTGATGACGAACCCTCAGATACCGACAACGTACGGGTCCTCGCCAGCCTCGAGATCTTTGCCGACATGGCGAGCAACGTCGGAGGAGACCGGGCGACAGTAGCAGCCTTGCTGCCTTCCGGCGCCGATGTGCACACGTACGAACTGCCACCCAGCAGGGTTGCGGACGTGGCGCGGGCTGACATCATCTTCCTGAACGGGCTCGCTCTGGAGGAACAAGCCGGCGAGATCGCCCGGACCAATGCCAGCGGCCCCGTCATTGAGCTGACGGAACGATTGCCCGTGATCGATGGCAACCCGCATTTGTGGCTGGATGCCGGGTTGGCGGCGCGCTATGTGGAGCGCATCCGCGACGAGCTAACGAACATCGATCCAGACGGCCGGACGGTCTACGAGGCGAACGCGGCGGCGTATCTGGAAGAGCTAGAGAGCCTCGATCTCGAAATGGAGCGGACTATCAGTACCATCCCGGCCAAGGATCGCCGGTTAGTCACCTTCCACGACGCCTTCGTCTACCTCGCCCAGCGCTACGGCTTGGAGATCGTCGCGGTCGTCGCGCCTTCGCCCGGGCAGGAACCGAGCGCGCGCGACATCGGAGAACTGTCGGACGCGATTGAGGGCGTGCCGGCGGTGTTCAAGGAACCGCAATTCAACGCCGCAGTGCTGGAGCTTGTGGCGGAGGAACAGGGCGTGCAAGTGCTCAATCTGCTGAGTGACGCGTACGTCGACGGCGTCAGCACATACGTCCAACTCATGCGATTCAACATGAACCAACTCGTGGAGGGACTCGGTGGCGACTAACTCGAACGTACTCTCAATTCAGGACCTCTGGGCCGGTTACGATGGCGATGCCGCGTTGGAATCGATCAGCTTCGAGGTAGGCACCGGTTCGCTCGTAGGCGTCGCCGGACCGAACGGTTCGGGCAAGTCGACGCTGCTCAAGACCATCCTTGGCTTGTTGCGTCCGTGGCGCGGGCGGATCCAGGTCTTTGGCAAGGACGTCAACGGCTCGCGGAACCGCGTCGGCTACGCACCGCAGTCCGAGGTGGTCGATTGGGACTTTCCCGTCACGGTGCGTGACGTCGTGACGATGGGGCGATACGGCCGGCTCGGGCTGCTGCGACGCCCGGGGGCCGCCGACCGCGCAGCGGTTGCCGGCGCGCTCTCGGAGGTCCGCCTCGATGAGCTTGCGGGACGACAGATTAGCGAACTCTCTGGAGGGCAGCAGCGCCGGATGTTGATTGCGCGCGCGCTGGCGCAGGAGGCCGACCTGCTGCTGCTTGACGAGCCGATGGTCGGCCTGGACGCGACGAACCAACACGAGCTGCTCGAACTCTTCGAGCGTCTGCGGAGCCGTGGCAAGACGCTGCTCGTCGCGACGCACGATCTGTCATGCGTTGCCGCCTGCTTCGACCTCACGCTGCTCCTGAACAAGAAGCTCGTCGCGTTCGGCCCCCCTGGAGAGATCTTCACTCCGGAGCTGCTGAACGAGGCGTTCGCGGAGGACCTGCTGATGCTGCCCACGGAGGGCGGTGTCTTCGTAGGACATCACGGCCATGGCTGACGGTTCGGCGTTGCTCACCGCGGGGATTTGGGGGTGGATCGTAGACCCGCTCGAGTTCGAGTTCATGCAGCGCGCGCTGCTCGCTGTCGTGCTCGTCGGGATCGTGAGCGCCGTCGTCGGCGCATTCGTCGTCGTGCGCGGCATGGCCTTCATTGGCGATGCCCTCGCGCACGCCTCGTTCGCTGGCATCGCGGCGGCAGTGGCCTTCGGCTTCTCGATCTACATCGGCGCTATCGTTGCGGCAGTAGTGACCGCATTGGGCATCGCGGTCATCTCGCAGCGCAGTAAGCTTCGATTCGATACGACAATTGGCGTACTCTTCGTCGGCGCGTTCGCGCTGGGCATCGTGATCGTCAGCAGGCAGGAGAACTACACAGCCGACCTGTTTAGCTTCGTCTTCGGCAGCGTGTTGGGCGTCAGTTGGGGCGACCTGCAGCTGATGTCCGCGCTGGGAGCGATCGTCGTCGCGCTCGTGGCGCTCTTCTACAAGGAGTTGCTCTTTACGTCGTACGACGCGACCGTCGCCGCCGCGACCGGCATCCCGACGCAGCTCATCGACTATGGGCTGCTGGTGCTGATCGCGATCTCCACGGTCGTGGCGCTGCAGGCCGTGGGGATCGTGCTCGTCATTGCGATGCTGGTGACGCCGCCCGCGACGGCCAGCCTGCTGGTCAACCGCCTGCACTACATCATCTTCGTTGGCGTGGCGATTGCCGTCGCATCCGCGGTCATTGGCCTCTATGCTTCCTACTATGCTGACGTGGCATCTGGAGCCTCCATTGTTCTCACCGCGACGGCGTTTTTCGTGGCGGCGTTGCTGTTTGCGCCACGGCGCGGGATCGTGCCACGCTGGTTGCTCGACCGAGAGCGCGCGAGGGAGTTTGGCCGATGAGCGAGCAGGAGTTGGAGACGCGCCTGGCGTTCGTGCGCACGTTTGCGCAGACGTCGCCGTACTACAAATCGATGGGTATGACGCTCGCGGAGGCCGGGGACGGCCACGCGGTTCTGCGCGTGGAGATCCAGGCGCAGCATCTGAACGCGGACGGCATCGTGCATGGCGGCGTGCTGCCGGCGATCGCGGATGGCGCGATGGGCAACGCGCTGCGCACGATAGCCGGCGAGGGTTCGCAGGTGTTCACCGCGGAGGTTAACCTGCAATACCTGCGGCCCGTCACAGGCGGGACGCTGCTGGCCGATGGCCGCGTCGTGAAATCGGGGCGGAGGCTGTCGTTCGCGGAAGTCGAGATTAGGGACGAAGCGAGCGGCAAGGTACACGCGCGAGCTACCGGCGTCTTCGTCATCGAAGCCGGAGATTAGTTTCAAGGCGCTATCATAGGAGCGCCATGAGCGAGCCAGAGCAGCAGATTGTCGAGCAGCTGGAGATCGCGGCGCGCATCATCGCGAACGCCTCGTATGTGATCGCGCTGGTCGGCGCGGGGATGTCGAAGGAGTCCGGCATCCCGACGTTCCGCGGCGGCGACGGCCTCTGGGACAAGCAGGGCGAGCCGCCCATGGACGGCTACCAGCGCTTCCTGGAGGACCCGGTGCGCTGGAAGGCCGAGCGCGAGGCACAGGCCGCTCGAGGGAGCGATTTCGGGCGCGCGATTGAGGAGGCGAAGCCCAACCCGGGCCACTTGGCGCTGGCGGAGATGGAGCGGCTGGGCTACCTGCAGCACATCATCACGCAGAACATCGACAACCTGCATCAGGAGGCGGGGTCGACGGCGATTACGGAGATCCACGGGAACCGCACGAAGCAGCGCTGCATCGGCTGCGGGCGGCGGTGGAACCGTGGTGAGTCGCTCGGCGAACTGGTGATAGATAGCGACGACCTGCCGCACTGCCCCGACTGCGAGGGGATCGTCAAGAACGACACGGTGATGTTCGGCGAGCCGATCCCGCAAGACGCGCTGGCCTCGTGCTTCGAGGAGGCGCGGCAGGCCGACGCGATCCTCCTGCTCGGCACGTCGGCGACGGTCACGCCGGCGGCGGACTTCCCCGTGATCGTCTATCGCAACGGCGGACGCCTGATCGAGGTGAACCCGCAGGAGACGCCGCTGACCGAGATCAGCGACGCGGTGGTGCGGGCGCCCTCCGGCGAGGCCCTGCCGTCGCTGGTGGACCGCGTCGGCGAGCTGGTGTCGAAGCCTTAACGGCATCACTCTTCCTGTCCTTTGATGGGTGACCCTCGGTCACCTTGCAGTTCCGAGCGCGCGGGAGAAGATGGCACGCTCTTCGCCTTCGGCGGGCTTGACAGTTGCTTCGCAACCTCGTGGGTGTCGAGGGCTCGGTTCGGCGGACGGCCTGCGGAGACTGTTCTGCAGAATGGCCTTCCGAAAGCCGACGTTATGTTCCTTTCCGTATCTAAAACTGCGGTAGTCGCTTGCCATAAGATATGTCTTATGGAAACGATCGCCTGGCTGTGGACGGACGATGCGTGGTGACATCTCCTCGGCTACGTTCAGGACGAGCCTCGCATGGTGATCAGGCCATCGTAGGCCGTCGCAGGGATAGCGCAGAGGGGCTCCTGTCAGCCCTTGAGGAGGGCGTTCAATCTTTCCCAGGTCTGGGCATCGGCGGGGACCCAGTCGTGCCAGCCGAGCGCTTCCCAGATGTTGGCGCTGCTCTGGATGCCGAGGAAGCGCAGTTCGCCGGCGTCATCGTGGCGCCAGTGGACGGGGTAGTGGAAGCGGATCTTGGGCTGGCGCGGCTCGGTGCGCTCCCAGAGATCGAGGAAGCGCTTGACGTACTTCGGGTCGCCGACCGTGAAGTCCTTGATGAGCTGCTCGAAGTAGGGGCTGGGTTCGTCGAGGCTCTCGGCGCCGCGATGATGGCCCTTCCACATGCCGGCCATGACGCCGATGACTTCGTCCCAGTTGAGGCAGCGGCCGGCGAAGCGGGGCGTGCTGGCGATGCGGAGGAGGTTGCGTTCGGTGCGCTCCAGGAACTCCCGCGAGAGGTCGACACCCCAGAGCGTCTGGGCGGGCTGGTTGGCGGCGACGACCTCCATCAGCTCGTTCGCGGCGAAGGCGGGCCAAGGCAGGCGTTCCAGCTCCACCTCCAGCTCCGCGACGGTGAACTGGTCGGCGATGCTGGGGGTGCCGAAGTCGCGGCGGTCGGGCGCGAAGCCGAGGGCGAGGCGGATGTTGTTGGCCTGTGTGCGGTCGAGCTTGAGGGCGTCGAGGATGGCCGTCAGCGAGGCGTTGGTGGGGCTGCGGCGGCCCTGCTCGTAGGCGCGGACGGTATCGACCGAAAGCGAGGCCCGGCGCGCCAGTTCAGCGCGCGCCAGGCCCTGCCGCTCGCGGGCCAGTCTAAGTGAGTCCTGCCAGCTCTCGATGGTTGCGCCTCCGTTACGGATGTACCACGCTTGGCGGCCGTTGCCTACGCTCCAGGTGGTACAGATTGTACACGGCGCGCCATTGACGAGGCATGCGCGGTCTGTCATGCTCTGGCGGTGATGGTGGCATTTTAGATGGGGGATGGGGCGTGAAAGAGAAACTGGCGATTAGGTTGTTCGTACGCGGCGCGATCGTAATGTTGCTGCTGGTAATTACTTCGGGGCTGCCGGCCGACCAGGCTGCGGCTACAGGCGGAAACAGCATCACCTCGCCCGACATGGGCGGCGATGTCGGCCGGTATAGCTCGCTGGCGCTGGATAGCGAGGGCAACCCGGTGGTGAGCTACTACGAGAACATCAATCTGTTCTGGGGAGCACTTAAGGTACTGCATTGCGGAAACGCCAATTGACCCTGACCCGGTATTCCGGACACCTAGACTGTAGCGAGATGATCGCTCAGAAAGGAGTTCGGGATGGGCAAACGGTACCCAGGAGAGT
>QIFC01000024.1 GCA_003228685.1 Chloroflexota bacterium
GCCGTTGGTGTGTTCGTTGCGGTAGCCGTGGCGGTCGCTGTTGGTGTATTCGTCGCTGTGGCGGTCGCTGTCGCCGTAGCCGTAGCCGTAGGCGTGGGTGTCGCCGTATTCGTCGGCGTCGGCGTGGCGGTGTTCGTGGGCGTCGACGTAGCCGTTGCGGTGGGCGTGGCGGTAAACGTCGGCGTGGCAGTAGCGGTTGCGGTAGCGGTTTCCGTCGCTGTTGGCGTGGACGTGGCTGTTGCTGTCGGCGTACTCGTGGCGGTGGGCGTCACGGTGGCCGTGGCGGTGGGCGTGGGCGTGTTGGTGGCGGTCGGCGTCGGGGTGGGCGCGAGGACGCCCGTCGTCTCGATAGCGGTGTTGTTAGCTTCATCCGACTCGGCGATGGTGTCCGCCGGGTCGACCGTGGCCGTGTTCGTGACGGTGTCGTCGATGGCGCTCGTCAGGAAGCCGGTGATCGTGATCGTCGCGAAGGCGGCTGGGCCGGTGCCAAGGGAGCCGAGGTCGCATTCCAGCGTGCCGCCCGTCGTTCCGCCCACAATGACGCAGCTGCCGTGGGTCGTCGTGAAGCCGACGTGCGTGAAGGTGGCGGGCGGCGCGTCGGTGAAGCTGATGAAGTCGGCGCCTGCGGAGCCGATGTTCCTGACCTCGATGGTGTAGGTGAAGTTGATGCCGCTGGCGACCGGGTCGAGCGAGTCGGTCTTCGTCACCTGGCGTCAGCGGTGTTGGCGTTGGCGTGATGGTGGGCGTGGCGGTGTTCGTTGCCGTTGCCGTGAACGTTGGCGTAGCCGTGTTGGTTGGCGTGGACGTGAATGTTGGCGTGGCTGTTGCCGTGGACGTTGGCGTGGCGGTGTTCGTGGGCGTCGCTGTTGCCGTGTTGGTGGGCGTGGACGTGAAGGTTGGCGTGGGCGTCGCCGTGAACGTTGGCGTGGCGCTGTTCGTGGGCGTCGCTGTTGCCGTGTTGGTAGGCGTGGAGGTGAAGGTTGGCGTGGGCGTCGCCGTGAACGTTGGCGTGGCGGTGTTCGTGGGCGTGCTGGTAGCCGTTGGCGTCGCGGTCGCCGTGTTCGTCGGCGTAGCGGTCGCTGTGTTGGTGGCCGTGGCCGTCGCAGTCGCCGTTGGAGGTACCGGCGTTGGGGTGTTGGTGGGCGTGCTCGTCACGGTCGCGGTCGCGGTTGACGTCGCCGTGGCGGTGTTCGCCGGCGTATTGGTAGCTGTGGCTGTCACCGTGGCGGTGGGCGCGACGAACGTCAGCGAGCCGTTGCTGGCCGTGAATGACAGTGGCGAGCCGCCGACGTCATTCAGCGACACTCCCGAGAGCGTCAACGGGGACGTGCCGTCCGCGACGGTGGAGAACTGGATCGTGGTGAGGATGCCGCTTCCATTCGGGCCGCCGGCCCCGCCCGTCGTGGAGCAGCCAAACGTGACATCATTTGCGCCGGTCGTTGGCGGCGGACAGTTCACGCTTCGGCCTGTGGAGCCGAGGAAGGCGCCGTTGGTGGCGCTCACGAACGAGAGTACGCCGGCGTCCCAGGTCAGCGTAAAGTCGTAGCTGCCGAGATCGACCGCGTCATCTACGCGGATGTCGACCGATGCGGTGCTCGCCGACGTCGTCTGCGAAATCGGATCGACGAACACGCGCGGCACCGGCGTTGCGGTGGGCGTTGACGTGGATGTCGCCGTGCTCGTTGCCGTGGCGGTTGGTGTTGGTGTGGCCGTCGCCGTGGCCGTCGCTGTAGGTGGCAGCGGCGTGGGCGTAATGGTCGCCGTGGGCGTCGCTGTCGCTGTCGCGGTGGCTGTCGGCGTTGCCGTGGGTGGCAGCGGCGTGGGCGTAATGGTCGGCGTGGGCGTGATCGTGGGCGTTGCCGTAGGTGGCAACGGCGTGGGCGTGATCGTCGCTGTGGCAGTTGGCGTGGGCGTGGCCGTCGCCGGCGGCGGCGTGGGCGTGACTGTGGGCGTGAACGTAGGCGTGCTGGTCGGCACGACTGGCGTCGGCGTGACCGTGGGCGGTATCTCCGGCACCTCTAACTCGATCCAGGTAACGAGCACGTTCGTCAGGTCGCCGCCGCCGGAGCTGTCCGCGGTGATGCGAACGCGCAAGTCCGAATAGTCCGTGATAGCGTCCGCTTCGCCGGAGCTGAGCGTGAACGAGAAGTCTTGATAGCTGGTGGTCAGCGTTCGCTGTATGTCGGCCGCAATCTGGGTTGTGCCTTGGTAAAGCGCGGCGTCGACAGTCGCTACCTTGGTGCCGGTCTTGGTGGCGCGATAGTTGACCGTGTGTCCAGACGATGCCTGTGGGTCGGCGACGTCCGTCAGGCCTACCTCGAAGGGGTCGCTGACGGGGTCGTTGCTCGACTGGATTTCGGTCGTCGCATCGTCCGCGGTGACCTCATCAAGCTTGTCCCACAACGGTGTGGTTCCCCAGCTACCGGTGGCGACGTCAGAATCGGGTCGGGCGTGCTCGCCGCCGTGTGCGGCGAGACCGCTCCTGAACGAGTCGGTTGAGAGTGCGAGGAAGAGGCCGAACGCGGCGGCCGACACGAGCGCCAGCGCGATCAGGATGGACGGGCGATCGGCGCGCCCCCACGTCTCGTGGATGCGCGGCATCATGCGGCCGAACCGGCGCGCAGCCTGCGTTATGTTTGCCCGAATGTGTGGCAACCAGCCCACCCTTTTGCTGCCCCGCGCACGCTGCCTCGCGCGTGCGCCCTGCGCCGCACTCTCAGTATGCCAATGCTCGATGCAGATACGCCCACGTACTGCTTCGGGCGGCCACCTGAGAGCCCTCTATACCTATAAGGCGGTACGACCGCGTACCATTGCAGCTCTAGTACAGCTAGGGCGGGGAGGGAGAGACGAAAAACCGCCGGGGTACTCGCGCTCCCCAGGCGGCACAATTGCGTTATCGTCTCTAGCCTAGCTATGAGATTACTGGTGGATCAGCCTCCTGCACACTTCACCTGTTATCCCTGTGGAGCTTATGTACAGTATTCTAACTGACCTGTCAAGGTGGAAGCCAGCACGTTCGCGGTATTGAGATACGATATACTGCTCCGCACTCAATCTGAACGGCATTCATATCTGAGGAGGTAAACATTGGAGCATAAGAACCTCGGTAACTCCGGATTGCGCGTATCTGTGGTGGGACTGGGCTGCAATAACTTCGGGAGGCGCTGTGACCAGGCGGCAACGACCGCGGTGGTGGAGAAGGCGCTCGATTCGGGCGTAACGCTGTTCGACACGGCAGACGTGTACGGCCCGGGTGGCCTCTCGGAGGAGTTTCTTGGCGTTGCGCTGAAAGGTAAGCGGCGCGACGCGATCATCGCGACCAAGTTCATGGGCCCGATGGGCGAGGGGACGCTCTGGTCAGGCGCATCGCGACGTTACATCTTCGACGCGATCGACGCGAGCCTAAAGCGGCTCGACACTGAGTACGTCGACCTCTATCAGATCCACTTCCCGGATGTGAACACGCCGATCGCGGAGACGATGCGCGCGCTGGACGACGTCGTGCGGTCTGGCAGGGCGCGCTACGTGGGGTGCTCGAACTTCGCGGGCTGGCAGGTGGTGGAGGCGCAGTGGGTCGCCCGCTCCGGCCACCTCTCGGAATTTGTGTCCGCCCAGAACCAGTACAACTTGCTGGATCGCCGCATCGAGCGAGAGTTGGTGCCCGCCGCGAGCGCATACGGCATGGGCGTGCTGCCGTACTTCCCGCTGGCCAGCGGCTTCCTCACCGGCAAGTACAAGCAGGGCGAAGCGCCGCCGGAGGGCACACGGCTGGCGGCAGGCGGCGGTATGGCCGACCGCGTGCTGAATGAGGGCAACTTTGAGACGCTACAGAAGCTGGAGTCGTTCGCGGAGAGCGCAGGCCACACGATGCTCGAACTCGCGATCGGTTGGCTGGCAAGCCAGCCCCACGTATCGAGCGTGATCTCTGGCGCGACGAAGCCGGAGCAGGTGGAGCAGAACGTGGCCGCCGGCGAATGGAAGCTGAACGCCGAGGAGATGGCGAAGGTTAACGAGATCACGCGGCGCTCGCCGTAGCTTGACCCTCATGAGGGCGTTGTCGTAGGGTTCGCAGCGTGACTCAGGAAACCCTGCTGATCATCGTTCTCCGCATCCTCCTGCCGCTCACGATCCTGCGCTGGCCGTTAGCGGGCGGCATCATCGCGCTGCTGGCGGACGCACTCGACATTGTGTTTGCGTCGCTCATTGACCTTGGGGGGCTGTGGCAGTACCACAACCTCGATAAGTACCTCGATACCTACTACCTGGGGCTGGAGGCGATCGTCGCGCAGCGCTGGTTGCCCATCCCTCGCACGGCGGCGACCCTGCTCTTCGTGTACCGGCTGACCGGCGTCGTGCTGTTTGAGGCGACGAACATCAGGCTGTTCCTCTTCTTCTTCCCCGCCCTGTTCGAGAACTTCTTCCTCTTCTACGCGGCGTTGCTGCGCTTCGCCCCGGACTACGAGTTGACCCTGCGGCGGCTGGGCATGTGGCTGGCGATCCTGCTCGTCCCGAAGATGATCCAGGAGTACGTTCTCCACTACCAGCGCTGGCTGGACGACGTGGTGGCCGTCGATGTGATTGAGGACGTGGCGCGTTCGATGCTGGGCTGGTTTGGCCAAGCGAGGCTCAGCCTCGCCATCCGCTGGCCGGCCAACCTGCGGCTTTAGGCGCCCGGCTCTAGGAAGCGCCTTGCGCTAGGGGACTCGCGCGTCCAGCCAGTCGATCATGTCCTGCATCACTTCGTCGCGCTCCGGTTCGTTGAGGATCTCATGGTAGAGGCTCGGATATAGTTTGAGCGTTTTGTCCTGGGACCCGACGCGCTCGTGCAGGCGTTTGCTCGCGTCCGGATTGACGAGCGCGTCGTCCGTGCCGTGGGCGACGAAGATCCGCAATGCTATCTTGCCCGCGTTCTTGTCCACGTAGCGGGCCGACCGCACGATCGCGGCGGCCGTGCCTAGCGGCATGCCTTCGCGATAGATCAGCGGGTCGTTGTCGTAGCGTTCGACAACCTCCGGGTCGCGTGAGACCTTCGCGTCGTCCAGTTTGGGAAAGTGCCAGCGGGGGACCAACCCGGCGATGAACAGGAAGAGCGCCTCCACGGGCCGTCCGAGGATGCCCGCGCGTCGCACGGCAGGCGCGCTGAGGATCACGCCCGCCAGACCGCGGTCGCCGTCGACCAGGAAGCGAGCCGAGATCGCGCCGCCCATGCTGTGGCCCAGCAGGAACAGCGGCAGACCCGCCGTTCGCTCGCGGACCGATGTGAGGAAGCCCTCCAGGTCGCCCGTGTACTCGTCGATGTCCTGGACGTAAACGCGCGGCTCTCCCTGCGAGCGTCCGTGGCCGCGCAGGTCGAACGAGTACATGTCGTAGCCGGCCAGGGTGAAGCGCTCGGCAACGTGTTCATAGCGCCCGCTGTGCTCAGCGTAGCCGTGCACGAGCACCACGGCGGCCTTGGGCGCGTCGCCCAGCCATGCTTGCTGGTGGAGCCTCAGGCCCTCGGGTGTCGTCGTCATCGACGTTTGGTGCCGCATGGGGTCAGCGTAGCCGACGGCGCGGCTACGCGCCTCAGCCGGCAGATGCGCAAGCCGACCGAAAGGTCAGCAATGTACCTTCGACCGCGAGACTGTAGATGGCCGGAAGAAACGAAGCCTAGCCCCTAGCCGAGGCCGGAGCTGACAATTGCCTACGCGAGATTCGCGGCAGACCCGTTCTTAGAACGGCGCCCATTGGCAAGCCGGTGCCCGTTGACTAGATTGATAGCGCCATCCGATCGCCGCCATTCGCTGGTCAGCTCCGTCAGATCTCGAACGCTGAACAGCCCCCGGCTCTGAAACGCATGCTCTTCGAAGAGGCGGCGAATCGCGACGAACTGGACGCCACTGTCCTTGACGAACTCGTAGTCCAGCAACGAGTCACCAACAAAGATGACCTCCTCAGGACGCAGATTGTGCTGGCGCAAAATGTATTCGATCTGTTGGCCCTTGGCGAAGCCAGGCCCATAGCCGAAGCATCCGGTGAGCAGATGATCGATGCCCGCAAGCTTCGTATGCTCCCGGACAAGCGTTTCCTGCGTACTGCTACATACGAACCGCTTGACGCCTCGCTCCTCGAAGAACCGCAGCACAGAGACGACCTCGTCGAACAGAGGATGCTCAAGAATACGCTCTCCTTTGCCCGTTTCCATCGCGGCGACTACCGCGACGTTGTTTGCGTGCCCGGGAAAGATCTCCTCAATCTGGCTGCCGAAGTCCATCCCCGTCGTTTCGAGATACTTGCGCCGCGCTTCCGCGTCCGAGATATCGTAGCTGTCCGTGATCAGACCGACCGCCAGGTCGGAGAGGAAGGGCATGGTGTTCGCGAGCGTCCCATCGAAGTCGAAGATCACCGCCTTCGCGTTGGGTCCCACCAATCGGCGGCGTCCAACGGAGTAGCTCCAGGAGACCCATACGCGCCACAGGACGATGCCCGTGGTCAGCAGCGCAACCGCGAGCACGGCCACGAACACGGATATGGGGTGGATCAGCGTGGCGACGCCACCCAGCGCGAGGACGAACAGCCTTAGGTCTCTGCCTCTTCCGGCCGCTGTCCACCGGCCGCCGTAGCGGTAGCCGAAGTCGGTGACCGACTTCGCGGAGGTATAGCTCACCATGAGCGTCCCGAGGATCGCCAGCATCGATACGCCGACCACGAAAGTGGTGGTAGTCGGGCCCAACAGGTCGTCAATCGCGGACGTCTTCATCATGTAGTAGAACATGCCGAACAGCATGAAGCCGTCCGAGTAGCGATCGACCACCGCGTCGAAGAAGTTCCCAAAGGGAGATTGCAGCTTCTTCAGTCGCGCGATTTCGCCATCACTCCCGTCCAGGATGCTGGCAAGCTGAATGACGATCCCGCCCACGATCGGAGCCCCGAGAAAGAAGGCGAGGCTGGCCGCCAGGCTGACGGCGAACGCGAGAACCGACACGATGTTCGCGGTGATCCGCGGGAACAGCTTCAGCAATAGCGGAGTGAAGATGGCCGTCGATATTCTCCGGTTGAACGTGCGGGAAATGAAGCCGTCTGCGGGCTTCGAGAGGTGTCGGAAGAGGAGCTTCTCCGCGCTCTTGAGGTCGTCGGGCGTGTCGACATCGATCCAGTCGTGCTCTCGGACGTCGACTACCTTCACCTTGCCCTTGGCGGCGAGGCATCGGATGGCGCCGGAAACGGACGAGTCTCCCGCCTCTGCGCTCGTTTCGGCGGCGGCGAAGATCTGTGGTGAGCAGAAAAACGCGCCCGTGTCGAACGCGTCATACGTCTCCATGTGCTTCCCGATCGCGGTCAGCCGGCCATCGTCGGCCAGGAGCATCGTCACATCGTCGAGGTCGACGAGCTGATTATCAGCTAACCCATAATCACCAGCCAGGATCACTTCGCCGTCGTCCAGCGGCTCGCTGAGGAGCTGGTTGAGGAGACTTTGATCGAAGATGTGGTCCGCCATCAGCAGTAAGAATGGCCCATCGATCTGCGCACGGCCGGCGAGCAGTGAGCTTCCGTTGCCCTGCTCCCATTCCGCGTTGTGGATTGTAATGATCTTCACCCGTCTGCGGCGGCTCACTTCCGATAGCAGAGCCTCGACACGATCCGAGGCGTACCCGGTTACCACGTAGAACTCGTCGATGCCGGCCTGTTGAGCGGTTGCGATGCTGCGTTCGATGAGCGGCAGGCCGCCAACCCGCACGAGCGGCTTTTCGTTGCAGACTTTGGCAAGTCGCCCGCCGTTGCCGGCGGCCAGAATGAGGCACTTCATGCGCATCTCCAATGTTGTTAGCGCTACCGCGCGTAGGTTTGAGCGCCGCGTCCAGTGAGAGGTGACGGGGTCTGGGCGCTCATGTGAGTAGGTCGCGTGGTCCGCTGGATCGAGAATGCCGCCCCCGCTCGCCTTCGGATCGTGCACCGTCCGGCCGACTGCCGCCCGGACGAAGCTGACACGTCTTGCCATAATGAATGGAAGGGGTGCCGCCCGAAGCTTACGATGTCAGCACGTCACTTGGCAAGGCGCCGTTAGGGGCGGTTGGCGCAATCTCGCGTGTCACTACCCCCTCCGCCCTATCTCTGATCGGCGCTAGTCTAGCTCGTGAAAGCTCTCTTCGCGGGGCAAATCCGACAGTCGTCGCCAGACATAACGTCGTGCCAATGCGACATAACTAGGTGGCAGTAGATTCGGAAGTAGACATAACGGTGAGAAAGGAAGGCGATTCTGCAAAACAAACTTCTGCCGGCGGTACCGCAGAGCTGACCGCAGGTCAGCCGTCTTCGTAGCAAGCGCGCTCTTCAGGGCTCAGCGTGGCCAGGTGCTCCTTCGCCGCCTCGGGCGACATCGCCTCGAGCGAGCCGTCTCGGTGCTGCACGACCACGCCGGCCTTGAACAGCAGGTCGCGGCGGCGCGTGCGCTCGTCGGGGTCGGGGTGACAGACGAGCTGGCAGTTCCCGCAGGTAAAGTTGAGCTTGCGATGAGCCGGCATCGCGGGGTGGTGGAACCCGCCCTCGATTTCTGGTCGAGGCCATGAGCTCATGACCGCCTTGCCCAGCGCCTGTCCCATATCCGCGTCATCCTTCGGAACCGGGAAACGGCCCGGCGACCATGTAGACCACTTGCCGTTCTTGGCGACGCCTGTGAAGCCGCCGCACACGAGATCGCAGCGATGATAGGACCGCCGCTTGGCGTAGTCGAACTGCACTCCGCCCATGGTCACAGTCGTTCGCTCTTTCACGTCCATCATCCCTGACAGGCAAGACGCAAAGCAGATATAGCAATCGTTGCAATACGTCTCATCGGGCGGCAGCGGTTCCGTCGGCTCAAGTTCGGCCGTCGTCACCATCGATCCGAGGATTACGGCCGCGTGCGTTCTCGTGATGACGTTGCCCGCTAACCCGAACCAGCCCACGCCGGAGCGAACCGCCAAGTAGCGGTGCGAAATGTCGGGCAGGAAGTCGCTCATGCCGCCCGGCGTGTCCTTGCGGTAGACCGCATTCGCGGCGACCGCGTAGGAGGGGTGTCCCTGCTGATCGAGGTACGTCGCGAGCAAGACGGCGAGGCCGCTCGCGCGCAGGTTTGTCTGGACATTGTCGTCCTGGTGGCCGGCGTGGTCTTGCTTGCTCAGGTAGCGTTCGATCTTCTCATCGTCGAGGGGGAGGGCGAACGTCACCGCGGACTTCGCGCCGGGCAGCACGTACTCCAGGTCTGTCGACGGAGGACCGCCGGCCAGCGTTTCGTTCGTCGAGATCCCGGCGGCGCAGGCGCCCTGCGTCATCGCGAAGTCGATCACGAACCGCGATAGTTCCTGTTTCTCGTCCATGGTGCGCTCCTTCCAGCCGCGCGCCTGCCCGCGCCACGGCCCTCGTGGACACCAGGATCATACACCGCGCGATCTCCCGCTCGCGTTAGCTTGTGCTAAGCTCCGGCCACCAGAGCGGAGGGCGCGTGCACGTCGTCGCCCCCAGCTCGTCGGCTCCCGGCGCTGAGAAGATTGAGATAGTCGCTGAGGCGGCGCGCCTCGCGCGTGTCCTGCAAGAGCAGATCGAACGAGGTTCGACGCGCTAGCCACTGGCGCGTGAGCGCATATCCCTAGCGCGGCGGACGCGAAACCTGGCCCGCCTAACCCTTCCTGCAGAGGTGCCGCAGACCGTCCCAGATAACTTGAACTGAACTCCGGCAGTTGCTGGTTTCCTCAACCTTGGGTGGTCTTTCGTGAGGAGGTGCCTCAGCCATCCACTCCTCTAGTGTAGCCGCTGTTTCCCTAAACTTGCCGTATGTGCGAAAGCTAGGATGCCGCGCCAAATCACTGACCTCCAGGCGTAGCTCGCTCGCATTCACGGTCTCGCTGCCCAGAGAAAATTCGCGGAGGCGCTTGTCCAACTTCTCGTGGCTAAGAAGCTTGTCCAAGAATAGAATTGCTCCGTTGCGAAGGTTCCGGTTCTTGTCTTCTTTCTTGATCCTTACAAGTAGTACAACAAAGGTTATCAGACACCCTGGGCTCCACTTATCGGCGCGGCGTGCCATCAGGCACTTAAGAAGTGCTTCGAGAATGTATATTCTCGCTTGGCGGTGTAGGCCTCTCGGCCATTTCCTCTCCAACACCTCAGGCCAAGCGAAGCACGCGACACTCGACAGGTTGTCCGCGTTCTGCCCCAACATGCCGGCGGCTTCTACCTGGAGGTGCTCGTCTTCGGTCTGAAGACACCTGTCTATCAGCCAACACGCGGCAGAAGGCGATATCTTCCTTTCTCGCCACATCTCATCAAGCAACGCAAGTGCAAACCTAAGGTGGTTCAGATCGGCGAGGACAAACAGCGCTGCAGCCTGCTGAGTGGCTGGAGTTTCCTTACCAGCATTGGTCGCCAGTAGCCCGGCCGCCCGCACGAACGTGTCAAGCTTGAGGCGCTCTTCGGCTCGCGTGTCTAAGGAGTGTTTGAGCAGGACGCCCGCGAACGTCAAGAGGGCGGCGAAGAGCCCGCCTAATAGGGCGACGACTGCCGCGACCACTTCGGGGCCGGCGTCGCCTTCTGGTACTTCAAAGAACTCTTGCTGCCAGAGGTACCAGATGAACGCCACATAGGCCGCGATGACCGCGAAGGAGGCTAGAATTACGACGCCGTCGGTGCTTATCTTTTTCGTCGTTCGCACGACGAAGGCGAAGGTAGCCTGCGCAGCTTGCGACACGCCCGCTACGAGCTTCTGAAAGGGTGTCCTACTTCCGCCCTGTTGTACTGCCATTGTGCGAGAAGGGTATGCAAGCCTTGCCAGAAAGTCAAGTCGCGAATGCCACATCCCCCTCCGCGTTCTGCCTGCTCGGCGCTAGCCTGGGACACTGAGGCTCGCTTGTCCGTCAAGGTTGCCAGGCAGCCCGAAGAAGCGTCAGCTTCTGCAAACTGCTCCCTCAGGAGCAGTCGAACATAACGTTGCCCAAGGCGACATAAGTATTCACCGATTAGAATCAGAAGCGAACATAACGATGAGAAAAGAAGCCGATTCTGCCAAACGAACTTCTGTCGGCGGCACCGTAGAACAGCCTATTAGCTCCCCTCTCCCGTCGACGGGAGAGAGCCTGCCCGTAGGGGGCTGGGGGTGAGGGGCAGGCGGTCACCAGCCGCTCAGCAGATGCAGAGCATCTGCCAAGCTGACCGCAGGTCAGCCAGCTACCGTTCGCGTTCGTCGACCAGCGCACCGGCCGCGAGCTTGTGGAAGTGCGTGAGCGCCAGGTCCTCTTGCGCGTCGATGCCGCGCGTGGGGGACGGGTCTCCCAAATAGCGGCGCGCGTATAGCGTCGCGATGATCGACTTGCGGTCGTCGTCGTACTCACGCTGCTCCCAGTCGGCCTGCTCCGCCAGCAGCGCGGCGGCGTAGACCTCCGACATGAACTGCGCCAGCGCGAAGAGGCGCGGCTCGCCGGTCTCGCGGTCGAGCTGCTTCCAGCCGTCGATCGCTGTCTTGAGGTCGTCGAGACGGTGGGCGACGATGCTCGCCGAGGGCTGCTCGCCTGCGTTCTGGACCGCCTCCTCGATGCGCTCCAGGAAGGGTTCGTCGGCCTGCTCGCGCTCGATCGCGCGGCGCACGTCCAGGCAGAGGATGTTGTCGGTGCCCTCCCAGAGCGTGTTGCACTGCGCGTCACGCAGGATGCGCGCCACCGGCCAGCTCTCGATGTAGCCGTTGCCGCCGTGGACCTCGATCGCGTCGGTGGCCATCGTGATGCCGAGGCGGGAGGCCTTCAGCTTCGCGAGCCCCGTTGTCATGCGCAGCCGGTTGGGCTCGCGGCTGGCCTTCTGGCGCGAGGCGAGGCCGGATGAATCGAAGACCATCGCCTGCGTCGCCTCCAGGTCGACGATCATTTCCGCGAGCTTGCGCCGCATCAGCGGGTGGTCGATGATCGTGCGGCCGAACGCGGGCCGCGAGCCTGCGTAGCAGAGCGACTCCACGAGCGCGCGACGCGCGCAGCCGAGTCCCATCAGCGCGACGCCCAGCCGCGCCGAATTGGTCATCTCCATCATGCGCGTGAGGCCCTTGCCGTCGCCGCCCACGTTGCCCGACGATTCGTCCGGCACACCCGACAGCAGGAACGCTTCCGCGTCGATGAACTCGACCTCCGCCGACGCGACGGTCTTCGTGCCGAGCTTGTCCTTGAGCTGGCGGAGATAGACGCCGTTCGGCGAGCCGTCTCGCTTCTGGCGCATGACCAGGAAGGAGCAGACGCCCTTGACCGTGTCCGGCGCGCCCACGGGCTTCCCCAGCACGACGAAGACCTCGCCGTTCGCGTTCGACGCAAACCACTTGAAGCCATTGAGCTTCCAGGCATCGCCGTCGGGCGTGGCGAAGCACTCCATTGCGCCCAGGTCGGAGCCACCGGACCGCTCCGTGAACATCTGGGCCGTCTCGCCTTGCCATTCGCCCGAATCGAACTTGCTCAGCACGATGTCTTGGATGTCCTGCGGGGCGAAGCGCGTCACGAGTTCGCGGATCATCTGCGTGCCGGTGCCGACCGCGCACGCCAGTCCAATATCAGCCTGGCAGAGCAGGTACGTCTGCGCGATGCCGGCGGCTTCCGTGCGGATGCCCAGGCGTTGCGCCTCCTCCCGCGTGGCCTTGTTCGCGAGCCGGTTCGCGAAGTAGTCGCGCTTGCTCAGCACGACCGACTCCGGCAGTTCGACGCGGCTGATGTCGTTGCCCCAGCGGTCGTACTTGACGAGGGTCGGCGGGTTCTTGTCGGTCTGCTCCGCTCGCTCCGCGATCGGGCCGCCCATCAGCGCTCCGATGCGCCGCAGGTGCGGCTCTGCCCAGTCGTACTCGGCGTCGGTCGAGAAGTAGCGGAGCGTGCGCTGGAGCGAGGGGTCGCACGCGAACCAGTCGAGGCCGACGGCGCCCAGGAAGCGCTCCGTTTGGTAGCGGTCCGCCTTCTGGTACGGCGATACGGTTGCGGCGCTCTGCGCGAGCGCGTCCTCATTCGTCGGATTTGCGCCAGTCGACGTCATGGTCTTGCCTCCGTCTCGGCTCTAGACGTAGCTCTTGGGCTAGAGGATATCAAGAAATGAGGTCTGATGAGGGCGTTAGCATGTTGGCTGGAGGAGAGGAGCTAGGCTGCGATGTCGTCGGAGGTGTGGCCATGGACGAGCAGACCTCGCTTGTGTAGCCTGACTATCGCGTCGACCACGTCTGGGTTGAACTGCGAACCCGACGCTGCCTCTAGTTCGGCGATGGCCTCGTCGATACTACGCGCGGCGCGATAGGGCCGATCGCTGGTGATGGCGTCAAAGGCGTCGGCGACGGCCACCACCGTGGCCGCTACCGGGATCTCCTCGCTGCTGAGGCCGTCTGGGTAGCCACCGCCGTCCCAGCGCTCGTGGTGGCTCCTCGCAATCTCGGCTGCTAGATCGAAGCCGCGATGACCGGCGAGGAACTCAGCGCCCCACACGGTGTGCATCTTCATGCGGTCCCACTCTTCGTTCGAGAGCGCGCCCGGCTTCGCGAGAACGACCTCCGCGACACGGATCTTGCCGATATCGTGCAAGACGGCCGCAAGACCGACCTGTTTCGCCTGCCCGGCGTCACAGCTCAATTCCAATGCGAGCGCCTCAGCCAGCCAACGGACGGCCTGCAGATGCGTTCCCGTCGTCTGGTCGTGTGCCTCGGCTGAAGCCGCAAGCATGACGACCGTGTCAGCCTGAGAAGCCGCCAAATTCGCGGAGGCTTCCTGAAGGCTCTCGACCAAGATGGCTGTGCGGAGGATCGTGGCGATCTGGCCGGCAACCGTTACAAGGAGTTGCGCATCGGTCTGCGTAAAGTCACCGGCGTTGGCCCGTCCTGCCGCCACGCTGCCAATCACCTGATCCTGCCAGAGAAGCGGAACGACAAGGCCTGACCCGATGCCTCCCTGCTCTAGGATCGCCCGCATGTCCTCAGGCAGCCGCAGATCTTTCCGAACGTCGTCGATGATGATCGGCCGTTTGGTCTTCTCCAGGATCGGTCGCAATGGTTGGATGCCCCCACGCCCCTGCTTGATCCATTCCTGTACGTAGGGGCCGGTCGCGAAGGCGTTGAGCGCTACTACTTGGCCCGGCTCCTGGCCCCAGAGGACAATGTGCGCGCCAACATAACCCGCGCTGTCGGAGAGCCGCTCTGCCACAACTCGCAGCTTGTCCTCAAGCGTTCCCACCGAGGCAGCTAGCGGGACGAGCTCTGCCACCAGCCGCGAGGCCTGGTCGATGACGCGCTCATCGCGCAGCGAATTGGCGGGCGACACGGGACGTTGCCGCTTCGTCGCGTAGGTCGCGCTATCCGCGAGCCGGATCAGGTCTTCACACGTGCCGGCTTCATCAGGATGGAACGCGAGACCAATGCTGACTTTGATATCTATTCTGGATCCTGTTTCTTCGTCTTTGAGACTCGTCTCGTCCAGCGCATGCTGTACGCGCGAGCGATACGCTCCCGCCGCGTCGCGGTCAGCGTCCGCCAGGACCACGACGAATTCGTCGCCTCCATAGCGGCCGACGATCGCTCCGTCCGTTTGCAATGCCTCAGCGACGGCAACGAGGACGGCATCGCCCAGCAGATGGCCGTAGGTATCATTCACCGCCTTCAGGCCGTCAACGTCAGTCATCACGAGCGCTGTTCTCTGGTCGTTTCCGCGTTCGAGTACCAGTGCTAACTCGTCGACGATGGCCGCGTGGTTGAGCACATCTGTGAGCGGGTCGCGGCGTACTTGCTCGCGGAGTACCTCGTTCGCTTGCGCAAAGCGGCGCGATACGAAGGCGCTCAATGCACCGGCGACGATAGCAACGACGATGATGATGACGATTGCCTGCAAGAGGCCACCGAGGAAGGCTTCCTTTTCCTGTGCGGCGAAGAAGGCGAACTCCTCCGCGGCGGAGAGGACGCCAACGATCACGACGCTGGAGCCGTCCTCGGCCTGGATGGGAATGGCGAGGAGGATCTGTTCTGTTTCGTCATCGACGAACGAAATGGCTTTGCCAGTTGCGCCTGATTGCGTCACGATAAGGCGCAACTGGTCGACGGCCACAGTTTTCGCGTCCTCATCAAACGCCTGGCGCAACGCGAGCTGGTAGTCACCTGTCGTCGCATCGGGCGTCCAGACTTCGAACGCCAAGAATGCGTTGTAGAACGCCGACTGCGTGGTGTCGTCCTCGCCCGGGGTGTTCCCCGCGACCGTATCGGTCAAGACGTCATCAACAAGGGTGAGGGCGCCTGGCCCAGCAGCGTCCAAGAACGTCATCGCGGTATCTCCATACGCGATCGCACGTTCCTCAAGCTGCTGGCGGATGGCGGCGTCGTAAGACTCGCTGATGCTCCGGCTATGGAGCAGCACGACGCCCGCAGACAGTACGCCGGCCAGCAGGACTAGCACAACGGTGAGAGGTACGACTCTATGCGCGAACGACATGAGCAGTTGACCCCAATGCGGGCACCCCTTCATTCATCAAGAAACTTCCTTATTAGGAAACTTCCCTACGAAGTATCGGCAGTCTGGCGGGTCCGAGTGAGTGCCTAATATGGTGTACGAAGGCTGTGCTGCTATCCGCTGTAGGTGCGTATCCGAGTCGGGACGATCTCAAGCAGGCGCAACGTGGCGCCTGCGTCTAGCCACATGTCGACCGTCTTCGTGTGCTCTTCGTCCGTCATGTCCCAATAGCGGTCCGCAAGCCGCTTCGCCAGCTCCGCCGCGCCTTCCTCACGGATTTCGGCCTCGCCGTCAATCGCCACCCAGTATTCCGGCTCGCCGACCTTGTTGACGGCGAGCAACGAGACGCGTGGGTCTCGCTCCAGGCGGCCAACCTTCGGCGATGTCGCGTTCGTGAAGACACGGGCCCGCGTGCCGTCCCACTCGAACCAGACCGGGACTGAGAAGGGCCAGCCGTCCTCGCCGAACGTCGTCAGGACACCGATGCGCGTCTCAGCGAGGAATGCGTCGCGGTCTTCGTCGGCCATAGGCGTAGTCTAGCGCGCCGAGCGCGCCGGGATGGCTACGCCGGCTTGATGTTCTGGTTCAGGCTGAAGAAGTTCGTCGGATCGTACTTCTTCTTCAGTTCGGCTAGGCGCGCCTGGTTCACGCCGTAGGCTGCACCGATGCGATCCTCCTCATCATCGGGCATGAAGTTCACGTAAACCCCGCCAGTCGCGAACGGCGCCGCGCCGTCGAAGGCGCCTCGTGCCCAGGCGATGCCTGCCGCGTCTTCTGCCGCGGTCTCCCAGCGGCCGTGCACGTTCATAACGTAGTTGGCGTCGCGATGCGAGTACGCCATCGCGTCCGGCGCGACGCGCGACGTGGCGCCTCCTAAGCAGGCGATGAAGACTTCGCAGTGCCCTGTAGGAACGTTGGCAGCGTTCTCCACCAGCACGTCGATCAGCCCATCGCTGACCTCGGTGAAATTGTGCGACTTCCAGTAATTCCGCAGGCCGGGCGTCAACAACGGGTCGAATGCCTGCTGCCATGCCGCGAACGGCTGGACGCCGACATGCTCTCCGACTGGGTCACCGAACTCCCGAATGGGCGCGATTGCCTTCTCGCCCTCTTCCGGGTCGCCGGCCCAGCAGAGCGCGAAGAGGATCACGTCCGTACCATGGACGTCCTCGGGCAGGAATGGCAGGGGCGGGGCCTTGCGCAGGACGGTCCAGACGTTGAGATCCTCGGGCATCGTCTTCGTGAACGCCGCGTACTTCTTGAGCGCTTCCTCCGCCTGCGATTGTGGGAAAACAATGAGGCCGCTCAGGAGGTCAGGGCCGACCGCATGCAGCTGGAACTCGAACTGGGTGACGACGCCGAAGTTGGCGCCTCCACCGCGGAGCGCCCAGAAGAGGTCTGGATTCTCATCCTCGCTGGCGTGCAGCTCCGAGCCGTCCGCCGTGACGACGTCCGCCGATACGAGGTTGTCGATCGTCATGCCGAGCTTGCGGCTGAGCCAGCCGAAGCCGCCGCCCAAGACGAGGCCCGCGATGCCCGTCGTCGAGTTGATGCCTGTCGGCACAACGAGTCGATGGGCGGCTGTCGCGCCGTCGATGTCGCCCAGGGTCGCGCCCGGCTCCACGAATGCGCGCTTGGCGTCGGCGTCCACGCGAACGCCTCGCATCTCCGATAGATCGATCATCAGGCCGCCTTCGCAAACGGCCTTGCCCGCGATGTTGTGCCCGGCTCCACGCACCGCGACGAGCAGGTCGTGCTCGCGGGCGAACTTCACCGCCGCGACGATGTCGGACGCCGACGCGCACTGCGCGATCAGGCCCGGCCGCTTGTCGATCATCGCGTTCCAGACTGCTCGCGTCTCGTCGTAAATCGCGTCGCCTTGCTGAATGAGCTTGCCCTGTAGTGCGGATGAAAGGCCGCTCAGAGCCACATCATCCAATGCCTCGTTTCCTCCCGAAGTCGTTGCTATCTGTATGCCAGCCATGTTGAACTCCTCTCGAATAGTTAGGGATGAATTGTTGTTCTGTTGATTCTGGTCGAGTGGTTGCCAATGCAGCCTTTTAGGTCATGCTACCTCCGGAGGCGAGTACTTCCTAATCAAGTATTCTACTGATAGAATCCCATGCTATCCGAAGTGCAACTGTGATGTCAAGTATTCAATAGATATATTGTAGTCCGGTTCCCGAGCGCCTGACCGGACCTATGGCGAGTCGGTCAGCTCTGGCGCGAATGAGGAGACGCGTGGAGGGCCGGCAATCTGCCGATGGGAGAGCCTAGACTAAGTCCGGGTCCGAGTGAATCTCGACGAGCGCCGGGCCGTCATGCGCGAGCGCTGCGCCGATCGTGTCGTCGAGCTGGTCGGCAATCGAGACCTCGACGCCCATCGCGCCGCAGAGCTTGGCGTACTCGGCAAAGCTGGGATTGTGCAGCGACGTTTGCCAGACGTCCCAATGGCCTGCGCGCTGTTCCTTGCTGATCTTTCCCAGTTCGTCGTTGTTCAGCAGTATGTGGGTGATGTTCATCTCGTACTTAACGGCGGTTGTCAACTCGGCCATGTACTGACCAAAGCCACCGTCCCCGGAGACGGAAACGACCTGTCGTCCTTGGAACAGCGGATCGTCCTCTTGGGTGGCCGCCCATGCGCCCATCGCCGCGGGGAATGCGAAGCCGATCGAACCAAGGTAGCCCGACATGAGCACCGCCTGCCGCGTGCACTCGAAGTAGCGCCCGAAGCTGTACGTGTTGTTGCCCACGTCTACGGCGATGATGGCATCGTCGTCGACCTGGCGGGTCAGCGACGCGAAGATGGCAGCCGAGCTGACGCCGGTCCCACGGTCGTCGGCAAGCCGGCGCTCCTTCTCCAGCCGCCA
Organism: Chloroflexota bacterium; assembly: GCA_003228685.1. Taxonomy (GTDB): domain Bacteria; phylum Chloroflexota; class Dehalococcoidia; order DSTF01; family RBG-16-68-14; genus SZUA-185. The sequence continues at coordinate 18,320 of QIFC01000024.1, forward strand.
GATCGACCAGCGCTGTTCCATGTCCCCGCTCTGATCTTCCGCGATGTTGTTGCCAGTAAGGCGTTCGGAGAAGATTCCACACGTAACGGCGATCTCGCCCAAGACGGGCACGCTGATCGCATGGAACTTGCCCAACGTCATCGCATCGTAGTCCACCTGGATCGCTTTTATTTTCGGATGGATTCCTGTGTGGTCGCTGAAGCTGGCCCCAAAGACCAGCAAACAGTCAGACTCGTTCATCGCCCAGCTCGCCACGGGCGTTCCGCTTCTGCCCAGCACCCCAGCAGCGAGGGGGTGGCCATCGGAGATCAGGCCTTTGCCTTTGAACGTCGTAATCACGGGGCACTTCAACAGCTCGGCTAGTTGAATGACGCCCGGCATGTTGAACCGGGCGCCGTGGCCGACGATGATCACCGGCCGCTTCGACTTTGCCAGTAGGGCGACGGCATCATCGATCGCTGAAACCGGCGGGCTGATCTCCAGAGCGGCGACCCGTCCATCGGGCCGTCCCGCTTCCGCGTCCGCAGGCGCTTCCAACTTCGGCACCTCATCTGGGAAAATCAAGTGTGAGACGCCGCGGTTGAGAAGCGCACTCTTACACGCAACGTTCATCAGCTCGGCGTGCCGGCTCATAGGGAGGATTGGCTGTGTCCATTGGGCTACCTGGCCGTAAGCGGCTTGTAGATCCACCTCTTGGAACGCACCGGTGCCGATTACCTGCGTGTCTATTTGCCCGGTCAGCGCTAGCACTGGGGACCGGTCGACGTTGGCGTCCCAGAGCCCGGTGAGGAGATTCGTCGCCCCGGGTCCAGCTATCGAAAAGCAGGCCGCCAATCGGCCCGTGAGCTTGCCATAGGCGGAGCAGGCGAACGAGGCCGCTCCCTCGTGGCGGATGCCGTAATAGCTGAGGTTGCCGGCCCCCTCTTGTACGCGGATCGCATCAGCGAGGCCTAGGTTGGAGTGGCCGACCATGCCGAAGACGTGCTTGACGCCCCAATTCACCATGGTCTCGATCATCAGATCGCCAACGGTGCGCGGGTGCTTCACCTCCGCCGGCAAGGCGACGTAAACGCCGTCCTCCCGCACGTCGACGGGGAAGGATGTGCCTTCGTCGTCGAAGCCTGGGGCCGCTCCCGTAATGGGATCGTAGTCGTAGCCGTGCCACGGGCAGCGGAGCAGGCCTTTTTCGATCGACCCCTCTCCAAGCGGCCCGCCTTGGTGAGGACAGTGGTTATCTAGTGCGCCGTACTCGCCTTTGAAGTGCGTCATGCAGAGCGTCATATGGCCACACGTGGCCGTCTTCACGCGGCCCTCAGGAAGCTCGTCGGGATCTAGCACCTTGCGCCATGTAATCGCTTCGTCAGTCATTGGTCTGTCCCCAGTGCAACTGTTGTGTCACTACTACTCCAGCGATACTCCGCCGTAGCTGATGCCGGTCAGGTGGCTCATCTCCCGCTTCCACGTGGTGAGGTCGTCCAGCGAGAATTCGCTGATGTGCCGGTGGCCACAGGCCCTTGCCATCACCTGCATCAGCTCGGTGGCGGCCCCGAAGAAGTTGCTCAGCCGCTGTGCTGATTCGTCGACGACGAGGCGGGCGCGCAGGTGCGGCTGCTGCGTCGCGATGCCGACCGGGCAGTTGTTGGTGTGGCAGGCGCGCATACCCAGGCAGCCGATCGCTTGGATGGCAGCGTTTGAGACCGCGATCGCGTCGGCGCCGAGGGCCAGCGCCTTGATGAAGTCCGCCGGCAGCCTCAGCCCCCCGGTGATGATTAGGGTGACATCGTCGCGGCCCTGGTCATCCAAGTACCGCCGCGCGCGAGCGAGGGCGGGGATCGTGGGTACTGAAATGTTGTCCCGGAAGAGCAGCGGCGCCGCTCCTGTTCCGCCGCCCCGTCCGTCGAGGATCACGTAGTCAACGCCGATCTCCAGCGCGGCTTCCAGATCCTGCTCGATGTGCTGAGCCGATGTCTTGACGCCGATGGGAACGCCGCCGGTCGCTTCGCGTACCTCTTTGGCGAATCGACGATGGTCGTCCACGCGGTCCCACTCCGGGAACCGGGACGGCGAGATTGCTGCTTGACCTTCCTCCAGGCCGCGCACTTCCGCGATTTTTCTTGACACTTTGGACGCCGGCAGGTGTCCGCCCGTACCGGTCTTCGCGGCCTGCCCGCACTTGAAGTGAAACGCCTGGGCCTGTCGCACCTTGTCCATAGAGAAGCCGAAGCGGGCTGAAGCAAGCTCGTAGAAGTAGCGAGAGTTGGCGGCCTGCTCTTCGGGCAGCATCCCGCCTTCGCCGGAGCAGATGCCCGTTCCCGCCAGCTCGGCGCCCTTGGCGAGCGCCACCTTCGCCTCTTCCGAGAGCGCACCAAAGCTCATGTCCGACACGATCAGCGGAATGTCGAGGCGCAGCGGTTTCTTCGCGTCGGGCCCAATCACGACCTCGGTACCCACGTCTTCGTCGTCAAGTAGCGGCACCCGATGTAGTTGCGCCGTGAGGATCTGGATGTCGTCCCACAGGGGTAGTTGATCGCGCGGCACGCCCATCGCGGAGACGCGGCCGTGCGCGCCGGTACCGCTCAGGCCCTTGGCCGCCAGCTTGCGAATATACTGTGCGTCGGGCTCTTCCGGCCCGCCGTGGATGTCGGCATAGAGGCCTTGGTATGCATCACGCTGGTATGGCTGTGGGTTCTGGCGCTCCCAGGCCGCTATCTCGTCTTCGTCTACCCACACCGCGCCGCCCTCGATCCACGACGTAAAGCGCTGCAGTTGTTCGCTGTCGTTGTAGGCGCTGATGCCGGTCTTGTAGCGATAGTCCCAACTGTGGACGCCGCAGACCAGGTCGTCGCCAACGATCCGCCCGTCCGCGAGCAGCGCGCCGCGATGCAGGCAGCGGCCATACAGCACCGACGCTTCCTCCTCGCCGGGCCAGCGGATCACAACGAGGTCGACGTTAGCGACCAGCGCGTAGGCCGGGGTTAGCGATTCGAGAACATCCCACTCGGCCACCTTGGCGTTCGTCAAGTGTGCCTCCGAGGATCAGGTTAGCACACGCTAATCGTGGCGCCTCTCCTGGATCGATGGCGATGTCGGTCGGGCAGCTGCTGGCTTGGTGGCTAGCCTGGGGCGCCGGGAGCAACCAGCGGCCAGGGGCACGTACGTTCCATCACCAGTGCCAGGTCGAGCAGGCTCGCGTCTTCGTGGCGGCGTGCGTATGCCTGAATGCCGATGGGCAGCTCGTTCTCTGAGACGCCCGCGGGAATCGAGATTGCCGGGTAACCGGAAATGCTCCCGGGAATCGTGAGCGCGCCGCCGTTAAACGGGCTGACCTTTACGTCTCCAACGCGATTGGGCATCGGCCCCTCGGCCGCGAACGGCTCCATCGGGCTGACGGCGCAGAGGAGGATGTCGACCTTCTCGAACAGGTCGGCCATCGCTTCATTCATCTCGACGCGGAAGCGCTCCACCTTCGCGGCATGCCAGGCGCGATAGTTGGGTGCGAACTCCATGCCAAAGCGAATCTCGGAAGTCAGGTCGTCCTTGCAGTCCGGCCAATAGTCCTTGAGATCGGTCAGTAGCGCGGGCAGGCCGGTCATAGCCCAGGCCTCACCGTCCTCGGGCAGCTTGACGTCGATATCGACCAAGCGGAGTCCGGCGGCTTCCACTAGAGCATCCGCGGCCTGACGCACGACACGCTGCACGTCTGGATGGACGGTGGCGTTTCCCAGCGTTGGCGCAACGGCCACCCGCAGCCCCTTCACCCGCTGTTCGCTGAGATCAGCTTCCCACCCGTCGACACGAGCGAGGCTAAATGGGTCGCG
>QIFC01000085.1 GCA_003228685.1 Chloroflexota bacterium
CCCACAGCTCGCTCGGGTACTTGAGCCCCGAGGAGTTCCGGACGGACTGGACTACGCGGTTAGCCCCGGCCGGACTGTCATAAAGACTGGATCAGTTTTCGGGGGCAGGTCACACCGTTTGATTTCGTAATTCATGATGAGTGGTTCGAGCAGTCCGGCGCCTTTAGCTCTCATACACAAGTGAGGCTCCCACTTACTGGAGAGGAACCGGAGTTAGTGATGATACGTCGGGGCGGCGTCAGTCCGGACTGGCTTGCATCGGTGACAGGCCATCGGGTACGGGTTTTGCCTAGCACGACAGTCGCTTCTAGGCCGCCTGGCTTGACCGACGAGAGTCTGAGCGAAAGGCTCGCGCAGCACGTTAAGACTGTGAGGGCAAGGGAGGCTTGTTCATGAAGACTGGTGATGAGATCGGCTCTTATTTACTTGTCGATGGCATCAGGGTCGATGAGCAGGTCGCTCTCTCGTTGTTGTTCCTGGGCTTGGCCGCGCTAATCCACGCGTTCGCATACACCGCAGCAGAAAGTGCTCACCCCACCAAGAGGTGGATTTTCCAGAGAGGAGCAGACCTCCTTGCCCTACTTTCGCTGTACGGCGTATTCTGGATTTGGTTCTGAAGGTTGGCCTTTACGAGACGAGGTGAGCAGCTCTCGCCCCCGTTCTTTCTAAGCGGCGTTCAGTCAAGAACATCCTGACGAGTTTGGCTGAGTTCGCTACCCGTTGTGGCGCTGCGTCCTATTGCGTGACCACGCATCGTATATATTGGTCTTGCGATGGATAGCTGGACGCGAGCGCTGGCCTAGATGGACAACCTCTGGCGCGATGAGGACGCCGGTGATAGCGACGTCGGCCAACTGGTCTATCTGTCGAACCTAATCGGCCAAGATCCGCTGCTCGTGCAGCCCGGCGGCGGCAACACTTCGCTCAAAGGGAGGGAGGCGGACCTCTTCGGCGACCAGTTTGACGCCCTGATCGTGAAGGGGAGCGGGACGGACCTGAAAACGATCCGGCCCGCCGGGTTCACGCATCTCTATAGAGAGCGGCTCGCGCGGCTCCAAGCCATGACGGCGATCGCGGACGGCGAGATGATGGAGCTGATGCGCGCCGCGATGCTCTTCCCGTCGCGAGACCCGGTCCCCAGCGTCGAGACGCCGCTCCACTCACTGCTGCCGTATCGATTTATCGCGCACACGCACGACGTCGCGACGCTCTCGCTGAGCGATACCCCCCACGCCGAGGAGAACGTGATGCGCGTCTACGGCGACGGCGTTGCGTTCCTGCCCTACGCCCGCCCCGGGTTCCCGCTCGCTAAGCTGGTCGCGGACCGATTCGCGGAGCAGCCGCCTGATACCGCGATTGCACTAGTGTTGGAGAAGCACGGGCTCGTCGTCTGGGGCGAGCAGGCGAAGGAGTGCTACGAGCGCCTGGTCTCGGTGATCTCGAAAGCGGAAGCATATGTGGCGGAGCGCGCGCAGGGACGCAGTTTGTTCGGCGCGCCTGCGATGCCCGCGTGGGATGAGCCGGAGCGCAAGGCGCAGGCGGCGGCGCTGCTGCCGGTCATGCGAGGAGCGTTGGCGTCGGACGGCTGGCGTCCGGTTCTGCATTGGGACGCGTCGGCCGAAGCGGTCGAGGCTATCGGCTACGAAGCGTTCGCGGACGTCGCCCGGCGTGGGGTGATGACGCCCGAGCACATCCTCCGCGCCGGCGTGGCCCCGCTCGTTCTCGATGTGAAGGCGGGCGATGCTGCGGGCGACCGCAAGGAGCGCGTGCGCGACGCGTTTCGGCAGTTTCAGGACACGTACGCTCAGAGCCGCAGCGCACTAGGCCAGCCGGAGCCGATCCCCGACTTCCTCAAGACGGTCATCGTGCCCGGCCTGGGGCCCGTCTACGCCGGGAAGGACCGGCGCGGCGCGCTCACCGCCGCCGAGTGCTATCGGGCGACGATGCGGGCGATGGCCGGCGCGGAGGCGGTCGAGGCGTTCGAATTCCTCAGCGAAGCCGACGCCTGCGAGATGGAGTACTGGCCACTGGAACGTCGCAAGATCGAAGAGGCGAAAGCCGCCCGGCGCGATCTGGAGGCCAAGATCGCGCTCGTCGTGGGCGCCGCGAGCGGCATCGGGCGCGCCGCCGCCGAGCGTTTCGCCGAGGAGGGCGCGCACGTCGTCGTCGCGGACATCAACGCGGCCGGTGCCGGCGATCTGGCCCGCGAGCTGAACGAAGCGACGCCCGAACGAGCGCTCGCTCTTGGGGTGGACGTATCGGACCCAGCATCGGTTCGCGCGATGGTCACGGATGCGGTGCTCCACTTCGGCGGGCTGGACGTGCTCTTCTACTCGCCCGGCGTGGGGCCCGCCTACAGCCTGGTGGCCGCGATGTCCGACGACGAGATCGAGGAGAAGATGCGCGTGCACTTCCAAGGCGCCGTCGCGGCGACGCGCGAGATCGCGAAGGTGATGATCGACCAGGGGCTGGGCGGACGGCTGATCTACAACGCATCGAAGGCCGCGTTCGCGCCGGGCGAGGGCTTGGCGGCCTACGGCGCCTCGAAGGCCGCGCTCGTCCACTACGTCCGCAACGCCGCGAACGAACTCGGCCGGCACGGCATCACGGCAAACTACATCAACGCCGACGCGATTGATACCCCGCTCTTCCGGCGGCTCGTGAAGGAGCGCGCGGCCCAGTCCGGGCGCTCGGAGTCGGAGCAACTGCAGGCCTACGAAGATCGTAGCACCATGCGCCAGGTGTTGATCCCGCCGCGCGCCGTCGCCGACGCGGCCTGCTTCCTAGCCTCGGACCGGTCTGCCTACACGACCGGCTGCGTGATTACCGTCGGCGGCGGCGCCGAAGGCTTTCCTAGGTAGGGTGATCCGGCGCTACACAGTGACTGCTAGGTGAGCCGCTGACCGCAAGTCAGCCGTGTTACACTAACCGGCCTGAGGCGAACATAGATGTGGGTGGATGATGAGCGCACTTGCGGCTTAGCGCTCGGGGCTCGTTCGACCGGCGGTTCTGCAATCGCTGATCGTATTCGCCATGGCTATGCTCTCGCAGGCGCAGCCCGCCCAAGCAGCGGGATGCCAGCGTCGATGTCGGCGACGTCTGGTTCTGCGAAGCCGCTTTTCAAGGAGGTTCCTGCGACATGGTAATCGAAGCCGACGATACCGTGACGTGGACTCGGGTTGGCGGCCTGCCTCACAACGTTGTCGAGTGCGGGGCGGACTGGAGTAAGGGCCTGGCCTGCACAGGCGCTGACTGGTCGTCGGCAATACAGACCTCCGGCAGCTTCAATCGCCAGTTCGATATGTCCGGTGTCACGTACTATCGTTGCACCGTCCAGCCAACGACCATGAGGGGCACGGTCACCGTCGCGAGCGCTGTAGGCGGTATCGCGGAGCTTCCTTCCGCGACGGCGTTTACGATCGAGAGTCCCGACTCGCCCTCGAGCGGCCCTCAACTCTTCATCGCGCTCGCCGCCGGTGGCGCGGCAGAGCCCGCTACGGGCGGTGGCGCTCTGGTACATGCGCCGCAGGCTAGCGTAGCTTCGCGCCCATATCTACGAGCGGTCGTCCTGTCCTGAGGGTTGCTTACTTTGTAATTGACGTACACTTGTTCTGATCATATACTGGGCGACACAGAACATATGTGCGGAGGGCGCCCAGTATGACATTCGCCGAACAGCTACGCAGCGATCCAGACCTCGGACCAAACTTCACCTACTGGCGGCACATCAAGCCCGCGCCACCCAAGCTCGCGCCAATCCCCTGCGGCACCGACCCGCGGATCGCCCAGGCGCTGGCATGCCGGGGGATCAAGAGTCTGTACAGCCATCAGGCGGAGGCCTTGGAGGCGGGGCTAGCCGGCGAGGACGTGGTCGTCGTCACTCCAACGGCGTCCGGGAAGACGCTCTGCTACAACCTCCCGGTGCTACAGAGTCTGTTGGACGATCCGGAGGCCCGCGCGCTCTATCTGTTTCCCACCAAGGCCCTGGCTCAGGACCAGCTCGACGAGCTGCATGGCCTGATTGGAGCCATCGGCGTCGGTCTGAAGACGTTTACCTACGACGGCGACACTCCGGGAGATGCCAGGCGAGCGGTTCGCGCGGCCGGACACGTGGTGATTACGAATCCCGACATGCTGCACACCGGCATCCTCCCGCACCACACGAAGTGGATGAAGCTGTTCGAGAATCTGCGCTTCGTCGTCATCGACGAACTTCATCAGTACCGCGGCGTCTTCGGCAGCAACGTCGCCAACGTCATCAGGCGCCTCCGGCGGATCTGCCGGTTCTACGGCTCGTCGCCGGCGTTCATCTGTTGCTCGGCAACGATCGCGAACCCAGGGGAGCTGGCCGAAGGCCTCATTGGCCGTCCTGTAAAGGTGATCGACAGAGACGGGTCCCCTCGGCGCGAGAAGGTCGTGGCGATCTACAACCCCCCAGTGATCAACCGCGAACTCGGCATCCGCCGCAGTGCCATGAAGTCGGCCAAGGAGCTTGCCGAACGGCTGCTGCGGCTCAACGTCCAGACTATTGTGTTCGCGCCAAGCAGGGTCATGGTCGAGGTGCTGCTCCGTCGCTTGAGAGACTCCTTCCGCGCACTGAAGCCCGGCGAACGCGAGGTGATTTATGGGTACCGGAGCGGCTACCTGCCGCTGGAGCGGCGCAAGGTCGAGGCAGGTCTTCGTGACGGAGAGGTCCGGGGGGTTGTCGCGACGAACGCATTGGAGTTGGGGATCGACATTGGAGGCCTCGAGGCGGCGGTCTTGCTGGGCTATCCCGGCACGATCGCCAGTGCGGTGCAGCAGATGGGCCGGGCGGGGCGCAGCCAGGCCCTGTCCTTCGCCGTGCTCGTGGCGAACTCTACACCCGTCAATCAGTACCTGGTACGCCATCCCGAGTTCCTGTTCGATGGGTCGGTCGAGACAGGCACAATTGACCCGGACAACCTGGTCGTCCGTGTCAGTCACCTGAAGTGCGCGGGGTTCGAGCTGCCTTTCGACGCAGGCGAGGAGTTTGGCCCGGACACGCCGGAGGTGCTGGAGTTCCTTGACGAGGAAGGAATTCTGCATCGCTCTGAAGGGCGCTACCACTGGATGGCGGAGTCCTACCCGGCGGAACAGGTGAGCCTGCGCTCGGCGTCCATCGATAACTTCGTGATCATAGAGGACGGCCCGAAGCCGAAGGTGATCGGTGAGATGGACCGCCCGTCGGCCCCGCTCCTGATCCACGACGAAGCGATCTATATGCATGGGGGCAGGCAATTTCATGTCGATCGTCTCGACTGGGAGGAGAAGAAGGCATACGTGCGAGCGGTCGACGTCGACTACTATACCGACGCGAACCTCGCCGTCGATTTGAAAGTTCTGGAGCAGGCCGGCGAGAGCCGCGGCCGCAACTGCGAACGGTTTCACGGCGACGTCGCCATCACGTGGCTCGCGACGATCTTCAAGAAGATCAAGCTCGACACACTTGAGAACGTCGGTTGGGGGAAGATCCATCTTCCGCAAGAGGACTTCCACACCACATCGTACTGGGTTGCCCTTGGGCCCGATGCTTCGGCGGGGCTCTCACGTGGGGAACTGCAGGCAGGGCTCTGGGGTGTCAGCCGGTTGGCGGCCGGCGTGGCGCCGCTGTTCGTCATGTGCGACCAGAAGGACCTCCAGGCCGTGGCCCAGGTGCGGTCGCCGTTCACGGGGGCGCCGACGCTGTTCCTGTACGAGCGCAATCCGGGCGGCGTCGGTCTGGCGAAGGGTCTCTATGACGCGCATGATGATCTGCTGGCGGCCGCCCTCGATCTCGCTAAAGGATGTCCATGTTCGGCTGGCTGTCCGTCGTGCGTGGGCCCCGGACCGGACGAACATGATGGAGGGAAGGCAGCGGCTATCACGCTGCTTCGGAGGCTGACGGCCGATGCAACTGCGTGATCGGCTGCAAACGGCCTTCGGTTCTTCCGCGCGGAACGGCAAGCGCGAGCGTCGGCGTGAAGCAAGCGAAGCGCTCTGGGAGCTGCCGGGCATGCGGCGCGAGGAGACGCCCTGCGGCCCGGTCTTTTTCACGGAGGAGCGTTGGTCCTTGACGCACCGTCACGGTGACTACCGCCTCGGCGAAGCCTTGGACTTGGGTGCGGAAGCCCGGTTAAGGTTGCTGCCGGACGCGCCCGGCGCCTCACTGCGAGACGCCGCGTTCGTCGACATCGAAACCACAGGTCTTTCAGGTGGCACCGGAACATTGGTGTTCATGATCGGTGTTGGTGTGTTCGAGTCCGGCGAGTTCGTGCTCCGTCAGTACTTCCTGGCCGACGTCGCCTCCGAAGGGGCAATGCTTCGGCGGGTCGTGGAGGTGTTGGATAACCGCGAGGTCATTGTGTCCTTCAACGGGCGGCGCTTCGACCTCCCGCTGCTTCTTACCAGGCTCACGCTCACGCGCCTTCAGTCGCCCGTCATTGCCGGACATCTGGATCTGCTCTACCCCAGCCGGTGGCTCTACAGAAAACGGTTGCGGTCCTGTTCGCTCAGCACATTAGAGGGCTGTGTTCTCGGCTTCCAGCGAGCAGGCGACGTTGGTGGCCATCTGGCGCCGGCGATCTACCTGGACTACGTTCGGACGGGGAGATGCAGTGGTCTGCGGGGCGTCTTCGAGCATAACGCGCTGGACATCCTGTCTCTTGTTTCGCTGGTGAGTCACCTTGGAAGAGTACTCGCTGGTGTTGACGCAAGTGCTGAAGACTATCTCGCCCTGGGCCATTGGGATGAGTCGGCGAGGCGAATGACGGCCGCGGTTGCCGCGTTCACCAGCGCTCTTGTCGAAGCCGAGACCGAAGAGCAACGCTCGACTGCTCGCCGCCGGCTTGCCCGGCTGCACAAGCGGGCAGGGAAGATCGACCAGGCGACGCCGCTCTGGCGAGAAGAAACGGAGAACGGCCCACCGCACGGGAGGCTGGAGGCTCTGATAGAGATCGCCAAGGTGAGCGAGCATCAGCTTCGCGATTTCCAGGCAGCAGAGTCCTTGACGAGGCGGGCTCTCGAAGTACGTGAGCGTGTCGACGTGGCGCCCGCTGCTCCGAGGAAGTCTCAGCTGGAGAGGCCTGCGCTAGAGCATCGCTTGGATAGGCTCACTCGACGAATCTCAGCCGTCAGCAGGTGACAGGATGAGCGTATGATTCGCTCGTGGCGTGCCCCGCGCTAGATGGCGGCGAGCCAGGCTCCCGCCAGTGCCGCCGTCGCAATGCCGATCAGACCAAAGCCGAGCTGGAGCGCGTCCTGAGAGCGCTGCCAAACGTAGGTGGCGATGGCGATACCGAGCAGCGTTGCCGCCGGGACCGCGCCGAGTATGAACAGCGGCCAGTCATAATCGAGGCGGAAGCCGAGTGCCACGGCAAGGCAGACGGCCACGGCGAAGCTGCCCCAAGCCACGATCAACGTGCGTTGGAGTCCCATCACATGGGCAAGTCCGCGCAGGCCGGCTGCCCTGTCCGCTTCCAGATCGGGCGCCGTGTTCGATAGGTGCACGGCCAGGCCAATAAAGGGCGCAAACAGGAGCAGCCACCACAGGTCGCTCGTGAAGAGGTCTAACGAGACCCAGATCCAGATTGGCAGCGCCGGCAGCGCCACCATGAACGGCAATGGGCTAAGGATGTTGCGTTTGAGCCAGACGTTGTACGCCAGTCCCGCCGTCAGGCCCGCGGCGCCGGCCGCGACCGATAGCGCTCCCATCGTGGCCGTCACAGCGCCGGCAACCAGCACGAGCAGGGCCGCGAGCAGCAGGGCGGTCTTGGGCCGGACGAGCCCGCGCACGATCGGCTTGAACGGTTTCGTCTGGGCGTCCAGCGTTCGATCGAAGTAATCGTTCGATGCGCCGATCGCGGCCTGCACGCAGCACATCGCGACCGTCAGGCGCACGAGGTCGAATGCGGGCGGCACGCCCCGGCCGCGATTCCTGCCAGGGCCGCCGTCGCCGCGACGTTGAGGAACACAGGGAACGGATGAATGATGCGCGCCGCCCGCGGGTAGCGAAGGGCTGTCGCCGGGATGTAGTCGATTGGCGCCACGCGAACGTTCATGTCCCAAGCCTAGGTTGCGCGATTGTCGATGCGTATCACCGCTCTTACACGATCGTCAGCTCGCTCTGCGTGGTGTAAGATGCCTCTACGTTGGAGAGTAGAAGAGGAAATCGGACACCTCATCATGCCGAAGGCTGACCGTGCCGAAGATTGACGTTCAGGCCGAATCGGACGCGGTCTTCGTCGTCACGATCGCTGACGGTGATGATCAGACGACGCACCGAGTGACGGTGCCTTCGGCGTTCGCGGACGGGTTGGTGGGGGAGGCCGGCTCCAGGGAGGAGCTGGTACGGCTATCGTTCGAATTCCTGCTCGAACGCGAACCAAAGGAGTCGATTCTCCGCGAGTTCGACATCACCGTGATCGCTCGCTACTTCCCTGAGTACGAAGACGAACTTCGCGGCCGCCTTCGCGCCTGAGCTGACCCTAGGTCAGTAGCCGGAGCAGGTCGCCTCGACGAGCATGAGCGACCCAACCACGCACGCCTCCAAGAATGACTTGCACTCGCCATCCTCGCAGCCCCACGGTATTACGGCGCAACTCACCGACCAGTTTGGTCCCGACGCGAACGCGAAACACGAATCGTGGTCGACCTGGTAGCCGGCCTCGCCCTGCTGCGCCATCCAGCGCCTCGCTGCGTCGATCGCCTCGCTGGCGGATGCGCTGAGAGGCTCTGGCTCCTCGACCGCCGGTTCCTGTTCGCCGGTACCCTCGAGCGTTTCGATACGTTCGATTGGTTCGATCACCGGCGTGTATGAGCGTAATGGCTGCAGCTGCCCGAGAGGGTTCACCGGCGCGCCGAGCAAGAGCAGTTCGAAGTGCAAATGCACGCCGTACGCCTTCCCAGTGGCGCCTGCCGGCCCGAGCACGTCTCCTTGCTCGACTCGATCGCCCGGCTCGACCAGCAGCGAGTCCAGGTGCGCGTAGAGGCTGCTCCAGCCGTCGTCATGCTGCACGATCACATGCAGCCCGTACACACAGCACGCGTCGCCGCCCGCGGCGATCACCTCGCCTCCGCGCGCCGCGATCACTAGGTCTCCCGGGTCTGCCGCGATATCGATCCCTCGCGGATGCTTCGCTGTCATCCCCCCGCTGATTGCCCCGCTCGCGGGCCAAATGAACGTATACTCCGGCGCGGCCGGCGGCAGTGCGCCAAGGCGGTCCGTGGGAGCCCGCGCCGAACTGCTCGGGCGGACCGACACAAAGTCCTCGGTGGCTGTCGCGGGCGTTGGTGCGGCTGCGGCGTACGTCTCTGGTGGGGTATCTATTTGCGAAACAGATGCGCCCGGTCCGCTCGCCAGCAGGCCGGCGACGGCCGCGGCCGTCGCCACAGCGAGAACGACGAAGCTCGGCAAGTGCTGCCTAACATAACGGGCCATCTCCTAATAGTATCGGCCAATGCTGCTTCTCGCAGACCCCTAGTATTAGGCACTGATCGATGACCGTGAGCGCGGGAAGTGAAGGGCCGTCCGCATTCGGGCGCCGGGAGCGTACGTTCGCTGGACAAGTGAACGCGGAAGCTAGCCCTGAGGCTAGCCGTTCTCCAAGCTGAGCTGTGCTCAGCCGGTCAGCCCCCCTTACACGCAGCTATGCTGGAACTGCAGAATCACCCCTAAGATGTCGTTCGCCAGGTCGATCACGCCGTCAGGCGGCCCCATGTTCCAGGTGTTCGGGCCAATCTTCGGGCCGCGGTCGAATCGCACATCGTACTCGGGCTCTGTGCCGAGCGGCGCGAAGCGCACGATCACTCCGAGAATATCGTTTGCCAGGTCGATCACGCCGTCTGTCGGCAGCTCCGCGCCTGGCCCCAGCACATCGTAGAAGTCGTTCGGGTTGAGCGGGTCTCGGAGACCGCCGGCGTCCTGTGCTTCCTTGGGGCCGGCGCCGTCTGGATCGTCCTCGTTGAGTTCCTGGGCGCTCGTGCAGCCGTCCCCGTCGCTGTCGAGCGCGAGGATCGCGGCGTCGTCGGCGGGATTGCCGAGATCACCTGACTTGGCGATCTCTAGGTCGTCCGGTGCGCCACCAGCATCGCTGTCCGGCACAGGCAGCGGGTCGCTCGCGACCTCTTCTTGGTACGTCTGCTCGAACTCCGCGCTGTCCTCGGGCGAGTCGTCGAAGCTGGCGCCGTGGCCCGCGAGCGCGAGCCAGCCAAAGAGATCGCCGGCTTCCCACGCGGGCAGGTTGTCGCTCTTGAAGAACACCGGGACCGCGCTGCTGTTGCCATGCACGTAGACCACCCTCGGCGGGAGTTCGGTCACATCGTTGTTGAGAACCAGCAACGGATCGGAGTTGTAGAGCGTGCCGCCTGGGAAGTCGAACACGCCGGGCAGGTCCACTTCCACAAACACGTTGAAGAAGCTGTCCGCCGGGAAGTCGTCCACCGGGTTGCCGCTGCCGCTCTGCGATTCCACCTCGCCGGGGCTCATCGGCTGGTCGGGCGCATTCGTCCCCGCTCGGACGGCAACCGGCCCCGCCGTCAGGTTCATGGAGCGGATCTCGGTATGCACCTCCCGCGACCCGGCCGGGCCCTCGAAGCCGCCCGGAACCAAGGAGAAATCGCTGTCGGATACGGACGTTCCCGCGCTTCCGACCCCTGCCCCGCCCGTGTCGGTTGCGTCTCCGTCGAGATGGTACACGCTGCGCCCGACCACCGTGCTCGGGTCGTAGAGGTCGGGGCTGTCGAGTCTCGAAACGCCATCGTATCCTGGGTAGCCGTCCATCAGGTCTCGGAAATCCGGGCTCACCAGGATCTGGAACTTGCCTCTTGAGGTCATGTTGTCGTCCACACCAGGTACTCCTGGAGTGCAGTTGGCGTCGCCGCAGTGGAGGATCTTCAGGTCGCCATTGGTCGCATCGTAGTAGCTGACGACGGGGTTGCCGGAGGCGTCCAGCACCAGCGACGTGTAGAGGCCGACACTGCCCGCGGTGTCCGGCGAGGTGACGCTGTTGCCTGAGGTACAGTTGGCGTTGCCGCAGTGCAGCACCTCGAGGTCGTACTCGCTGCCGTCCCACTTGGCGTAGCTGACCACGGGATAGCCGGCAGCGTCCAACACCAGCGATGTGTACGCGCTGCCGCCGAGCGAACTGATGCTGTTGCCTGAGGCGCAGTCGGCGTCGCCGCAGTGCAGCAGCCTCATGCTCACGTCGACATAGCTGACAACAGGGTAACCTAAGGCGTCCAGCGCCAGCGATGGTTCTGCTCCGCTGCCAGGCCCGTTGACGGTGTTGCCGGAGGTGCAGTCGGCGTCGCCGCAGTGCAGCACCTCGAGGCCGCTGGTGCCTGTGTAGCCGACCACGGGAAAGCCGGACGAATCCAACGCCAGCGACGTTTCCCCAGAGCCCCCGCCACCAGGCAGTTCGATGCTGTTGCCCGCGCTGCAGTCGGCGTTACCGCAATGAAGCACCGTCAACTTTACGAAACCAAGCGTATACCAGCGCATGGAACTTACGACCGGGGCCCCGCCTCCGTCCAGCGCCAGAGACGTATTGAACCCAGCTGCGATTCCATCCGGGTTTATGTACCAGCCTGCGTCGGGCGTTTCAATGCTGTTGCCTGAGGTACAGTTGGCGTTGCCGCAGTGCAGCACCTTCAGGTCATAGATGGGGTCAGCGCTCCGATTGTAACTGACCACCGGGTTGCCTAATGTGTCCAGTGCCATCGACGCGTACTGGCCAACATCGTCGGCCGTATCCGGTGAGGTGATGCTGTTGCCAGCGGTACAGTCAGCGTTGCCGCAGTGCAGCACCTTCAAGGCGGTGTTGGTTGCGTCATAGTAGGCGACGACAGGGTTGCCCGAGGCGTCCAGCGCCAGCGAGGTGTACAGGCCGACAGTGCCGCCAGTGTCGGGCGAGGTGATGCTGTTAGTACCCGCCGCCGACGTGGGGCCCGTCCGAGGCAAGGCCAGCAGAGTCATCACGATGGCGATTATGAAGAGCAGCGCCAAGAGCGCCGGGCGGCTGCGCCTCAACGCCAGAGTTTGTGACGATCGTCGAACCAGCATGCCGCACCTCCCCAATATGCGGCTGGTAGTGGGCCCTCCGCCTGATCATTCACACCACCGTCGGGCCCCCCACGAGCCATCAGTCACCTGTTGGAATGATTCTAGTGGCCGCTTAATAGCTTGTCAAGAGTCAGGTGGGCTGCCGTGTCACGGGTCAGCCGCGCAGTTGCTTCGCAATTGCGGCCCAGCAAGTTCGCATCAGGAACTCCCCTCTCCCGCCAACGGGAGAGGGCCGGGGGTGAGGGAGACCCCCTAGGCGCAGCTATGGTTGAACTGCAGAATGACCCCTAAGATGTCGTTCGCCAGGTCGATCACGGCTGACCTTCTGTCAGCTTGGCAGAAGCTGCGCTTCTGCTGCCTTACGCGCAGCTATGCTGGAACTGCAGAATCACGCCTAGGATGTCGTTCGCCAGGTCGATCACGGCTGACCTTCTGTCAGCTTGGCAGAAGCTGCGCTTCTGCTGCCTTACGCGCAGCTATGGTTGAACTGCAGAATCACCCCTAGGATGTCGTTCGCCAGGTCGATGACACCGTCGGGCGCGCTCATGTTCCAGACGTTCGCGCCGATCTGTGGTCCGCGATCGAACTGCGCGTCGTACTCTGCTTCCGTGCCGAGTGGCGAGAAGCGCACGATCACTCCGAGCACGTCGTTCGCCAGGTCGATGACGCCGTCGGTCGGCAACGCCGCGCCCGGCCCGAGCACGTCGTAGAAGTCCCACGGGTTCAGCGGGTCTCGCCGGCCGCCGAGCGTCTCGTCATCGCCGAGTTCCCGCACATCGCTGCAGCCGTCGCCGTCGGTGTCGGTGGGGTCGGGGGTTGGCGTAATCGTAGGCGTGGCGATGGGAGTGCCGCCGCCCGGGACGACATCGATCAGGCCGTCCTGCGTCACGATTGGCACAAGGCCAATGCCCGCGATGTCAGTCAGAAACGGATTAGAGAGGTGTTGTGGCGAAGACCCAATCGCGTAGTTGAGATACGTCGCCGTGGCCAGGACGCCGGATCCGCTCGGACCAGGCAGGATGGCTCCGAGCGTCGCGCAGGCGATCTCGGCTTCGCCGTCCGTAATCGCGCCTGGCAAGCAGACGACGCTCCTGCCCGTGCTGCCCAGGAACGGACCGATGTTCAACGCCTGGAGAATCGTGACGTCTGGGTTGTAGTTGAGCGTGAATTGAAAGGAGCCCAAGTTGGAGACGTTGTCCGCGATGATATCCACGGTCGTCAGGGAGGTTGCCGGCACAATCTGACTCAGCGGCTCGACGCGCATCGTTGCAGGCCCGTCGCTGGGCGTTGGTGCGGGCGATGCTGTTGCGGTTGGCGTGATGGATGGCGTGGGCGTGTCGAACGGCGTTGGCGTGGTGGTGGGAGTCGGCGTGATGGATGGCGTCGTCGTGGCGGTTGGCGTTGGACAGCCCTCCGGAGGGCACGGCGTTGGTGAGTTCGTCGGCGTGGATGTCAGCGTTAGCGTCGGTGAGTTGGTCGCCGTCGGCGAGTTCGTCGGCGATGGGGTGGCTTGTTCGAAGACCGCCGCGCTCCCGTGGAGCAGCGCAGGCGCCGGGTACCCAGTTCCGCCAATGTCCGCGAGGACGACGTCGAGCACCGTCAGCGACGTAGCGCCGGCGGCCTCGCCTCTGAGAGTGAAGATGGCAAGCGTACCGGCGCCCGTCGGCCCGGCGGGCGTTGGTTCCAGCGAGACGCAGGTGTACTGAATGAGCCCCGAACTGATCGCGGGCGCCAGGCAGGTCACGTTGCGGAACGTACTCGACAGGAACGGCCCGGCAGCCACGTCGACAACGGCGACGATCGCCGGGTCGTACGCGAGGGAAATCTGGAACGCTCCTAGCTCGGGAGCGTTCGCAATCTCGACCGCCACCGAGCCCGAGGCGCCGAGAGCGATGTCCTGGTTGTTCGGCTCGACGCATACGACGAGGACCATAGCGCCGCCGCACACAACCGGGGTGGCCGTAGGGATTGCGGTTGCCTGGACCGTCGGCGAGTTCGTGATCGTTGGCGTGATGGTAGGCGTAGGCGTGATCGTTGGCGTGGAGGTGAGGGTCGGTGTTGGACAGCCGCCGGGTGGACAGGGCGTCGAGGTTGATGTCGGCAGCGGCGTATTCGTCGCTGTAGCCGTCTGCGTTGGTGTCGATGTCGTGGTCGGCGTTGGCGGTACACCGATACTGATCTGCGCGCCACTAACGGCCGTTACCGGAATGCGGGCGCTGGTGATGTCCGCTAGTAGCGCGTTCTGCAGCCAGAGGAGCGACAGCCCCAAGGGGCCGTCCAGGCCTTCGAGGGTCACCTCTGCCACAATGCCGGAGCCATTGGGGCCCTGTGGACTGGACCCTAGCGTGTTGCACGCGAACTGCACGCGCCCTGGCTCGAAGTCTGCCAGGCACACCACTGATCGGCCGGTGCTGCCAAGCATCCCTCCCTGTGCCACGCTCACGGCCGCCAGTCGGGTCTCGTCGAACACGAGGCCGAACTGGAACGCGCCGAGGTTCGCGACGTTGTCGACGCCAATCTGTACGGTGACCTGGCCCCCCGCGTACGTCGATTGAAGGGTGGGCAGGATGCAGTACGCCGCGCCCGTGGCGGGAGCGCAGAGCTGCGGAACGGGCGTCGCTGTCGGACCGAGCGGCGTCTCCGTGGGCGTCGCCGAGGGTGTCGGCGTAGGCGTAGCCGCGCCTGGGGTCGGCGTCGTGGTCGGCGTCGGGCAGATGCCGCCGCCCGTGATCGTGACGCTGCCGTTCTGGCTGCCTGTCGGGATCGATGGGCCCAGCGCGTCGCCCAAGCTCGCGAGCGTCAGCACCAACGAGCTAGCCCCGGAGCACGACGACGACAAGCGGACCGTGGCGAGGAGGCCGCTGCCGGTTGGCCCATCCGGCGGCGGGGGCGAGAACGTGACGCAGCCGAACCGCACGGAGCCCACCTCCAGGATGGGAGGCAGGCATGTGACGCTGCGTCCGGTGCTTCCTAGGAACGCCCCGTTCGTCACGGACACGTAGCCGAGCACGCTCGGATCGAACGCGAGTTCGAATTCGTAGGCAGCCAGGCTGGAGACGTTATCGACGTAGATCTCGACGACCACCTCGCTTCCAGCGGTCACGGTCTGTGAGGCGGGGCTGACGCGCACGAGCGTCGCGAGCGTTGGGCTGGGAGTGGGCTCTTGAGCCTGCGCGGGACTCGCGGAGGCGAGCGGCAGCAGCGTTGCCGCGATCGCCAGCAACAGGCCGAGAGCGCCCGCGAGGAGCGGACGTCCGAAGCGCAAGCTGACAGGCACTACCTCCCCAGTTCGAGCATGACTCGTTGCATAGCGTCTACATTCTGGCCGCAGTGTGTTGTGATCTTGTAACAGGGATGTCAAGCGCCTACAAAAGATGGCTGGCATACGCGCCCTCAGAGCTGCGAAGGTTAGGCGGGGTGGTGTCCTGCGCGACGTGGGGTCAAAGTCTGGCCCGCGTCACCTTAGTGTATGCGAAGAGCGTACGGCGTGCGCAAGCGGCTGACCTGCGGTCAGCTTGGCAGTTGCTTCGCAACTGCGGCCCACCAAGTTCGCCTGCAGGCTCCCCTCTCCCGCCAACGGGAGAGGGGCCGGGGGTGAGGGAGACCCCGCTACTGACAGCTATGCTGGAACTGCAGAATCACCCCCAGGATGTCGTTTATCAGGTCGATCACACCATCCGGTGGGCCCATATTCCAGACGCGCGGGCCGATCTGCGGACCGCGGTCGAATCGCACATCGTACTCTGGTTCAGTACCGCGTGGCGCGAAGTGCTGGATCACGCCTAAGACGTCGTTCGCCAGGTCGATGACGCCGTCGCCTGGGAACGTCGCCCCAGGCCCCAGGACGTCGTAGAAGTCCCAACGATTCAGGGGGTTCCGCAGACCGCCGGCTGTCTCATCCGTTCCAAACTCCAGGCCGTTGGCACAACCATCGCTGTCGGAATCTATGCTTGGGTTGAGGCAGAAGACGACCCCCGCTCGCAGGCTTGGCTTGATGTCCGGTCCACCCGCATCGATGAGGTATGTGTCGACGCCCGGCCCGGTGATCCTGATATTCGCGCCGCCATGGTTGAGTTCGTCAGCGACGCACGAGAATACGAGCTGGCTCAGCAGCGCCTGCGAAGGACACGGGCCGTTCGCATTACCTTCCACGTGGAGTTCCAGGAAGCCGGCGCCGGCCGTCAGGGGGCTAATCAAGGAGCCTTGCGGCGGACTGCACTCTTCTACAAACGTGTCGTAGTCAGCCGGATTCAGCGAATCGTCGAACGTCAGCTTGGCACTGTCCCACTCGACGCGCAGGTGATAGCCGGCAATGGACGGAGTAATATCGCCGAAGACGCAGACGGTGAACGGACTGGCATCCGACGATTGAAGCTCGAACGCCTCGTCGGTGCTGGCGTCGCAGTCCGTGTCGAGGCTGAGCGCCGCCGCCGCCTCTGGATTGTGAGGCGTCGGTGGGACCTTCGTGGGCGGCGGTCCCTTTGGCGTGTCTGAGGGCGTGGGCGTATCCGTGGGCGTCGGCGTTTGCGTCGGCGTGGGCGTATGCGTCGCGGTCGCGGTCAAGGTGAACGTAGGCGTGATCGTGAACGTCGGTGTGATAGTCGGCGTTTGTGTGATCGTAGGCGTCGCGGTGCTGGTCGGCGTCACCGTGGGCGTGTGCGTACCTGTCGCGGTCGCCGTGAACGTAGGCGTGACCGTGAACGTCGGCGTATCTGTTGGCGTCTGCGTCGGGCAGGCCGGCGGCCCGCAGGCGCTGACGCTCACATCGTCAATGAACTGGCCAGCAAGGTTGTTTTGGGACTCATCGGCCGAGTCGAATCCGAACGCTACGTTCGTGGTGCCGGGCGGCAGCTTGACCGTCACGGTCTGCGCCGTCAGATCGCTGAGACAAAGCTGGCCACTTGCGGAAAGCGTCTGGCCGCCGGGGGTGATTGACCCGGTTGCCAGGAGGTCCAGCAGCAAGTATGATGCCCCGTCGTTTATCGAGTATCGCACAGTGGTCGCGTCAAAAAGCTCCGGACAGGTAGTATTTGGTTCTACCTCCCGGGCGGTCTTGAAGGTCAGGACCGCCCCGTTCGTCGCGGCAAAGGTCGGTGACGTCGCTAGGCCAAGCACGCGCGCCCCGGTCTCGTAATCGCATCCCGTAACACCCGGGCCGGTGCAGTTCTGGTTGAAGGCGAGCATGCCGCCGGTCATCCCGGAGATCTCGGCTGCAGTCTCATGATGCCAGAGGCCTTCCAGGCCGAAGCAGTTTCCGTTCTCCCAGTCCCAGAACGTTACGCTGCAGTCAGGCGTGGCGGTGGGCGGCGGCGCGCCGGCGAGCGCCGATCGAGGATCGTCTTGGCTTCCCGAAACGATCACCACCACGGCCACGGCTGTTACCAGAAGGGCGCCAAGTCCTCCGGCCAGAGTGAGTCGATGCAATTGCCTGCCTCACCTTCCCCGGGGCGAGGCCGGTGGCGGGACGGCCGCGGGCCTTACAGGCCTACTTGACCATAACGCCCACCACTGGCCACCAGTCCAGTCCGAGATGCCGCAATCCTAGCAGCACCTCACACGCTTGTCAACGTCCAACCTGGCTCCTGACGCTTCTCCATAGCCTGCCATGCAGGCAGCTAGAACGAATTCCTAGCTAAGCTGAACCGCCACTGCAGCCGTCTACGGCTCCTGGCAGTCATGGCCGAACTGCAGGATCACGCCCAGGATGTCATTCGCCAGGTCGATCACCCCATCCGGAGCGCTCATGTCCCATACGTCTGCTCCAGTTTGACGCCCCCGATCGAAGCGCACGTCGTACTCTGGCTCCGTGCCGAGTGGCGCGAAGTGATTGATCACGCCTAAGATGTCGTTCGCCAGATCGATGTAGCGGTCCTCGGGTAACGACGCCTGAGGGCCTAGCACATCGTAGTAGTCCCACCTGATGGTCGGATCGCGGCGCCCGCCCTCCTCCTCGTCGTCACGCAATTCGAATGCGTTCGGACAGCCGTCCTGGTCGCCGTCCCTCTGTAGGGCCATCCGGTGCGAGAAATTGCCCATCTCGAAGGTCAGCGTGTTGTTGTCGGGGTCCCGGACCACGTCCGCCAGCTCCCACTCATCGGTCGCGTGGTTGTACACCAGCACGTCCAGCGTCGTCTCATCGAGGCCGATCACTTCGGAATCAAGATAGGTGATCACTGCTGTGGCCGGCGTGTCGAAGGTCAGACCGGACGGTTCGAAACTGAACACCCGGGAAAGCGTCACCGCGTCACGCACAATCTCGGGCACGTCCTCCGCGAGGAAGACGTCGACGGTGATATTCGTGCTGGGTGGCAACCCGCCCACAGGCACGTCCAGCACCACCTCCACAGCGTCGCCGGTACCCGTATCCAGAGTGCCACTACCGTCTGGGGCGGTCGCCGTGCTGTCCGTTTCCACCGGCTCCGCCTCTCCAGCGCAGTGGACGGTCACGTTGTGAACAACGGGCAGGAACTGAGTGTCCGTTCCTGCCTCGGTGTACATGGCGCCGCTCGTGCCGGCAGGGTTCGTTCTTACTGCCAGCAGTTTGACCTCGGTCACGCTGATGCCCGGCGAGCAGTTGAAGTCGAACTCGAAGAGATCGCCAATGTAGGTACTGGCCAGCAGCGGCGTGACGAAATTCGTCAGGCAGCCGGTGCTGACGTCGTTGGCGCCTACCTGGCCAAAAATGGTCGAAGCATTGCAGTCCGGCCACGTCACCAGGCTCGATTTGAAGATCAGGTCACTTCCGTAGTCGATCCAGCTTTGGGCCAGGATGTAGCCGCCCGCCGGGATCGCCGTTGCCTCGACAGTCAGCGTGAAGGATTCGCCGGCAGGCACGCAGACGTGGCTTGGGTCCTTCTCCTGCGAACAGGAGACTTCACCGGCCGTTACGCTCAGTGACATCGCTCCTCCTGCCTCCGGTGGCAAGTTCGGCGAGCCAGCGGCACTGCCGCAGCCACTTGCAGTACCAGCAGGGTTGAACTGGAGGATTACACCGAGGATGTCGTTTGGCAGGTCGATCACGCCGTCCGGCGAGCCGCGGTTCCAGTGTCCGGCGCCGCCGAGCATCTTCGGAGGCCGGTCCCAGTTCTCATCGCCGGCCGGGTAGCCGCCGGGCGCGTAGTGCAGCATGACACCGAGCACGTCGTTCGGCAGGTCGATCACGCCATCACGCGGGATGGAGACATCATAGTAGTCGTTCTTGTTGAACGGGTCTCTGAGGCAGCTGTCGTTTAGCTCGATAGCTGTCGGGACACCGTCGTTGTCCTGGTCGTACAGCTTGCTCTTGGCCGGGTTCGGCTGCACCATGGATAGTTCGGCATCGTCGTACGTCGGCAGGCCCACGGGCGTCCCGTTCTGGCAGTCCGCCAGCAGCTGGAATGCCCAGATGTCCACCGTGCCGGGAAGCTGGTGGGCGCTGACCGTCAGCTCAACGTAAGCGTTACCGAGGCCGCTGATGCCGTCCTGGTCCTCGAAACAGCCGCTGATCTCGAAGTCGTTCGTCTCCGTGTTGAAGATACCGCTCAGTTCGGTGTGCGTGCTGTCCACGTCACCGTAGGCGAAGTTGCCGCCGCCCGCATCCGGCCCTGGTGGCGGAGCGCCAGCCATGCCGTCGCCGGCAATGCCTGGGTACGCCTCTGGGTTGATGCTCAAGCCGGGGGTATCCGTGTAGCAGTACGGGCGGAGCACAACGGTGTCGTCGCCCGTGTTGTGTTGCAGGTCAGAGCGGCAGCGGAAGTAGAAGCCGGGCGCGTCAGCCGTGCACTGGTCGTCCGTGCAGTCGCCGCGGACGATCCGCACCTCGAAATCGTAGATGCCGCTCAGGTCGACC
Source organism: Chloroflexota bacterium (assembly GCA_003228685.1). Lineage (GTDB taxonomy): Bacteria > Chloroflexota > Dehalococcoidia > DSTF01 > RBG-16-68-14 > SZUA-185. The sequence continues at coordinate 19,887 of QIFC01000085.1, forward strand.
GTGTTCGGGTCGGAGAACGAATCGGACGGGTTCTGCGGGTCGTCACCACACTTGCCGGGATCGTTCGGGGACAGTTCCTGCTCGTCCGTGCAGCCGTCGCCGTCGAAGTCCAGCACGCTAGAGCCGGGCAGCCCGCTCGGGCGCCACGGCGCGGGGTTCGGGTTCACGTTTGAACCGCCCTTGTCGTTCACCTGGATGGAATCCAGTGGCTGGGCGGGGAAGGTCGGCGGGCCCTTGGGCGTCAGCGCCTTGCAGTTGGCGTTGTTCTGGTTGTAGTACAGGTCCACAGTACCGCTTGAGACCCGGTCTACCTGCGTGTCCTTGACCGTGTTGCCATCCGTGTCCGCCATAATGGTTGTGCCACCCTTCGGGTCGAAAATGACGGCCGTTGAGATGATGTTCGGGCCAAGGCCCTTGACGGGGCCGGCGTCTTCAAAGCAGGCCGTGACGACTGTGCAGTCCGTGACGCCACAAACGCCACCCGGGGAGCCTGTCCCGCCTGGGTAGAAGAAGCCAGAGCCCTTGCCCGGCTCCAAGATCACATACGGCGGCGGCGGGGGCGGACCGGCTATGAAGTCGCCGCCCGTCTCCGATGGGTTGTTGAGCGAGCCCTCTAGGCAGTCGCCCGGGTTCGCAAGTTCCAACGCTTCACACGTGTCGCTCCAGGTAGGCGGCGTGCTGCCCGTCGGCGCGCCAACGAAATCTGTGTTGCACTGGAGGAAAATCTGGACCTCGTTGTTGCTCGTCTGGTGGTCCGTCTTGACAATGCAGTATGAACTGCCAGCCCCAATGTTTACACTGCCGATAAGAAGGTCGGATACGCCTCCCAAGCTGCCGTCGTTTGCGATCTTCGTCGGCTCTGGGCCAACAGCCGACGCGCCGTCGCCGCGGAACAAGGAAAAGGAAACCAACGTCACCACGAGCACGACAACGCCCAGAGTGATACCGAAAAGTAAACGCTGCACGCCGCACCTCCCCATTGCGCGGCTCGTGGAGAGCCCTCCGCCTCATCTTTCACACCACCCCCGTGCCTGCCCACGAGCCACCATCTTGATGACGGTCATTTTAGTGGCGGCTGACGACGTTGTCAAGCGGCCTGTTGGGTTGCAGGTAGAATGTCCTGTTTAGGTTGCGGGAAGAGTGTCCTCTTGTGGCAGGGTGCTTCTGAAAGGAGGCGCCTGTGCAGAG
>QIFC01000056.1 GCA_003228685.1 Chloroflexota bacterium
GATGCGTGAGGTCGTGCAGGTCGCTGCCGCAGCTCTCGCAGAACTCGGCCCCTGCGATGTTTTGTGTGTTGCAGTTTGGGCAGATCATGTCAGCTCCTTAGGCTGGCACTATTCTACCACCCAGGCGTCGCCCTCATTGAGGAGCGCCTCAAGGTCGCCGGCGCCTTCCTGCCGGATGACCTCCTGGATCTGGTCTTCCATCATCGCATCGTAGGTGGGGCGTTCAAACGCGCGCAGGACGCCCATGGCCACAGGGAGTTCTGGGTAGTCCATCCTCGCTAGTATCGTTGCGATTGTCGGGTCCTCCAGCGTCTCGTCGTGGACGAGCGCGTCGTCTGCGGATGCGCCGTTGGCGAAGTCTAGGATCTCGGGAACCGTACCGTTGAGCCGGAAGCCGCGGTTTCGCTCCTTCCCGAAGATGAGCGGGTTGCCGTGCTCAACCTCGATCATCCTGTCTGGGCGGACGGCTTTGTCGGCGAATTCCTTGTACGCGCCATCATTGTAGACGTTGCAGTTCTGCATCACTTCGACGAACGACGTGCCCTTGTGCTGCGAGGCGCGCTCCAGCGTCGTGACCAGATGGTGCGTGTCGATGTCCAGGGAGCGCGCTACGAACGTTGCTCCCGCTCCCAGTGCGAACGAGCATGGGTTCAAGGGATAGTCGATCGATCCGACCGGCGAAGTCTTCGTCACCTTGCCTTGCTCTGATGTTGGTGAGTACTGGCCTTTCGTCAGGCCGTAGATGCGATTGTTGAACAACACGATGACGACGTCCACGTTGCGGCGCATGATATGCAGCAGGTGGTTGCCGCCGATGCTCAGGCCGTCCCCATCCCCGGTAATCACCCAGACGCTCAGATCAGGGCGCGCCGCCTTAAGGCCTGTTGCCAGCGTGGGCGCGCGGCCGTGGATGCTGTGAAAGCCATACGTGTTCATGTAGTAGGGCAGGCGGCTGTTACAGCCGATGCCTGAAATGAAGACGATGTTCTCTCGCGGTATGTTCAACTCCGGCATGAGTTTCTGCGTCTGCGCCAGGATCGAGTAATCACCGCAGCCTGGGCACCAACGTACCTCTTGGTCCGAGACAAAGTCCTTGCGCGCCAGTTTGATGGGCTGGTCTGCCGTCGTCATGCGACGCTCACCTTCCTTCGCACGAGCGTTCGTATCTTCGCCGCCACATCCGCCGTCTTCATCGGCCTGCCGGTGACCCGGTTCAGGCCTTCCGCGTCAACGAGGTAGCGTGCCCGGATCAGCAGCAGCAACTGTCCTAGGTTCATCTCAGGGATCAACACTCGCTCAAACTGCGAAAGCACGGTGCCCAGGTTCTTGGGGAACGGGTTGAGGTAGCGAAGGTGTGCCGCGGAAACGGAGAGCCCGTCTGCCTGTGCTTGATACACCGCGGAAATGATCGCTCCGTAGGTGCTTCCCCAACCAAGCACGAGCAGCTCTCCGCTCGGTTCGCCGTCGACCTTGAGTTCGGGGATGTCATCCGCGATGCGCTCGACTTTCTCCGCGCGCAGGTGGGTCATGCGCTCGTGGTTCTCGGCGTCGTAGCGGACGTCACCCGTGATGTCTGATTTCTCAAGGCCGCCGATGCGGTGCTCCAGACCCGGCATTCCGGGTACGGCCCATGGCCGGGCGAGCGTCGTCTCGTCACGCTGGTAGGGCTCGAAAGTTTCAGGGTCCGTGGGGTGGTGGACTTCCATTGATGGAAGGTCCTTGATCGCCGGAATGCGCCACGGTTCAGAGCCGGAACCTAGGTGGCCGTCCGAGAGGAAGATCGTGGGTACCATGAACTTTGTCGCGATCCGGAACGCCTCGATTGCCATATCGAAGCACTCAGCAGGGGTTGCCGGCGCGACGACGGCGAGCGGCGATTCGCCGTTTCGGCCGAACATCGCTTGCAGCAGGTCCGCCTGCTCAGTCTTGGAAGGCATGCCGGTGCTCGGTCCGGAACGCTGGACGTTGGCGATGACGACTGGAAGCTCCGCCATCACTGCCAGGCCGATCGCCTCGCTCTTCAGGGCCAGTCCTGGGCCGCTCGTGCCGGTGAGTCCCAACGCCCCACCGAACGAAGCGCCAATGGCCGCGCCGATCGCCGCCAATTCGTCCTCTGTCTGCATCGTCTTGACGCCGAAGCTCTTGTACTTCGCTAGTTCCGCAAGGATGTCACTGGCTGGCGTGATCGGGTAGCTCGCATAGAAGAGCGGCTTCTTTAAGAGTTGGGACGCCGCAAGGAAGCCGAGCGCGGTCGCCTCGTTCCCAGTGATACTTCGATACTTGCCGGGTTGAGGATTCGCCTTCGGGACACGGTAGTGCTCCGCGAATAGTTCCGCCGTTTCACCGAAGTAGAAGCCAGCCTTGAGCGTAGTCTTGTTCGCCTCAGCGACCTGCGGATTCTTGGCGAACTTGCTGTCGATCCAGTTCAGCGTTGGTTCGAGTGATCGCTCGTACAACCAGAACATAACGCCCAGCGCGAACAGGTTCTTCGAACGGCTGATCTGGCGTTGCGGCAAGCCACTCTCCTTGAGTGCCCGTGCGTTCATGCTGGTGATTGGCACCTGGATGACGCGGAAGCCGGCCAACATGCCGTCTTCGCGAGGGTCGCCCTCATAGGCGGCCTTGCGGAAATTCGCCTCTGTGAACTCGTCCGCGTTGATGATGATCAACGAACCCTTTGGCAAGTCGGGCAGGTTCGTCTTGAGAGCCGCCGGGTTCATCGCGACGAGCACGTCTGGATTGTCGCCGGCGGTGTAGATCTCGTGGCTGGAGAAGCTGACCTGAAATGAGCTGACACCGGCCAGGGAACCAGCTGGAGCCCGGATTTCCGCCGGGTAGTCAGGAACGGTGCTTACGTCGTTCCCGAAGATGGCGGCAGTGTTCGTAAACTGCTGTCCCGCGAGTTGGCTTCCGTCGCCTGAGTCTCCGGCAAAGCGAATGGTAACTCGTGCTACCTCTCGAACGTCACCGCTTCCCTCTGCCATATGGTGCTGCCTAGGCTCCTTCTGCCGTCTTCATCTTCTGATTGGGACGTGGTGGAAGATTGAGAACGTGCGCGGGGAACGACTCTGCTAAGTGGTGGACCACGTCTCCCGCGCGAAACACTGCGATCACCTCGCCGTCCTCATCGACTATTGGGATGTTGCGCAGGCCCGCGTCATGCATCAGGTTGATCGCGTCGCCGATCGTGTCAGCGGGGCGCAGCGTGCGAGGATTTGGTGTCATGAAATCATCGATTGGTTTGTCATAATCTACTTGCCGGGCGACAACCTTCATCAAGACGTCGCGCTCGGTCATGATGCCAATCAGTCGCTTGCCATCCACGATGAGTACGGAGCCCGCTTGCGCTTGCTGGATGGTCTCGATGACCTGGCGCATGCTTGACCCAGAAGGGACGAACAGGGGGGTGCCGAGTTTCAGCGTGACGATTTTGTCGGCTAGCAACGGGACTCACCAGCCCTTCTATCAAAGCTGAAAAGAGACCAAAGCACCATCGTGCCAACCTCTAGCCCATCGGGTGTTTGTTGGGAATCTAGCAGAGCTTCCGGAGAGGTACGTTTCACGGTTGTGTAGAATGTTCGGCACACTCTAAAGCGAAGTATAGCAACGACATTTGTTATGTGAAAGCACCGTGTGCGGCTGTGACGCGGTCTCAGTCGACCTGGAGACGGACGAAGGGCTTCGCTGGAGCCGGGTCCTGGCCAGGGTGGGGCGAGGCCGGTCATAGCCTGGTCACGATCGCCTGCGAGAGTTGCCAACGAGGTCTCGTGTGTTAGCAGGAGCTTCAGCACCCTGAGGCCGTGGCCGGAAATCCGCCTAGGCCCGCGCTCATGATGCCGGGCGGTTGGCCCCAAACTGGGCGCCACCGAACTCAGCACGGTCGCGGCCATTACGCCCTCGAACATCGTTCTCAATCGCGTTCTCCCGTGAGGAGCCGAAGTCCCCGCTGGTCTCGCGGCGGCGAGCGTCGTTGCGCTCATCGCGCTTCGATCTGGAGCCACCAGCGATGATGTTGGCTTTACGGCGGACGCACTGCCCGCCGGCGCCAGGCTTGGCCTCTTGAGGCGTGCCGATAGGCGCTGTGATCATGCTGGGTGCACGTTCCCTCTGCCGCGCGCCTGGGATTTTCGTTGCTGCGCAGACGTAGCGGAAGCATCCTGGCTCCGGTCATCGTCCATGCGTCGTTCAACGGCGGTGGCTATATCGGGAGTTGGTTGCGAAGTAGGGCCGCGTATCAGTCGTAGACAGGCATCCGTCGCGCTCGGCCGCGGACACTGTGTCGTGTTGTCCCCCCAGGCTCAGACCGATGGCTCCGCGTGAGCTAATGGTTGCGTGCTAGAGAATCAGGCTTCGGTTAAGGAAGTGAAGCGCTCCCTGTCCGGTGACCGTAGTAGGCTAGGTAGCGCCCTCCGTTCACTTGTGCGGGGCCCCCAGCGTTTGCTTCGGCGAGTGTGGCGGGGTCACTTGACACGTTGTAGGGTGGCGATATACTAGATGCTAAGCGGGGCGCTTAGGGTACCCTAACCTAGCGAATCAGGAGGCTGACCACCCATGCCTGACCAGGACACGTTGCAAACGCTCAAGGCGGATTCCGCTGAGGCCTCACCAGTCGACCTTAGCTGGCTGGACCTGGACCAGACTTGGGGCATGACGGCCAAGCCTGGGAAGAGAGGCCTTACGCTCGACGAGGTTAACATCGGTCCCTATGGGCCACCCGAGAGTGACAACAGGGAGATGACGTTCCGCGCTCGGGGCGCCGCAAAGCGGGACGATGTCCCGCGGCTAGGCTACTACGCCGGAACGAAAGCCGACGTGTGGTCGAACAACGCGACGATGTTGTACGAGGAGGCGGTGCAGCGCCAATGGTCGTCGGCGACGGATATCCCTTGGGAGACGCTGGAGCCGCTGAACGACGACGTTGAGCGGGCGATGTGCCAGCTCTGCACGTTCCTAACGGAGGTCGAGTTCATCGCCGGCGATACGCCCGGCCAGTGGGTGCCGCGCGTGAGCAACGAGCACTTCGAGACTAAGCTGTTCCTGTGCAGCCAGATCATGGACGAAGCCCGGCACCTGGACGTCTTCCGGAAGCGGGCGCTCGCCAACGGCGGCGGTCTGCTGCAAGCCAGCCCGACGTCATCGCTGCGCACGCTGATCAACGCGAAGGACTTCACTGAGATGTCCGTGCTAATGCACGTGCAGGCCGAAGGCTTCATCCAGTCGATGTTCCGGATGGGTGAGCTAATCGCGCAGAACGAAGCTGAGAAGCGCATCTTCCGGCTGTGCGCACAGGACGAGTCACGCCACCTGGGATATGGCGTCATGCACCTGAAGTACGTGCTTGAGCACGAACCAGAGCGACGCGAGGAGATTCACTCCTACCTGGACGAGGCCGAAAACGCCGACCCGGAGACGGGAACGTTCGGGATCAACGTTGCGGAGTGCCTGATCGTGTTGCTGGCCGGCGGCCGGGACAACCCGGACGAAGGCTTTAACAAGTTCATGGCTTTGCGCAAGCGACAGGTCAACGAGTACATCCATCGGCTGCAGGTTGCGGGACTAGGCGACAGGGTCGACCGCATGGACCCGATTATGCGGATGGCGTTGGAGACGTAGAAGAAAGGGAGACCGAGAAGACAGCGGCAGCTAGTAGTAAGCAGCCCCCGCCGGTGGCGGGGGCTGTGTTTCTTCTACGCTCGCGTCGCCTATTCCGTGGCTGCGCTCTCTTGATCCGGTTCCGAGTCGCTGCTAGCCGCTTCTTCCTCAGGCGCACTGGTCTTCCAGCGTTCCAGATCGAACGAATCCGGTTTTGCGACCAGGCCCCGGGCGACATCGCGCAAGGCGGTCTTCGGAAGCGGGCGGTCGCTCAGCATGAGGTCGCTGACGCGCTTGTGAGGCGCGATTTTCTTTGCCAGTTCATCTAACTCCTGCTGTATGGCTGCCCGGATCGTCGCTTCCTTGACCTCATCCCCTCGGTCGGCGAGGCGAGCTAGCATCGCCTCTACATTCGGATAGATGATGGCGCCGACTTGCGTCTTGTTTCGGTGTTGTGTGGGGAGGACGCAGACGTCTTCCGCGATGTCCATCTCGCCAATGCGTTCCTCCAGTTCGTCGGGCACGACCTTTTCGCCCGAATCGAGGACGATTACGTACTTGCTGCGGCCGGTGATGTAGATGTTGCCCGCTTTGTCCAGGCGGGCCAGATCGCCCGTGCGCAGCCACTCTCCGGCCATGGCGCGTGCTGTCTCTTCCGGCGCTTGCCAGTAGCCGGCGAAGACGTTTGGGCCTCTGATGACAAGTTCTCCCTCGCCGTGGAGGTTGACGTAGATTTCCTTCTCGGGCACGTCGATCAGGTCGACCTCGACGCCTTCCATGGCTGTGCCGACAGTGCCAACTTGCTCTTCGTAGTGGTTGCTGAACAAGAACTTGCGCAGGTTCCAGTCCTGTGCGGCAACGCAGGGCGCCGCCTCCGTGAGGCCATAGCCTTGTAATAGCGGCAGGCCCAACCTGAAGAACGCCTGCGCGACCTCCGGCTTGAGGGCGGCGCCTCCGCTGAAGGCGTAGCGTAGCTGACCACCGAGTAGTTGGTGGACCTCGCGGAAGACGAGGCGGCCCAGGTTGACACCGATGCGGCGCTTAGCCACATCGACCACACGCAGGCCGCGCTTGAAGAGTTCCATCTTTCCTTGCAGTTCGGCGCGCCTGAGTATCGTCCGATACATCTGCTCGAAGAGGGCCGGGACCGCGATGAAGAGCGTGGGCTTTACTTCCTCGAGGCGGTCGCGCACGCGGAGTAGGTCGTTCTCGAACGTCAGCTCCACACCGGCGGCAGTCGTCGTGAGGAACATCGTGAACGGGAAGGCGTGATGCATGGGGAGGACGAGCAGGAGACGGTCCTTCTCTTCCGCCTGCGACTTGCGCCGAGTTGACTCAGCGTTGGTCATCAGGTTCTTGTGCGTCAGCATGACGCCCTTCATGCCGCCCGTCGTTCCGGAAGTGAAGATGATCGTTGCGAGGTCTTCGGGCTCAACGTGGCGCTTGGCGACTTCCGCCCGGCTGTCGTCGGTCGCATTGGAGGCGACCTGGTCGAACGGGATCAGGCTTGGGCGGCCATGGCGCAGGAAGCCCGGCGGCTTGCCGGACTTTGTTTCGTCGCTGCCGACTACAATAACGTGTTCGGCTGAGCCAAGGTGGCTTTCCAGCCGTTCGAGTTTCTTGGCGGAAATGATGACGATCTTGGCGCCGGAGCGCTTGACCAGCTCCTCCACCTCTTCGCCGCCGAGTTCGACGTAGAGCGGTACCCAGACGCCGCCGGCGATGGCGTTGCCGAACGCACCAACGACCCATGGGAGGCCGTTTTCGCAGATGATGGCGACGCGGTCGCCCTTCTCGTGGCCAAGGGCCACGAGGCCGGCGGCGAAGTCCTGGGCCTGCTCGTAGGCGCTCTGAGTGGAGAGCTGCTCCCACTTGCCTTGGATCTTTTGGCGGTAGGTGACTTTGCCAGCGAACCTGGCTCGGGCATCGGCCAGCATGCCGGGAATCGTGAGGGGTATGGTGCTGGTCCGGATCAGCTCCTCGCCGGGGTCGGTTGAGTCCTTGGGCTTGAACAGATTAGTGACCATGCGGGGTCGTAGCTCCTCTCCTACTTGCCGCTCCTGACGCTCGAGGCCGGCTTCGGGCAAGCCGTGGCATGCCAGGAATCCTCGCGCTCTTACAGTATATCGCGAGCGAGCGTCTTTTGAGATGATAGCCTCGCGGACTCCGATAGGGAACCCGCTGTGAGACATAAGGACTGTTGATCGAGCTTGCCGCGGGCTATTCGTCCTCGAACAGCCGGCGTTGGTGTCGCTGGCGGAGCTTCGTGAGCGCCTGCGCCTCGATCTGACGAGCACGCTCGCGAGTGACGCCGAGTGCGTTGCCGACGACATCCAGCGTGCGTGCGCGGCCATCAGAGATGCCGAAGCGGAGTTCGATGACCTGCCGCTCTCGCGGCGTGAGGACACTCAACGCATCACGCACGCGCTGGCGCAGCAGCTCTCGCGTGGCCTCTTCCTCCGGCGAGGGAGAGAGGAGGTCTTCCAGGAGGCTGCCGAGTGTGCTCTCGTCTTCTTCGCCCACTGGAGTCTCCAACGAGATGACCGATTGGCGCAGCGCGCGTGCGGCTTCGCGGACCTTGTCCTGAGTCATGCCCATGAAGCGCGCCAGTTCCGCGACCTTTGGTTCGCGTCCGAAGTACTGAAAGAGGCGCTCGCGGGCTTGAGTGTACTTGGAGATCAGTTCGTTGATGTGGATCGGTAACCGGATCGTGCGCGCCTTGTCGGCGATAGCGCGGCCGACGGCTTGGCGGATCCACCAGGTGGCGTAGGTGCTGAAACGATAGCCCTTTCTGTACTCGAACTTCTCGACCGCGCGCATCAGGCCGCCGTTACCCTCCTGCACAAGGTCCATAAGCGGGAGGCCGCGCGCCGCGTGCTTCTTGGCCACGCTGACGACGAGCCGCAGGTTGGCGTTGACCATGTGCTCCTCAGAGCGGGCCGACTCCTCTCGAGCGCGGCGTACGTATGGGGCGAGCACTTTGAGGGCCGGCGCGAGCTTCTGGTTGTTTGGCGTGGCGCCCTTTTCGGCTAACTTAAGGGCCCGCTCCAGTTCCGGCGGTGCGTCCTCTGTACCGAAGATGCGCAGCCCGACAGCCAGATTGACGACCATGTCGTGAGCGCGTTCGGCGCTCGACTTCGTTTTGGTCTGCACCTTCCGCTCGAGTATTGGTTCGATTGCGTGGTCGATCGCCGGTTGCAGCTTAGGGTAGGTCAACTCGTCATGAAGATTCCCGATCTTGTCGAATCCACGGACTGCTCTGGAGTTGCGAAACACGTCGAGCGTTTCGTTTATCTCCTTGAGCAGCAGGAACGTCAACTCCTCAAGGACTGGAGGCTCGCCGTTCTCGGCGGTAAATAGCTCGCTTAAGTAGGTCAGTGCCCGGCCGTGTTCGATCGTTTTAAAGAGGTCGACCTCCTCCTGTGGCGTGAGCAGCTTGAAGCGTGCGATCTCGTTGAGGTACAGCTCGACCGAGTCGGGCAGTTCGACGTCTGCCCGCTTTGGCGGCGCAGCCGCTTTCTTCGTGGCCTTAGGCTTCGCTGCCGTCTTGGCTTTGGCCTTGGGCTTTGCGACGGCGGTACTCGCCGCGCCCTTTGTCTTCGTCTTTGCGGCGGCAGTTTTCGCCGCGCCCTTGGCTGAAGGTTTCTTAACCGCCAACGCAGACGTTTTTTTGGCAGCGGCAGTCGTTGTCTTTTTGGTGGCCTTCGCCTTAGCGGCCGTTGTGGAATTCGTCTTCGCTTTATTTACCGATGTCGCAGCACGCTTCTTCGTCTTCGGGGCGGCGCCGTTCGGTGAGCGCTTAGAAGACGTGGCTGCTGATGGACGCTTGGCTGTGCGTGTTGCCATGTAGGTGTTGTTCCTTTCCTACCTTCAGACGACGTCGGGACGCGGCCACTTTAAATCACAAGAGAGGCAGCGAGCCTGAACGAGCGTCTTTCCGCTCCAATAACTCATGGTAAAGTGTTTCCGACACCGAGGGCACATTTGGTCACCGACGCGAACCTCGCGATCATCTTGTGATGGGGTTCGCGCGGGATCTTCGCCCCGTTCGGACGTCACGGTCACACCTCCACATTCTATATTTGCACAGATTGCCCGTTGAGTCGAACAGAGTACGATGTAAAGCGTGAACTTATCCACGTCTGCTGAGCCAGTGCTCAGCCTGCAGGTGAATCCTGGTGATCGGCGCCACATTTCGAGTGCTGTGGCGGCACGATACTGAGGGGAAGCGTGATAGGCAGTCGTATTCAGTTACATCTCGCGCGAGGGGCCGCGGCAGCAGCGTTGCTGGCTGTGGTATTTGCCGTCTTCTTCTTCTTACTGCGGCCTGGCAGTGATGGCGGTGGCTCAGTGCTGCCGGCCCGCATGCTGGATACGCCGGCAAGCGACGCTGAGGCTTCTGAAGGAGTGCATCGGGGCGACTTGGCGCGAAACTTCGCAGCTTCCGATTTTGATGATCTGCGGATGACGCTCAGCGAGTTGCGAGGCCGGCCCGTGGTGATCAACTTCTGGGCAACGTGGTGTACGAGCTGCATCGCGGAGATGCCGGTGTTGGAGCAGCAGCGTTTGGCGCATGAGGAGGACGGTCTTGCGATTGTCGCCGTGAACGTGGGTGAAGGCGTAGGCGATGCGCGCGAGTTCATCGACTCGCTGGAGCTGTTTGATTTCGTCCTGGCGATGGACCCCGATCTGACGGTGTCTGACGCCTACAGCGTGCGCGGGATGCCGCACAGTGTCTTCATCGACCGTGAGGGCGTGATCCGTGCTGAATATCGCGGGCAGCTAGATGAGGAGACGATGAACAGCTACGTCCAGGCCGCGATCGACGCGGTCCCGGGCGAAGACGCGCCGACGACAGTTCGATTGGTCCAGACGGTTCCGCGCGAACACGTTTTAGTTGCCATGCAGGGTGATGCCGGTGGCGGTGCGGCGACGTTCGTTTCCCGGCGGTTCCGGTGTGACGATGACTACTGCGCTGAACCTCTGGCGGCCTCGATCGAAGGGCTCGCTGGCGTACTCAGCGTCGATCTGAGGAGCGAAGGGCCCGATCCGGAGCTGTTGGTTCAGTATGATTCCGACACGTTCGAGTTCGATGAGATCGTGGATTCCGTAGCAGACGCAGTGCGCGCGTTGGAGGACCCGCTCTACAGTCGCGAATTGGAAGTCCGCATCTCCGAGTAGCTCCCCTATCTCGTAAGGCAACCCCCCACCCGAAGCACACCATAGGAACGGTCCGCGGCCCCGTTGACTGCGAGAGAGGGCCGGTGCTACCGTCCGAATGGTGCTATGGAGCAGAACTTGAGAGCCGCAGCGAGTCCGCGCACGCGTCGCGCTGCCGCTTGGGCGCTGCGGGCGGTGGGGCCGATCGTGCTGGCGTTCTTGCTGGTGCGCGTCGTCGACTATGGAGAGCTACGAGAACTCTTGGGCGATCTGCGATATGGGTGGCTGGCGGCGGCCCTGGGCGCCGTGCAGGTCATCGTGCTGTTCCGGACGCTGCGGTGGATGGAGTTGCACGCGGCGTTCGGCCTGCGACCGGCGCCGTTCTCCTACCAGCTCCGGCTCACGTACGCGACGAGTCTGGCGACGCTCGTGTTGCCGCAGATCGTGAACCCACTATCGCGCTTGGTCCTGCTGCTGCAGGATGGCTACAGGACGGGCCGGTCGCTTGCGGCCTCGATCTCGGAGAAGCTGCTCGATCTGGCGTCCTACGTTGTATTCGGCGTGATCGGATCGGTCGCTCTAGCGTCGACGTTCGGAGGCCTCGTCTGGTGGGCGGCCGGCCTGGCCGTCGTCGCGGTAGCCGGTGTGTGGTTCGCATACGCGGAGCGAGCGCGGCTGGGTGAACTCGCGGCCCGGCTGATCGAATGGCTTCCCGGTATGGGAGGCGGGGATGCCGATGCTCCCGATACGACGCAGGACATCTTGTCTCTCGACCGCAGGGTGGCGGTGCGCGTGCTGTTGTGGTCGCTGGCGATCTCGCTCACGCAGGCGACGATGCTGTTCTTCATCACACGCTCGGTGGGCGTCGACCTGTCGTATCCCTTCATGGTGGCGGTCTGGGGCATCATCGCGCTGTCGTTGCTGCTGCCACTGTCCGTGAACGGAGTGGGAACGCGTGAAGCGATTCTGGTTACGGCGTTCAGCGCCGTCGATCGCTCCACGGACGCGGCGGTCGCCATCGGATTGCTGACGCTGGTCATTGTAGGGATCGGTACCTCTCCCGGGGTGATCGAGTGGGTGCGACGGACGCTCGCCGGGAGCGGCAGGCCGCTGGAGGAAGCGCCGGCGGTTGCTGAGAGCGGACGGGCTCCATAAGATGCCGCTGGCGTACTACACTGTCGCACTCGACCTGACGATCGCCGTTCGCACGAAGAAGGCGCCGAAGCTCCTCGCGAGCATGCTTGGTCCCGAAACGCAAGGCGATAACGCCGAGTTGACGCTCGATCTCGCAGGCGGCGACGAGGCCGGTGGCCCGCAGAACGAATATGGAACGAGCGTCATCTCGACAGCCCTTGGCGTCTACAAGGCCGTCCCGTGGAGCTGTTCGCTATCTCGCGGGGACGATGGGCACTGGACGCTGGGTTTCAAGAGCTTGGCCATGCGTGAATACTTGGCGATGCACATCGTGCTGCTGCCGGCGCTTCGGCTGCTCCTGACGACGCGGGACATCGCGTTGATCTCAGGCGCCGCATTCGCGGAAGATGGCGCGACAACGATCCTGGCAGGCCCAACGGGAACAGGGAAAACCAGCCTGCTGCTGGGCGCGCTGGAACGCGGCGCGCAGTTCGTGGGCGACGAATACGTGGGACTGAGCAGCGATGGAGTCGTGAGTCCGATAGCGCGTTCCGTCGCGCTGCGTCTCGCGACGCTGGCGCTCGCGCCGGAAGCCGCGGACCGCCTGTCAGGGCCGCGGCGGGTGGCGCTTCGGATCGCGGAGCTGGTCAGCACGGCAACGCGGGCGAGGCTGGAGCCGCTCAGCCACTTGCGGCCGGCACAGCTGGGACTGCAGGTGGCCACGGAACCCGGCAATGTGCGGCGGATCGCGTGGCTGGAGGCTGTCGAAACAAATCAGTCTCCAACCCTTGAGGCGATGTCGAGCGAGGAGATCGTGCGGCAACTGGCGTTGCGCCAGGCGGTGCATCAGGTCGCCTACGGTGACATCACGCCGTTTATGGAGGCGGTACCGGGCTGCGAGGATGGGGCCGCTCGCTGGCGGCGGACGTTGGCCGGCGGGCTGGCGGACGTTGAGTGCGTGCGGCTGACGTTCGCTCGGAACGGTCTGGCGCAGGCGCTCTATCTGCTGTCGGCGGGTACTGGATCATGACTTCGTACGACGCGAAGGGACATTACCAGCAGGAGGAGATCGCCTCCGGCTATGATGCGGAGCGCTTCCGCGGGGCCAGGGGGGCCGTCGTCGATTGGCTGGAGCGCCGCCTGCTAGATCGGGCGATAGAGGGCCTGACGCCGGGCTCTCGCGTGCTGGACCTGCCGGTCGGCACCGGCAGGATGGCGCGATATCTGGAATCGGAGGGCCATCAAGTGGTCGGCTCGGATATCTCGCTGGCGATGATGCAGGTCGCCGGGGAGGTATCGGGCGGGCGGGCAGTGCTCGTGCGCGGGGACGGAGAACGGCTGCCGTTCTCCGATAACAGCTTCGATGTAGCTGTCTGCTTCAGGCTGCTCGTCCACCTGCCAGAAGAAGCGCGCCTAAACGTACTGCGCGAGATGGCGCGCGTCGCCCGAACCCGCGTCATCGCCGTGTACCAACCACACCGAATGGCGCTCTGGTGGCTGTTCTACGGCCTGCTGCTGCGTCGCCAGCTGCCACGCTACTTTGTGGCGCCGAACGAGTTGCCGGCCGAGTTCTCTAACGCCGGACTGAGTATCATTCGCAGCCACACGCTGCTGCGAGGCGTGTTCATGGAAGGAGCGTACGTCCTGGAGCCGGCTGGCGGCTAACCCTACTTCATTCTCAGCCTCCTCGGCCGATAACAACCGGTAGAAACACGGTTCTTTCGCCTTATTCGGCGCTTGAGAGCCCAAAGCAGGAGGCTGACCGTTGGTGATCGCCAGTTCGCCGCGCCCTATCCGACCAGCATCGCAAGCAGTTCCCGATCAGCTAGATATCTCTGTCGTGCTGCCGTGTCTGAACGAGGAGGCGTCAGTGGCTTCCTGCGTGACGGATGCATTGAGCTATTTCGAGCACGCAGGCCTTCAAGGAGAAGTGATCGTCGTCGACAACGGCTCGACCGATCGTTCCAAGGAAGAGGCTGAGAACGCGGGCGCTCGAGTTCTCGAAGAGCGGCGGCGAGGCTATGGCGCGGCGCACTTGCGTGGCTTCGCCGAATCGCGTGGCAAGTACATCGTGATGGCCGACGCGGATGCCACATACGACCTGGTGAACCTCGATCCGCTGATCGAACCGCTGCGCAAAGGCTACGACATGACGGTGGGCAACCGCATGGACAAAATGGAGCCGGGCGCGATGACGTGGAGTCATCGCGTGATCGGCACGCCGGCGATCACGTTCCTGCTGAAGATCTTCACCGGGTCGAAGATCGGCGACAGCCAGTGCGGCATTCGCGCGTTCACGCGCGAGGCGTTCGAGAAGATGGAGTTGCGCTCCTCGGGCATGGAGCTGGCGTCGGAGATGGTGTTGAAGGCATCTCGGCGTGGGCTCAAGGTGGCAGAAGAGCCGGTCCCGTACGCGGTACGTGAGGGCGAGAGCAAGCTGAACACGATCCGAGACGGCTGGAGGCACCTGCGATTCCTCCTGCTCTACACGCCGATGTACCTGTTCCTGATCCCCGGCGCGCTGATGCTGCTGGCCGGCCTGCTGGCGCTCACCGCGACGGGCGGCGTCACGATCGGCTCGCTGACGTGGCAGCCGGTGTTCGCGGGAGGCGCGCTGGTGATCGTTGGCACGAACGCGTTGATGATCGGCATGGCGTCCCATATGTACGCGGCCTCGCGTGGACTGATTTCAGAGGACGGCTTGACCCGCTTCTACCGGAAGTACGGAAGCTTGGAAGCGTTCCTGGGACTCGCAGGCCTGCTGTTCCTCGTTGGAGTCGGCCTGGACGCGCTGATGTTCTATCGATGGGTGAGCGGGAACGACCTGGGCCTGAGCACATTGGGCACTGCCGCGCTCGCTCAGAGCTCGATCATCGTCGCGGCGAACCTGGCGCTCGGCGGCTTCCTGGCAGCACTGATCGACATCGAATAACCACAAATCAGGCTTGATCGTAGACTCGTGCGCGATAGGATCGTGAACAAGTCTACATAATGGCAGTTAGAATACAGGCGCTCGCAATCCTAACTCTCGTCCTGCTCCTTGCGGCGTGCGGTGGAGAGGACGAACCCCTCAGAGGAATAACGGCAATCGAGGACCTGCGCGGAGGGACAATCGGGGTGTCGTCGTTCGAGGATACGGCGACGCTGGAGCTGCGCTTCGTGCTGCAGGAGTCGTACGGACTGGTCGCGGGGATCGAATCCACGGACATTACGCTTGTTGATCTGCCGGTCGTAGAGCTGCTATCGCAGCTCAAGCAAGGCGAGGTCGACGCCGTGCTTGTCCCACCTGGGAGCGCGCTTGCGCGGTTCGACGAAGCAGAATTCCGAATCCTCAGCCGCGTTACCAAGGAGATGAGCGGCGAGACAGGTCTACCTGTGGCTGGGTCACTGCTCCTGACATATGCGGACACCGCAGAGCAGAAGGCGCCTGGGCTGTCTGAGCTGAATCGCATGCTGACCGAAAGCATGACGTACTTGCGGGTGAATCGCGACGACGTGATCGGTGTCGTCGCGGCGGAACAGGATGTCGACGAAGAAGCTGCCCGCGGCTGGTGGGACGTGCTCGATCTGCTCTTCGGGGACGCGTCGGCTGAACTGCAGGAGCAGATTACGGGCATCTGGGGCGCGGCGCTGGCGCTGGGGGACATCGTGGAGGTGCCGGCGGTCGAGGAGCTGATGCTGTTCGAGGCGGACGGAGACGTGCCAGGGTCCGAGGTCAACGACGATGACGAGGAACCGGACGTTGGAGACCGGACGATGATCTCAATAGGCGTTCTCGACGACGCAAGCCGCCGAGTGGCGCTCTACGCCATCGAGCAGGGGATTGTGTCCTCCGAGACAGTCGACTTGAGCATCACGTACCTCGCCCGCAGTGAACTGACCGACGCCGTATCGGCTAGGCAGTTCGACGTGATCGAGGCGAGTCCGCTCGCGGTCCCGCTGGGCGTGGAACGCGAGCTGGAGTTCGTGATCGTCTCGGGCGGGGTGCGGAACGTCGACGGCACGCTGCTTGTGGTAGTGAACCGGTAGCGTCTCTGGCACTTGGCAGGTTGACCATTGACAAGAGCGTGACTAAGCTGGGCCTAGCTAACGGTGTCCGCCGCCCAGCGGCATCACTTACCAAGGAACTGTACGCATGATGCGGTCTTTATTCGCGGTACTAGTTCTCGCACTATTCCTCATAGTAACCGGCCTGCCCACCAGGAGCGCCCACGCCGCTGCGATTAAGTCGCTGCCTGGCTGCGCAGCGAATACGCTGACGGCCAACGATGACGGGTCTACATCGGCGGTGGCGCTGCCATTTACGATGGATTTCTTCGGGACCTCGTACAATTCTCTGTACGTCAACAACAACGGGAACGTCACCTTCAGCGGGTCCCTGAGCACGTTCACCCCGTTCGGACTGCTGAGCACCAGCACGGTGATTATCGCGCCCTTCTTCGGGGACGTGGACACGACTAGCCCAGGGTCCAGTGAAGTGACGTACGGTCCTACGACGTTTGGCGGCCGCACCGCCTTCTGCGTCAACTGGGTCAACGTTAACTACTTTGGCGCTACCACCGCCGACAAGCTGAACAGTTTCCAGCTTCTGCTGGTCGACCGTTCTGACATTGGCGTTGGCGACTTCGACATCTACTTTAACTACGACAAGATCCAGTGGGAAACCGGAAGCGCTAGCAATGGCACGAACGGGTTGGGCGGCGATTCGGCCCGTGTCGGATATTCGAACGGGACGGACACGGCCTTCGAACTGCCGGGGTCCGGCGCAAATGGAGCCTTCCTGAATAGCAGTGCCGGCGGATTGATCCACAACAGCCGGGACTCGCTGGAGAACGGACGCTACATCTTCCGTGTGCGCGGCGGCGCGGCACCCACCGGAGGCTTCGTCTCCGGCCGCGTCATCGGGCGCACGCCAGACGGGCCACAGGTCCCGCTCGCGGGCGCGACTGTCCAGATCTGCAAGCAAGACGTGGTGCCCCCCGTTTGCAGCACAACGACCTCCGACGCCAACGGCGACTACAGTGTGGCCGGGCTGGTGCCGGGCACGTACAACGGGATGGCTGTGCCGCCAGCCACCCGGGCCGACTTATTCCCGGACATCAACGAACTCTTCGACTTAGGTGGAGGCCAGGGTCTGCCCGGCTACGACTTCAAGCTGACACTGCCCCGGCCTCGGCCGCCGGGCGTCACCATCGATAGCATTGCGAATACGTCGAACGGGTCGCCGGTACTGAGTTGGTCCGCGCCGGTGCAGGTGACCACGATGAACGACACCTGTGCCGGAGGGAGCGCGACGTGGGAACTGATTCAGGCGGGAGAAGTAATCGCGAGCGGCTCGATGCCTCAAACATCCACACCAGGCCTCTTCAAGGGCACGATACCGCCGCTCCGTCCCGAACACGGCCCGGCGCTCCTGCGCATCGAAGTCGCCTGCCCAGGCGCCGGCGTCGACAAGACCCTAGATGTCGACGTCTACATCGACCCGAGCGGCCACGTGCGCGACGTGAACGGCACCGGCATCGTGGGGGCGACTGTGACCCTCCTGCGTTCCGACAGTTCCAGTGGCCCGTTCGTGGCGGTGGCGGATGGCAGCGCTATCATGTCGCCGTCCAACCGCACGAACCCCGACACAACGACCGCTGAAGGCCGTTTCGGCTGGGACGTTATCGCGGGCTTCTACGTCGTTCGCGCGGAAGCCACGGGCTGCGTCTCTCCGGACAATCCGGCTCAATCCTTTGTGGAGTCCGAGGTGATGACGATCCCGCCGCCGGTGACGGACCTGGACCTCCGGCTCAACTGCGGGGGCAGCGGGCCTCCGCCAACAGACACGCCCGTGCCGCCGGCAGGGCTGTCCGGCGATGTGAACTGCAGCGGTGGCGTCAACGCGATCGACTCCGCATTGATCCTGCAGTTCATCGCTGGGCTCGTGGGTTCGCTGCAGTGCCAGGAGGACGGCGACGTGAACGGCAGCGGCGACATCAACAGCATTGACGCGGCGATCGTCCTGCAGTTCGTGGCCGGTCTGGTGCCAAGTCTACCTGTGTAACTGAGGAGTTCGACTCGCAAGTCGAACCGCCGACGCCCGAGACGGGCAACCGTCTCGGGGTAGAAGCGCTAGCCAAAGCTGGCGCTAGCTGAGCGACCGCTCAGCTTGGTATAATCGCGCGTACATCACCAACGATTCGGGAGGAGTAGTTATGGCAAGCGCAAACGACAACGATGTGGTCATCGTAGAAGCGGTACGAACGGCTGTAGGACGCCGCGGTGGAAGCCTGAGCGGCACGCATGCAGTGGTGCTGCTGTCCCAGGTGCTGCAAGAGCTGATGAAGCGCGCCAGCGTCGAGCCGTCCCAGGTCGAGGACGTGATCTCGGGCTGCGTCGACCAGGTAGGGGAGCAGTCGCTGAACGTGGCCCGCAACGCGATGCTGACCGCCGGCTTCCCGTTCGAGGTGCCCGCGACGACGGTCGACCGGCAGTGCGGCTCCGCGCAGCAGGCGATCCACTTCGCGGCGAACCTGGTGCAGGCGGGCGTCTGCGACGTGACGATCGGCTGCGGTGTCGAGAGCATGAGCCGCGTCCCGATGGGGGCGAACGTTTCGGAGAACGTCGGCTTCCCATTCCCGACGGAGCTGATGAACCTGTACGCGCTGACGTCGCAAGGCGTCTCCGCCGAGATGATCGCTGAGCAGTGGGGCATTAGCCGCGCGGACACCGATCGGTTCGGCTACGAGAGCCAGATGAAGGCCGCGAAGGCGCGCGACGCGGGACGCTTCAAGAAGGAGATCCTGCCTATCGACGTGACGCTGGAAGGCGTCGACACGACGTTCGAGGTCGACGAAGGCATCCGCGACACCACGACGGTCGAGAAGCTCGGGACGCTGAACCCTCCCTTCAAGGAGAACGGCGTGCACACGGCGGGCAACTCGTCGCAGATCTCCGACGGTGCCGCGGCGGTGCTGCTGATGTCGGGCAAGAAGGCGAAGGAACTCGGCGTGACGCCGCGCGCGCGCATCATCGCGCAGGCGGTCGTCGGCTCCGACCCGATCCTGATGCTCACGGGGCCGATCACGGCGACGCCGAAGGTGCTGGACAAGGCCGGCCTGAAGCTGGAAGAGATGGACCTGATCGAGATCAACGAGGCGTTCGCTGCGGTTGTGCTGGCGTGGCAGAAAGAGCTGAGCCCGGACATGAGCAAGGTGAACGTGAACGGCGGCGCGATTGCGCTGGGCCATCCGCTGGGCTGCACGGGCGCCAAGCTGATGACGACGCTGCTCCACGAGCTGGAGCGCACGGAGGGCCGCTACGGCCTGCAGACGATGTGCTGCGGGGGCGGGCTGGGCACGGCGACGATCATCGAGCGCCTGGACGGCTAAGCGAAGCTAGAGTACGTAACGAGCAGCGACCCCAAAGGGTCGCTGCTCTGTCTCATGCGCACACCGGTGGTATAATCGCGGACGTGGGGGCCCGTAGCTCAGTGGTTAGAGCGGCCGGCTCATAACCGGTTGGTCCCAGGTTCGAATCCTGGCGGGCCCACCACTACTCTTCAAGGATGGAGGGTTGTCCGTGCGAAGGAAGGTACTTTCCATCGATGGCGGAGGCGTCCGTGCCATTATCCCAGCGATGATCCTGTCCGAGATTGAGAAGCGGACAGGGCAGCCTATCGCGGAACTCTTTGACCTGATGGCCGGTACGTCGTCCGGAGGCGTTCTGGCTCTTGGCTTGGTCAAGCCCGGCCCCAACGGCTTGCCTGAGTATGCGGCCCAGGATGGTGTGAGGCTGTTCGCCACCCAGAGCGAACGAATCTTCTCTCGCTCACTGTGGCACAGGGTCCGTTCTGTCTGGAGCATTGAGCAGGAAAAGTATCAGTCGGAAGGCATCGAGAGTGTCTTCCGCCAGTACTTCGACGATGCCCTCCTGAGCGATGCGCTATCCGATGTCGTCATCAGCGGCTACGACATCGAACGTAGGAAGCCGCTCTTCTTCAAGAGCTCTGTTTGTAAGCGCGGTGATGAATCGGCCCACGATTTTCCGATGTGGCAGGTCGCGCGAGCTGCCTCGGCCGCGCCGACCTACTTCGAGCCCTGCAAGATTGAAATTCGTGACAGGTCACAGCATCTCGCAGTGATCGACGCCGGCATCTTCGCGAATAATCCAGGCATGTGCGCACTGGCAGAAGCGAGGTTGATGTACCCCGGCGACGATTATCTCCTGGTCTCGCTGGGCACTGGCGCGCTCACCCGGCCGCTGCCTTACAGTGACGCGAAGGACTGGGGGTTGCGCCAGTGGGTCCAGCCGATTATCGGCATCAGCTTCGACGGCGCCAGCGCCACTGTGGACTATCAGCTTACGCAGGCGCTTCCGCCAGGACAGTACGTTCGCATCCAGGCGACACTGATCGGCTGCAATGACGACATGGACGATGCCAGCCCAGCCAACCTTCGGGCCATCCAGTCGCTTGCCGAGGACCTCATCGCCGCCAATGACCAGACTCTCGACAGTCTGTGTGAGAGCCTAGTCCACTGATGGGAGCTAGTCGGTTGGAACGGCCGGCTCATAACCGGTTGGTCCCAGGTTCGAATCCTGGCGGGCCCACCACTTTTTCTGTGTTCATGGCGGGCGAGCCTGGCGATTGCAGGCCGAAATTTTGTAGGGTTTTCCCCAAGGCCGTTCCCTACTGCGACGCGCTACTTTGAAACCATCCTGGATGACGGGTGAGCTGGCGTGATCGTGTGGATCCGTCGAGCGTAAGTCACACTTCCGGCATGCTCGCTGCAGGCCTGTACCAGCACCGTCGGGCGGATGAGATAGGAGGCAGCAGACATGAACATACGAGAAGCAGTAGCAGTGGCACTGGCAGTTGTAGCACTTACCACGTTGGCCTTGTTAGGCCCGTGGCAGCGAGGGTCTGAGGCGATTGGCCCCGACATCAACGATGATGGCATCGTAGACTTAGCTAACGATATCCTCGGGGTCATCCTGGCGTTCTGACCTGCCCCCGAAAATTGGTCCAGTCTTTATGACAGTCCGGCCGGGGCTAACCGCGTAGTCCAGTCCGTCCGGAACTCCTCGGGGCTCAAGTACCCGAGCGAGCTGT
>QIFC01000034.1 GCA_003228685.1 Chloroflexota bacterium
TCGCAGAAGATTATCGCGGCGGCTGAAGGTGGAGAAGCTGACGAATCCGAGTAAGACAACACGCTAACAAGAAACGGGCGGCCAACTGGCCGCCCGTTCTGTATTCTGGCCCGCCCCGTATGATAGTCGCTCGCGGTTATACGGCCTCTTCGTCGTCCTCTTCGATGTCGGCGCTCTTTTCGCGATACGTACCGGCCGCGTCCCAGAGCGTCTCGTAGCGCTCGCCCGTGATCGCGCGGCGTAGCTCTTCCTGTTCGAAGCTGTGCAGCTCCTGCAGGCAATCCTCGCACTTCTTGACGACCTCAGGCGAGCCGATTTCTATGTAGCGCCGCACGATGTGATCCCACACCTGCAGGCGCACGAGACTCGCCACGTACTTCGGCCA
This sequence comes from Chloroflexota bacterium, assembly GCA_003228685.1. Lineage (GTDB taxonomy): Bacteria > Chloroflexota > Dehalococcoidia > DSTF01 > RBG-16-68-14 > SZUA-185. The sequence goes on from QIFC01000034.1 coordinate 386, forward strand.
AGGAACGATGTTGATGCTATCGGGCTTCGGGAGCCGTGGACGCATCCGTACCAGCTCACGAAAGCGCTCCTCGGGAGACGAAGCCATCGGGACGACCGTGATCATCGGGCCGTCGACGGCGGTGGTGCGCGTGTCCATCAGCAGGGTCTTGCGCAAGAGTGGAAAGTAGAGCGCCGTGATCTCGCCCGCATCGATCGCTCGTTGTACTTCGCCGATGTCGATTTGGAAATCAGAATCCATAGCAGCCCCCTCGCCTCTCTTCGTTCAGCGTACCATGTTTGGGCGACGCCATGGGGTAAATCTTGGCGCTAGATTTCCCGATCTTGAAGATCGCCGCTGCTACGGCGTGTCGACCACCTTCAGAAAGCGGCGCTTGCCGACGCGTAGCACAGAGCCAGCAGCCAACTCGACGTGAGGGCTCTTGACGGTCCCCTCACCCGGTCCCTCCAGAACGTGAACGGCGCCCTGCTTAATCAGACGTCGTACCTCGGCCACGCTCGCTACCAGTCCCTCGCCATGCAGGAGATGCGGCAGGTCGAAGTCCGTGGAGCCATCTACCTGGTACGAGCCTAGGTCCGCCAGGGATACCTCGTTCACGTCCCCGGGGGTCTCGCGCTCTTGGAACACGCGCTCGAATTCGGTGGCCGCCTTGTCGGCGTCTGCCTCGCCGTGGAACTGGCGCACGATGTCCCGCGCCAAGCGCTTCTTCACGTCCATCGGGTTGACGGACTTCTCGTCGAGCTGTTTGCGAATGTAGGTCAATTCCTCGTCGGGCAGGTCAGTCGTCGCCTCCAGATAATCCATCAGCACATCGTCCGGAATCGACATCACCTTGCCGTACTGGTCGCCCGGCGGGTCTTCCAGATCGATCGTGTTACCCAGGCTCTTGCTCATCTTCTGGACGCCGTCCGTACCAACGAGCAGCTTCATGGTGAAGACGATCTGCGGTTTTTGGCCCATCTCCTGCTGCAGCTCGCGGCCCACGAGCATGTTGAAGAGTTGGTCCGTGCCGCCAAACTCAACGTCGGCTTCGATGACGACAGAGTCATACGCCTGTAGCAGCGGGTAGAGCAACTCGTGGATGCCCAAGGGCTGCTTGGCATCGAAACGCTGGCGGAAGTCCTCCCTCTGGAGCATCTGAGCGACTGTGAACCTCCCCGCCAGCCGGACGACCTCATCGAGCTTGAAGTCGTCGAACCACTCACTCTGCCAGCGGACCTCGGTCTTCGCCTTGTCGACGACATGGAAGAACTGGCGCATGTAGGTCTCCGCGTTGGCTTTCACCTCTTCCCCAGTGAGCATGGGCCGCATGATCGATTGGCCAGAAGGGTCGCCGATCTGCGCCGTCCAATCTCCAACGATCAGCACTACCTGATGGCCCATCTCTTGCAGCGCTCGCAGCTTTCGCAGGAGAACCGCATGGCCAATGTGCAGGTCCGGCTTGCTGGGGTCTAGTCCAAGCTTGAGGCGCAGCGTCTTACCGGACTGCAGCGCCTCAGCTAGAGAGCCCTTGGGGATGATCTCGATCACGCCTCGCGCCAGCACGTAATCGACGCCCGGCGCGCCGTTCTTCGCCGGGTTCATCGCTTCTGCTCCTTCGCGAAGTAGTCGCGCGCCGTTTGGACATCTCTGCCGATCTGCGCTTGCAGCGCTTCAACGCCATCGAAACGCGTTTCGTCGCGGACTCGCACGAGCAACTCGATCCGGAGCTGCTGCTCGTAGCAGTCCGCGTCGAAATCGAGGATGTGAGTCTCTATCGTCGGCCGATCTTCGTCAAATGTGGGACGCTTGCCGATATTCGTGATCGAGTCATACCTCGACTCGCCTAGATAGGCCCGCGTGATGTACACGCCGAAGCTGGGCAGTGCGAGGTCCGCACCGATCGCGATGTTCGCCGTCGGGAATCCGACCGTGCGGCCTCGTTCCGCCCCACGGACGACGGGACCGTGCAAGTCGAAGGCCCGCCCCAGGAGGCGCGTCACCGTCTCCATCTCGCCCGCGGCCAGCGCCTCGCGGACGGCACCGGAGCCGACTTTCGTATCGTCTTCGCTAAGCAGTTCCACGAGCGTCAGTTCAAACCCCTTCTCGAGAGCCAGTGGCCGAATCGCCCCAACGGCTCCTTCTCGATTACGCCCTAGCGCGAGGTCCGAGCCGGCCAACAGCAGGCGCATATCGAGCTGATCGATGATCAGTGTTACGAAGTCCCTGTATGAAAGCTGGGCCAGTTCCGAGGTGAAGGAGAGGACGGCCACATGATCGATGCCGAGGCCTTGCAGGAGTTCGACGCGCTCTTCCAGCGAGCACAAGTATGACATTGGCGTCCCGGGCCGGAGCACCGTGGCTGGATGAGGGTGCATTGTGACCACGATACTGGCCAAGTCGCGCTTGCGGGCCTCTTCCAACAACCTCTTGACGAGGTGCTGGTGGCCGCGGTGGACGCCATCGAATTTACCGATCGTGACTGCCGCGGGTCTGCCTGCGGATGCGCGCGCCAACTCCGAGCGCGCAAGCTGTGTGGTCATACTGCCGCGGCCTTCACCGCCTCCACCGCCGCGTGGATGTTCTCCGGCGGTGTCTGCGGTGAGATCGAACAACCCGGCCCCACCAAGAATCGGTCCCCTCCGGTATCCCGCAACGCTCGCTCTACTTCCTCCCGCGTCTGAGCGGGGGTGCCCTTCGGCAGCGTCTCCCAGATGTCCACACCCCCCATGACGGCCTTGTCCGTCTTCGCCAGCACCTCAGCGAGCGAGTCATTGCCCTTGGCGTGGATATCCCAGTTGATTACGGCGGCTGGATAGTCGATGAGATTGTCCAGCATGTTGCGGGCACGGCAGACGTGGAAGATGTTGAATTCCGCGCCGTCCGCCGCCTTGAGGACCCGCAGGTCGTACGGCCGGCCAAACAACTCGTACTGCTCATCAGTCAGCGCATCGTACGTGCCCCATTCCGTTGTTGGGAAGAAGATGCCATCCGCACCAACCTCCAGTGTGAGCTTCGCATACGCCGCGAGCGTCTCCGTGATCGCCTCGAGCGCGCGGTGGAGCGCATCGGGGGCATCCGTCATCCAGCGCACGATGATGGAGCGGTCATCCGTCAATCGTCCTACGACCGAGAGCGGTGAGAAGACGGTCTGAACGAACGGCACCTCGCCCGCGAGGCCATCGCCTATTAGGCGCAGCGCCTCCAACTGTTCGCCGAAGGCGCCGCCGGCTGCATCGACGGCTCGAATCCGTTCCAAGTCGCTCGGATCGTTGAGCACCCAGTGCTCCAGCTCCGGGCCTTGTGTGGGGTCGTGCAACTGCTTGTACCGGCAACCCCACGCCTCGGAGTAGTAGGTCGCGCGAGGGTTAACCTTCAGGTAGTCGTAATCGTACGTCTGGACCATCTCCACCATCGCTTCGGCCAGCCCATCTGCCGACCATTCACGGATGAAGTCGTGGCCCCAAAACCCGATGGGTGGCCGGTCCACGCCGTCCCCCCGGATCGCCGCGAAAACTCGCTCCCGCTTCGTCATGCCAGACATACTTGCCGTCCCTACTCGTTAGAACACAAAGGAGGGGTCATCTCCCTGCCATTAAAGCACGCATCATGAGGTGTGCGGCATGCTAACAAGACCGCGAATGCGGGTCAACGAGTTCCACTTCAGCAGGATCTTCCGAGCGGCCCTCTGGCTACCGGCCATCCTCTGGATGTCCTTGCTGTTCTATCTTTCGCACCAGGCAGCGCCGCTGGAACGCGTCGCTTCGGATATCGACCCGTTCGTCGCCCACGTGGCTGTATACAGCATCTTGGCCTTCCTGCTGTATGCCGCGCTCGCAGGCTACAACAGCGCGGCGTCTCGCTGGGTACCAGTTTCGATCGCGTTCGCGCTGGCCGTGCTCTACGGTGTGGGCGACGAGATTCACCAGGCGTACGTGCCTGGCCGCGTCGCCGCTGAACTAGACCTCGTCGCCGATGCCATCGGCGCGGCGATCGGTGTTGGTGTGGCGAGTCTCGCTGCCATTCGAATCTCCGCGCGATTGACAAACACCTAGATTCGCAGGCGGACACCCTTAAGAGTTCTCCCTATTTGCCGATCCTCTCATTGGGAGGAGCATCAGATGCCACAATTGGGCCGCCTGGCAGATCTTAGCGCTCTAGTCGAACAATCGCTGCCGCCCGAAGAAGCGATCCGCAAGAGCCTGCCCATTCTGCGGCAAGGCATCGGCGCAGCCGACGTCCAACTCGTCTACGGATGGCAGGACGGCTTCCGCTCGATCGGGATGTCCAGTAGCAGCAGCCTGAGCGACAATGCGATTTGGCTCATTAACCAGGACCTAACAGCTCGCCGTCTCCCCTGTGCCTTCGATATGGCCGATGGCAAGGTAGGTAATTTCCGGAACGCGTCGACACAGGATCCAGCGCAGTTCGTCGCGGCGATGCTGCCGGTACAGATCACCTCGGACATGCTCATCGCCAGAGGAGACTGGCCCTCCGGGTTGGACCAGAGCCGCCATAGCTTCCTCCAAGTCTGCCAACCGGCGCTCGCGCTGCTCATGGAGCGCTGGCTGGAGGGCATTCGAGCGGAACGCCAGCAGAAGCAGTTGAACGCGCTCGCGAGCATCCCGCGGGTGATGTCAGAGTCAGACAACCTGGGCACGGTGCTCACGAGCATTGCTCGCACAATCGCTTCCGTCTCCAGCGTGAACTACGTATCGATCGATGTGCTTGGCAAGAATGGCGAGATCGCGTTCCGCTCCGTAAATGGCCCGGACCGCCCTGGTACGGACGCCCTCACGGACAAGTGGAAGGAGTCGTTCCGCCGGCCGGACCCGGTACGCGACGAAGTGCTCCGCACTGGCAAGTCGTTCTACTTTCCCGACGCGCAGAACGACGAGCGGCTGCCAGAAACGAGCAAGTCCTTCTTTTCGCGCACCTTGATCCGCTCGACTGGTATCTTCCCGTTGCTGGACAAGAGCGAGGTACTGGGCTCCATCGGCGTTGCGTCTCACAAGCCACTGGAGTTCACCGACCAGGACGTGGAACTCTTGGAAGCGCTCGGCTCGCAGGTAGCGGGCGCAATCAAGGGCATTCAGCTCTACCAGGAGCTGGCCGCGTCTCGCGAGGAGCTGCGGGGCGTCAACCAGCAGCTCCGGGAGACGATGGGCATCGAGTATCACCTAGCCCGCACGGACCCTCTCACGGGTATTCCGAACCGGCGCTTCGCGGACGAGACGTTGGAGAGCGAGTTTCTGAGGGCGAGCCGCTACGGGCAGGAGCTGAGCATCGCGATGGCGGACCTTGACGGCCTGAAGGCCGTGAACGATGCGTACAGCCACGAGGCCGGCGACCAGGTGCTACAGATGATCGCGAATCGCGCCCGCGAGAGCTGCCGCGGCGTCGATGTCGTGGGCCGTTACGGTGGCGATGAGTTCCTCTTCATCCTGCCCTCAACCGGCCTGGAAGACGCCTCCGCGTTGGGAGAACGTTTCAGGGACGTTGTGGTGGGACACGCCATGACTCTCAGCTCCGGCCAAAAGGTGAACCTGTCCGTGAGCGTGGGGGTCGCCCAATGGCGAAGCTCGATGGGCGGTCCCGCCGACCTCATCCGTGAGGCAGACCGCGCCCTCTATCGGGCCAAGGCTGGCGGCCGCAACCGGACGATGCTCGCAACGGACGAAGGCGAGATCCGGGCTGCATAGGGCTAGCCTGTGGGCTAGCTTCTCCCTTGGCCTCCACCAAGGGCTAGGGGCTGACCTTCGGTCCGCGGCTGACGCGGACTGTGGCCAATACCGACCTAGGCGCCGGCTGGCGCCGAACCTTGGACGACCCTGACTAGGCTGATGTCCCCGAACGCGACATCTTGCTCTGCGCGAAGCATCAACGACTTGATCAGTTCCAGAACAGCCATGAAGGACACGATCACTTCGACGCGCGAGCGGCACTGTGAAATGAACGCGCGAAAGCTCACCGTGCGGCGGCCTTGGATCTGTTCGGTGAGCAACTCTACTTTTTCCTCGACTGTCACCTCCCGCCGCTCAACCACGCCCTGCGGCTCCTCCTCCGGCTTGCGCTCAAGCACCTCACGGAAGATCCGCGCCATCAGATCAAGCGTTACGTCGCTGAGCCCGGTCGGGAGCGGTAGGTCCGTAGGCGGTGCCAGCCTTGGATACGTCCGCAGGCCGGTCTCCTCGATGCCCTGCAGCATGGCGGCCGCCTCTTTGTAGCGCCGGTACTCGCGCAGTCTGCGCACCAAGTCCTCGCCGAGGTCCTCCTCCGGCTCGTCATCGACGACGGGCTGGGGCAGCAACGCGCGCGACTTGAGATAGAGCAGCCGCGCACCGATCGCGATAAACTCCGCCAACGCGGTCGCGTCGATCTGGTCGCCGGAGCGAAGGTACGTCAAGTACTGGCCTGTGACCTGAACGAGCGAGACAGCGGTGATATCCAGTTCTTCCTGCTCGATCAGGTGGAGCAGAAGGTCGAGTGGCCCTTCGAAGACGGTGAGCTGGAGCTGGAAAGCGTTGGCTTGATCGGTATCGAGCGTCATGCAGAGCGGCCTCCCGCGCAGCATAACAGAACCCGCCCTCAGGAGCATCCGAGGGCGGGTTCATGGCTGCTTGCTGAGCGGCTTAGGCCGGTGCCGCCTCCGCGGCCGCCGGCCAGAGCGGACGATCAACGGCGTCCGCGATCACGCGCGACGCCTCGATCAGCTCGCGGAATCGCTTGAAGTTCAGCGACTGCGCGCCGTCCGAGAGCGCGTGATCCGGGTTCGGATGGACTTCGATGATGACGCCATCCGCGCCGGCAACGATCGACGCAAGCGCGACGGGCTTCACCAACGACCACTTCCCTGTCCCGTGGCTTGGGTCAGCGATCAACGGCAGGTGGCTGATCTCCTTGATCAGCGCCACGGCGTTAATGTCCATTGTATTCCGCGTTGCGGTCTCGAACGTCCTAATCCCACGCTCGCAGAGCATCACATTCGGATTGCCCGTATTGAGGATGTACTCCGCTGCCAGCACCCAGTCCTCGATCTGCGATGCGAGACCGCGCTTAAGCAGCACCGGCTTACCCGTGCGCCCGGCCTCCTCCAGCAGCATGAAGTTCTGAGCGTTTCGCGTGCCGATCTGCAGGATGTCGGAGTACTCGGCGACGACGTCGACCTCGCGCACAGACATCACCTCTGTGATGACCGGCATCCCCGTCGCTTTGCCGGCTTGCGACAGCAGCCGCAGGCCTTCCACGCCCAGACCACGGAAGCTGTACGGAGAGGTGCGCGGCTTGAAAGCGCCACCTCGGAGCACGTGCGCGCCGGCTTCCTTGACGGCCTTGGCAGTCTCCATCATTTGATCTTCATTCTCAACGGCGCACGGACCCGCCATGAACACGGTCTTTCCTGAACCGATTTCCACGTTGCCGACCTTGATAACGGTCGCTTCCGGCTTCGTCTCACGGCCCGCGAGCTTATACGGGCTGCTGATTCGCACGGTGCTCGCTACTCCATCCATCGTCTCTAGCTCATCTCCCAGCTCTGGGTAGATACTCCCAACGACCGCAATCACCGTTCGCTCTACTCCGACGATCTGGTGCCCTTTCAGGCCTACCTCATCCAAACGTTGGATGATCTGGTCCATTTCTTCCTGGCTGTATCCTGATTTCATGATGACCATCATGGCGTGTCTGCCTCCGCTGGCTTCTCTGTCTTGTAGTTCCGGTCCGGACGGAGAACCGTGGCCCCCCGCATGTAGATGTGCTTCAGGTCCGGCGGCTCCTTTTCCGTGTTCACGTGAAGCAGGATCCGCAGGCACATGGCCAGGCTTCCAGGTACTTCCATCTCATGGCCACACAGCAGGGCAATATCACCAAACCCCAGCGTGTTGGCGGCCACGGCGGGGAACTCAGCGTTGAGGTCGCGTGTCGTTGTGAAGTACGCACTCGCTACGTCGTCGATGCGCAGGTCGTTCACCTGCATCATCTCAGACAGTAGCTCCGTCGTAGCTTCGAGAATGTCATCGGGGCTGTTCGCCGAAACGGTCGTCGCCCCTCTGAGCCCTCGACAGCGCATGCTCATCAGCCGCGCTCCCTTCCCCGGAACTCCGGCATCTACCAGCCGAACGTGCCGGCCTGGCTACCAGGGACGTAGTCGCCGGCCCGCGGGCAGATCGCCTCGCGCGCAAGAGCGCTAGTCGCTGGCCTGCCTTGGGCCGGTGAGCACCTCCACATACGCTTGTAGCCTCTCTTCTCGTGCGTCTCGAGGCGAGGCCTCGATGACATCAATGATTGCACTGCCAACGATCGCTGCGTCGGCGGTTCCTTTCAATGACTCGACGTGCTCTCTCGTGGAGATGCCGAATCCCACTCCCAGCGGCAGATCCGTCTTCCGGCGCACCTGCTTAAGGAACGAGCCAAGCTCCTCAGGCAGCGCTTTGCGAGCGCCGGTGACTCCAGCTACGCTCACGCAGTAAACGAAGCCGGATGCCCGCTCGACCGCGAGCGCGATGCGCTCATCGTTCGATGTCGGGGCGAGCAGCGGGATGTAATCCAGCCCATCGCTCCGGCATCGATCGGAGATCTCCTCGGCCTCCTCCGGAGGCACGTCGACGACAATCAAGCCGTCCACTCCCGCGGCCGCGACATCCTTGATAAAACCATCCTGCCCGTAGGCGAGGATGGGATTGTAGTATGTCATAACGATCAGGGGTATCACAACCCCAGCGGCGCGTATCTGGCGAACGAGATCGGGGCACTGCGCGACTGACATCCCGCCAGCCAACGATTTCTGGCTGGCCCGCTGAACCGTCGGACCGTCCGCCAGGGGGTCCGAGAACGGCAGCCCCAACTCGATCAGGTCGGCTCCACCAGCCACGAGAGCCTTGACGAGCGCGGCGGTCGCGCCGGGTTCCGGATACCCCAACGGCAGATAGGCGACCATGGCTATGCCGCGCGCCGATTTCGCCTGCCCGATTGCATCCCGGATGCGCGTCATAGCTAAAACGTAACCGTCGAGGCCAACAAGATGAAGCTGACGAGGTTGAAGACCAAGTGCGATACGATGCTCGTCCAGAGCGTGCCCGTCTTGAAATAGAGCCAGGCAAACAGCATCCCGATGGGAGTAAATGGGATCACCAACCCCGCAGAGTCAGCGCCCGTCACATGGAACATCCCGAACAGTAACCCACTCACTAGAATGGCGCCGAACACACCCACCGGCCGGATCAGACCGGGGAACACGAACCCGCGGAAAAAGACCTCTTCAGCCAGAGGCGCAACCAATACCACAGCGATGCCGACCACAGGTAGCACGGCTCTGCTATCGAACAGGTCCTCTATGTCCTGCTCCGGGGCCGCTCCCTCTCCAAAGACGAGCGTCAGAAGCAGGCCGTAGACGATCACGGCGCCCCATGCGCCCGCGGCCGCGACGACCGCCATCCAGAACTTGTCTCGATCGAATGACCGAAATCCGAGGCCTTCCCAGCCCAGGCGGTACCGACGCAGGCTAACGATCGCCGGAACGGCCAGAAAGATGCCGTCCAAGATGACGATCGTGAGGATCAGGCTCGTGATGATCTCGCTGCTGCTCAGGTCGTTTGCCGTATCTCCGGCAATGGCGATGCCGAGCGAGACGCCCCAGAGGGCGACGGGGATCGCTAAACCGATGAGAATCGCCGGAATGCCCCAGGGCTTCCCCGTCACGCCCGGCACATCCGGCTGCTTGAACAGCTGCATGGAACGGCCTTCCTGATACACTTGTATTGTCGCGGAATGCTCCCGCCTGAGCCACCCGCGCCACGCTATGCGCTGTTCCGTCGTCATCCCTACGCTCAACGAGGCCCGCACCATCTCGCGGACGCTGCGCCGCGTCGAGCGCATGCATCCTCACGAGATCATCGTCTCCGACGGCGGCAGCGCCGACGGCACTCCGGAACTGGCCGCTTCTTGCGCAACCGTGGTTGATGGCCGGCGGGGGCGCGGCGTTCAGCTCAACGCCGGCGGCGCGGCAGCCTCGGGCGATGTGCTGCTCTTCCTCCACGCCGATGTAACTCTCCCTGACCATGCCTTCGCCGCCATCGACAACGCGCTCGACGACCCCGGAATTATTGGCGGCTGCTTTCGCGTGCGCTTCGGACCTGCGCCTCACCAAGCGTTCATGTCCGCTTCCTACGACCTCCTACGTTTAGGCGGAAAGGCCGTCGTCTACGGCGACTCCACCGTCTTTGCTCGCCGGAAGGCCTTCGAGGAGGTTGGTGGCTTCGCGGATTGGCCGATCATGGAGGACGTCAACTTCGTCAGCCGCTTGCGCCAGCACGGCCGCTTCGTCGAGCTTCCCCTCAGCGTCGTCCCCTCATCGAGGCGATGGCAAAGCGGCGGCCTCTGGCGAACGTGGGCCTCTTGGTGGGCGATCCAGCTTATGTATGGCGCCGGCGTCTCGCCTGCCTGGTTGGGCAGGTTCTATCGACACATCCGTTAGTGCGGCAGATCACCTAACAGTTACGGGCAGTTGCGTAAGATGGGACGTATGGAATCGATTTACTGGCCGTTCACACATCGCTGCAACCAATATTGCGGACACTGCTACAACCATTCAGGTCCCGGCGGGCCTACGGTCACGTTCGCGGAGGCCGATGCCGTCATCGGCCACCTACCCAAGCCAAACCGCCTCACGCTAAGCGGCGGCGAGCCACTCGTCGAACGAGAGTTGCTCCTGCACATTCTCAACACGGCCAGATCGCGCTTCGGCGACGACACGCGACTTGCTCTGCAGACTAACGGAGACTTGCTGGACGAAGGAACGCTCGATGAGTTGCTGGATGCCGGCGTCCGAAGCATCAGCATCGCCAGCCAGGACGAGTACCACGCCAAGCGCACAGGCCTACGCGAGCGCCTGACAGCCCTGCTGGAGAGCCGCGGGTTGCGGCAGGTTGACGTCGGCAACCCACAGACCTCCAAGCCGGCCGAGCGCACGTTCTCCTTCTGGGGCGCCACGCCCGACCTGTGGCTCGGCGGCCTCTGGGCCAGGGGCCGCGCGCTGAGAAACGATATCTCGCTCCGCGACCCCGGCCACAACTTCTGCAGCCTCTGGTCGGGCGCGCTGGGCTTCCTCGACGCGGGTAGCCCTCGGCAGGAGATCGCCATCCAGCTCACGAAGGTCTATCCGTGCTGTCCTGGCACAGTCGAGCCGCTAGGGGACGTGGCGGAGGAGCCGCTCGAAGCGATCCTCGAACGGCATCGCGGCGACCCGATGTGGGAGGCGCTGAACCGCGGCGAGCCGTCCGAGATGGGGATCGTCGCCGGCGTGGACATGGAGTTCGCGAGCCAGCGCATCAAGGAGCTGGGCAACGTCTGCCTCTGGTGCGACGAATACTTCACGAAGTACCGGCGTTCGAAGACATCGCCAAACCCGGCGACGCAATCTTGGCCTGAAGGCGATCCTCAACGCCGGCCGCTGGTCCTCTCAGGCGAGCTGGCGGATGGCTAGCGGACCGGCCGTTGTCGTGATGGCGCGCGCGCCTCGCCTCGGCGAGGGCAAGTCGCGCCTGCGCTCGGTCCTTACGGACCAGGAGCGCCTGGAGCTCCAAGAGGCGTTTCTGCGAGACACGGTCGATGTCGCCGTCAAAGCGAACGTTGGGCGCACCTACCTGGCCATCACACCCCAAGACGCCGTGCCGTGGGCCGAGCGTGAGTTTGGGAACGCGCTCACGACGCTTGCTCAGATAGGCGACGACCTGGGGCACCGCATGTTCAACGCGATTCGGCAGGCCGGGGCCGAAGGACACCGGCCGATCGTCGTCATCGGGACGGACGCCCCCCTTCTTCAACCCAAGCACCTGCACGCCGCCATCGAGGCCCTCGCTCGCTCGGACGTCTGCTTCGGCCCCAGCGAGGACGGCGGTTACTACCTCATCGCCTCGAACGAGCCTCAAGCAGAGAGCTTTGAGAACGTTGCGTGGGGAACAGACCAGGTGCTCGAGACATCGCTCGTTCGCGCCCGCGACGCGGGTCTGGAGTGCGAACTGCTCGAAAAGCTATACGACGTTGACACGTCTGAAGATCTCGAACGGCTGATGTCAGATATTCAATCCACCGAAGAAGCAACAGCACCACACACTAAAACGGCACTGCTTCAGCCCATTTCCTAGCCTGCCGCCAGGAACGCCTTCGCGACCTTCAAGAACTCATCAAGCTGGCCGGTAGAGCGCTCAAGCATCGTCCACGCTCAGGCAGGCTCAAGTGCCCACTCACGGTACCCTACGGTTCGCGGCTTCTGGCCGGATTTCAGGGCAGCGTCATACGCTACTGGCGTACAGACGAGGACACTGGATTCCAGAACATCCCAGACCACCCTCTTGGCCTTCTCGCCATTCAGCAACGTAACAACAACTGGATCGCCGCGACGCATCTGATCCACCCTCCCTTGAATCAAGCGCATGGTACCAAAACCAGCGCCAGGCTCAACAGGCCCGGGCGGGACTGGAGCTTAGCTCGCCAGGAACTCCTTCGTGACCTTCAGGAACTCATCGAGTTGGTCGTGGTGGACCCAATGGCCGGCGTCTTTGATCACGACTGAGCGGTAGTCGTGGAACGCGCTGGCGCGTCCGTCCTTCTCCGGATCGCCCGCCCAACTCTCGTCGCCGCGAATGAGCAGGACGGGACAGCGGACCTGGTTCCAGAGATCGCGCGCGTCCTCGATGTTGAACTCATACGGCGAGTGAACGCGGACGTAGTTGTCGAACTTCCAGGAGTAGGTCCCGTCGTCGTTCTGCTTGGAGCCATGCACGGTAAGGTGGCGCGCCAACTCCGTCGATAGGTGGGGGTTCTCGTCCTCCATCCGCTTCAGGGCCGCGTCGATCGACTCGTAGCGGCGGGGCGTGCGCTTCTCGAACTGCTGCATGTGCTCGATCCACTCCGTCATGCGAACGTGGGCCGGCCGGTGGGGCATCACACCCGGCCCGAGGCCTTCGACGGCGACCGCTCGCTTGACTCGGTCCGGACAGGTGCCGGCGTACTGCAGTGTGATCCCGCCTCCGAGCGAGTGCCCGATGATCGTCAGCGGATCGCGGTCGAGGACATCCGCGAGTTGGGCGATGTCGAGCGTGAAGTCCACCATGCTGTACTGGCCGCCGATGGCCCACGCGCTGTCGCCGTGGCCTCGCAGGTCCGGCGCATAGATGCAGTACTCGTCAACGAAGGCTTCAGCTACGGCGTCCCAGTTGCGCGCATGGTCGCGGCCACCGTGGATCAGCAGCAATGGAGGCTTCGATTCGTCACCCCACACGGCATAGTGCAGCTTCAGGCGTTGTGATTCGTAGTAGCGGGATTCTGGTTCAGTACCGATGGTGCGGTCCTCCTAGCTCTTAGCGATGCCGGGGTCGATCCGCTTGGCCATGAAGATGTCCGGCTTCCCGAACCCGTTCGCGTCCGGGATCACTCCAACGACAGTGTAGCCGGCCTTCTGATAGAACTCGTACGGGTGGCCGCCGGGGTTTTCCATCTTCCGGACGTGCTCCAGCGGGTCCGGATACAGCTCGATGCCGGCCAGGCTGGTCTCTCCCCGTTCGTCGTCGGTACCCAGCATGATTGTGTGGCCGCCTCGCTCGCGAACCCGCTGCTCCAGGTCGGCGACGAGCGCGCGGCCGATGCCTTGCCCTTGCCGGTCCCGCCGCACAGCCAGCGGGTGCAACTCCCAGGTGTGGCCATTGTATTCCTTGATGGCGCCGACCCATCCGAGAACAAGGTCATCTTCGACGGCGATGCGGCTAATGCGCTCGTCCGGAAACGACTCGCGGACTTCGCCGAGTGCCTTCTCAAACGTCGGCCAGCCCTCAGGCAGCAAGTCGACGAGCAACTCGGCGGCTTGCTTGACGGCTGATTCGTTCTCGGGGTCCAGGTCGACGATGTTCAAGTTAGATCGACGCCGAGCGCCTTCGCGGCGGTGTCGATATCCTTGTCTCCCCTACCCGACAGCCCGATCAACACAATTGTGCCCTCGGCCAGGGTTGGCACGAGCTTGCTCGCGTAGGCGATCGCGTGCGCGGGCTCAAGCGCGGGGATGATGCCCTCGGTCTCGCTGAGCAGCTTGAACCCCTCCAGCGCCTCTTCGTCGGTCGCGGCAACATACTCTGCGCGCTCGCTCTGTTTATAGAACGAGTGCTCCGGCCCGACGCCCGGGTAGTCGAGGCCGGCTGAGATGCTGCGCGCCTCCTCGATCTGGCCGCCTTCGTCCTGCAGCAGGTACGAATACGAGCCATGCAGCACGCCGGGCGAGCCGACCGAGAGCGGCGCGGCAGTGTGGCCCGTGTCGAGCCCCTCGCCGGCGGCCTCGACGCCGATGAAGCGCACGTCGTCGTTGTAGAACGGATGGAACAGGCCGATGGCGTTCGAGCCGCCGCCGACGCAGGCGATCGCATAGTCGGGCAATCGGCCTTCCGCCGCGAGCATCTGCTCGCGCGCCTCGCTGCCAATGACGGACTGGAACTCGCGCACCATGAGCGGATATGGGTGCGGACCGACGGCGCTGCCGAGCAGGTAATGGGTCGTTTCGACGTTCGTCACCCAGTCGCGGATCGCCTCGTTGATCGCGTCTTTCAGCGTCTGGCTGCCGCTGTCGACGACGCGTACTTCGGCGCCGAGCAGCTTCATGCGAAAGACGTTCAGCGCCTGGCGTTGCACGTCTTCGGCGCCCATGTAGACGATGCACTCCTGGCCGAACATGGCACAGACGGTGGCGGTCGCGACGCCATGCTGGCCGGCGCCGGTCTCGGCGATGATGCGCTGCTTACCCAGGCGTCGCGCCAGCAGCCCTTGGGCGACGGCGTTGTTGATCTTGTGGGCGCCCGTGTGCGCCAGGTCTTCGCGCTTGAAGTAGATGCGTACCTTCGCCGCGCCATCGGACGTTGTCCCGCTCAGCCGCTTCGAGAGGTTCTCGGCGAAGTAGAGCGCCGTCGGCCTGCCAACGAAGTCGCGCAGAAGCGATTGTAGCTCGTCCTGAAACGCAGCGTCCTCCCGCGCCTCAGCGAAGGCTGCTTCCAGCTCGCCAAGCGCCGTCATCAGCGTCT
Source organism: Chloroflexota bacterium (assembly GCA_003228685.1). Lineage (GTDB taxonomy): Bacteria > Chloroflexota > Dehalococcoidia > DSTF01 > RBG-16-68-14 > SZUA-185. The sequence continues at coordinate 15,421 of QIFC01000034.1, forward strand.
CCGGCACGAAGCGCCCGCCGAAGTCGCCGAAGCGGCCGCGCGCGTCGGGCATCGTCGGCGCCGTCATGCCCGTCTCAAATCCGCTCCGGAGCCTCGTAGGGACAGACCTTCAGGTCTGTCCGGTTCACCGAAGCGGCCGCGTGCGTCTGGTGTCGTCGTGGCCGTCATGACTGTCTCAACTCAGTACTCCTTGGCGCTTCTCCACGACCTCGTAGGGACGGACCTTCAGGTCCGTCCGGCTCGCTTCCCAAGTCCATCATCTCCCGCGGGCCGCTGAACGCGTATGCCTCGCGGTCTGCCACAAGCCCCGCCTGCACAGGATTATTCCAGATGTACTCAGTTACAACGTTCATGTCCTCTTCTTGCCGAAGCACGTGATCGTAGTAGCTGCGTTGCCACAACGAGTGCCCAGTGCGCCTCTTGTAACGATAGCTGGATAGCTGTTTGAACCGCTTCATCATCGAAGCGAGCGATGACGATTCCGATCCCTCGATCAGTAGATGCAAGTGATCGGGCATAAAGCAGTATGCGTGCACCACAAACTCGTGTTTAGACGAGGCTTCCACCAAGGTGTCTAGACAATCATGCACAACGGCGCTGCTCGTGAACGCCCGATGCTTGGCCACCGTATTGACGGTAATGCTGTAGGCGTACTGACCAACGTAGTCAAACGTGGCTAGGCGTGGCGACGACCGTCGTTCCGGGCCGGCTTTGGGTCGGCGGGTACCGGACAGACCTGAAGGTCTATCCCTACGGGGTTGTTGCCCTGTGCCCTGGCCCATCGAACCCTTGCTGGACGAAACCAAAACGTTGTGTCTGCTCGACCGCTTGTCTTTCGCGCTCAACTGGCCTCCAGCTTCTCCTTGATCCGTTCCAGGTCGCCGTCAAACGCGCGTGCCGTTACGCGAAAGACACGCACAATAGGCAGAAGGAAGCGAAGAACAAGAGAGAGCTTCACCGGCTCGACCCCCTTCGTGAGGCGCGTTCCTCCGGCTTCCTCTTCTAACAGGAAGTAATGGCGAAAACGTCCAGCACCGCCTTCAGACTCGTAGACGACGCGCTCGTTCGGGACGAACTCGGTGATCGTAACCGCATCTTGGTTCTCGCCAAACTGGTGCCCTACGGAACTAAACGTCGACCCCTGGCCGATGGGACCCTCGGACGTCTTCTCGACTATGAGCTTGTGTCCAGGCTGCGCCCACTCACTGTGGCGGGTAACGTCGGCTAGATAGGCAAAGACCTTGTCAGTTGGCGCGTCGCTGACGATCTGCCGTTCGACGACGCGTGCCATTACTTGCTCCTTCCGCCGGCTGTCGAGCCGGCCTCTTTTGCCGCATGGACGAAGGCCTGTATCTTCTCGGCGTCCTTCGCGCCGTCCGTCTCGACGCCGCTCGACACGTCGACCGCCCAAGGCCGCGCCTGCGCCACGATCTCGGAGACGTTCTCCGGTGAGAGCCCACCGGCGAGCCAGACGGGCAAGTTCTGTGCGACGCCCGCCGCAATGGTGGGGTCGATCGGTACGCCTTTGCCACGGCTCACGTCCAGCAGGCAAGCGATTGCCGTACCGCCATCTATAGACGCAAGCACGCTTCCAGCGTCGGCGCTACGAGGTATGTCGACGGCCTTGACCACCTGCCGGTTCGCCAGCAAGCAATCGGCCCAGGTCTCTTCCCCACTGAGTTGGATCAGGTCGAGGCCCACGGCATCGGCGATCGTATTCACCTCATCTAGTGTCTGATCCTCGAAGACGCCCACGGTCAGGGGGCGCCGGCGAGTAAGCAGCCTGTCCAGCGCGTCCGCGCCGTGCCGGAACCACGAGGCTGTATCGCCGTCCGCGCCGAGCGACAGCAGCGGCGGCTCGGGCGTGCGTCCCGACAGCGACGCGACGATCGCGCGGCCCTCTTCGACCGTGAGCCGGCGGCGGCTGTCCGGCGCAAACACGAGCCCGACGAAGTCGGCCCCCGCGTTCTTCGCGGCCAGCGCATCGCTGACGAGCATGCAACCGCAGATCTTAACGCGCGTCACAGGATGAACTCCCGCATCTTTTCCCGGACATTCTGCGCCGTCACCAGCGCCTCACCAACCAGCACGGCGTGGATGCCGCACTTCGCGAGCCGTTCGACATCGTCCGCGCTATTGATGCCGCTCTCGCTGATCACGACCTTGTCGTCCGGGATCAGCTTGCGCAGCCGCTCCGTGTTCGCGAGGTCGACATCGAACGTGCGGAGGTCTCGATTGTTGATCCCGATCAGCTCCGCGCCCGCGCCGAGCGCCTGCTCGACCTGCGCTTCGTCATGCACCTCGACGAGCGCCTCCATGTCGAGGTCGCGCGCCTGATCGATCAGCTCCTTGAGCTGCGCTTCCTCCAGAATCGCGGCGATCAGCAGCACCACGTCGGCGCCGTACGCCCGCGATTCCCAGACATGGTACGGGTCGAACAGGAAGTCCTTGCGCAGCATGGCAGGCCTGCCCCCCGGATAGTAGCCCTGCATGCTCATCCGGCAGTCGAGCAGCCACTGGACCTCGCCCATGAAGTGCCTGCGCTCCGTGACGACCGAGATGCCCGCGGCGCCGCCGATCGTGTACGTCCGCGCCATCGCGCGATGCTCCAACACCGCGACGAGACGCCCCTTGGACGGCGACGCCTTCTTGATCTCGGCGATGAGCTGAACCTGCTTGCCGCCCGCGTGCGGGCCTCGAGGTCCTTCCAGAATCGCGCGCATGAGGCTCCACTGCTCGTCCAGCTCGGAGATCTGCCGTTTCAGCGAATCGACCGGGGCGTCGCGGAGCAGTTTCTCCAGCTGCTCGCGTTTGTCCGCGACGATCTGGTCGAGGATCGTGCCGGTCTCCTGTGTCTTAGTCATGAGGAATCGCCCCCAGCTAGAGAGGCGGCGGACGGTAACTGCTGAATTGGTTGCCGGAAGGCATCGCGCAGCTTCTTCATTTCCGGTATTGCCCACTGTGTCAACGCTTGTAGCTTCTCATCATCGCTTGAGATCGATACGGGCTCTTCGTAATGGGAGTAGGCTCTGCACACCCGTCTTCCCTGGACTGCTTCCCAGTCCAGGGCGTGACCGATCGTCTCCTCAATCGTCGCGCTGCTGCGGCGCAATTGCTCAAAGTACGCCAAACTGACTTCGGCATCACCCGTATCAACGAACAGCTCTACACGAAACTGACCTCTAAAGCGGCCTTCCGAGGCGAAGCTCCAGCCCGTGCCGAAACCTCCCTTGCCAATGCTAAGGGTGAGCCAGTTCTGAGCAGATGCCTTCGCCACGTTCGTTTCTCCTGGATAGCGCTCCTTGAAGCGACTAAGGAGGCCACCAAAGAATTGCTCATAGGCGGCTCCCTTCTGGGAAACCGGGGACCTGGAGCTTCCGCCGCTCTTCTTCCAGTCATTCGGGTATGAAACGAGTCTGAAATTCGGTGCGGGCGAAGAGTCGTCGATTTTCAAGAGCTCAATTGCGACTCCGAAGAAGAGTGACTCTGCATCCGAGTGCTCATTGAGCCAATCCAACGCTGCACGATGTTCGTCACGAAAGTCCGGGCTAATCCAGACGAAGACCGCAGCCTCGTTGTCGAGTCCCGCTCCGTAGGTCAGAAGCTGACCTAGATGACTGTGGTCAGTCGCTTCTAGTTGGTTTTCAATGACAACCCACCTGTCATGAGACACGTCCTTCGCCACAAGATCAGCAGCGAAAGGGCCGACCCGGACTTCTGACTCAACGAGGTCCAAATCAAGACCGAGTGCCGCCCCGAGCAGCTCAATGTTCTCCTTCAACCACGGCGTGAAGTCGTGGTCCTCGCGGGTCCAGACCTTACGAGCATCGATACGTGTGAGCTTTCCTAGCTGCCCCATCACGCCACCTCCTTCGACACGCGGACGAACGCGTCCAGCTTCTCGAGCGCCGCGCCGCTGTCGATCGATTTCACAGCGATCTGCGCGCCTTCCTTCAAATCGGACGCCAGGTCACCGGCGACCAGCGCCGCCGCCGCGTTGATCAGCGTGAAGTCTCGCAGCGGACCGGGCTCGCCCGATAGCACGGCGCGCAGGGCTTTCGCGTTCTCGCCGGCGGCGCCTCCGCTGACGGCGTCCGGCTTCTGCGTCTCGACTCCCATGTCCCCAGGCGTAACGGTATAACTACGCACCTTGCCATCCTGGACTTCGTAGACCGTCGTCGGAGCGCTCAGGCTCACTTCGTCAAAGCCATCCTCGCCGAACACGACAAGCGCGTGCTTCGTGCCGAGCTTGAGCAGCACGTTCGCGAGCTTCTCTCCCAGCTCCGCGCTCGCGACGCCTAGCACCTGCGCCTCCGCGCCCGCCGGGTTCGTGAGCGGCCCCAATATGTTAAACACGGTGCGCACGCCGATCTCGCGCCGCAGGCCGGCGGCGAACTTCATCGCCGGGTGGAACGCCTGCGCGAACATGAACCCGAACCCGACTTCGCCGATGCTGCTCATCACGTCCTCCGGCGAGGCCCCAAGCTTGACGCCCAGCGCTTCCAGCACATCAGCGCTTCCGCACGCGCTCGTCATCGCTCGGTTGCCGTGCTTGGCCACCTTTGCGCCGGCGCCCGCGGCGACAAACGCCGCGGCCGTGCTGGCGTTGAACGTCGCCTTGCCGTCGCCGCCCGTGCCGCAGGTGTCCAACAGCGGCCCCTCGACCCGGACCCTGAGCGACTTGTCCCGCATCGTACGCGCCATGCCCGTGATCTCGTCGACCGTCTCGCCCTTGAGGCGCAGCGCGATGACGAACGCGCCGAACTGGGCCGCGGTCGCCTGCTTAGACATGATTTCGTCCATGCAGGCGCCGGCCTCCTCCTCTGTGAGGTCGTGGCCTTCCACAAGCTTGGCGATTGCTTCAGCGATCACTCTCTTGGCCCGCGTTGACCTGGGGAGAGCGCCGTATCTGCGTTAGCCACGTCCGTTGTCCTTCCGGCTGGCCACGTACTCTCTCCAGCTCATTGTCTCTCCCGGATGAGCCAGAGCCTCTTCCAGAGCCCGGTTGCCGGCGATAGCGTCCAACTCATCTTCGAACGTCCTGTCCAGGGCATAGCGGAGTAAGGCCGACACACTAGCCTTCTTCTGTCGGCCTAACTCGCGAAGATCTTCGTGAAGGTCTTCGCTCAGCGAGAGCGTCAATCGAGCCATGTTTCGTCCTCCGATTGGAATGACTCCAGCATACCACTCACATTTCCAGGAAGTTCTTGAGAATGTCCTTGCCTACCGCCGTCATGATGCTCTCCGGATGAAACTGGATGCCCTCGATCGGATACTCGCGGTGGCGCACGCCCATGATCACGCCGCTATCGCTGTGCGCGGTCACCTCCAGCGACTCCGGCACACTCTCCGGCGTGATCGCCAGCGAGTGGTAGCGGATCGCCTCGAACGGGTTCGGCAGGCCGCGAAAGATGCCCTTGCCATCGTGCGCGATCTTGCTGCTCTTGCCGTGCATGATCTCGCCGGCGCGACGCATTCGTGCCCTAGGCAGACGCCCAAGATCGGCACCTTGCCCGCGAAGCGATCGACCACGTCGACGCTGATGCCCGCTTCCTTAGGCGTGCAAGGCCCAGGCGACAGGACCACGCGTTCCGGCGCCAGCGCTTCCAGCTCATCGACCGTTGCCTGATCGTTGCGGACGGTGTGGACCTCCGCTCCCAGCTCGCTCAGATACTGGAATAGGTTGTAGGTAAAGCTATCGTAGTTGTCGATCAACAGAATCATCGTGGTCTCTCTTACCCTCTTGATCCGAACGGTCTTCCTGAACGGCTAGATTCCTCGCGGAGTTCATCCTGAGCGGAGCCGAAGGGCTCGGAATGACGCAGCGGGCGGGTCATGGTTTCTTCGCCTTTACGATCAGCGTCGTAGGTACCAGCTTCGTCTTCTCTTTGTTGTAGCTCCCGTCCCAGGGGCTCTCACCGGCCTCTACCGGCGGCGGCTCCAGTATTCGCTCGACCGCGAAGCCCGCATCGGTTAGGAGCGAGAACCATGCGCTCACCGAGCGATACCAGGAGCGAAACTTTCCGGTGGCGCTGCGCTCCGGGAACTCCCACTGCCAGTCCTGCTGCGTCTCCCAGTAGCCCTTCACCACACCGAACGGCGGTCCACCCTCAAGGCAAGCGTCGAAGGGATGAGCGACGCTGAACACGAACGACGAACCAGGCCGCAGCACGCGGAACACCTCCGCGAATGCGCGGTCAGCCCGCTCGACGTAGTTCAGCGCGTGGGCGGAGACCGCCAAGTCCTGGCTCTCATCCTCGATCTCCTTGAGATGCTCGGCGTTGCCCTGTAGCAGCGTAACCTGCACACCCTCGCGATCGGCGAGGCGCCGGCCATATTCGATCTGCTTGTCCGACAGATCGATGCCGATCACCTGCGCGCCCTGTTTCACCAGCGCGATGCAGTCCTGTCCCCCGCCGCAGCCGATGACGATCGCGCGCAGGCCGGACACGTCTCCTAGGAGCTGCAGCTCGCTCTCGCTGGGACAGCGCGGCCCCCACAGGATGCTGTCGCTGGGTATCTGATAGCGGTCCTGGTAGGCGCGCGAGATCGCGTTCCACGCGGTGCGATTGTCCGGCGCCGTGGCGCCCGTGACGATCGGCACGGGCGCGGGTTGATCGGGCTTGTGCCGGCCCGACTGGAGCCACTCGCGCAGCACCTCTGGCATCGCGATGCCGGTCAGCTCGTCGCTCGTCAGCCATCGAGCGTCGTCGTAGTCGCTGGCGGCGCGCAGGCGCAGGTCGCGCTCGTAGCCGGTGACGCTGAAGACGTTCGCGACGTATCGCTGGCCATGCGCCTCATCTTCCAAGTAGAGCGTTTCGCTAAACTCGACAGCGCCGGTCTGCACGTCGAGGTCGCGGAAGGAGTGCCGTTCGAGCGCCTCTTCAGCGGACTCCTCCTCGGCAACGAGCGCCGCCGGGAGCAGCCACTTGCCGGCGAACGGCGGCACGTCGTCCTTCTTGCGAACGACGAGCAATCGTCCTCTATTCTCGAACAGCCCCATGGAGAGTATGCCGGCCACGTCAGTACCCCAGGCTCCCCGAAGGCGTGGCAGCCGCGACCTCTTCGGCCTGCTCGATCGCCTTCAGTAACGCGCGCGCCTTGTTCTCGGTCTCTGCGAACTCGCGGTCCGGCTCGCTGTCGTACACGATCCCGCCGCCGGCCTGCACGTGCGCGACACCGTCCTTGACGACCATGGTTCGCAACGTGATGGCCGTATCCAGATTGCCAGACATGTCGAAGTAGCCGGCCGCGCCCGCGTACACGCCGCGCTGGTCGCGCTCCAACTCCGCGATGATCTCCATCGCCCGGACCTTGGGCGCGCCGGACACCGTCCCAGCCGGGAAGCAGGCGCGCAGAGCATCGTAGGAGCTCATATCCGGCCTCAAGCGGCCTATCACATGCGACACCAGGTGCATCACGTGCGAGTAGCGCTCCACGTCCATCAATTGCGTTACCTCGACCGTGCCCGGTTCGCTCACCCGCCCAACGTCGTTGCGGCCCAAGTCGACGAGCATGATGTGCTCGGCGCGCTCCTTCTCGTCGGCGACCAGCTCCTGCTCAAGGGCCAAATCCTCCTCCTCGTTGCGTCCGCGCGGCCGCGTGCCGGCGATCGGGTGGTAGTCGACATGCCCTTCCTCGACGCGCACGAGCATCTCCGGCGACGCTCCGACGACCTGCGCATCGTCGAGGTCCAGGTAGAACATATAGGGCGATGGGTTGATCGTCCGGAGAGCCCGATAGATCTCGAAGGGATGGACGCTGGTTGGGCGCGAGAAGCGCTGCGAGAACACAGCCTGGATGCAGTCGCCATCGACGATGTAGCGCTTGATGCGCTCGATCGCCGCCGTATACTCCTCGCGGTTCATGTTTGAGCGGACTTCAGCCGCCTCCGGCCTCGCCCCATTCGTGGTGTATGGCAGCGCGGCCAGCGGCTTCGCCAAGCGGCCGACTAGCTCTTCGATCTTCCAGGTCGCCTGCCGGTAGGCGGCGTCGATATCGCCGTCCATTCTGACGTTCGATACCACTTTGATCACGTGCTGCAGGTGATCGAACACGAGCAGGGTGTCGGTGAACAGAAAGACCGCGTCGGATAGCCCGAGTACGTCGCGCTCCGCCTCCGGCACCCGCGGCTCGAAGTGCCGGATCGCCTCATAGCCCAGGTAGCCTACAGCGCCCCCATGGAAGCGGGGCAGGCCGGCGACGGGCGCCACGCGATACTGAGACAGCTCCTGTTCGACCTGCGCCAGCGGGTCACCAGGCTCCTCCTTCCGGTCTGGATTGGAACCGTTGCGCAGCACTCTGTACGGCTCCGTGCCCAAGAAGCTGTAGCGGGCCAAGCGTTCGCCGCCCTCCACGCTCTCCAACAGGAACGAGTGCTTGCCGCGGGCGATCTTGAGGAACGCCGATACGGGCGTCTCCAGATCGGCCAGCACTTCTCGATAGATCGGCACGACGTTGCCCTGCGACGCCAGACCGCGGACCTCCTCGAGCGTTGGTCTGTATGTTGTCATCGTTCACTCCAGGTAGTTCAGCTTCAGCGCGGAGCGCACCTCGGCCATGGTTTCAGCGGCCACCTTGCGCGCGTGCTCGGTGCCCTTCGCGAGCGCCTCGCGCACCGCATCGGGGCGCGAGGCGTATTCGGCGCGACGCTCTCGGATAGGATCGAGCATGACGTTCAGCGCGGCGGCCAGCTTTTGTTTCACTTCAACGTCGCCGACAGCGCCCTTCACGTAGCGCGCCTTCAGGTCCTCTACCTCAGCGGTGTCGGGATTGAACGCGTCGTGATACATGAACACGGGGTTCCCTTCCACATGGCCCGGGTCAGTCGCCCGCAGCCGCGTCGGGTCCGTGTACATGCTCATCACTTTCTTCGTCACGGTCTCTTCGTCATCCTTCAGGTGGATGGCGTTGTCCAGTGACTTGCTCATCTTGGCGTTGCCGTCCAGCCCGACGAGGCGCGGCACCCGTCCGACGAGCCCCTCCGGCTCCGGAAACACCTCGCCGAAGAGGCGGTTGAACCTCCTCGCGACCTCCCGCGTCATCTCGATGTGCGGCAGTTGGTCTTCGCCCACCGGCACCAGGTGCGCCTTCGGCATCAGGATGTTGGCGACCTGCATGATCGGGTAGGTGAAGAACGCGACGGGTACCGACTCTTTCTTGTTCTCCTCCAGTTCGGCCATCTCGGCCTTGAGCGTCGGGTTACGCTGGAGCCGGCCCAGCCCGATGTACCAGCTCAGCCAGAGCGTCAGCTCCGCATGTTCTGGGACTAGGCTCTCGATCACGTAGTGGCTGCGTTCCGGGTCGAGGCCGACGGCGAGCCAGTCGAGCGCGATCTCGTGCACGGCCGCGCGGACCGTGTCGATGTCGTCCGCGTAGTCGGAGACCTGGTAGTCGGCGATCAGGAAGAAGCACTCGTACTCCTTCTGGAGCCTGATCCAGTTCTCCAGCGCCCCGGCGTAGTGGCCCAGGTGCAATGCGCCCGTCGGCCGGATCCCGGTGAGGATGCGCTTTCGCTCGTCTACCATCTGACTCTCCAAACTAAGCGGTTCGCCTAGACGGCCGGTACCGCCTTCATCGCCTCTTTAACGGCCTCTTCCGGATAGGCGTAGTCCTTCAGCTCGCCTGCGAAGTAGCGGTCGTAGGAGCCCATGTCGAAGTGGCCGTGGCCGGAAAGGTTGAACAGGACGACGCGGCTCTCCCCAGCCTCCTTCGCCGCCAACGCCTCGTCGATGGCGCCACGGATCGCGTGGGACGTCTCCGGCGCCGGGATGATCCCCTCGGTGCGGGCGAACTGGACCGCCGCGTCGAAGCAGGCGACCTGGTGGTACGCCTTCGCCTCGATCAACCCCAGGTCGTGGACGTGGCAGAGCAGCGGCGCCATCGCGTGGTAGCGCAGGCCGCCCGCGTGGATGCCAGGGGGCATGAACGTGTGGCCCAGCGTGTTCATCTTCATCAGCGGCGTCATCCCCGCAGTGTCGCCAAAGTCGTATCGATACTCCCCGCGCGTGAGCGATGGGCAGGCCTCCGGTTCGACGGCGACGAACCGCGTCTTAGCGCCCGCGGTCAGATTGCGGCCCATGAAGGGGAAGGCGATCCCGGCGAAGTTGGAGCCCCCGCCGACGCAGCCGACGACGACGTCCGGCTCCTCACCGGCCTGCTCCATCTGCTTCATCGCCTCCTGCCCGATGATCGTCTGGTGCAGGAGCACGTGGTTCAGCACGCTGCCCAGCGAGTACTTGGTGTCGTCCCGCGTGGCGGCGTGCTCCACGGCCTCGCTGATGGCGATGCCGAGCGACCCCGGCGAGTCAGGGTCTTCGGCCAGGATCTTGCGGCCTGCCTCGGTATCGGGGCTCGGGCTCGGCACGACGTCCGCCCCCCAGACCTGGATCATGGAGCGGCGATACGGCTTTTGCTCGTAGCTGACTCTGACCATGTAGACCTTCAGCTCCATATCGAAGAAGTTGCACGCCATCGCCAGGGCGCTGCCCCACTGCCCCGCCCCAGTCTCCGTCGAGAGCTTCGTGATGCCCTCCTGCTTGTTGTAGTAGGCCTGCGGGATCGCCGTGTTCGGCTTGTGCGATCCTGCGGGGCTGACGCTCTCGTTCTTGTAGTAGATGTGCGCCGGCGTATCGAGCGCCTTCTCCAGGCGGTGCGCCCGATAGAGCGGCGACGGACGGTAGAGCTTGTACGCCTCCCGCACTTCATCCGGGATCGGGATGTACTGGTCTGTGCTCACTTCTTGGCCGATGAGGGCCATGGGGAACAGCGGCGCCAAGTCGTCCGGGCCGATCGGCTGCTGGGTGCCGGGGTTCAGCGGCGGCGCCGGCGGCTGCGGCAGGTCTGCCGCGATGTTGTACCAGGCTTCCGGCATCTCGTCTTCCGAAAGATTGAACTTCGTCGTCGTCATGATCTCTTCCTCCTCCTTCTACTCGCTCTCCAACACAAACAGCCTCTCACCCATTAGGGGCGAGAGGCTCGCGGTGCCACCCTAGTTCAGCCTAACGACAGTCAGGCCCTCTTCTTCAGGTACGGCCTCGATCTCTTGTGCGCCGGCAAGCGCATCGTGGCGATACCCTGGGCTCTGTTAACGGTGCCCTCTCCGGCGGATCCTACTTAGGCAAGCAAAGCGCTCGCTGGTTGTGGTGCGCTCTTCTTGTATGGCTAGCGTACCCGTTCGGTCCGCGGCTCACAGGTCCATTCAGTCGTCGCGCTGGCGCCGGCTCTCACCTTACCCGGCTCGCTAGGGCCCCACTTCGCGACCTACTACTCCTGATCGCAGCCTGCTATTCAGTTGTTCGCTGAGGATAGCAGCGGTTCGGAGAAGATGTCAAGCGAGCCGTTGGGTAGCAGCTAGACCGTCCTGTCCAGATTGTAGGCGTGCTCTTGTGGCAGGCGCGTCTGAGAGGAGGCGCCCTCCCAGAGAGGATGGGAACGCATGTTGTCCGGCATTGACTGATCGTGTTCGCGGAGCAGGGAAGCTTAATCAACGAGAAGCAGCGGCAACGGGGACGCCTGCGTGGCAGGACGGCCGGGTCCTGTCTATTCGTATACCTTCTCTTCTTCTTGATCCGCCTGCGGTGCATCGGCTTCGACATCACGCCCAGCGGAAGGAATGCCTAGCTCACGGTAGTACTCGTGCTGGATCACCAAGTTCATGATCTCGTTCGTCCCCGTCCAGATCATCGCGAGCCGGGCGTCCCGCAAGAGCCGCTCGATGGGGTAGACGTTCGTGTAGCCGATGCCACCCATGATCTGCATCGCGTGGTTGATGATCTCCCAGGTAGCGTCGGTGGCAAACTTCTTGGCCTCGGACACAAGCCGGCGGAGCCGGGCGGCATCGTCACCGGCGTCAATAGCGCGGGCGGTGGTCTCGACCAAGGCCCGCGAGGCGTCGAGCAATGTGATGCTGTCGGCTACCTTAAAGCTGACTCCTTCGAATGAACGAATCTTTTCGCCAAAGGCCCTGCGTCGATCGCTATACCGCGCGGCGATCTCCAAGGCGGCTCGTGCCAGCCCGAGGGCGCCCGCGGCCGAGGTCATGCGCTCGGGGATCATCATCTGATAGAACACTTCACTCCCACCGTGTTCGCGACCGATCAGGTTTTCGCGCGGGACGCGTACGTCGCGGAATTTAATGCGTCCGGCCCCTCCACCGCGCGTACCCATCAGTCCGTATACGTGGTGAACTTCTACGCCAGGCCCCCTCTCCACAATTAAGGCGCTGATCGACTCTCGGGAAGGGGCGTCAGGCTGCGTCTTCGCGTAGACGAGAAAGTAGTCAGCGCCTTCGGCGCCGACGACGAACCGCTTCTGGCCATTGAGGATGTAGGAGTCCCCGTCAGGTATCGCCGTCGTCGTAGCGCCGAAGAAATCGGAGCCGCCACGTGGTTCTGTGAGAGCTTCGGCCACCGTTAGCTTGCCCTCCAGCGCTGGCTTCAACCATCTCCTTTTCTGTTCTTCTGAGCCGAATACCTGCAGGGCCTCCCCGACGATGCTGACCAGGGAATACAGGCAGGTCAATGACATTCCAAGCACCCCCACCTCCTCCAGCGCGACGACCTCTTCAGTCCAGCCCATCCCGCGTCCACCGTGCTCCTCAGGGAACCGGAGGCCCAGGAGGCCCCGGCGGGCGGCCGCCTCGATGAACTCGCGAGGGTAGGTCACTTTTTCAGCGTCCATGTCGAGGACGAGCTGTCGGGGCACGTCGTCGCGAACGAAGACCGCTACCTCGTCCCGGAGGCTCTTGCGTACGTCTGTCGGCGTCATCTCCTGCATGCTCTCTCCTCCTCGGCAGCCGGCCGCATGGGATTGTTACCTGCCATGCTCACTCTACAATCGTGATACTGAGCGGGTCAGGACGTCAAGAGCCATCAGGCCCCATAACGGGGCCGGAGCATGTTAGCGGCGATGGCCGACAATGCGTCTGCCGCTACGAGTACCGTGCCGCCCGAGCTGAACCGCCTGCATTGGTTGGCAGTGAGGTCAGCGGGTTGTCCGATCTTCGTTGCGGCCGGGCGGCCACTGCGGCTGGCGATCATCCTCAGCGCCGGCGGGCCGAAGGTGATTACGAGGGCCGCCGCGACCATGAGATAGAAACCGATCTCAAAGCCGGTGTCCGAGTGGAAATTCCATACCTTTGTTGTACCGAGCACCTTCGGCGTGAACGCGCCGGTATCAAGTGGCGCGCTCCCGTCCAGCGTGTGGCCATAGCGGTAGAGCCAAAACTGAAGGTCGGCGACGAAAAAGATGGGAACCGTCCAGAATGCGACCGACTGATCACGACACTGGACATAGCTGCCGCATACCGCTCCCAGACGATCCGGCCATGGCGAGTGACGACAACAGCCTGGCAACCGAAGTCCACCCAGTAGTTGTCCAGTTCATCCAAGCCAGTAGACGACATGCCCTCAGCTTCTGGAGACGAGACGTCCCACGCTTCAGTTGGCCAAGAGGGTGCTTCGCTCTCGGATGTAGGCGTCTGTTCAGCCGTCGAGCCATCATCGCTTGAACCACCGCAGGCCATCAGAACAAGAGCGGCGACAAGAAGCAGCCATGTTCCGCGTGACCTGCCCCCCGAAAACTGTACCAGTTGTAAACTGACAGTCCTCCGGGTAGATGAAGGAGGACAGGATGCGAAGAAGCAGGTTTACGG
>QIFC01000019.1 GCA_003228685.1 Chloroflexota bacterium
GCATCTAAGTGCGAAGCCCCCCTCAAGATTAGGCCTCCCGTCCTGTTAAGGGAGTAAGGTCACGGGAAGACTACCCGTTTGATAGGCGGCATGTGGAAGCGCAGCAATGCGTGTAGCTGAGCCGTACTAATGACCGAGGGCTTGACCTACAGTGAATCACGCGCACTACGTATGCATCCATGCACCAAACGCATCTTGTTCGGATTGGTATCGTATGACCCGCGTCGCGGGGTAGAGCAGCGGTAGCTCGTCGGGCTCATAACCCGGAGGTCGGGGGTTCGAATCCCTCCCCCGCTACCAATCCCTCCCCCGCTACCAACGAAACGAAGCGAGAAGCGGCCCATCATCGGGCCGCTTCTGCTTATCTCACGTGGCGATCGCCGGCCTTCTGCACCAGCTTGGGCGGGCGCTGGCACACAATGTCATAGACGAGAGACAGCCCACCGTATGCTCTTGACGCCGAAGCCACCACAGCTTAGTGTCTAGACACATTGGGGGCGTTCAAGAGGCAGAATCAGACGATACATCGCATGCGACGGCTGATAGTTCTAATTGGCCTAGTGGTGGCGATGGCAGTCGTGTTGCCAGACACGACACAGGCGACGTCTTTCATCGAAGTTAACAAGGTTCTCGCATTGGACGCCAACCCTGGCGACGAATTCGGCAAGAGCGTCGCAGTGAGCGGAGAAACAGCCATCGTAGGAGCATGGAACGACAATGGCGGCGGTTTTTCGGCTGGCGCGGCGTATGTATTACAGCGTGATCGCGGAGGCGCGGACAACTGGGGCGAGGTGAAGAAGCTCACTGCCTCCGACGCAGAGGCCTACGACAGGTTCGGCTCTAGCGCCGCGATCAGCGGTGACACTGCCCTTGTGGGTTCCGTTTACCACGACGCCGGGGGCGTAGGCGCCGCGGGCGCCGCCTACGTATTCCAGCGCAACCAGGGCGGCTCGGACAACTGGGGCGAGGTGAAGAAGCTCACCGCCTCCGACGCCGAAGATGCTGCCTGGTTTGGCTCCAGCGCTGCGGTCAGCGGCGACACCGGGATCGTCGGAGCGCCCTGGGCGGGTCGTACCGACGGAAACGCCAGCGGCGCCGCCTATGTCTTCTTGCGCAGCGAGGGTGGCGCTGACAACTGGGGCGAAGTGAAGAAGCTCACCGCCTCCAACACCCGGTTCAGCGACCAATTCGGTATTAGCGTGGCCATCAGTGGCGATATCGCCGTGGTCGGTGCCTGGGGAGACGATGCAGCTGCCTTCAATGCTGGCGCGGCTTACGTTTTCGAGCGCGACGCAGGCGGCCCGGACAACTGGGGCGAAGTGAAGAAGCTCACCGCCTCAGACGCCGAGGTCGCTGACTTCTTTGGCACTAGCGTAGCAGTCAGCGGCAACGCCGCCGTCGTGGGGGCGCGAATAGAATCCGCCGGTGGCGCCGGCGCCGGCGCTGCTTACGTATTCCTGCGAAACAAGGGTGGCGCAGGGAACTGGGGCGAGGCATCGAAGCTGACCGCTTCTGATGCTCAGGGCGTCGACCACCTTGGACAGAGCGTGGCGATCAGCGGCGACACTGCTGTCGTGGGGGCAGACGGCGAGGATTCCAGGGGCGACTTCGCTGGCGCGACGTATGTGTTCCAGCGTGATCAGGGAGGCGCGGACAACTGGGGCGAAGTGAAGAAGCTCACCGCCTCAGACGCCCAAGCCCAGGATTTCTTTGGCCACAGCGTCGCGTTAGACGGCGGCACCATTGTCGTGGGAGCATGGCGCGTAGATGTTAGAACCCCAAACACTAGAAGCCTTGACGTTGGAGCCGCCTACATCTTTGAACACGATGCTGGGTCGTTACCTCTGCCAACTGCTGAGGCAACAGACACCCCACCGCCGGTGCCGACCGCAACTCCAGTCCCAACATCGACGCCGGTGCCGACCGCAACAACAGCCGTCGCTCCAGGCGACGCGAACTGCGACGGCACCGTGGATGCGGTGGACGCGGCGCTCATCCTGCAGTTCAGCGCGGAACTTCTTGGTTCACTTCCTTGTGCTGGAGTCTCGGATGTGAATAACGACGGGGTGGTTAACCCGCTAGATGCTGCCCTGATCCTGCAGTTCGCCGCTGGGCTGCTTGACAGTCTGCCGCCGTAGGAGAAGTGCGCGAGTTCGCGGCCAATCCCGGGCTCATAACCCGGAGGTCGGGGGTTCGAATCCCTCCCCCGCTACCAACGAAACGAAGCTAGAAGCGGCCCACATCGGGCCGCTTCTGCTTTCCCCTTCAGTCCCCACCCCTCAGTCCCCACCTCCCCGCCCCAACACGCAATCGTTTGCGATCGCGTAAGCGTACGGCCCATAATGACGTTCGCACACTAATAGGAGCGCCATGACAGCATCTCGAACCTCAGAAGTCTCTCCGATCCTGCTCGCGAACGTCGAGGACCCGTCCATCGCTGAGATCGGCGGCAAGGCGGCCTCGCTCGTACGCCTGTCCCGGGCCGGGTTCCGCGTACCTGAAGCAGCAGTGCTGCCCGCGTCCTGGTTCTCGCCGTGGTGGACGGAACTCAAGAAGACCGATGCCTGGTCGCGCTTCGAGGCGGCCAGCGAGGCACCATGGACGGCTCATTGCGAGGCGCTCAAGACCGAGGCGAACCGGCTCTCGTTCTCCGACGAGATGCGCGCCGGCCTTAAGGAGATGCGGGCGCTCGTGGCAACGTGGGGCGAAGGCGCGACGTGCGCTGTGCGCTCGTCCTCGCCGGACGAAGACCTGGAGAACGCATCGTTCGCGGGCGGATACATCACCGTCCTTGGGGTCTGCGTAGATGGCATCGAGGACGCGGTCCGCCAGTGCTTCGTCTCGTCTCTTGATGAGCGCGTGGTGCTCTACAAGACGCAGCACGGATGCGACGTTCACCGTCCCCGCATGGCAGTGCTGGTACAGCGGCAAGTGGAGAGCGAAGTGTCCGGGGTCGGGTGCTCGCTCAATCCCGTCACGAACGACTTCGACGAGGCCGTGATCGACGCGAGCTTCGGGCTCGGCGAGGCGATCGTCTCGGGCGAGGTCTCGCCAGATCAGTTCATCGTCGACAAGCCCGAGCGGAACATTCTGGAGCGGCAGCTCGGCAGCAAAAGCGTGTCGCGTTGGATCCGAGCTGAGGGCGGGGTCGAGCTGCGCGATGAAACGCGGGGCGACCAGGCCTCGCTGGGCGACGAGCAGGTCCTCGAGCTTGCCGATGCTCTCGGCCGCATCAAGGAGGTGTACGGCTACCCCGTGGAGATCGAGTGGGCCTACGCCGGAGGCGAGCTGCACCTCCTGCAGGCGCGCCCGATCACGACGTACTTCCCGCTCTCGGCCGACATGCAGACGGAGCCGGGCGCTCCGCGCCGCCTCTACCTCGACGGCAACCTGTCGGACAGCATTACGAGCAACGCACCGCTCACGAAGCTGACACTCGATGGGACCAAGGTCATGATGGAGCGCATGGCCAAGACCTATCACATCCCCCATAACCCCAAAGAGAAGCCGCTGGACGACCTCCTCATCTTCCGCGGGGCACGCATGTACGTTGCGTACTCTGACTTGCTCTGGTTCGCGACTCCGGAGAGGCTCGCCGCCCCGTACGAGATCATGGACGTCCTGCTCCACCGGACGCTCCAGAACCTGGACCGCGGTCGCTACCGGCCCAAGGCAAAGCCGGGCTGGATCGCATGGAGCAAGATCGCGCGCGCGATATTTGGGACGCTCTGGGGGAGCCGGCGCATGTGGTGGAACACCGCGTTCGCACTCCGCTCCCCTACCCGATACCTAACGCGATTCCGAAAGGCCGGCGAGCAATTCGAACGCGAGGCGCGAGCGACCAGCACCGATGCCTCGGTCGCCGAGCTTCACGACCTAAACGGACGGTCACTCGACATCATCATGAACGTCGACTTGCCGCCGATCTTCGCCTGGCTCGCGGCCATCCGCATCCTTGAGAGATTGGCCAAGGGCGCCGATGCACAGACACAGGCGCTCCTCGACCAGATGGGCCGAGGCTTCGAAGGCGAGCTAGTCATCGAGATGGGGATCGAGATGTTCGCGGCGAGCCGCCTGCTCGACCCCAGCGAATTCGACGACCTTGAGCGCCTCGCGAAGCGAGTTGAGGACCGCGTTCTGCCTGCGGCCTTCCTCGCCGCCTGGGATGCGTTCATCCAGCGCTTCGGCGCGCGCGCGCCGAACGAGATGGAGCTGGCAAGCCCGCGCTACGGAGAGGACCCGCTCCTGCTGCTCAGGCAGCTCTCGTTCATGGCCAAGGCCGCCTCTGAGAACGATCCGAAGCTCGCGCACGAACTGCATGTCACCGAGCGGCGCCAGGCGTTCAGCAAGCTGAACCGCCGGCTCGGATTGTTTCAGCGCGTGCTCCTGCGCCTCGCCAACCGCTGGACCGAAGCGTTCGCTGGCGAACGCGACACGGCGAAGTACCACTGGGTCCTCGCCACGTACGCCACGCGACGCGGCGCGCTCGCCCGCGGCGAACGCCTCGCGGAAGCAGGCCGCCTGGACGCCCCCGGCGACGTGTTCCACCTCACCTTCGATGAGCTCGACGCCGCCGACCGCGACGCTACATTCGACGTTCGGGCGCCGGCGCTCGAGCAACGCCGCTACTTGAGTACGTTCGAGCGACAGGTGAAGGAGTTTCCCCACCTGATCGACTCGCGCGGGAGGATCTTGCGGCCGGCGCCGACGGACGAGGAGGGCTCGCTCTCTGGACTGGGGATCTCTCCTGGCATTGCCCGCGGGCCGATCAAGGTGCTGGAGAACCCCTACGATAAGGAGATCGAGCCGGGCGACGTCCTCGTGGCGTACACGACCGACCCGGGCTGGACGCCGCTGTTCATCAATGCGTCGGCCATCATTCTGCAGATCGGCGGGATGATGCAGCACGGCGGCGTGGTCGCCCGCGAGTACGGCAAGCCCTGCGTCGCGGGCATCGAGCATGTGCTCACGCGCTTCCACGACGGCCAGCTGGTCGAGGTCGACGGATCCGGCGGCACCGTCCGGCTGCTCGAGCCGTGACCAACAGGAGACCCCTTAGACCTGAAGACCAACGCGGGGTAACTGGCCGGGCCTAACCACAATCCAATCGGAACCTCTTCTCATGAAGCCGCCTCCTCCACGATGCCCGTTGACTCGTAGATCGGCTGGCCGCTCTGACTCGCTCTCTCAAGTCCTAGGTGCGGCAGCCAGCGCAGCCACGGCGGCAACCACCAGTTCCACTTCCCCAGCAGCCTCATGGTTGCCGGCACCAGGACGATGCGAATCAGCGTGGCGTCCAGGAACACGGCCACAGCCAGGCCGAAGCCCATCTGCTGGGTGGCCACAAGGTCGCCCAGGGCGAACCCCGTGAACACTGCCACCATGATGGCGGCGGCGCCCGTGATCACGCTTCCGGTTGAGCGGAGGCCGAACGCCACCGCCTCGTTGTTGTCGCCCGTCTGGTCGAAGCGCTCACGGATGCGGCTCAGGAGGAACACGTGGTAGTCCATGGACAGGCCGAAGAGGATCGAAAACAAGAAGAGCGGCAGCCAGGCCTCGACCTTGTCAACCCGCTGGAAGCCTAAGAGGTCCGCGCCATACCCCTTTTGGAAGACCAGCACCAGCATTCCGTAGGCCGCCCCGACGGACAGCAAGTTCATCAGAATCGCCTTCGCCGGGATCACCAGCGACCGGAATACCACCGTCAGCAGGAGGAAGGACAGCCCCAGCACTACAACGACGGCGAGGGGCATATAGCGGTCGATCTCGTCGAAGAAATCTACGTGCCAGGCAGTCTCTCCCGTGACCAGTACGTCGGCCTCGACCCCTGCGAACGCGCGCGGGATGTAATCCGACCGCAGCTCCCGTACCAAGCTCAGCGCCTCGTCACCCATGGGATCGATGTTCGGAGGCACCGAAAGGACTGCCAGGTCGCCGTCCGCGTTGACAAGCATGCGAGAAGGACCGAACCGCGGATCCTCCTCTAGAGTCGCCTCCAACCGCTGGATGCCCGCCTGGACAGACTCCGACTCGATGTCGCCGTCGACGACGATCTCCACGGGGGTCGTGAGTCCGGCTGAGAACTCTTCCATCAAGACGAGAAAGGCTTCCTTGGAATTTGTATCGTCGGGGAAGGTGGCTATGCCGGCCATGCCGGTGCTCATTCCGAGCACGGGGACGGCCGCGGCGACGAGCAGTCCTCCCGCGAGCACGATGCTCACCACTGGCCGCCGCATGATGGCTTGCGTGATCCACTCCCAGAAGCCATGTTCCTCACCCGCCGCCGCTGAATCTGGATCGCGGCGGGAAAGCGACACCCGCAGAGAGTCGACGCGGTCGCCCAGGAGGCTCAGGATCGCGGGCATGAGGGTGAGAGCGGCCAGGACTGCGACAATGACCGCCAGAACGGCTCCAAGCGCCATGCTGCGGAAGAAGTCCATCGGCACGATGAACATCGCCAGCAGGGCCAGCACGACCGTGATGCCGCTGAACAGCACGGCGCGGCTGGCCGTGGCTCCCGCTAGCGCGATCGCCTCGACTGTGTCCAGGCCCCGCCGGCGCTCTTCGCTGTAGCGCGACAGGATGAACAAGGCGTAGTCAATCCCTACGGCCAAGCCCACCATGGCGATCATGATGGTGATCATGAAGTACAGTGACATCGCGAAGCCAACCACGGCGGCAACTCCTGCCGCCACAGCCACCGCAGTGATGCCAAGCACAACCGGAATAGCTGCCTTGGTGACGGCCCCAAACACGAGAGCCAATATCACCAGCGCGGCGACGATTCCGATCAGGTCGCCTGTCAGGAAGTCGTCCTCGGCCACCTTCTTGAAATCTGCCATCAGGGTCGCATCGCCGGTGATGAACGCCCTGAAGCCCTCTCTGCCGTCGGCCTGCGCGACCACGTCGTGCACCTGGCCGATGTCTCGGCCGGCGTCGTTCAAGCTTCCCTCCATGATCAGTGGAATGAGCGTCGTCTGCCTATCTGAAGACACGAGAAGCGGTTCGGACGTCTCGTAGTAGCTCGTGCCCGCTTCGACAACGTCCGGCCCCAGGGACATGACCTCGGCGTAGAGGTCGTTCACGTACGTTTGGAAAGCTGGATCGTCCACGGTCAGCGTGTCCGACTGAACGATCACGACTTCGTCGACGCTCTTCGGACCTCGCAGACGCTCCTCAAGCAGTGTCTCCGCTTGCTTGGACTCTGGGTTGTTGATGAAGGCGAACTCGATGGTAAGGGCACCATTAAGAAAGAGGTAGACCAAAGCGAGGCTAGCCAATAGGACCGCCACCCACAGGCCGATCACCCGCCGAGGCCGAAGGGCGCTCGCATGGGCGAGCCGCTCGGTGGAAAGGCCGAAACCCGACGGCGCCGCGTATTTGCCGGGGTCGGCGTCGAACTGTTCCTCGCAGCCGGGGCAACAGAAGTAGTAGCTCCTGCCTCTGTGGGTTGCGATGCCGGCCGCTTCTCCTCTATCCACCTCCATGCCGCAGACTGGGTCTTTAGCCATTCGTCCTTCTCCTATCTCAGTCTTTTTTCAAGCAGTACTATACCCCTACCCAGAGGGTCTGGGTACGTGCCACCTGGCCCCTTTTCTGAGCCCACCCGTCACGTCGTGCGTTGTCGCGCCGCCGAGCAGCGAAAGGAACAGCGCGCCTGCCTCCGACCCGCAGGCCTGGTGGCTCGTCAAGATTGCACCCGGAGGTTTAGGTATCGCTGCCAACGAGGCGTCCCTGAATCTAGGGGCGCTTCTGTTATGATCCCACAGCTATGGACGATCGCATTCGTTCCTTCCTAGAAGCCAACCAGTCCGCAGCGATGACCACCCTGCGGGCCAATGGCACGCCGCACATCGCGCGGATCGGGCTTGGCATTCTCGATGGCAAGATCTGGAGTTCAGGCACCCAAACGAGACTGAGAACGAAACACCTGCGTCGTGACCCGAGAGCCACGCTCTTCGTCTTCGAGACCGGCTATCGCTGGCTTGGCCTGGAGACAACCGTCACGATCTTGGAGGGTCGGGGCGTGCCTGACCAGACCTTGCGCTTCATGAGGGCGCTGCAGGAGAATCTGGACAAGCCCGCTTCCGGCCATGTAATGTGGTTCGGCCAAGAGAAGACCGAAGAAGAGTTCCTCGACATTATGGTGGAAGAGAAGCGTCTCATCTACGAGTTTGACGTCACCCGCGCATACGGGATGTACTAGGCCGGCATGGACTTCGTCGACGTCGTCGCGAAGCGCCGCATGGCACGCAGCTTCACGGACGAGCCCGTCGCGCCCGAAGCCATCGAGCGCATCATGGACATCGCCCGCCGCGGCCCGAGCGCAGGTTACAGCCAAGGCGTCGAGTTCGTCGTCGTAACGGAAGAGGCCACGCGCGCCGAGATCGCTAAGCCATTCGCGGCCATGCACCAGAAGTCCGGCCACCCCAACTTCGTCGGGCAAGCGCCGGTGCACATCGTGATCTGCGCGAACGCCGAGATCTACAAATCGCGCTACAAGGAGCCCGACAAGATGCGGGTCCGCAAGGACATCAGCGACGACGACCTCTGGCGCATCCCCTACTGGTACACGGACGCCGGCTGCGCGATGATGCTGATCCTGCTCGCGACCGTCAACGAAGGACTCGCGGCCGGCTTTGTCGGCGGGGGCATCGGCCGGCTAAGAAGGCTCCTTGATATCCCGGAAGACGACACGCCGATCGGCATCGCGTTGATCGGCCATGAAGCGCCGGATGCCCGCCAGTACGGCGACGTCAGCGCCGACAAACGCCAGCGGCGCCCTCTGGCCGATGTGGTGCACCGAGAGCGGTGGTAGACATCCGCCTGGTCCTGACCCAAGTGATGAAGCGTAGAACACGTGAATACTGCATGGTCGCCTTGTCTCTAGGCTAATAAGCTCGATCTCATGTAAGCTACGCAGGAACGTAGAGGAATTGCAGGTACCCCATGCCAGTCGATAGCTTCAAGTGGCTCCCGCGTAGTATCGCCGGATACTACCAGGCGATGCAGATGCCGGACCTGGGCGAGATTCCCTGGACGCCGATGAAGACGCCGGCCGCCGAGGCTCGTTTCGCCCTCGTCACGAGCGCCGGTGTCTACGTCAAGGGGAAGCAAGAGCCGTTCGATCTGGAAGGCGAGCGCAAGAACCCGCTCTGGGGCGACCCCACGTATCGAGTCATCCCGTCCGATGTACAGCAGGACCAGATCGGCGTCGCGCACCTCCACATCAACAACGAAGACATCGAACAGGACGTCAACATCGTCCTGCCGGTCCAGCGCTTCCAGGAGTTAGCGGAGGCCGGCGAGATCGGCTCACTAGCATCGCAGCACTACTCCTTCATGGGCTACCAGGCCAACGACGACGAGTGGCGCGAGCGCTACGGGTCGGAGGTCGCCCAGCGCATGATCGAAGAGGAAGTCGACGCCGCCCTCATCACGCCTGCCTGACCGGACTGCACCCGATACGTGCCCGTGCTGGCACGTGCCATCGAAGCGGCAGGCATAAGCACCATCTTTGTGACCATGGTCCCCAACTGGGCGGAGCGTCGTGGCGTGCCGCGCACCCTGGCCGTCGAGTTCCCGTTCGGCCACCCACTCGGGAGAGCTGGCTCGCGCGACCAGCAGCTTGGTGTCATCAGACACGCTCTGCAAGTGCTGCAGGACACGTCCAAGCCGGGCCAGATTGAGCATCACGATGAGGTCTGGGAAGGCGACGAGCGGGAATGGCGAAAGCGCTGGCAGCCGGCTGATCCGTCCCCCATCATCGCATTCATGAGAGATCGCGCCCAGCAGCAGGCCCAAGAACGCCGTCAGGCTGACCAAGGAGCCTGACTACCTCCAAGAAAAGCGATCACCAACCCGTCCTGACTCCTTTCATTGACAGAATACACTGTGCTAGAATGAGCGTCGCGCTCAGGCCCAACCCTTTTTCTTCCGCTAACACGCTGTTGGAATCGAGCGTCATCCGTACTAAGGAGGAACCAGTAGCTTGACCAACGATTCCGCAGAACAACCAGGGGGCGCCGAGGCGCCCGCCGAAGAGACCATGGACATGGCGACACTCCTCGCCGAAGCTGATGAATTTCGGTCGCCACAACGCGGTGAGATCGTAGAAGGCGCCATCATGGGATGGGACCGCGACGGCGCCCTCGTCGACATCGGCGCAAAATCTGAGGGCGTGATCCTCCGTCACGAGATGCAGTCACTCGGCTCCGACCCTGAGAGCCAGCTCCAAATTGAGGACAAGGTGATGGTCTACATCGTCCACCCGGAAACGGCGGATGGACAGATCCTTCTATCGCTCGACAAGGCCCGTGGCGAGCAGGGCTGGCTTACGTTGCAGGAGCGCTTCGACAATAGCGAGACCTTCGAGGCAGAGGTCTCGGGATACAACAAGGGCGGACTGCTAGTGAACGTGGAGGGCGTGAACGCCTTCGTTCCGCTTTCACAGGTTGTCGGTGTCCGGCCGGATCGCAACCGCGAGGACGGCGAGAGTTCGTTGGGTGAGGTAGTTGGCAAGTCCCTGCGGCTCAAGGTGATCGAAATCAACCGGCGCCGCAATCGAGTCATCCTCTCAGAACGCGCCGCGTTGCAAGAGTACCGAATGCAGCAAAAGGAGCGCCTGATCCAGGAACTCCACGAGGGTGAAATCCGCAAAGGCCGCATTAGCAGTGTGCGCAATTTCGGCGTCTTCGTGGACCTTGGCGGTGCGGACGGCCTGGCGCACCTCTCCGAGCTGTCATGGGACCGTGACAAGTCGCCCACGGAGCTGTTCAAGGTTGGCGACGAAGTCGACGTCTACATCACAAAGATCGATGCGGAAAACAAAAAGATCGCGCTCAGCCTCAGGCGGGCCAACCCCGAGAAGTGGGAGGCCGTCGTCAACAAGTACCAAGAGGGCCAGGTGGTCACCGGTCTGGTAACGAAACTCGTCACCTTTGGCGCGTTCGCAAGAATCGAAGGGCCCGTGGAGGGCCTGATCCACGTCTCGGAGCTCGTCGACCGCCGCATCGGCCACCCGCGCGATGTCGTCCGTGAGGGCGACCTGCTTCCGCTAAAGATCGTACGCATCGAGCGGGACCGCCACCGGCTCGGCCTCAGCCTGCGGCGCGCGCGCGATGAAGGCGAGGGCATGGGCTACGTCTTCAGCGAAGGCGGAGAGGTTATCAACGTACCTGAGGAGATAAAAACCGAGTTCGAAGCTAGGGAAGGCCCGATACCAACGCCGCAGCCCGAAGCCGAGGATCAGTTCGGAACGGCGCCAGTTGCGGAGTCCACTGACGTAGCCACGCCTGACGAGGCGGGCGCTGAAGCCAAGGGCGCTGCGGCAGGCGAAGAACCCGCGACGGTAGAGGCCCCGGTCGGAGCCGTGGCGTCCGCAGCCGAGGACGAGCAACCCGTAGCGCCCGCAGCCGCGGATGCGCAACCGGAAGAGCCCGCCACCGTGGAGGCCCCCGAGGAAGCTCAGCCGGTGGCGTCCGCAGCTGAGGAGTCGCAGCCCGAAGCGCCCGCAGCCGACGAGGCCACGGAGGAGGCTCAGCCGGAAGCGTCCGCAACCGCAGAGGCCACGGAGGAGGCTCAGCCCGAAGCGCCCGCAACCGCAGAGGCCACGGAGGAGGCTCAGCCCGAAGAGCCCGCAGCCGCGGAGGCCACCGAGGAAGCTCAGCCGGAAGCGTCCGCGGCCGAGGATGCGCAACCCCAGGCGCCCGCAGCCGCGGAGGCCACCGAGGAAGCTCAGCCGGAAGCGTCCGCAGCCGAGGAGGAACCGGAGGAGCCGCCAGTCGAGCAGGAGGCAGACACACAGACTGGAGACGAAGAACATACCGCTGAGGACGCTGATACGACAACGTCACCCCCTGGCGAGAATGCGGCGGAAGGCGAGGAGGAAGAGCCAACCACCTCCTAACGACGAGCGTCAGCGAAATCTGGACTTCGCCAAAAGCACTGTGGTAAGGTGAATGTAGAGGTTTATATGGCTGATCGCTTTGACAAATTCACGGAACGCGCCCGCCGGGTTCTCACACTAGCCCAAGAAGAGGCGCAACGCTTCAACCACAACTACATCGGCACGGAACACCTGCTGCTCGGACTCGTCCGGGAAGGCGACGGTGTAGCCGCGAAGGTGCTCTCCAACCTGGGTGTAGAGTTGAGCAAGGTCCGCTCCGCGGTTGAGTTCATCATCGGGCGCGGCGACCGCGCAACACAGGGCGAGATAGGCCTAACGCCCCGCGCCAAGAAGGTCATTGAACTAGCCGTCGATGAGGCCCGCCGCCTCAGCCACCACTACATCGGTACCGAACACCTCCTGCTCGGACTCGTCCGCGAGGGCGAGGGCATCGCAGCTAGCGTGCTCGAGAGCTTGGGCGTCAACCTGGAGCGCGTACGCGCCGAGACCACGCGCATCCTGTCGCAGAGCATGCCGCAAGGAGCGGGCACAGGCGCGCGCTCCTCAACACGCACACCAACGGTCGACCAGCTCGGCATGGACCTGACCCAAGCTGCCCGACAGGGCAAGCTCGATCCGATCGTCGGCCGCGACACCGAAATCGAGCGCATGATTCAAATCCTGTCACGGCGCACAAAGAACAACCCAATTCTGATTGGCGAGCCAGGCGTCGGAAAGACAGCCATCGCGGAGGGCCTCGCCCACCGCATCACCGAGGGCGACGTGCCGGAGACGCTCCAGGGCAAGCGGCTCGTTACGCTGGACATTGGCGGGCTGGTCGCGGGGACGAAATACCGCGGCGAGTTCGAGGAGCGCCTGAAGAAGGTAATCGAAGAGTTGAAGAGCGCGGGCAACTGCGTACTGTTCATCGATGAGATGCACATGCTTGTCGGCGCCGGCGCCGCCGAAGGCGCCGTAGACGCGGCGAACATCCTGAAGCCATCGCTGGCGCGCGGCGAACTACAGTGCATTGGCGCGACCACGCTCGACGATTACCGCAAGTACATCGAGAAGGACGCGGCACTCGAGCGGAGGCTCCAGCCCATTCTGGTCGAAGAGCCGACCACGGAGGAGACGATCGAGATCCTCCACGGCATCAGGCACAAGTACGAAGAGCACCACAAGCTGGAGATCAGCGACGAAGCGCTCAAGGCCGCGGCAGAGTTAGCGACGCGCTACGTCGGCGACCGCTTCCTCCCCGACAAGGCAATCGACCTGGTAGACGAGGCATCCTCACGCGTGCGCATCCAGCGCTCCAAGACGCCCCCTTCGCTAAAGGAGGCGCTCAAGGGCCTGGAGAGCCTGCGTAAAGAGAAGGACACAGCCATCAGCTCCCAGCAATACGAGTATGCAGCAGAGCTCCGCGACCGCGAAGTGAAGCTACAAGAGAAGCTCGAGCTGCTTGAGGACGAGGTTGGCAGCCAGGGAGATGACATGAAGCCTGTCGTTACGGCGGAAGACATTGCGGACGTCGTGGCCATGTGGACCGGAATTCCCGTCACGCGGATTGCAGGCGAAGAGCAAGAGCGCCTGCTGAAGATGGAGGAGGCCCTGCACAACAAGGTCATGGGCCAGGACGAGGCGATCACTGCCATCTCCAAGGCTGTGCGCCGGTCCAGGGCCGGCCTCAAGGATCCCAAACGCCCCATTGGCGTGTTCATGTTCATGGGACCAACGGGCGTCGGCAAGACATACCTACCTCGCATGCTTGCGGAGTTCATGTTCGGCAGCCAGGAATCGCTGATCCGGCTGGACATGTCCGAGTTCATGGAGAAGCACAACGTTTCGCGCCTCGTCGGCGCGCCTCCGGGGTACATTGGCTATGACGACGGTGGCCAGCTTACGGACCAGGTCCGGCGCAAGTCCTATTCGCTGATCCTGCTGGACGAGATCGAGAAGGCGCACCCGGATGTCTTCAACACACTGCTCCAAATCTTCGACGACGGCCACCTGACCGACGCGAAGGGCCGCAAGGTAGATTTCCGCAACACGATCATCGTGATGACGAGCAACGTCGGTTCCGACCTGATCCGCAAGAATTCGTCGCTCGGTTTCAGCATCAACGAGCAGGAGTCCAAGACGGCG
The DNA here is from genome assembly GCA_003228685.1 of Chloroflexota bacterium. Classification (GTDB taxonomy): domain Bacteria; phylum Chloroflexota; class Dehalococcoidia; order DSTF01; family RBG-16-68-14; genus SZUA-185. The sequence goes on from QIFC01000019.1 coordinate 14,033, forward strand.
GAAGACCAGTACAAGAAGATGAAGGAAAAGGTGCTGGAGGAGTTAAAGACGGTCTTCCGGCCGGAGTTCCTCAACCGCATCGACGCCACCGTCGTGTTCCACACTCTGAACAAGGAGCACATCCGCAAGATTGTCGAGCTGCAGATCAAAGAGGTGGAGGAGCAGCTCCTGCTCAAGGGCGTGACCATGGAGGTCACAACTGAAGCCAAGGACTGGCTGGGCGAGAAGGGGTTCGACCAGCTATTCGGCGCCAGGCCGCTGCGCAGGGTGATCCAGGACGAAATTGAGGACCGTCTCTCCGACGCGCTGCTGGAGGAACGCTTCGTCGCCGGTGACCGAGCACTGATCGACGTCCAGAACGGCGAAGTCGTCCTAACCAAGGCTTCGGAACCAGCCCCCGTATAACGCTGACCTACTAGAAACATCGAGAGGCAGGCCTGTGGCCTGCCTCTTTGGTTATTCGCACACGTTCCGCTATGCTGGGCTGAGGTGGGGCGGGAGGCGCGGAGTGCTCTGTGCAGCTAGATACGGTCAGAGCGACCGGCTTCCTCGCAAGAACGTCGATACGCGAGCACGTGGTCTGGCTCGCGCTTGTTGTATCTATTGGATTCGCACTGCGGCTCGCGTGGGTCGCGTTCACCGACTGGCAGCCCCTGCCAGACGACGACGCGTTCCGCTACGACTTCGCCGCCCGCGCGCTCGCCAACGGCGAGGGCTACATCCACCTGGACGGCTCGCCTACGGCCTTCTGGCCGCCCGGCTATCCCCTGCTGCTCGCCACGGCCTATCGCTTCTTCGGCGAGCAAGTCGCTGTCGCGCAGTTCATGAACGTTGTGCTGGGCACGGCGACCGTTGGACTCACCTACCTGATCGGACGGCGCGCGCTGGGCCCGACGCCCGCCGTCGTAGGCGCGAGCATCGTCGCGTTCTTCCCGAGCCTGATCTTCTTCACCGGCGTGACGCTTTCTGAGGTCACGTTCACGTTCCTGGCGCTCTTTGGTGTCTATCTGTTAATCCTGGAGGCCCGCCAGGGGCCGCAGCGTGACCTCCGGCTACTGATTGGAGCCGGCCTCGTCTTAGGCCTGGCCACGCTCACGCGCGGGCAGGCGCTGCTGCTTCCGCTTGTGATGGTGCCATTCTGGCTTCGCACCGGCCTCACACGCCCGTACATCATCGAACGGCTCGTGGCGATCACCCTGGGAATCGGCTTGATCGTTGCTCCTTGGACGATCCGCAACGCGGCCGAGCTGGACGCGCCGGTGTTCATCTCGACGAACGCCGGCATCGACCTCTGGATCGGCCACAATGAAGGCGCCAACGGAAGCGGCGGACTCACGGCAGGACGAGACCTCGTGTTCAGCCATCCTGAGCTGGACAGCGTGGCTCGCGAGGTACGCGTGAATAGCGACGGCTTCCGCAAGGCCATCGCATACGCAGTCACACATCCCCGCCAGGAACTAATGCTGCCGTTCCAGAAGCTCTTCTGGCTCCTCTACAACGATGAGGAGGGCCTCAAGTGGAACGATGGCCACGGTAGCCAGTCCTTCCTCTCCAGTGGCGCGCGGCAGGGGCTCATCGCGCTCTCGAACGTCTATTACTTCGCTATGCTGGGGATGGTGGCCTTGGGCGTGCGGCTCTGGTTCTCCACGAAAGATGCCGGCAAGGTGCTGTTGATCTCACTTGTTTCGTATTGGTTACTGGTCTCTATGGTGTTCTTCGGCGACCCGCGCTTCCACGCGCCCATCATGCCGGTTGCGGCGCTTTTGGCGGCGCCAGCGCTCGTTTCCTTGTGGTCCGGCAAGGAGCCTTGGAGCAGACCAGGTGATCCAAGCCACATTGAAGCTCGTTAGGGCCTCTGCTATTATCGCCCTAATGCAGTGAGTCGATAACCAGAGAGACAGACCGCAGTAGGAAGGGTAGCCAACATGAACCGAGCGATCTTAGTCATTCTGGGCGTGATGGCGGCGCTGGTAGTCGGCGTAGGCGTCATCGTTGTGATCCTCGTTGCTACGGGCGGCGACGGCGACGGCACCACACAGACACAGGAAACTCCCGCCGGCGACGGTGACGATGGCGGAGGCGGCGAAGGCGAGTTGCGCCTGATCGGGGGAGAACCGATCTCGCTCGACCCGCACGTCATCCAGGACGCTGGATCGGCGCTCTACGTCGTGGAGATCTTCAGTGGCTTGTTGACCCTGGACCCCAATCTTGAGATTCAGCCAGACCTTGCTGCCGAGATACCAACCGAAGAAAACGGCGGTAAGGTTGTCAACGCGGATGGCACGGTCACGTACACGTTCCAGCTCCGCGAGGGGCTGCTCTTCCACGACCGCAAGCCAGTGTTCGCCGAGACCGTCAAGGCCTCGTTCGAGCGCGCCGCGGACCCGGCCACGCAGTCGCTTGTGTCCGAGTTCTTCCTCGGAGACATCGTCGGCGTTACGGAGAAGCTACGCGGGCAAGCGAACGAGATCTCGGGGATCGAAGTGATCGACGAAACCACCCTTACGATCACGATCGAAGCAGACCTGCCATCCTTCCTGTTCAAGCTCACCTACCCTACCGCCTTCGTGATTGACCCCACCCAGGTCGAGAACGACCCGAACTGGACGCGCCGGCCCAACGGTACGGGCCCATACAAGCTCAAGGAGTGGCGCTTCGGCGAGCGCATCGTTCTGGAGGCAAACGAACGCTATCACCTCGGGGCGCCGAATATCGAGACAGTTCGCTATCTGCTCTCCGGCAGCAGCATCACGCTCTACGAAGCCGGCGACATCGATGTCGCGGGCGTCGCGTTGGACGACCTCGAACGGATCCAGGATCCGGCCGACGCGCTGAACGCCGAGTATCGCAGCGGCAACCGGTTATCGCTTGACTACTTGGGCTTTAACACAAACTCGCCTCCGTTTGACGACCCGCTTGTACGTCGAGCCTTCGCGATGGCGATCGACAAAGCGCAGATTGCGCGCGCCGTCTACCAAGACGCCATTCCCGTCGCGAACAGTATCCTCATGCCAGGACTGTCCGCCTACAGCGAGACGGCGCAGCCGCCCGCATTCGACGTTGAGGCGGCGATCGAGCTGCTGAACCAGTCTTCTTACAAGGGTGCTGACGGCCTGCCAGAGATTGTCCTGGCCGAGAGCGGCACGGGCGCCACATCCGGACCGGGTACGACCGCCATGCTGGAGATGTGGCGCGTTAACCTGGGCGTGGATGTGCAGATCCAGCAGGCAGAGGCGGCTACGTTCTTCCAGGACGTGGACCAAGGGCGCTATCAGATGTTCACGCTGGGCTGGATCATGGACTATCCTGACGAAGAGGACATTCTCAATATCCACTTCGATAGCGACAGCCCCAACAACAATACTGGCTACTCCAATCCGGACGTCGACGCGCTCCTTCGCGCGGCGCTGATTGAACCGGACCCAGGGACGCGGATCGATCTCTACCGCCAGGCTGAGGACATCATCTTGGACGAGGTGCCATGGTTCCCGCTGTTTTTTGACCAGTTCCATGCGCTCGTCAAGCCTTATGTCGACAACTATCTGATCCCGGCATCGATCGTGCCTAGACTACGCTTCATCTCGCTCGACGATTAGACCGAGGCCGTCCCCGCAATGCAGGGCCTCCTCAGCTACACAATCCAACGCCTCCTGTGGGCGCCTGTCATTCTCCTGTTCGTCTCCTTTTTCGCGTTCGCGCTCACGCGTCTGGGACCCGTCGACAGTGTCGACGTGCTCGCCGGACCGCAAGCGAACGATGAGGCGAAGGAGCGCGTACGCCAGGAGCTGCACCTTGACGACTCGATCTTCGAACAATACAGCGTCTACATGAAGAACCTCCTCACAGAAGGCGACTTCGGGGAGAGCGTCACGATCTATCGCGGCGTGCCCGTCTGGGACATCATCTGGCCGAGGATGCTCGTCTCGATTCAATTCGGCATTGTGGCGCTCTTCTTCGCATTCTCCATCGGTACGTTAGTGGGGGTGTTCGCGGCGCTGCGCCAGGGGACCTGGCTGGACCCTTTATCGATTAGCTCCTTCCTGTTCTTCCAATCGATTCCCGTCCTGGTCAGCCTGCCTTTTCTGGTCCTGATCTTCGTCGTGAAGCTAGGGTGGCTGCCCGCCGTGGGTTGGGGCGGTCCAGAAGTCGACATCGGACCGCAGGAGATCGCGCTGGGCATCTTCAGCAAGCACATCATTCTGCCGGCGCTGGTGCTCTCCCTACCCGGCATGGCTGGCGTCGCCCGCCTCGTGCGCGCGACCACGCTCTCCGTGCTAGGCGAGGACTACGTGCGCACGGCACGCGCCAAGGGGCTGCCAGAGCTGCAGGTCGTACGCAGCCACGTCGTACGAAATTCGCTCCTCCCGCTGGTGACCGTGATCGGCCTCTCGCTGACCACACTGATCGAGGGAGCGTTCTTCGTAGAATTGATTCTCGGCATCCCAGGCATCGGCCAACTCGGCTTCCAGGCCGCTCAGAGCCGTGATTACGACGTCATCCTTGCTCTGGTGCTGGTCATTGCCGCCGCGTTCATCTTCATCAACATCATCACCGACATCGCCTACACGTTCATCGACCCGCGTATCCGGTTCGGCGGCCAGGGGAACAACTAGTGGGCAGCGTGGCCGCAGATATCCCGGGCGCGGCAGAGGAAGAGGCGCAGCGGCTGTCGATCAGCCCGTGGCGCGCGGCGCTGCGCCGCCTCCTGCGCAAGAAGCTCGCCGTCATCGCGCTGGTGCTGATCGGCGGGTTCTACTTCGTCGGCCTATTCGCGCCGATCATTTCGCCTCAGGACTTCCGAACACAGGACTTGGACAACACGCTCCTTAGCCCCAGCCTAGACCACCCCTTCGGCACGGACCGGCTCGGGCGCGACCAACTCAGCCGCGTGATCTGGTCCGCCCGCACGACGATCATCGTCACAATCGCGACCGTTGTCGCGGGTAGCCTAGTCCTCTCAGTCGGGCTTGGCCTGCTGTCCGGCTACATGGGCGGCAAGGTGGACACGGTCATCATGCGAACCGGAGAGGCGTTTGGCTCCCTCCCTGCCTTACCCATGCTGATCCTCATCAACGCCACTATGCGTGACCGCGTGCGCGGCTGGGTAGACAGCCTGGAAGCCAACCTCTCTACGGGTGATCCACTATTCATCGCCATTCTCGCGATCCTCACGTTTATGGCCGTGGCGGGCATCGTAGCCTGGCTCATCGGATCGAGGCGCAACGGGGGCTGGATCGCGCTGGCGATCGTGGCCGCATTCCTCATCCTGGCGCTCTGGGGCGTGCAGGCTGTGTTCGCCATGCCCGGCGCGTCCGACTACTTCCTCATCTTCGGCGCGCTCTCACTCTTTTTCTGGGTGGGCAGCGCGCGCGTGATCCGGTCGCAGGTGCTCGCGTTGCGCGAGACCGAGTACGTGATCGCCGCGCGCTCAATGGGCGCCGGCACCTGGCGCATCCTTGGTTCGCACCTGCTTCCCAACGTCAGCCCGATCATTATTGTTGGCGTCTCCGCCTCGCTGGGCGCGATCGCGGGCTCGGAGATCGCCCTCACGTTCCTCGGCGTGGGCGTGCACGACCCGACTCCGAGCTTCGGAGCACTCATTTTCGATGGCGGGACGAGCCAGCCCGTGATCAGGAACCATCCGTACCTACTGATTTTTCCAGCCATTGTGGTTGGGATGCTGATCTTCTCCTTCAACCTGTTGGGCGACGCGCTCAACGATGTCCTCACACCAAAGGCCCGTTAGGTTCCCAATCTGGCGACTTGGTATACTTCCCTGTGGAGGGTCCATTGGAGATATCTAGAGAAGAACTGCCCGATAGCCAGATTGCCCTAGAGATCGCCGTCGATGACGAGCGCTTAGAGAAGGCCAAGGCGTCCGCGTACCGTCGGCTGGCTTCCAAGGCAAAGATACCGGGCTTCCGCCCTGGAAAGGCACCTCGCGAGGTCGTCGAACGGCACTTCGGCGAGCACACGATCCTCCACGAAGCGATCGACCGTCTGATGCCGGACGTCTACAAGGAAGCGCTAGAACAGGAGCAGATAGAACCGATTGAGCAAGCTTCATTTGAAGTGGTGAACGAAGAACCGCTCGTCGCGAAGTTCACGGTTCCGATTCGCCCGACAGTCGACCTTGGCGACCACCTGTCGTCGCTCCAGATACTCCGCGAGGGCGTTGAGGTCGATGTTGAGCGAGTGCAGGAAGGTCTGGAGTCGCTGCGGCACCGCTATGCCACGCTTGAGCCCGTGGACCGACCGATCGAATGGGACGACATCGTCCGCGCGGATGTGAACGGCTCCGTGAACGGCTCCCCCCTTGTTCAGGAAGAGGATGCCGAATTCCAGCTCGTAGAGGACAGAACTATCTCATTGCCGGGGTTTGCCGAAGCGCTAATCGGCAAGGATAAGGGCAGCGAGTTTCAGTTTGAACTCACGGTGCCGGACGACGCGCCAGACGAGAAGATGCGCGGTGAACAGGCGCGCTACCATGTGCACGTCAAGGAGCTGAAGCAAGAGGTCTTGCCTGAGCTGGACGACGAGTTCGCTCAGAGCGTTGGCGAAGGGTTTGACAGCCTGGAGGCGCTTCGTACGCGGGTCGAGAACGACCTGCGCGAGACGCTGGAGCAGGAAGAGGAGCGGCGGTACCAGGACGAGGTCCTCGAGGCGCTGGTCGATCAGGTTCAGCCGCAATTCCCCCCTGTCCTCACCGAGCGCGAGACCGGAAGGATGGTACAAGAACAGTTGCGCCAGGAACAGAACAGCCCCGGTAAGGGCGGCGACCGCGAGAGCCTGGAACGCTACCTCCAGCAGGTCGGCAAGTCGGAACAGGAGCTGGTCGAAGAGATCCGTCCAATCGCAGAAGCGAGAATCCGCCGCTCCCTAGTATTGTCTGAGGTGACAGAAGCCGAACATATAGAAGTAGGCGACGAGGAAGTAGATGCGGCGTATGACCTCCGGCGTCGGCGACCAATCGGAAGAGTTGCGCCGCCTCTTCTCGGGAGAGGAAGCAAAAGAGAACCTGCGGCGCTCTCTGACGACGAAGAAGACATTAGACCGCCTGGTGGAGATCGCCTCGTCGGATGAGGAGACGCCACCAGACGAACCAGAAGAAGCTCAGGCAAGCGCCTCTCGGACCGGTTAGCCGAACGGGACGTACACCACGGCGTTAGCCTGCAAGGTTGAAGGAGCACGTTACCCAATGACGAGTAATCTACCGCATGATGCGATCATCCCGTCAGTTATCGAGACCGGCCCGCGCGGGGAACGCGCGTTTGACATCTACTCCATGCTCCTCAAGGAGCGCATCATCTTCCTGGGCACGCCTA
>QIFC01000107.1 GCA_003228685.1 Chloroflexota bacterium
TCCTTCCATGCCCCTCGTAGTAGTCCATCCATTTCAGCCGTCTCCGGGCGCTGGCTGAGAGTTCCGCGCTCCGGCCCGAGAGCCAGAGCGCTTTCGGTGCGGTTCCACTGACAATACGCATAGCGACACCATTCTAGGTGTCACCAATGTATCTGAACGAGTACAGCCGGCTTGCTGAAGGGTGGGGTTAGCTTAGCGTGCGGCCACGTCTAGCCCGTAGCTAGGGCGGTCTTTGCCTGCTCCGCAATGGAGGCGAATGCCTCCGGCTCGCGTACGGCAAGGTCTGCGAGCACTTTCCGGTCCAGGTCCACGCCGGCCTTGGAGAGACCGTTGATGAAACGGCCGTAGGTGATGCCGTTCTCGCGGGCCGCGGCGTTGATGCGCATGATCCAGAGGCGTCTGAACTGGCCCTTTCTATCGCGCCTGTCCCGGTAGGCGTAGTCGAGAGCGTGAATGACCGATTCGTTGGCGCGGCGAAAGACCTTGTGGCGCAGGCCCTTGTGGCCTTTGGCCATCTTGAGGATCTTCTTGTGGCGCCTCTTTGCGGCTACCCCTCGTTTGACTCGACTCATCGCATAGCCCCCTTATCCCGCGTACGGGAGCAGTCTGCGCATGCGCTTGCGGACGGTCTTCGAGACGACGAGCATCTCGTCGAATTGGCCCTTTGAACGCCGGTGCTTCTTCCTGCGGAAGTTATTCACGCCGCCCTTTCGGCGCGTGATCTTCCCGCGGCCGGTAACGCCCAGGCGGCCGTACGCTCCCTTGTGTGTCTTCTGCTTTGGCATGTCAGTTACTCGTCGCGACCTTTGGCTCGCCTTTCGGCTCGCGCTTTGGTTGTTTCTGCTGGGCGCCACCGCTCTTACCGCTCAGCGGCCCCAGGATCATGTTCATAAACCGGCCTTCCATAGTCGGAGGCTTTTCGACCGTGGAGATTTCGCTCATCTCTTCTCGCACCCGCGTGAGCAGCGCCCGTCCGATTTCGGGATGAGCGTTTTCGCGTCCACGGAACATGACAGAGAGCTTGACCTTGTCGCCTTCCTTCAGGAACCGTTCCGCTCTGCGCATCTTCAGTGCCAGGTCGTGGTCCCCAATCTTCACCTTCAGCCTGACTTCTCGCAGCTCACCGTGGTGCTGCGTCTTTCCCGCGCTCTTCTCGCGCTTGGCCTGATCGTATAGGTACTTGCCATAGTCTAGAAACCGGCAGACGGGAGGCACTGCACCGGAGGCGACTTCGACTAGGTCGAGCCCCCGTTCACGGGCCTGAGCCAGCGCGTCCCTGGTTGGCATTACGCCAAGCCGCTCACCATCGTCCCCGATGACGAGGACTTCGGGAGCGCGGATGCGCTCATTTCGCCTAACTTCGCGAGCTATGCCTGTACCTTCGAGCTTCGCCGGTCTATTGTCATATCTAGGCGGTAATCATAGCGAATCATTGAATCTAGCGTCAACGCGCGACCTACAGCACGACGAGCAGCTTGGTTCCCTGCTCGACGCGTTCGCCGATCGAGGCGTATACGGCCTTCACGGTTCCCGATCGGCGAGCATGGAGGTCATTCTGCATTTTCATCGCTTCAACCACGATCACCACCTGGCCCTTTTCGACCTCGTCGCCTGGTTCAACCAAGACATCCTGGACGACCCCCGCCATGGGTGAGGTGAGGACCCACTCTCCATCTTCGGTTTCAGCGTCCAGGTCTGCGGCTTCGCCTTCTGGCCTGCGACCCCGGAGCGGCCCAGGTGTCGTGATGGCGAAGGAGCGCGTACCGATGACGACGTGGTAGCTGTTCGGCCCCTCCTCAGCGAAGACGTCGGAGGGTCTCTTGTCGAGCAGCAGCGAATAGCGGGCGCTATCGCCCATGCGCTCTAGTTCGAGTTGGTACCAGGTATCGCCAAGCTCGACACGGTAGCCGCCGTCCTGCTCTTCGACTTCTAGCTCGTGCTCTTCGCTGCCCAGCGTCAGCTTGTACGTTGCCATGGACTTAGGACCGCCACCCACGGCGCTGCGCGAGCGAGCGGCCTCCGAGGAATCGCTCCCGGCCCGCTGAGCGCCAGTAGTCCGTTGGGCCAGTGGTAGTGCTTGCGGCGGGAGCCCGGCGCTTCCTCTGGTGAGCGAGCACAGCGGCGACGAGCAGGGCGGTCTTTTCGTCTGGATGCCCGTCGGGGTCCTCCATTTCAAACTCTTCTTCGAGCCAGCTCGTATGAAATTCGCCGCGGAGGAAGCGCTCGTCGGACAGGAGCTGGAGATGAAACGGAATGTTGGTCTGGATCCCGACAACGACATATTCGTTGAGCGCCCGGATCATGCGTTGGATCGCCATGTCGCGGTTGGCGCCCCATGTGATCAGCTTCGCGAGCATCGGGTCGTAGTGGTAGGCGACCTCCCCGCCGCTGAAGAGCGAAGAGTCCACGCGCACCCCTGGCCCTGACGGTTCTTCTACCCAGTCAATGCGCCCGAGCGACGGGAGGAAATTGTTGTAGGGGTCCTCCGCCGCAATCCGGCACTCAATCGCGTGGCCGGTGGGCTTAATGTCCTCCTGTGAGAACGAGAGCGCTTCTCCCGAGGCGATGCGGATCTGGTCGGCGACGATGTCGCGGCCGATGCACAGCTCGGTGACCGGGTGCTCCACCTGCAGGCGGGTGTTGACCTCCAGGAAGTAGAAGTTCTTGTCCTCGTCGACGAGGAACTCGACGGTGCCGGCGTTTTCGTACTTGGAGGCCTTGGCCGCTTCGACCGCCGCCGCCCACATGCGCGCTCGCAGGTCGTCGTCGATCGCGATTGATGGCGTTTCTTCGAGGAGCTTCTGGTGCCGTCGCTGGATGGAGCACTCGCGTTCTCCCAGCGCGACGGCGTTTCCCTTGCTGTCGGCGATCACCTGCACCTCGACGTGTCGCACGCGAGAGAGGTACTTCTCCACGAAGACGGCGTCGTGGCCGAACGCGGCCGCGGCTTCGCTGGAGGCCATCTTCAGCGCGTTCTCCAACTCCGACGCTTCGTGGACGAGCCGTATGCCCTTGCCACCACCGCCTGCGGCAGCCTTGACCATGACCGGGAAGCCGATCTCTTTGGCGACGCGTGCCGCCTCCTTCGCGTCGACTTCGCCCTCTGTGCCCGGCACGACCGGCACGCCGGCCTTCATCATCAGGCGGCGGGCAGAGACCTTGTCTCCCAGGAGGCGCATCGCTTTGCCGGATGGGCCGATGAACTTCTTGCGCGCCTTCCGGACGGCATCGGCGAAGTCGGCGTTCTCTCCTAGGAAGCCGTACCCAGGATGGACGGCATCAGCTTTGGAGTCTTTGGCCGCCTGGAGGACCTTCGGAATGTTCAGGTAACTTTCGAGCGGCGGACCAGGGCCCAGCAGATACGCTTCGTCCGCGTAGCGGACGTGGAGCGAGAAACGGTCGGCGTCTGAGTATACGGCGACCGTCCCGGTACCCATCTCGCGGCACGTCCGCATGATGCGCAGCGCAATTTCGCCTCGGTTAGCTACGAGAACTTTCTTGATCATAGGTTTGTTTGCGTGACGGAATGTAACACGGGCCTTCAAGCCCTGCAAGGAATCTTAGCCCGCAGGCCGCAGCCACTCAAGGGCCGCGGTAACCGACGACCTTCGCAAGCTCGATCACCATCAAGATGCCCTTGTCCTTCTCCGTCAGGTCGCCCAGGGTGGCCTCCGTCGCCTGAATGATCGAATCCACGTTGTCGTTCTCGCAGATGGCAAACATCGTCTTGCGAGGCGCGTCGTCTGCTTGGATCAGGTCCTTGATTGAAGGCATCAATGGCAGGTCATCGAGACGTCCGTGCTCCTCGATCTCTCGCGTCCCGACACTATCCAGGATCGTGATCGCCGGTGCGCCCGCCTCACGCCAGGCCTTGATGATGTCGTCCAGGAGCCCCAGATCGTGCAGTACGAGAACCACGGCGCTATGCATGCTCTTCCTCCAACTCTTCCACCTCTTCTTCGCCTGAGAAGACGATCTTCAAGAGGATCGGTGTAATCAGCGTAGTCGCAAGAATCATCAGGACCATGACGGAGAATAGGTTCGTATCGACCAGGCCCTTGCTCAGCCCCACGGTGGCTACGATCAGGCCCACTTCACCGCGCGAGACCATGCCCGTTCCAATCTGGATCGAACTCCGGGTGTTCTCGCCGGCAATGCGCGCGCCCAGCCCGCTGCCGAGGATCTTCGACACGACCGCGATCACCGTGATGACGATCAGCAAGATCACATCGGAGCCCGCGAAGTTGCTCGCGTCGGCCGACAGGCCGACGCCGACAAAGAAGATCGGGACGAAGAAGCCGTACGCAATCGTGTGCATCTTCTCATCGATGATGCTGTGGGCCTCGGTCCGCCTCATGAATAGGCCGGCAAGGAACGCGCCCGTGATCATGGCGACGTCACCGATGTATTCCGCGAACCAAGCTGATACGAGGGCGACGATAATCGCAACAACGACCACGCCCTCGCTCATCTGAGCGTCGGCTGACCAACGCGCCAGCGGTGGCAGGACGAACAGCCCGACGATCAGCGCGACGACGAAGAAGAGCGCGACGCGACCGACAATGAGGAACACTTCACCCGCGCCGCCGCCGCCATCAGCGCTGTCGACCGCGAACGCGGTGAAGAACGAGAGGATCAGCAGCACCAGCACGTCGTCGATCACCGCAGCAGCGAGGATCGAGATGCCCTGCCGCTTCTGGAGCACGCCCAGTTCCATTAGTGTGCGGGCCGAGATGCTGACGCTCGTCGCGGAGAGGATGATGCCCACGAAGATCGCCTCTTTCGTCGAGAAATCGAAGGGGAGGGTGACCAAGGTTCCCATCGCGATCGGGAAGATGACTCCCATGGCGCCGGCGAGGAACGCGACTTTGCGGACCTTGTTGACTTCAGCTAGGTCTGTTTCCAGCCCTGCCAGGAACATGAGGAAGATCACGCCCAGCTCGGCCAGCGTCAAGGTAGTGCCCCTGATGACGTCGCTGTCGAGGTAGTCGAAACTGGAGACGCCAAACAGGTTGGGGCCGAAGATGTCGATCACGGACGGGCCCAGGATGACGCCGGCCGCCAGCTCTCCAAGAACGGCCGGCTGCCCGAGCCGCACGGCAAGCAGGCCGGACAACTTCGCGATTGTAAGGATGATCGCGATGACCACCAGCAGTTCTAGGATGTGCAGCTCTTCCATCGCGTCTCCCGATTACGCTCCCGACGTGACGGCTGGTGCTTCTGCCAAGAACTGCCGCGCCCGCTTTGCGAACGATTCAACTTCGTCGCGAGGCGGCGTTGCGCCGCTCCGCAGCATGTCGACCTGCAGGGAGGGCCCGGGCTTCTCGTGACTCTCGCTCAGCTTGTTCCACGAAGGCTGTAGCACGAAGTGGATGTGGCCGGGCGTCCACCCGGCGTGGGACCAAAGGCATACGTATACCTGGTCCGGCTCAACGATGGCTTCGATTGTTGATGTGCTTCGCTGCAGCAGCGGCCCAAGCTCCGCCGTCTCCTCCGCCGTCAGGTCCGCGACGTGCAGACAATGCCGGAGCGGCTTCACGATGAGCGCTCCAACGCCGAACGGCCCGATGCAATGCTCGACCGTCCAGTGCTCGGTGGCGTAGATGCGGCCACCGGGAAGGTCCTGCCTGCCGTTGTTAAGGTCGCAGGCCAGGCACCCCTCGACGTCATGTCCTGATTCAGTCATCTAGCATCCTGCTGGCGGTCACAAGCCTATGATTGACGAGAACGCGCCCGTGGGTCAATCGCTGCTCATGGCCGTGGTGATCTCGTCCTTCAAACGGTCGATCACTTGGAAGAGCGGAAGGGCGCCGAGGTCATCGCCGGACCGCTGGCGCACCGCGACTGCGTTCGCCTCCTCTTCCTTGTCCCCAACCACGAGCATGTAGGGGACCTTTTGCATCTGCGCATCGCGGATCTTCGCCTGCATCCGCTCGCCCCTGTCGTCGAGTTCGACGCGCAGGTCTTCAGCCCGCAAGTCATCGACGACCCGGCGCGCGTAGTCATTGTGGCGGTCCGCAATGGGGATCACCACGGCCTGCACCGGCGCCAGCCAGAGCGGGAACGCGCCGCCGTACAGCTCGATCAGGTAGGCCATCATTCGCTCCATGGTGCTGATGACGCCTCGATGGATGATCACCGGCCGGTGCTCCGCACCGTCTTCGCCGATGTAGCTCAGGTCGAATTGTCTGGGTAGGTGGAAGTCGATCTGGACGGTGGAGTAGGTCTCTTCGCGCCCCATCAGGCCGGCGAACTGGATGTCCAGCTTAGGGCCGTAGAACGCCGCTTCGCCGGCCACTTCGGTGTATGGCAAGCCGATGTCGTCCATGGCTCCTCGCAGCGTGTCCTCAGCCACGTCCCACATCTCGTCGTTGCCGGCGTACTTCTCCTTGTCGTCGGGATCGCGAAGAGAGAGCTGATATGAGTACTCAGTGATGCCGAGGATGTCGTACGCCCGCTCGACGAGCTGCATCACGCCGGAGAACTCTTCCTTCACCTGTTCTGGCGCGCAGAAGATGTGGGCGTCGTTCAACGTCATCGCGCGGACGCGGCTGAGGCCGCCTACGACGCCTGAGCGCTCCCACCGATACATCGTCCCTAGCTCGGCGAGCCGGATCGGCAGCTCGCGATAGCTATGCAGCTTAGAGGCGTAGATGAGGATGTGATGCGGGCAGTTCATGGGCCGCAGCACCATCTGCTCGTGCTCCAATTCCATGGGAGGGAACATGTCGTCTTTGAAGTGGTCCCAGTGGCCGGAGCGCTCGTACAGTTCGCGCTTGCCAAGATGCGGGCTGTAGACGTGCTGGTAGCCGGCCTCTCGCTCCAGGCCCGTGATGAACTCCTCCAGCTTCCTGCGGACGGTTGCGCCCTTGGGCAGCCAGAGCGGAAGGCCCGCGCCGATGTCCTCATGCGTGGTAAACAGCTCGAGTTCGCGGCCGAGCCGCCGATGATCCCGGCGCCGCGCATCCTCGACGCGCTCCAAGTGCGCGTCGAGTTCCTCCTGCGTTTCGAACAGCGCCCCGTAGATGCGCTGGAGCATGGTGTTGTTCTCGTCGCCGCGCCAGTACGCGCCGGCGATGTTGGTGAGCTTGAACGCGCCGACCTTGCCCGTGCGCTCAACGTGCGGTCCTTCGCACAGGTCCACGAACTTGTTATGGGTGTAGAGGCTGACCTTGTCGTCCTCGATGCCATCGATCAGCTCCAGCTTGTAGGCTTGATCGGCGAACATCTTGCGCGCCTCTTCTTTGCTGATCTCGCTGTGCTCGAAGGCGTAGTTGCGCTTTATCGTACGGCGCATGCGCCGGTCGATCTTCGCCAGGTCCTCTTTCGTGAGCGACTCGGGCAACTCGAAATCGTAGTAGAACCCGTGCTCGATGGGCGGGCCGATGGCGAGCTTGGCGCCCGGCACCAGCTCTAGCACTGCTTCCGCCATGATGTGCGCGGTCGAGTGGCGCATGGCGTACAGGCGTTCGTCCTGCTGAGCTTGCTCTGTCATGAGTGGGGCCTTTCTCGATCCAAAACGCAACAGCCTCCCGTTTGAGGGACGGGAGGCTGACTCGCGTGGTTCCACCCTCGTTCGGCAGACCCGTCAGGCCTGCCCTCAACTTGGCCGCTAACGGGTGCCTCCGGAGCTATCTCGGCTCTCCTTCGGAACGCTTGGACGTTCTTCGAACGACCAAACCCTCACAAGAGAACGTCGGAGCCCAGCTCGCAGGTGGTGTTTGCGGCGCTTCGGCCGGGGCGCTCTCAGCCTTGCGCCCCTCTCTGGCGGCCTTCGTGATGCCGCTACTCGTCCTGGTCGTGGCTGTTTCTATTGAGGCCTGGGCCTCTTGTACGCAACTGGTGGGCGATACTGGACTTGAACCAGTGACCTCTGCCATGTCAAGGCAGCGCTCTAGCCAACTGAGCTAATCACCCAGGCTTTCGATCATGCTATCAGAGGCTTATGAAGGCGTCAACGGCCGTTGGAGCAGCCCATGAGGCATTCGCTATACTGAAAACCTGGGTGTACTGACGACGAAATCAGCGTTCATCGGGGACATCGATGGCCGAGTATTGCCGGTGAAAAAATAAGTGTGCTATACTCGCCCAGCACTTGGGCCGCTAGCTCAACCAGGCAGAGCAGCTGACTCTTAATCAGCAGGTTAGAGGTTCGATTCCTCTGCGGCTCACCAATACTAAAGAGTGCGGTGGGGGTTGAAGGTGAGAATGAGCCAGGGCTGGAGTGACGTATTCGTCACGCCTTTAGCCGCCCTCTGCTATCCAGGGGAAGTGTCGGAATTGGCAGACGAGCATGATTTAGGATCATGTGCCGCAAGGCGTAGGAGTTCGAGTCTCCTCTTCCCCCACCAACGTTGGAGCCACCTTCTTGACGACCGTTCAGTTAGCCTCATAATGCCACCCCTCCTGCAGATCAAAGACCTGCGGACCTCCTTTTTCACTGACGATGGCGTCGTGCGCGCTGTTGATGGCGTCACCTACGACCTCGAAGCAGGCGAGACGCTTGGTCTGGTGGGGGAGAGTGGTTGTGGGAAGAGCGTGAGCGCGCTCTCGATCTTGCGATTGATCCCCACTCCACCAGGCAAGATCGTAGGCGGCGAGATCATCTTCGAAGGAGAGGACCTACTGAAGGTCAGCGAGGACGAGATCAGGCACGTGCGAGGTAACGAGATCGCCATGGTATTCCAGGAGCCCATGACGTCGCTCAACCCTGTGCTGACCATAGGAAGGCAACTCACCGAGGCGCTTGAACTGCACCTGGACATGGACCAGGGCGACGCAACCCGCCGCGCCGTTCAGCTCCTGGAGATGGTGGGTATCCCGGACGCCGAGGCCCGCATCGGCGACTACCCCCACCAGTTCTCAGGCGGTATGCGCCAGCGCGTGATGATCGCCATGGCGCTCTCCTGTAATCCTAAGGTGTTGCTCGCGGACGAGCCGACGACGGCGCTGGACGTCACCATCCAGGCACAGGTCCTTGAGATCTTGGCGCGGTTGAGCCGAGAGCTAGGTACAGCGATCATCATCATCACGCACAACCTCGGCGTTGTGGCGCGCTACGCGGACCGCGTCAACGTGATGTATGCGGGCAGGATCGTCGAGACGGCAGACGCGAAGGAACTTTACAAGAATCCTAGGCATCCGTATACCGTGGGCCTGCTGAAGTCCGTGCCACGTCTGGACAGAGCCCGAACATCGAAGCTGGAAGTGATTGAGGGAGTGCCACCGGACATGATCAACATTGCGCCGGGCTGTTCGTTCTATCCGCGCTGCACGTTCCGGCAAGACCGCTGCAACCAGGAGGCGCCGGAACTCACGCCGGTCGAGGACAAGCACGGCGTCGCGTGCTGGGAGTGGCACGCGGTAGCCGCGGCGCAGCAGAGCGCAGAGGCGTCCGAATGACGACCGACGCTTCAGCCACACAGGACACAATTCAGGACGCCGCGCCGGCGGGCGACGTCCTGCTAAGCGTCGAGAATCTGAAGGTCTATTTCCCCGTGACGGCCGGTCTGATCTTCCAACGCAAGGTCGCTGATATTAAGGCGGTTGATGGGATTAGCTTCCAAATTAGGAAAGGCGAAACGTTAGGGTTGGTGGGGGAGAGCGGCTGTGGCAAGTCGACCACGGGCCGCGCGATCCTGCAACTCTACCGTCCGACCGAAGGCCAAGTGAAGTACGGTGACATCGAGCTTACCGAACTCAAGGGCGGCGCCCTGAGGCGGATGCGCCGTCAGATGCAGATGATCTTCCAGGACCCGTATGCGTCGCTCAATCCGCGCATGTCCGTAGGTGCGATCATCGGCGAACCGCTCGCGATCCACGGCCTGGCTAAGGGAGAGGCGCGACGGGAGCGCGTCGCGGAGCTGATGCGGATCGTCGGGCTTAATCCGTTCTACGCGAGCCGCTACCCGCACGAGTTTTCGGGCGGACAACGCCAGCGCATCGGCGTGGCGCGCTCGCTCGCTGTGGAGCCGGAGTTCATCGTGGCGGACGAACCCGTTTCAGCGCTCGACGTCTCCATCCAGGCGCAG
Source organism: Chloroflexota bacterium (assembly GCA_003228685.1). Lineage (GTDB taxonomy): Bacteria > Chloroflexota > Dehalococcoidia > DSTF01 > RBG-16-68-14 > SZUA-185. The sequence goes on from QIFC01000107.1 coordinate 10,032, forward strand.
ATCATCAACCTGCTCGAAGACCTACAGAGCCAGTTTGGCCTGACGTACCTGTTCATCGCGCACGACCTGTCGGTTGTCCGCCACATCAGCGACCGCGTTGCCGTGATGTACCTCGGCAAATTGATGGAGTTGACCGACCGCGACGAGTTGTACGAAAACCCGCTTCACCCATATACGAAGGCGCTGCTCTCAGCCGTCCCCATTCCGGACCCGGCAGTGGAAACGAAGCGGGAACGGATCATCCTGAGCGGAGATGTCCCCAGCCCAATCGCACCGCCACCAGGCTGCGTCTTCAACACGCGCTGTCCGATTGCCATCGATGAGTGCCGAACCGCCATACCTGAGTGGCGTGAACTCTCGAAGGACCACTGGGTAGCCTGCCACCGCGTCTAGCTTCCTCTACGACAATCGCCTGATCCACGGGTGGCCCGGATGGGCCTGCTTGATGGAACGCCGCAGCCACGGGCGGGCGTTGCCGTCCAGGAGTGGCGCTGCGGTCTCGAAGTCGCTGGCGTTCCGCAGCTCGTCTGAGGAGCTTGCCTTGTAAAGTAAAGTCACTTCTGGGCAGAGGTAAGGCATGCCGTCGGCGCTCCTGCGCGTAAGTTCATCCACCCGTAGGACAATGCTCCTGTCGACGGAAGTGCCAGAGGCCGTCGCTATGGTCCTCCAGCAGGAACTCCAACATCCACGGATCGTTGCCTCGGCGCCTCGCCCAGAACTGATGACGCGTTGGCTTGATGACATCGCCTGACCAAGCTTCAAACGCTCCATTGTGAGCGATCTGCACGTCCCAGCCGGCAACGTGCGCGCGGAGGGCGGGCTCGCTCCCGCGGAGCAACGCGATGTCCATGTCGCCGTGCAACCGGGTTGTCCTGCCCACGAACAGGTCGACGGCCCAACCGCCCGCGATCCACCAAGGGGCGGGAAAGCCGGTAAGCATGTCCGCGGCTTGGCGAGGAGTGAGGGGCTGCCACGCGAACTCAGGCATTAAGATTGTCCTCACGAGGCTGGGAGCCTCCATCAGACCATACTGGTGAGTGCGTTATGCCACATCGTACGTGACTCCGCCAGCGACGGAGGCACCATGGTACCATAACGTTCGTATGGACCGATCTCACATTCGCAACTTCTGCATCATCGCCCATATCGACCACGGCAAATCGACCCTCGCAGATCGTTTCCTTGAGCAGACCGGCCTCTTGGACAATTCGCGCAACGAGGTCGAACAGGTGCTCGACTCGATGGACCTTGAGCGGGAGAAGGGCGTCACGATCAAGGCGAAGGCCGTGCGGCTGCCGTACCGCGATGAGATGGGACAGGCGTACCAGCTCAACCTGATCGACACGCCCGGCCACGTTGACTTCTCGTACGAGGTATCGCGGGCGCTGGCCGCCTGTGAGGGCGCTGTCCTCGTCGTCGACGCTGCGCAGGGCATTCAGGCGCAGACGATCGCGAACGTGTACGTGGCGATGGAGAACAACCTCACGATCATCCCTGTCGTGAACAAGATCGATCTACCCGGCGCTGATCCTGAGGGCGTCACGCAGCAGATCTGCGATGTCATAGGGTTCGATCGCGGCGACGTGCTGGTGGCCTCCGCCAAGGAGGGCACTGGCACCGCGGAGATACTGGCGGCTGTCGTCAAGCTCGTCCCGCCGCCCGGCGGTGACGAGCAAGGAGCCCTGCGAGCCCTTGTGTTCGACTCCAAGTACGACTCGTACAAGGGCGTCATCGCCTACGTGCGGGTCGTTGATGGTGCGGTGGCGGAAGGCCACAACCTCAAGATGATGTCGGCGGACCTGACGATAGAGGCGCTAGAGATCGGGAGCTTCGCTCCAGAGCCTGTGCCGACGCGGGGCCTGGCCACCGGCGAGGTCGGCTACGTGGCGACCGGACTCAAGGACGTTGGCCTGTGTCGGGTTGGCGACACACTCACGGACGCCGATCGCCCAGCGGCGGAGGCTCTGCCGGGCTATCAGGAAGCGAAACCGATGGTGTTCTCCGGCCTGTACCCCACGCAGCCGAACGACTTCGGGCCGCTCCGCGAGGCGCTCGAGAAGTTGAGACTGAACGACGCCGCGCTCTCGTTCGAGCCGGAGACCAGCGTCGCGTTAGGTCCGGGCTTTCGCTGTGGCTTTCTGGGGCTGCTTCACATGGAGATCGTGCAAGAGCGGCTGGAACGCGAGTACGACCTCAGTCTGCTGATCACGGCACCGAGCGTTGAGTATCGCGTGCGCAAGACCAACGGCGAGGAGATCGTGATCGACAACCCGGCGGCCCTGCCGCCACCGACCGAGGTGCTTGATATCGCCGAGCCGTGGATGACCATCTCCGTCGTCTGCCCCGACCGCTATATCGGCGCCGTGATGGAGCTAGTGACCGGCCGGCGCGGCGCGTTCGACAAGATGGAATACCTCCAGGGAGAGGACTCTCATCAGAACGAAGACTGGATGAAGGTTGGCGACCGGCGTGTACTGCTGCAGTACCAGATACCGCTGTCCGAGATCTTGGTCGACTTCTACGACCAACTCAAGTCGATGACGCAGGGCTACGCCAGCCTGGATTACGCGCTTTCACACTACGAGGTAGCCAAACTGCAGAAGCTCGACATCCTCGTGAACGGCGAGCCAGTCGACGCACTGTCGTTGATTACGCACAGCAACAAGGCGCAGGTCCAGGGCCGCCAACTTGTCCAGCGCCTGCGGAAGCTGATTCCGCGACAGCTCTTCGACGTGCCGATCCAGGCCGCCGTCGGCGGCCGGATCGTCGCGCGGGAGACCGTGCGCGCGCTGCGCAAGAACGTGCTCGCGAAATGTTATGGCGGCGATGTCACGCGCAAGCGGAAGCTGCTTGAGCGACAGAAGGAAGGCAAGAAACGCATGAAGCGGGTGGGCAACGTCGAGATCCCGCAGGAAGCCTTCATGGCTGTCCTCCGCCTCGAGAACTAGGGCAGGGGCGGGCGATGGCGCCCGGGCGATTAGGCGCCCGCCAACTCCTTCATCTGCTCCATCCGCGACAAGAATCCTTCCACGGTAGCGCCGTCTGGCGAGACCGACGGATCGAAGTGGAGCTCGGCGACTCCTAGGTCACGCGTCTCGGCAATGTCGGCCGTAATCTGGTCCGGCGTTCCCGTAAAGATGAACCCGTCTGCAGGCCGGGGCTCGTTACCGACCTCGATGTTCGCGCGGACGATGATATCTATCTCCGCTGGGTCTCTCCCTGCTGCCTGAGCCATCGACCGAATGCCGTCGATCATTTGACGTGCGGCCTCAGCCGGCAGGCCTGCTGGTAGCCAGCCGTCGGCCATCGTCGCGACTCGCTTCAGCGCGCTCGGCGCGAATGCCGCGAGGTAGATTGGAGGGTGGGGCTTCTGGACGGGTTTAGGCTGGATGATCGATTTCGGGACGGTGTAAAACTCACCGTTGAACTCGACAGGGTCCGTCGTCCAGATCGCCTTGAGGACGCTGATGAACTCATCCGCGCGCTTACCGCGGCCTTTGAGCGAGGCGCCAACTGCTTCATGTTCGTCCTCCGACCAACCCTGCCCCATGCCGAGACGCAGACGGCCGCCGGACAGCACGTCCAGCGTCGTCAGCCGCCGTGCCAGCATGACAGGGTTGTAGAAGGGGATGTCGATGACGCTCGTGCCAAGGGCGATCTTGCTCGTGTGCCCGGCAACGTATGTGAGAGTCTCGATCGGGTCCAAAACGATCTTGTAGGCGTCTGGAAGGGAGCCATCCGGAGTGGCCATGTACGGCGTCCGCGGTTCGATCGGGAAGAGCAGGCGCTCCGTAACCCAGAGGCTGTCATAGCCCAGCTCCTCGGCTCGCTGAGCGACCCGCACGAGTGCCTCTGGACTCGCGGCAGGCCCGATTTGCGGGAGATTGAATCCTAGTCGCATCGTGTCGCTTCCTTTCGTATGAGCTGGCCCGCTGCTCTCATGGCAGCGTCAATAGCAGTCGTGTGAGCCTACGAAGCCTGGCTGAAGTCCCACGCGACGTGCTTCTCGGGCGTAAAGCGGATGTAGATCCGCTCTCCCATGCTGATGAGTTGACCGGCGTACTCCGTGGCCGCGGCTACGTCCCCGCCCATGTAACGGGCGAACATCTTGCCCATGCCGTCCTGGTCGTTGGCCGGGCCTTCTACGACGGCCGTGCCGCTGTAGTGAATGCCGGCGTATGGAAATTCGTTCGTGTCGATCAGCAGCGCGGCCTTTGGGTTGTTGTTGAGGTTCTTCGCCGCCCTCGTCGTTCCCCACGTGTTGAAGATGATGTCGCCGTCTCGTTCCTCGAACCAGAGAGCCGAAATGTGAGGGTTGCCCTTCGACGAGATCGTCGCGAGCTTTGCGACGAGCGGCTGGCTGAGCATCGCTTTCAGGGCGTCGTCGCTTAGGGGTGGCATCTGAGGCATGTAGGTCCTCCGGTCTGTTGGCCGCGCCTGCGGGATGAGAAGAACTGGTGGGTGTTCGCCTCCAGCGCAGTAATATTACCAGCGCCGTGCCGCGGATGTCGAGTGACGCAGCCTACGATCAGCGCGCGTAGCGTCGTTGGCTACCGGTCCGTAGCTCCTCCAGAGTCGCGATCACGGCGTCGGCCATGACGCGGTAGCCGGCGTCGTTGGGGTGGATGAAGTCCCCGGAGATCAATTCGCTCGCCCTGTTCTCAAACGGCTCGTATAGTTCGACGACCTGAATGTCACGCTGGGCGGCGTGGTCGCGGATGATGTCGTTGAGGCCTTCGGTGAACTGGCTGTCCGCGAGCCCCTCTAAGGAGAGCGCCGCAATCGATCGCACGGGCAGGAATTCGGGGAAGGGATTGTAGAGCGTAAGGAGCAGGATCTTGAGGGATGGGTTCGCCTCCAGAAGCAGGTCGAGCGTCTCGCCCAAGTTGGCGTCGAATTCAGCCAGGGCCGCCGCCAGCGGCTCCGTGCATTCGGGCTGATTGAGAATGGCGGCCACATCAGGGCAGACGCCCGTGAGAACGGACCCGAAGTAGATTCCGAGGAGGTCATTCCCGCCGATCTCCAGAGTGACAAGCGCAACGTTGCCGTTCCGCTCGCTGATGGCCTCGATCGCTTCATCGAGATGGCCGTGGTCCATCAGGCCGGCGCTGGTGTCGCCGCCATGCCCGAGGTTCATCAGATCGTACTCGTCGCCCAGGCTCTCATGCACCAGCGGCACGAATGAGGTCTTCCTTGCGTCGGAAGCGCCGGCTCCTGTGGAGAGCGAGTCGCCCAGCGCGATGTAGGTGAGGCGACCGCCGGACGCGTTCGCGGGCGTAGCGTCAGACGTAGGCTGGCTGGTGGGCGTCGACGCCTCGCTGTTGCAGGCGGCGCTCGCGACGAGAAGGCCGAGAGACAGCGCGACGAGCCCGCTCAGTAGGCGGTTCATCCGAGTCAGAGAAGCGCCTCCACTCTCTCCAGGATCGTTGCGGTCACCGTCTCCGGAGGCTGCGTCGCATCGACGACAAGCCAGCGCTCGGTGTCGTACTCGGCCAGGGCTAGGTAGCCTGCCCGCACGCGTTCGTGGAACGCTGCGTCTTCCGACTCGAAACGGTCTGCTCCGCCTGAGCGCCGCAGGCCTTCCTCCACAGGAAGATCGAGGAGGACCGTGAGGTCGGAAATCAGCCCGCCTGTGGCAATTTGGTTGAGCTGGCCGATCGACATGAGATCGACACCGCTGGCGTAGCCCTGGTAGGCGACCGTGGAATCCGAGTAGCGGTCGCAGATGACGAAGTCGCCGAGGTCCAATGCCGGCTTGATGACGGCCGTGACCAGTTCAGCGCGCGCTGCCGCGAAGAGCATCGCCTCCGCAAGCGGGTCGAGGTCTGAGTCGAGGCCCAGCAAGATTTCCCGGAGCCGCTCGCCCAGCGGCGTGCCTCCCGGTTCTCGCGTCGTGACGACTTCTCGGCCTTGGCCGGACAGCTCGGCCGCCAACGCCTCCAACTGAACCGACTTGCCGGCGCCTTCACCACCCTCCAGCGTGATGAAGAGCCCGTGTAGTCCGCAGGCGGCGCGGATCATGATCAGCGGTTGAATGGAACGTCTGCGTCGCGGAAGAGGCGCACGCGACGTTTGGGCTCGCGCCCAAGGCTACGCGACGAGAGGTTGTAGCGCTGGGCAAGCTCGTGTTGCAGCCGGCGGATGTAGGCGTTCTGTGGCGCCAGTTCCGCGTCGCGCTCGCCGTCAGCGATTCCCGCGGCCGCGACTTCCGCCTCTTCTAGGGCGGAGGTCACCGGGTCGAAGCTCTTGGCCGGCGGCTGCAGCGATAGCAAGCACTGTTCCATCTGCGCGACGGTGTTCGCCCGCAGGACGTAGATCGGAACGCCGCGGGCCTCCGCCTCTCGCAGCGCTGGCAGCTTGCGCCGGTAGTAGTTGCGTAGCGTGATGACGACGTCGGCGTCCGGCAGGTGCTCGGCCAACGTCGCCCGGGCGCTCGTCTGACGTACGGCTTGTTCTAGCCGGCGCCTGGAGACGCCGAACGGGTAGATGTTCAGGAGCGGTCCGGCTGGCTCAGGGACCTTCCGCTCTAACGCGCGACTCTCCTCGGCTTGCTCCACAATGGAGACGATCTTGACCTCTCCTTCTTCGTCGACCTCGCGGATCTCTGGAGTTTCCTTGAAGCCGCGCAACAGCGCGTCGACCGTGCTGGCCACGTCGCCGTGAATGGCGACGCGGTTCCAACTCTGGATCTCGATGAGCACATCGAACGTAGGCGGCGCGCGCCGCTCCAGGATGCTCTTCTGCGTATTGCGCCTGCGCGCCTCCTCGTCCGAGAGCGTGACGGACTGGATGCCGCCGATCAGGTCGGACAGCGTTGGGTTCATCATCAGGTTCTGCAGCTCGTTGCCGTGGGCAGTCGCGACGAGCTGGACTCCGCGCTCCGCGATCGTTCTGGCGGCCACCGCCTCAAGCTCCGTTCCGATCTCATCGATCACGATCACCTCAGGCATGTGGTTCTCGACGGCCTCGATCATGACGGCGTGCTGCATTGCGGGAGACGTCACCTGCATGCGTCGCGCTTTGCCGATCGCGGGATGCGGGATGTCGCCGTCGCCCGCGATTTCGTTCGATGTGTCGACGATGATCACGCGCTTATTGAGGTCGTCCGCCAGGACACGCGCCACCTCCCGGAGCATGGTCGTCTTGCCCACACCCGGCTTTCCGAGCAGCAAGATGCTCTTGCCCGTCTTCACCAGCTCTTCTATCACGCGGATGGTACCGAAGACCGCGCGCCCCACCCGGCAGGTGAGGCCGACGACTCTGCCCGCGCGGTTGCGGATGCACGAGATGCGATGCAGCGTCCGCTCGATGCCTGCGCGGTTGTCCCCGCCGAACTCGCCGATGCGGCCGATGACGTACTCAATGTCATCCTGGCTGACCTCAACATCGCTGAGCGTAGCTTCTCGGCCCGCAAAACGCGCTTCCGGACAACGTCCGAGGTCGAGCACGACCTCCAGCAGCTCGTGCTGGTCGACGCGCTCGCGCAGCGGTCCGACGACGTGCGGAGGCAGTGCGTCAAGCATCGCGTCTAGGTCATCGGTGATCAATTTCTGATACGGCACGTCGCGGTCTCCTATGTAGGGAACGATTGTATCGGAGTTGGGGCGAGCTGCGGGAGTTCGACAGGCTTCGTCGTGCGGCGCGCAAGGACGGCATACTCGCCCTCAACCGAAAACCCCCGCTCTTCCAAGCGTTGGCCCAGACTGGTTGCGAACCGCGGTACGAGCGTGAACAGGGCGGATTGCTCGCGCATTCGTTCCAGTGCGCCATCGATCAGCGCGTCGAGCAGGTCCGCGTCCGTGGAGCCGGCCATGAGATCGAACCGGCCGATTTCACCGTCCGCCGCTGTCCGAAGCCAGCCCGCTATCTGCCCATCTAGCTCGATCACTCGCTGCTGCGTGCCCCGCCTTGACGAGACCCGTTCGCGTGCGTGCTGCCACTCGCGGAAGGTCGCAGCCTCCACGCGGCGGACGGTCTCCGGCGCCCAGCGGTTGTAGAGCCTGAACGTTGGGTACGCGTCTGATCGGCTCCAGCGGCGCAACTTGTGTTGGCCTGACGCACTGCCGCGCGCTTCGGGGGCCTGCGCGGCGAGGAGGCGCTCATTGAGGTATGGAGCGAACCCGCAGCGGACCGCCGTTTCTACGACCGGGCTGTCGGCCCGTACGCGGAGGAAGATCTTTTCGGCGCCTCCGCGCGCGGCGTCCGTGACGACCTGATCGAGCAGGCCGGACAGCACGGAGTCGTCGTCTTCCGCGGCGTCAATCAGGCAGTCGACTTCCCATGCCGCTTTCGAACCGCGCCGGCGCGCTGACGCCAATCCGCGCAGGGTGGCGCCCTTGATACTGATCCATGTGTGACGCCCCGTAGCGAACGAAAACCACTGCTCCAGCGCAGTCTCCAACGGGTGCGGCGACGCCTCGGTCCCGATCCGGTCGCGCGTGAGCGCCGCATTCGGGTAGACGTGGCCGTCGTACGAGACGAGCGCCACGAGATCGGTGGGCCTCACTGTTCGTGTGGTAGTCATAGTTATGCCGGCCGAGCGCCTCTCGCTATATCAATCGGCACCACGTTGCCTGCGGCCATCGCTAGGAACATGTGGTGGAATCTTGTGTCGCCGGTTAGTTCAGGATGAAAGACCGTGGCGAGCATGTGGCCCTGCTTGGCGGCGACGACGGTCCCGTCATCGAGATGAGCCAGCACATCCGCATTCGGGCCGACGCTCGAGATCACGGGCGCTCGAATGAAGACGCAATGGTACGCCTTCCCGCCGAACGATGGCACGGACAAGTCGGCTTCGAAGCTATCGACCTGGCGGCCGAAGGCATTGCGCTCGATCGTAATGTCCATGAGTTGCAGGCCCTCGCGGTCAAGGTCGCCGGGGTCGTTCGCAAGCAAGATAGCGCCGGCGCAGGTGCCCCAGACGGCCATGCCATTGTGGACGTGGGTACGGATCGGCTCGATCAACTCCCACCGATGGAGCAAGCGCGCGATGGTCGTGCTCTCACCGCCTGGGATGATCAGGCCGTCGAGGCCGGTGAGGTCGTCTGGCAGGCGTACGGCAACCGCGTCCGCGCCGAGTTGGGTGAGGATGGCCAAGTGCTCCGCGAAATCGCCCTGCAGGGCGAGGACGCCGATCTTCATACGTGGCTACCAGCCCCGCTTGGCCAGCAGCTCTTCCTCCGGTATCTGGCTCAGCTCAAGTCCGCGCATCGCCTCGCCCAGTCCCTTCGAGACGTCAGCGAGGATTTGCGGGTCCTCAAAATGCGTGACGGATTGAACGATCGCGTGGGCCATCCTGGCCGGGTCGCTCGACTTGAAGATGCCGGACCCGACGAAGACGCCATCGGCGCCGAGCTGCATCATCAGGGCGGCGTCGGCCGGCGTGGCGACGCCGCCCGCGGCAAAGTTGACCACCGGCAGGCGTCCCAGCGTTCGCGTCTCGCGAACCAGTTCGTACGGGGCTCCCAGCTCCTTCGCTTCAGTCATCAACTGCTCTTCCGGCATCGCCTGCAGCTTGCGGATGCCGTCCCACACGCTCCGCATGTGGCGAACGGCTTCGACGATGTTGCCCGTGCCCGCTTCGCCTTTCGTGCGGATCATCGCCGCGCCTTCGCCGATGCGCCGCAGCGCCTCGCCCAGGTCGCGGCAGCCGCAGACGAACGGCACACTGAAGTCGCGCTTGTTTACATGGTGGCGCTCGTCCGCCGGCGTGAGCACCTCAGACTCATCGATGTAGTCGACCCCCAGCGCCTGGAGGACCTGTGACTCCACGAAGTGGCCGATGCGGCACTTTGCCATGACGGGGATCGTCACCGTGTCGATGATGCGCGTGATAATGTCGGGGTCCGACATGCGTGCGACGCCGCCGTCGGAACGGATATCGGCGGGCACCCGCTCCAGCGCCATAACGGCGCAGGCGCCCGCTTCTTGGGCGATCTTCGCCTGTTCGGGCGTAACGACATCCATGATCACGCCGCCCTTGAGCATCTGCGCCAGGCCGCTCTTTACCTGCCAGGTCCCGGTCTCACCGGCCTTGGAAGTGCCGTTCCCGTCCTGCGATGACATCGCGAACTCCTATCGATTTGGTGGTGTTGTGTGTGTCATGTATATTCTATCTCCCGTTGGGTAGGCCTACAAGGAATCTAGAGAGTAAATCTTGCTCGTCCTAGATGGGCGCGTCTATAATGCGCTTGCTGCCCGCTGGGCTGTTTGACGTATTTGTTAGAGGTCCATATTGGCCCCATCGGAATCAACGGAACATCTTCGAACAATTCTAGTACCCGTGGACGGCTCTCATTCGAGCATGCAGGCGGTCGCGCTCGCTTGCGACATCGCTCGCAAGAACAAGGGGAACGTCTTCGTCGTTCACGTCATCGAGGTGGACCGAAAATTACCGCTCACGGCCGAGATCGAATCGGCTGAACAAGCAGGCGATGAGATCCTTGCCCGCGCCGAGCAAGTGTCGCGCGAGCAGGGCTTCAGCGTCGAGGGTGCTATCCTGCATGCGAGGGAGGCGAGCCCCGCGATCGTCGATGAAGCGATCGAGCGCGGCGTCGATCTGATTATCATGGGGACCGACTACACACAGCCATTCGGGGAGTTCCAGTTAGGGAGCGTCGTGCAGTACGTGCTCAAGAGCGCCCCCTGCGAAGTTTGGCTCTGTCGCCATCAGGTGGAGGAGTGACATGAAGGTCGTCATTATGGGGTGTGGCCGAGTTGGCGGGGCGCTCGCGACCAGGCTGGACGCAGAGAACCACGAGGTCACGATTCTCGACCTGAACGAATATCAGTTCCAGCGCTTTCTCCCGGAATCGTTCGGCGGCCGCAAGATCACCGGCAACGCCGTCGACCAGGACGTTCTGCGTCGCGCTGGAATCGAGGAGGCCGATGCGTTCGTGGCCCTGACCCAAGGCGACAACAGGAACGCCATGGCGAGTCAGGTAGCGAAGCACATCTTCAACGTCCCGCGCGTCGTCTGCCGGCTCTATGACCCGATTCGCGAGGAGATGTACAACGAACTCGGCCTGCGGACGATCTCGCCGACCAGGGTCGGCACGAAGATGGTCTGGGAAGAGTTGGGCGTTTAGATGTACATCGTCATCGTCGGTGGTGGGAAGGTCGGATTCTACCTGGCGAAGGAGCTGGTCGAGGCGGGCCATGAGGCGCTCGTGATCGAACGGGACGCCGCCAAGGCTGCCGAGATCGCCGAAACGCTGGGCGAGATCGCGATGCGAGGGGACGGTTGCGAGGCCGCGACTCAGGAGCGAGCGGGGAGCGGACGAGCCGATCTCTTCATCGCCGTGACTGGGGATGACGAAGACAACCTCGTCGCCTGCCAAGTCGCTCGGCACAAATTCAACGTGAAGCGCGTCGTCGCACGGATCAACAATCCGAAGAACGAGGTGATCTTCCGCAAGCTGGGGATCGATGTCACGGTGAGCGCGACGTCAGTGATCCTGTCGCAGATAGAGCAGGAGCTTCCCGAGCACCCGCTGATTCCGCTGCTACAACTACGCAGCGGCTTCGAGATCGTCGAAGTGAAGATCCCGGATGGCGCCGGTAGTCTCGACGCGAAGCTGGGCGATATCGTTCTCCCGGACCAGTCCATGATCTGGGGCATCGTTGATACAGAAGGCAACCCGCAGGTTCCCACGCCGGACACCCACCTGCGCGCCGGAGACGAAGTTGTGGCGGTAACGTTACTTGAGAGCCAAGAGGCGCTGAGGGCCGCTCTGACCGGGCCTTCGCGCTAGAGACCGGGCGAATGCCACGTCTAGCCTACCTGGGCCCGGCCGGAACGTTCACCGAGCAGGCTGCCGCTGAGCACAACCCAACCGCGGAACTGATCCCGTTTGCGAGCGAGCACGCTGTCGCGAACGCCGTCGAAGACAGCAAGGCGGATCAGGGCGTCCTACCGGTTGAAAATAGCCTCGACGGTTCCGTGACGGGCACGCTGGATGTGCTCGTCCACGACTCCGAATTGCTCATCTGTGGCGAGGTGGTGCTATCTGTCGAGCTGTGCCTGATCGTCCGCCCCGGCATGAAGCAGGAGGACGTCAGCGTGGTTTACTCGAAGCCGATCGCGTTGAACCAGTGCCGCAAATTTCTGGAGCGGCACTATCCGAAGGCCCGCCAGGCGTCGCTGATGTCGACGACCGCGGCGGTCCAGAAGATCATGGATGAGGCTGGCGCGGCGGCGATCGGGGCGGAACGCGCGGCGGATCAGTATGGCGCGGAAGTGCTCACGCGCGGTGTTCAGGACTCGCCCCACAACAAGACGCGGTTCGTTGTGCTCAGCGAGGCCGATTGCGAGGCCACCGGGCGCGACAAGACGTCGATCGCGTTCGCTGTATCACATGACCGCGCGGGCACGCTTGTGGAGGTGCTCCATGAATTCTCCGATCGCTCGATCAATCTGACCAAGATCGAATCGCGGCCGTCGCGCGAAGAGCTGGGCGTCTACATCTTCCTGATCGACATGGAGGGGCACCGCACGGACGAGGTTGTGGCTGAGGCGCTGGCCGCCGTCGAGAGCAAGGCTTCCTTCTACCGCGTGCTTGGCTCGTATCCACGCTACGACGATGCCCGAGATTCCTGACCTGGAAGCCATCCGAGGCTATCTTAACGAGCGTCTGCCCGGCGAGACGATAACGAAGGCTGAGTGTCTGATCCCTATCGTCTTTCGCGTTACGAAGGGCGAGTTCGTCGAGAAGCTGGAGGGCGCGACATTCGGGCAGACGACACGGCGCGGGAAGTTCCTGCTCTTTGGCTTTGAAGGCGGCGACGTGCTGGTGATCAACGCGATGCTCGCCGGGAGGTTCCAATACGTAGAACCTAGCGCAAAGCGTCGCGCCAGCACGTGCATGGCGCTCGGACTGAGCAACGGCCAAGAGTTGCGCTACCACGACGACCGGCGGATGGGTAAGATCTATCTCGTCTCAGAGGACCGGCTGCTCGACGTGCCGCAATTCGCCGAGATGGGTCCGGATGCCCTGGACGTCTCACGCGAGGAGTTTCTGGAGCGCATCGGGAAGTATCGCGGGCAGATCAAGAACATCCTGATCAACCACAAGTTCCTCGCTGGCATTGGCAACGCCTACTCGGACGAGATCCTCTTCGCGGCGCGGCTACATCCGTACCGCAAGCGCTCGACGATGAACGACGAAGACATCGAGCGCCTGCACGCTTCTATCACGAAGGTGTTCGACTGGGCGACGCCGATCGTCGCGGCTCAGATGCGGGGCGACTTGAACTACAAAGAGCGGCGCGACTTCCTCAAGATCCACCGCAAGGGTGGCGAACCGTGCCCCGTCTGCGGCACGCGCATCTCAGAGATCACGGCCGGCCAGAGGATCACGAACTTCTGCAGGAACTGCCAGCCGGAGTCGTGACGTAGCCGAGGGCATGAACGAGTAGCCGGAGGCTACTCGATACCTGACCGCAGGTCAGGAGTAGCCTGCGTCTTCCCAGCCCGGGAGGAACTTCCGCCAGTTCTCGCGTCCGTCCAGATAGCGATGGACGACGTAGTAGCTGTTCACGCGAGGCGTGAACGGCTCCTTCAGGAGCCGCATGCGCGCCTCTTTCGGCGTGCGTCCGGCCTTCCTGTGGTTGCACTTCTTACACGCGGACGTGAGGTTTTCCCACTCATGGCGGCCGTTGCGATGCCTGGGAATGACGTGGTCCAGCGTTAGGTCGTGCGTCTCTTTACCGCAATACTGGCATTTGTGCCCGTCGCGATTGAAGATCTCGCGTCGTGAGAGCCGCATGCGCGGACGCGGGCGCTTGATCATGTAGACCATGCGAATCACGGAGGGAAGCGGATATACGATCGTCGGCGTTCGGATCCCGCCCTCTCCGTGCTCCAGCACCTCTGCCTTGCCGCGCCCCAGCAGGACGAACGCGCGCCGCGCGTTGCAGACGTTGAGCGGCTCGTAGTTCTGATTCAGAACTAATACTGCGCTATGGACGGAGGTGCCATTGTTCATCGCTCTTGCGCGATCTTAGCAAATCGGCGGCGGCGATGAAGAGTTGGGCAGGGGACGTAAGAGGCGCGCCACGTGGACGGCGCGCCTCTCGCTGAACGGCTCGATTCATTCTCGCGGTGGCCGGCTGCGATCAGATCGCTGGCCGGTGCGCCCCCGCCGAAAGAGTTGAGCCTTCTGACTTCCATCGCTTCTTTGGCCCTTGCCCCTCACGAGGTACCTGTCACGTTGCTCCTCTGTCCAAGATTCAAAGCCCAAGTCAGCAAGAACGCTCTTCGCTAAACGGGCTCGCGACGAGTGCTCGTTTACCCAGCCGCCTGTGTTGCTCGTCGCTCCAGCTACGGCGCGAATTACGCTCCGAATTGAGTTCACCGAGCCTGGGCTGCGCCGCAGGTCTCGGGCGAGCTCTTCGTGACGTTTTTCTGGGTTGAGAACAACTAGCTTTATTTCCTCCGCGGTCCATGGCCTTCCATATTTATCCGCGAGTTCGGGTTGGATGTCGTGGTCCGCACGCTTTCGCGGGGGACCATCCGTAACACGGAGCGACGTCCGTGGCTTCATTCTGGTGCCTCCCTAAAGTGCACCGGCGGTCTGGCGCAGCTTGCCCTCGGTGGCTGGCTCGGCTTCAGACGCCACGTGTTGAGAGGCTTGCTCCTCGATTTGGGCGATCAGACTCTGCACGACATCAGGCCAGCCTCGCCCCAATTGAGCCCCCCGCGTCTCGAGGCTCTTCAGGTCAACTAGGACCATCGTCGATGGTACCTCGGCTGATCTGAACGCTTCCATGGCTTCCTCTGCCGCTGAAATGAATTCGAATAGCTTCTTGCGCTTGAATTCGTCTGAATGCTGTACAGAGCTGTCCTGAACGCGTCCATCCTTTACCTGCTCACGCTCCTGGCGTTCCTTGCGCTCCGTGCGCAGTTGGCGCCGAACGCTGCGCGCTGCTGCGGGTAATTTTGATGGATCCTGCGCGAGTTCTTTGTCCTTTTGGGAGATGATTCTTTGAACTATACGGACCTGCCCTTCAGGCGCGGTTCGGCGAGCCTCGTCAGCCAGCAAGTTGATGTGGTGGCTTTGAATCTTGTCGACGTTTTGCTCTATGAGCTCCAGCGCAGCCGGTGCGATGTCCCGGACGGGACGGACTGCCTCCTTGACGTCGTTCACGGGCAAGGCCAAGTCCTCGGCAATGTCTTCCTCAGACATATTGAATTCGTTCATCCACTTCAGGAATCTTCGTCCTATTTCAAATCGATGCAGCGGCTCCACCTGAACGTTGCTCACAATCGTCATCATCTCCGCTGTTTTCTCAAAATCCTGAGGCGACTGTGCTTCCTCCGGGGACGCCTCCCACACGTCTGCGCGAATGGTCTTGCGTCCTAGCTTCTGATGGGCAAGGAAGCGTCTTTCACCCGCGACCAAGGTTTGGGGGCGCCTTGCATCTGGAGTTCCACGCACGACGATTGGATGAACGAGTCCTAGCCTATCGATGCTCCTCATAAGGTTTTCCAGGGAGATCCCACTGGTTTCATCACGCAGGTGGTACTCGTTCGTCTCGATGTCCTCCAGCGGCAATTCTTTCGTCTCGATGTACTTCACTTTTGCAGTCCTTTCGTTGCTCGTGATTGTCGTCACCTGTTATGCTAGTCCCGGGAGCCCAACCGGTAAGCTGCCTCGCGCAGCTAGTCCAGGTGGATCAGCTCCCACCAGACGGCCCCATGTACCGGACAAGGTGGCATGGGGTCGCCTATCGTATTGGCAATGCTAAGAAGCCGATTACGCTTCCGGTGTGTTAAACACTCGTAACGGCCTGTAGTCGGAGCTTTTTCTCCGGTCTTTACTTTCATGCCTATAAGTACCATTCGTTAACCTCCTTTCTGTTGGGGCTCCCGGGACTTTGAACTATGCCTCGTGCGGATTTCTTCCACCCTCGGCAGTTGTTCCGTAAGGACGTAACGGCGTCCGTCGAAGCGAATCACCTTCACTCCAGCGTCGCTGAGCCTACCTGCGTTGATCCACATGCGCAGCGTACGCTCGTCGATTCCAATGCGCTGAGCAGCATCTCGAATTGATAGCAACGATTTCTTGAGAATTTCCTCAACCTGGTCCAGCGTTTCTACTAACACACCGAAATAATACCACAAAAATCGCCCGAATTATGATGTTTCTGATCCGAGGAACGGAAAAATACAGAAAAAACTTGATCTGCTGATTGGTGTTACGCAAGAGGCGCGCCACGTGCATGTGGCGCGCCTCTCGAATCGACTGTTGCTGAGCCTTAGCTCGCCGACGAGCCTTAGCTCGCCTCTGCTATCTTGCTCGAGCCGGCCGCGGCCGTCTTTTCGAAGTGGTACGCATCGTCCTTGAAGTCGACGAAAATCTTCTGGCCATCCTCGAACTCGCCTGAGAGAATGCGCTTCGCCAGCGCGTTCTCGATCTGGCGCTCGACGACGCGGCGCAGGGGCCGCGCTCCGAACGCGGGGTCGTAGCCCTCTTCGACGAGCGCTTTCTTGGCGGCGGCCGTCACCTCGATCGAGACGTTGCGGTCGCTCAGGCGCTCTTCCACCTCGCCTAGCATCAGCTCGACGATGTCGGCCAGCTCGCCTTGCGAGAGCGGCTCGAAGATGATCACCTCATCGACGCGGTTCAGGAACTCCGGACGGAAGAATCGCCGGAGCGCGTCTTCCACGCTGGAGCGGAGCTTTTCGCGATCGCCCTTGCTCTTGGTGCGGTCCGTCACGAACCCGAACGTTCCCTTGGTCTCGGAACTCGTCCCGAGGTTAGAGGTCATGATGATGACTGTGTTTCGGAAGTTCACCGTCCGTCCGTGACCGTCCGTGAGGTGGCCGTCCTCCATGATCTGGAGCAGCACGTTCAGCACGTCAGGGTGCGCCTTCTCAATCTCATCGAAGAGCACGACGCGGTACGGATGCCTGCGGACCGCCTCTGTCAGGCCACCCGCCTCTTCGTATCCGACGTAGCCGGGCGGTGCGCCGATCAGGCGCGCTACCGTGTGGCGCTCGCCGTACTCGGACATGTCGATGCGGACCATGGCGTCCTCGTCATCGAACATATAGCCGGCGAGGGCGCGCGCCAGGTGCGTCTTGCCGACACCCGTTGGTCCTAGGAAAATAAAACTTCCAATAGGGCGGTTCGGGTCCTTCAGGCCCGACCGCGCCCTGCGCAGCGCGTCCGAGACGGCCACCACAGCCTCGTCCTGGCCGATCACCTGCTCGTGCAGACGCTCCTCCATGTTCAGGAGCTTCTCGGCCTCGCCCTCCAGCATGCGCGAGACAGGGATGCCCGTCATCGACGCGATCAGCTCCGCTATCGCTGCCTCATCTACGGTGGTCGAGATCTTCTCGTCAGCTTCCCATTGCGCGCGCTTGCTGTCGTACTCCTCCTGGATTTCGAGGACATCCTGCTTGATCCGCGCCGCCTCCTCGTAGTCCTGACGCTGCGCCGCGGTCTCCGTCTTGGTTGCGAGTTCGTCCAGGCGCTCCTTGAGGTCGCGCAGCTCCGGCGTGAGGCTTTGGGCCTCGATCACCATCTTGGAGGCCGATTCGTCGATCAGGTCGATCGCCTTGTCGGGCAGGAAGCGCTCCGTCAGGTAGCGGTCGGAGAGACGGGCCGCCGCGACGAGGGCGTCGTCCGTAATCTCCACCTTGTGGTGCTCCTCGTAGCGCGGTCGCAGCCCCTTGAGGATGTCAATCGTATCCTCGATGCTCGGCTCGTCGAGCCAGACGGGGGCGAAGCGTCGCTCCAGCGCCTTGTCCTTCTCGATGTACTGGCGGTACTCGTCGGGCGTGGTCGCGCCGATGGCGTGCAGCTCGCCGCGAGCGAGCGCCGGCTTCATCATCGTCGAGGCGTCGATCGCGCCTTCCGCGCCGCCGGCGCCGACGACCTGGTGCAGTTCGTCGATGAACATGATCACCTCACCCTCGGCGCCGCGGATCTCGTCGATGACGGCCTTGAGCCGCTCTTCAAACTCACCGCGGAACTTCGAGCCGGCCACCAGCGCGCCCATGTCGAGCGCGAGCAGGCGCCGGTCCTTGATGTTCTCGGGCACATCGCCGGCGACGAGCTTCTGGGCGAGCCCTTCCGCGATAGCCGTTTTGCCGACGCCGGGGTCGCCGATGATCACGGGGTTGTTCTTCGTGCGGCGGTTCAAGATCTGCAGCACGCGCTTGACCTCGGCCTCGCGGCCGATCACCGGGTCGAGCTTGCCTTGCCGGGCCGCCTCCGTTAGGTCGACCGTATACTTCTCCAGGGCGTTGTAGCGGTTCTCGGCTGTCGGCGTATCGACGCGCGCTCCGCCTCGGATCTCCTGCAGCGCCGTGTAGAGGCGTTCCTTTGTCACGCCGGCCTCACGCAGAAGCCGCGACGCGTCGCCGTCGCGCTCATCAGCGATGGCGATGAGCAGATGCTCGACGGAGACGTACTCGTCCTTGAAGCGCTCGGCCTCGGCGTTCGCCATCTCCAGCATCTTGACGATGCGCGGCGTCGTGTAGATCTGCACGACATCGTGGGCGAGCTTCGGCGCCTCAGAGAGGTGCGCGGCGACTTTGTCGCGCAGCCCGCCGGCGTCGACGTCCAGCTTCTCCAGGATCTTGCCGGCCAGCCCCTCCGGGTGCTGAAGCAGCGAGAGGAGGACGTGCTCCACGTCCCACTGGCTGTGCTTCTGCTCCTGTGTGAACCTGTCTTGTCTCATCATGATGCTGTCCCTCTCGATCCTTGCTTGTTAGCCCTGGTCTCTCGCCGCTGGCAATCGGCGGTCGCGCAGGCGCTGCACCTGGTCGCGCAGCTCGCTCATCTCTTCTTCCATCTGGCGCATGCGCTGTCGCATGCGGAAAATCACGTCGACACCCGCTAGGTTGACGCCCAGGTCCGTGATCAGGCCCTGGATCTCGCGCAGCCGCCCGATGTCCGCCAGCGAGTAGAGCCGTCGCTTGCCTTGCGAACGGGAGGGCAGCACCAGCCCGGCGCGCTCGTAGTAGCGCAGCGTCTGGGCGTGCATGCCGACCATGCGGGCGGCGACGCTGATCACGAAGCAGGCGTCGTGTTCTTCGACCAGCTCTTCTTCGTTCATCTCATCACCTCTCCTAGATTCCTGCCTCGCGCAGCTGTTCGAATAGCTGCTTGTGTTCGTCGCTTAGCTTCTCCGGCAGCTTCACCTGCAGCCGCGCGTAGAGGTTGCCCCTGCCTTTGCCCTTAAGCTTCGGCATTCCAAGGCCGCCCAGCCGGAACGACTTCCCGTTCGGGGAGAGCGGCGGTACCGTCAGCGCGACCTTGCCCGTCAGCGTTGGCACCTCCACCTCGGTGCCGAGGACTGCGTCGGTGAGCGGCACCTCCACGTCCGTGTAGAGGTTGCTGCCCTTGCGTTCGAAGCGCGCGTCCTTTGCCACCGAGACGATCAGATAGAGAATGCCGGGCTTGCCGCCGTTGGTCCCTGGCTGGCCCTCGCCGGCGATGCGCACGCGGGAACCGCTGTCCACGCCGGCCGGTATCTTCACTTCCAGCCGCCGTTCCTTCTGCGTGAGGCCCGAGCCCTGGCAGACGTGGCACCCGGCGCCGGCGATCTGGCCGCTGCCGCCGCACGTCGCGCACGGCTGCTGACCCGCGAACTGGAGCGTTCGGCTCGTGCCGTGGAACGCTTCGTCGAGAGAGACCTCGATCGGATGCTCGATGTCGGCGCCCCGGCGTCGTTGCGGCGCCTGCTGGCGGAAGATTGAGCCGAAGATGCCGCCCATCCCGCCGGCGTCACCGGCGCCGAAGCTGCCGCCTTGATCGAAGCGGAAAGCGCCACCGCCTCGCCGCTTCTGCATCTCCTCGATCTGGTCGGCGTGTTCCCACTGGTCGCCGTACTTGTCGTACTTCGTCCGGCTCTCCGCGTTGCCGAGCACCTCGTGGGCGGCGTTGATCTCCTTGAAGCGCGCCTCCGACTCCTTGTCGCCGGGATTGACGTCAGGGTGGTATTGGCGCGCGAGCTTGCGGAACGCCTGCCGGATCTCCTTGTCGCTGGAGTCCTTGGATACGCCTAAGACTGAGTATGGATTCTTTTTAGCCATGCTGCATCGAGTGCAGTATAGCATAGCTTCAGATATGCGGCAATAGAGCGAGCACTAGAAGTGATAATATGCCTATCAACTTCCTTGACAATGGATGATGCGTTAGGTAGCATGTACTCGAACAGGGCTGAAGGCAGCCGGCCTCAGCACCTGAAACAGATTCAATTCCAATAGGAGGAGAGATATGGGAAACGTAGTACGATGGGAGCCGTTTCGAGACCTGACAGATGTCCGGTACGCGATGGACAGAGTGTTCGACCGCAGGTTCGTCCGCCAGTGGCCCATGCTGAGGTGGGAGCCGGCGCCGGCGCAGCTGCCGATCGATCTGTACGAGACGGACGAAACGGTCGTCGTGACGGCTTCGCTTCCCGGCGTGAAGTCGGAGGACGTCGAGGTGTCGGTAACCGGCAAGATCCTCACGATCAAGGGTGAGGCGAAGGCTGCGACCGAGGAGAACGAAGGAAACTACTACCACCAGGAGCGCCGCTCCGGCGCGTTCCAGCGCGTCATGACGCTGCCTGTGCGCGTAGAAGCGGACAAGGCGGAGGCCACCTTCGAGGACGGCGTCCTCACGCTTGAACTGCCCAAGGTGGCGGAGGTAAAGGCGACGACCATCGAGGTGAAGGCCAAGAAGGTCGTCGAAGGCAAGGCTTCGTGATCGTCCAGTAATCGCCGGCTGCCCAGCTATAGGCGCCCCGACCTTGTCGGGGCGCTGCTGTATCCGCGGTCGTGAGAAGAGAGGCCGTGACTTCCTAAAGGTTGTGCGCCTCGAGCGCGACCGTCTTGGCTTCCTGAGGCGTGAGGTCTCTGAGCGGGGGCCGCACCGACGTGAGCGGCAGTCCGGCGGCGATCTGCAGCAAGTGCTTGATCGCGCTGTGAGTTGGGAACTTGCCAAGGAAATCGCGTACCTTCGTCAGCTCTGCCTGAGCCTCCTCCGCGTCCTCCCCGTTCTCTCCTGCCTCTCCGGCCCGCCACGCCGCGGCGACTCGATCGGGGAACACGTTGCCCACGGCTGAAATCGCGCCGGTTGCGCCTGCCTCCGCGGCGAGCGCCGTGTTGGAGTCGCTGCCGTTGTAGATCGCGAGCTTCGGGTAGCGCTCGATGTAGCGTCGCGTCCTCGCGATGTCGCCGCTGGTGTCTTTGATGCCGAGAAGCCTGTCCTCGTGCCGCTCGAGGAGCGCGTCGACCAGCTCGTCCGAGATCTCGACGCCGGCGTGCGATGGAATGTTGTAGAGCAGGACCTTTCGCCGTGCGGGCAGCGCGCTCATCACAGCTTCGTAGTAGGCGATCAGGCCCGCGGTGGGCACGTCCTTGAAGTAGAACGGCGGCACGATCATCACGCCGTCGACGCCGCGTTCCATCGCGTAGCCAGACAACTCGATCGTCTCAGGCAATGCCGCGCAGCCAGTGCCCGCGAAGACGCCGAGCCGGCCGCGATGGGTGACGACAGCGTCGATCACCTCCTTGCGCTCCTCCATCGAGAGCGAGATGCCTTCGCCGTTAGTGCCGAGCGTCAGCACGCCATCGGCGCCGTGGTGTTCCAGATACGCTAGGTGCTGCGGAACGAAGTCCAGCAGCACCCGCTCTCCTCCGGGCGAGAACGCGGTGACTGCCGCTGGAACGATCTGGGGGAGCGCGCTCATTGGGTCATGGTACGCGGACGGCTGGGCTTCCAGCAATAGAATGGACGCTGAGTTAGGCGCACGCTACCTTGCTGGCATCACGTCTCTATAACGCCCTGGAGGTTCCGGATGCTCCGACGTTTCGTTCTCGTTGGCCCCCTCTGCGCATTGGCGCTCGTCGCGTTTGCCTGTAGCGAGGACACGAGCTTAGAGGAGCTGGGCAACGAAGTGCAAGCGACCAGGCAGGCGCAAGCGACATTCGCCGCCGAGAACTTCACTCCGCCCCCGACGTCAACGCCGGAGCCTGAGGTGTTCACCAACCTGCGCGCGCTGGGTCTTCACGCGCTTGACATCGACAGCTTCTTCAACTTCCTCCAGATCCGCCTTGCAGACTCCGACACACTGATCTTTGGCTCCATCGGCGGCGAGGATGGCCAGCTCAATGAGGATTGGATCGAGGACTGCTGCGAACGGCAGTGGTCCGGTGCGCAAGAATCGATGGACGATGCATCGGCCGCGCTGCGCGATGTTCAGGCCTCATATGAGGAGGAGGGTTCGGCTGAGCATCTCGCGCTGGTGTCCACGGCACAGGGGCAACTCGATGAAGTGCAAGCGACTCTGGATGCGCTTGTGATGGCCCCAAGTGTGGACGAAGCTGCCTTCATCGCGGGGGCCGGGCGAGGCATCGTCGAGCGGCTGGAACAGACGCTCCGGGAGCTGACGGCCTGCTGCGACCCGACGCCGGTACCAGCCACGGGAGAGCCGCCCGAATAGCCGCTCGCTGAACCACATGGGCGGTCGGCCGCGCCCATGCCGGTATATACTGGACTACCATGCGGTACGACTACGTGATCGCGGGCTCTGGCATCGCCGGGTTGTATTCCGCGCTTATGGCCCGCGAACACGGGTCCGTGCTCGTTCTCACCAAAGGTTCCATCGACGAATGCAATACGCGCTACGCGCAGGGTGGGATCGCGGCGGCGCTCGGGCCGCAGGACTCACCTGAGCTACACCTTGCTGACACGATCGAGGCGGGCGCGGGGCTGGTCGATGAAGAGGCCGCTCGCATCCTCGTGTTCGAGGCTGCCGAGCGCATTCGAGACCTCACGCGCTTCGGCGTGCCGTTCGACAGCGTCGATGGCGAGGTGGCGCTGGGCCGCGAGGGGGCGCACAGCCACGCTCGCATCCTGCACGCGGGCGGCGACACGACGGGCGCGCAAATTGAGATATCGCTCTCGTCCTTGGCGCGGATGTCTAACATCAGCATCAGCGAGTTTTCCCAGGTCGAAGAGATCAACGTCGAAGGCGGCCGGGCGACCGGCGTCCAGACGCTCGACACGCGCACGAACAGCAGGGAGACGTTCGAAGGGGGAGCCGTGATCCTGGCGATGGGGGGATGCGGCCAATTGTACAAGGTGAGTACGAACCCCGAGGTCGCTACCGGCGACGGAGTCGCCGTGGCCTACCGCGCCGGCGCCGAGATCATGGATATGGAATTCATCCAGTTCCATCCCACCGCACTCCGGCTCCCGGGCGTGCCGGTCTTCCTCATCTCGGAGGCAGTGCGTGGGGAGGGTGCGCTGCTCGTGGATGGCAACGGCAGGCGTTTTATGCAGGACTACGACGATCGCGGTGAGCTTGCGTCGCGGGACGTGGTGGCGCGCGCGATCCACACCGAGCTAGCCACGTCCGGCGCGGACAGGGTCTTCTTGGACGTCACGCATTTGGCGGCCGATCGCATCAGCGCCCGGTTCCCTCAGATCTACAAGCACTGTGCTGAGCAGGGCCTCGATATGGCAACCGATCCCATTCCGGTGTCGCCGGCCGCGCACTACGTCATGGGTGGAGTGCGCACGAACGTCTGGGGCGAGACGACGGTCCCGGGGCTCTACGCCTGCGGTGAGTGCGCGTGCGTCGCCGTGCACGGGGCGAACCGGCTCGCGTCGAACTCGCTGCTGGAGACTGTTGTGTATGCGCGCCGGGTCGTAGAGCGGACCCTGGAACCGGACACACCGACGGCGGCTGCTCCAACGCCAGACGCGTGCGCCTTACCCGCAGCCGAGGTCTCAGAAGCCCCGAACCTAGACCGGGCCGCCGTGCAGACGCTGATGTGGGACCACGTGGGCATCGTCCGCAATGGTGATGCGCTCGCCCGCGCGACATCCACGCTGGCGGCCTGGGACGCTGCCGTTCCCACACCAATGGACAGACCCGCCCACGAGCTGGCCAACCTGATCACGTGCGGCCGGCTGACGGCGACCGCCGCGCTCAAGCGCGAAGAGAGCCGTGGCGCTCACTATCGCAGCGATTTCCCGGAACCGCGCGACGCCTGGCAGCGGCACCTCGTCTTCCGAAACGATGCCTGAAGAGACGTCGAGGCCTCCCGATCCGAAGATCGTCCAGCGTGTCGTCGAGGCTGCGCTTCTGGAAGACGGCGCTCGCAGCGACGTGACGACGAAGGCCGTCGTCCCCGAGGGCCAGGCCGGCCGGGCCGTCATCATCGCCAAAGAAGGAGGAGTCCTGGCGGGCTTGCCCGTCGCGGAGGCGACGTTTGCCGCGCTGGATGCGACTGTACAGTTTGTGCCGCTTGTGCCGGACGGCTCCATCATCTCACGTGGAGACCGGCTCGTAGGGATCGAAGGCGCACTCCCCGCAATCCTCAGCGGCGAACGCGTCGCCCTCAACTTCCTGCAGCAGCTATCGGGCGTCGCGACGGCGACGAATGAGCTTGTCGAGGCGGTGGCCGGCCTGCACGCGCGCCCAGACGGGCGGGCCCCTGCCCGCATCATCGATACGCGCAAGACGACGCCGGGGCTACGGGAACTCGAGCGCTACGCGGTCCGGCTTGGTGGCGGGCAGAACCATCGGTTCAATCTCTCGGACGGCGTGCTGATCAAGGACAACCACATCGCGGCCGCACGCGACCGTGACCTCTCTATCGGGCAGATCGTCGAACTGGCGCGACGAAACGTCTCGCACACGTTCCGCGTAGAGATCGAAGTGACGACGCGGGAGGAAGCGCGGGAAGCTGTCGGCGCGGGCGCCGATGCGATCTTGCTCGACAACATGTCCGCCGCCGAGATGCGGCTAGTCGTCGAGGACGTGGCAGGCCGGGCGATTACCGAAGCATCGGGCGGCGTGAGCCTCGATACGGTGCGTGAGATCGCGGAAACGGGTGTCGATCTCATCTCCGTGGGAGGCATCACGCACTCGGCGCCGGCGCTTGACCTGAGCATGGAGCTGGAGACCTAGTGCAGCTTGTCATCCTCTCCGGCCCGCCCGGCGCCGGCAAGTCGACGACCGCTCAGGCGCTCTGCGAGCGCTACGATCGCATGCTCCACATCGAGATGTCGCAGTTGCGGGGCTTTCTTCGCATGGGGCTGCTGCGGCCCTGGGACACGTCCGCTGAGGCCAAGGCGCAGCAGCGGTTGTTCATCTCGGCGGCCTGCGGACTGGCTAGGCAGTTCCTCGATGCCGGGTATGGAGTCGTGATCGACGATGTCATCACACCCGACGACCTGCCCGTCTACCAACGCGAACTCGCCGTGGACGGCGCCGTCCACTTCGTCGTGTTGCTCCCGGACATCGAGGTCGTCCGTGGGCGAATGGGCCACGGACAGGCCGAACGGCTCAGCGCCCTCTACGAGCGCTTCGCCGGCTGGACAGACGTGGCGGTCGTCGAGCCGGGCGACCTGGCGCCGGAGTTGGTGGCCGATCGCGTGATGGCGCTCGCGGCCGAAGGCAAGGCGCTCGTCGAGCAGACGGCCGGCGCGTAGACCGCAGCTTGGGGCTATGCGATACTCGCGTAGTGATCCGCGACCGATCCCCCGCGCCTCTTCCGCCTGAGCGAGCTACCGTCAGTCTGCGACGGCGATATGCGCCGCAGGCCGCGCTGTGGTTGTCCGCCGCGGCGATCTTTGTCTTCAGCGCGTTCCTCGCGCACTTCTACGATCGTTTTCCCGGCGACGAACGCCTGACGGACGCGTTTCAAAGCGTCGACGTGCCTGCCTTGGGTGGCTACCTGGCGTTCGTGAATGCGCTTGGAGATGTGTGGCTCCACACGGCACTCGTGATCGGAGTCGCCGTCCTGCTGGGCCTGATGAGGGCCGGTTGGGAGTCGCTGCTGGTGCTCTATACGGCCTTTCCAAGCTTCGTGAATGGCGTGACCAAGGATTGGGTGGGGCGGCCGCGGCCATCGGAGGATCTGGTCAACGTTCCCGATGGCATCGCCGGGTTCAGCTTCCCGAGCGGCCACACCGTGAGCACGGCCGCGTTGTTCATCGTGTTGTTCTTTGCCGTGCCGGCTGTCGTGCGCCACCGCGGCCTGCGCTGGCTCCTACAGGCGGGATGCCTGCTGATGGTTGTGTCGGCGGGGCCAGCGCGCGTGTATATCGGCGCGCATTGGCCCAGCGACGTAGTCGCGGGCTATCTGCTGATGGCGCTGTTGGTCGTTCCTCTGTTGTATGTCTACGTATCTCGGCGCTCGCCAGGCTCGCCATCGCAATAGCTATGAGGAAGAGCGCATGTTAGACTGGCGCTAGCGGCCGATACTAACGGGGGAAGATGTAGGTAACAGCACCCCGAGAGGAGGCCACCAAGCCGTGTGCCGCGACCTTCAGTACACTTTTTTGTTCGCGATGAGTGAGGTGTTGGCGTGAACTGGCTCGATGGGGCCATCCTCGCGCTGGTCATCTGGCTGACGTTTGCCGCGTTCAAGGCTGGATTCATTCGTGAGACCGTGACCGTTGTCGCGGCAGTCTTTGGCATCATCCTAGCCGGGCTGTTCTACGAAGACCTGGCTGAGGACGTGTTGGTGTTCATCGACAACGAGACGTTCGCTCGCATCGTTGGGTTCGCAATGGTCTTCGGCGCGATTGTGCTGGCCGGCCAGATGCTGGCGATGATCCTGAAGCCGACGGTCAATCTGCTGCAGCTTGGTATCTTCGATCAGTTGGCGGGCGCCGCCTTCGGCTTCGTGAAGGCGATCGTGTTCATCCAGATCTTCCTGATCCTCTTCATCACCTACCCCAAGTGGGGGCTGGACGAGACGATTGACGAATCGGTATTCGGCTCGCTGACCGTGCGCATGGTCGAGCGCGTGCCGGTCATCGTGCAGATGCTCCCCGGCGAGTTCGAGGACGAAGTAGACCAGTTCGTCGACCAGTTGTAGAGCTGCCCTGAGGGGCAGCTTGAAGTTGGCCTGCGGGCCAACTTCCCTTCCGCCGTCTGGCCAAGTCCAAGCCGTCCCCGCAGGGACGGCCCTAGGCCCGCAAGCGCTGCCTGTACTGCACGGCCTCCGCCAGGTGTGCCGACGCGATGCGTTCCGCGCCGGCCATGTCCGCGATCGTGCGCGCGAGCTTCAGCACGCGATGAAACGCGCGCGCCGATAGCGATAGCTGCGTCATCGCCAGCTTGAGCAGCGGTTGCGCCTGCTCGTCCAGCAGCGCCTGGCAGTGCTTGCGCACCTCGGTGGGCGTCATCTCGGCGTTGCAGATCAGCGCGCTGCCGACGAAGCGCTGCCGCTGTACCGCCCGCCCTTGGCTGACCCGCTCGCGGACGGCCGCCGACGGCTCTCCCGTCGCGATGCCCGCCAGCTTTTCGTAGTCGACGCGGGGCACCTCGACGAAGATGTCGATGCGGTCGAGCAGGGGACCGGAGATGCGCTTCTGATAGCGGCTGACGGTTGCCTCGGAGCACGTGCACTCCTTCGTGGGATCGCCGTAGAAACCGCAGGGGCAGGGATTCATGGCCGCGACGAGCATGAAGTTCGCGGGGAAGGTGACCGTCGATTGCGCGCGCGCGATGGTCACGACGCGGTCCTCGACCGGCTGGCGGAGCACCTCCAGCACTTGCTGGCTGAACTCGGGCAGCTCGTCGAGGAAGAGCACGCCGCGATGGCTGAGGCTGATCTCGCCGGGACGCGGCCGCCTGCCGCCGCCGACCAATCCGGCGTGGCTGATCGTGTGGTGCGGCGCTCGGAACGGCCGCTGCCTGATCAGCGGTGTGTCGGAAGGCAGCAGGCCGCTGACGCTGTAGATCTTCGTCACGCCCAGCGCCTCCTCGGACGTCATTTCAGGCAAGATGCCCGGCAGCGCTCGCGCCAGCAGCGTTTTGCCAGCGCCGGGCGGGCCGGCCATTAGCACGTTATGGCCGCCGGACGCCGCCACTTCGAGCGCGCGCTTGACGTGCTCCTGGCCGCGGACCTCGCCGAAGTCAGTACCCTCCCAGAGAGGCGCGCTCTCGGGCGCGCTGCCGTTGCGATGATACTGCGGGATGTCGTTGGTGCCGCTGAGGTGTTCCATCATGCGCTTGAGCGTGGGAACCGGCAGGATCTGGACGCCGTCGATCAGCGATGCCTCGTCCGCGTCGGCATCCGGCACGCAGACGGTCTCGATGCCGCGCTCTTTCGCGAGCCCGACCATGGGCAGGACGCCCTGAGCGTGCCTGACCTTGCCATTGAGCGCCAGCTCTCCGAGGAAGACTGTCTTCCCCACGTCGCCGAAGCCTTGCTGCGACGCGATCAGGATGCCGACGGCGATCGGCAGGTCGTAGGCCGGGCCTTCTTTGCGCAGGTCGGCGGGCGCCAGGTTGACAGTGATGCGGCTCCTGGGGAACGGGAAGCCGGAGTTCTGGATCGCGGAGCGCACGCGGTCCTTGGCCTCCTGCACGGCGGCGTCCGGCAGCCCGACGATCGAGAACGCTGGCATGCCGCGCGCGATGTCGACTTCGACATCGACCAGCTCGCCGTCGAGCCCGACGATCGCGCAGGAGTGCACCTTCGCCAGTGCCATTCGTGCCCTCGCTAGCTAGGGGGTCGACACCAGAAGGGAAGTTTGTTTCGCAGAATCGCCCTTTTGCTGCCTACGCCCATGATCCTTTGCCTGCTATGAGCCGCCGGCCCGGTTGTTACGCCACAGTATGCC
Organism: Chloroflexota bacterium; assembly: GCA_003228685.1. Lineage (GTDB taxonomy): Bacteria > Chloroflexota > Dehalococcoidia > DSTF01 > RBG-16-68-14 > SZUA-185. The sequence continues at coordinate 38,624 of QIFC01000107.1, forward strand.
ACATAGAACGCCCGTTCTGCAAGCGTGGCCGAACTGTGGAGACGCCATGCTATGCTGCTTGGCTTGAATTTTCTGGTCAATCGAGTGTTGGGATGTTGAGATTCTTGGTAGCTGCGAGGCCGGCATTGGTTATTTCGTCGAGCGCCTGCAACTGTTCACAGATAGAGATCATCTCTCTATCTTGATGCAGGCGCTTTAGGTCTCCACGACTGGCCAAGTGAAGCTCTTGTGCTCTAGAAATTGCAGCACCAAGCAGACTAGAGAATTGAGTGTATGCATCTGTCAGCCCCATCTGAGTCGAGACAAAGTTCTCGGCGTCGCCATACCAGGATGCAAGATTCTTAGGCTGAGGAGGGATATTCTTGTAAAACTGGATAACCTGATGCCGAATGCCGATTTCGAAAGCGAAGATGGTTTCATGCATAGCAGCGGCGGCGTTGCTCGTCAACCTATGGATCGCTAAGCATCCCGTAAGTTGAACCGCTAGAGAAACGCCATGTGTGTTGATTGTTGGAAGAGGCTCGGGAATAGCTTTGGGAATGTCTTCGGGAATCAATGAGAAACTAGGTTCTTGAAGGGTCTTATGGACGTACGCGAGGAGCGTCCCTGTCATTCTGTGGCTGTATTCCATCAATTCAAGCCATCGATCAATCCCTTCCTTCAGAGCGCGCACTCCATCTTCAATCAGATACCTCCGGGCGTCGAGCCTTTCCTGCTCTCTCGTAATTTGGTATGCGCCGAAGAGTAAACCGAAGAGGAGGCCAAAACCACCAAAGAAAGTAGCAACGACACTCCATGCGTCTGCGGTCAGTCCTAGGAATTCTCCCACAGTACCACCCTTCCTTCAAGTGCTGGCCGTCGTCTGGTTCGAGGGATAGTCGCCAATGTCGCTCGTGTCTGGATAGCTAGGGAATCGACACCCGAGGGAAGTTCGTTTTGCAAAATCGCCCTTTCGCTATCTACGCCCGATTTTTCTTTTTCGCGCTAAGGGCCGCCCGGCCCGATTATTGTGCGACAGAGTATCGCATACTGAGCGCCTGCCTTGCAAGTGCATAAGGCGCTATTCAAAACAGCTCCAACAGCAGGCGCGCGTTATGCTGCAGCAGCAGGCCCGCGCTGTGTTGCCAGCTCAGCGTGCGAACCAAGGGATGAGTGCGGAGGTGTGCTGCATCCGCTCGGCGTAATCGGGCCGCCGTTCCAGGCTGCGCTTGTCGAGCATGGGGATGCTCACGATGAGGAACATGGCGGTAATCGCCAGCGGGCCGGCGAGCGTCCACCACCAATCGCCGGGTCGCGCCGCGACGCCGAAGAGCCAGAGGCCCCACCAGAACGAGATTTCGCCGAAGTAGTTCGGGTGTCGCGAGTAGCGCCAGAGGCCGCTGTCCAACGTTTCGCCAGGCTGGCGCTTCTGGACGAACGCGCGCAGTTGTTCATCGGCCAGCGTTTCGATGGCGATCGCGCCCGCGGTGACGACGATGGCAACGGCGTCGAGCCAGCCGAGCGGGCGGTGGCCGAACATCGCGGGGTAGAGCGCAAGGCAGCCGAGGTAGACCTGCGCCGTGGGGAACAGATGGATGCCAAAGAAGCTCGCGCCCCAGTACGCGCTGCCCGCGCTGCGCCGGATGTCGGAATAGCGCCAATCCTCGTGGTGCATGCCCGGCCAGCCCCGCGCCCAGTTGAACGTGAGACGCAGGCCCCAGGCGGCGACTAAGGCGAACACGAGCCAGTCTCGGGCGCCCCCATTCATGAGGTACAGGGCGATGATGGGCGGGGCAACGCTCCAATACGGGTCGTACATCGACGAGTTGCGCATGATGACGCTCGCCGCGAATATCACGATTGTCCCGGTGAGGTCGGCCACCGCGACCACGGCGAGCGGGTGCCAGTCGCGGACGATCCAGCCGGCAGCCACCGCTGCCGCGATCGCGACGACATACGCAACGGCCACGACGGCAAAGGCCGCCCCTCGGTTCAGGTCCCGGCCGACATGAGATGTATTGGTCGCGGTCACGACCACATGATAGACGAGACGGAGGGTCGAGGGTCGAGGGTCAAGAGCAAGCTAAAGCGTCCGCCAAGAAGTCCAGCGGTCTGGCTGGTAACACCGCGTGGGAGCGTGTCACATATAGACTGGGGCCCTAGCTCGGCAGATCGGGCAGCAGGCCTGCGTCGTGTTGCAGCAGCAGGGCGGCGTCTCGCGAATCGATCACGCCGTCGCCGTTCACGTCGGCCTCGCTGGCGCACGAGACGCTGGCGAGCAGATCCGCCGATTGCTGGAGCACGAGCGACGCGTCGATGCTGTTCACGCTGCCGTCGCAGTTTGCGTCGCCCGCCAGGAAGGCGAGCGGGTGCTCCTGAAAGAACTCCCACATCAAGTCGGTGGCGCGTATCTCGCTGTCGGGGTCCTGTGCTCCCGGCCAGACATGCCTGCCGCCGTCGATCACATAGAGCGCGACGGCCGCATCCGCGTCGCAATTGTCGTATTGCAGCAAGACCACGCGCTCCGTCACGGGCTGCTCCGTAGGCTCGCCCTCGCAGCCGTTGTGCTCCGCCCAGGCCGGCATCACGTCCAGCTCGATGTTGCGCAGCGTGAACGGAAAGCCCTGCAGGCCGACGGGCCCACCCTGGAACGGCACGACGGTGTCCGCCGTCCCGTGGAAGGCGACGACGGGGACCGGGCGGGCCGAAACGCAGGCGGCCTCTGCGCCTAGATCGGAGGACCATGGCGGGTAGTAGACCCCGGCAACCGGAGCGATCGCCGCGATCCTGTCTGAGAGGTCGCAGGCGAGGCGCACGGCCATCATCGCCCCGTTCGAGACGCCGGTAGCAAAGATGCGCGATTCGTCGATGCAGAGCCGCGAGCCGATGTCGTCCAAAAGATCGGCGATGAACGAGACGTCGTCCGGATCGCCTGGAATGAACCTAAGGAAGTTCCAGTGGCTGGAGGGCAGGAAGTCTGTCGATACGCCCTGAGGCGTCACGAGAATGAAGCCTTCCTCATCAGCTTTCTCGGGCAGCTCGCTGTAGTCCGCATGCTGGGCCGCGCCGCCGCCGAGCCCATGCAGGTTCAGCACCACCGGGGTAGGGCTGCCGCCGTCGTACGAGGGCGGTACGTGCAGGATGAACGATCGCGTCCAGTCGCCGCTGGTGATCGTCTGATCGAAGTCGCCGGCGTCATGCGCGCGGGCGGGATCGCAGCCGGACGAGCCGGCGCCCCCGCCCGATCCGTCCGCCGCTCTCGCCACGGCCACGGCTCGGTCCGTTGCCGCGTCTGTATCGAGGTACAGCGACGACAGGCCCACCAACGCGCCGATCGCGAGCGCCAGCGCACACAGAGCTAACAGGACTTGTTTGGTCATCGGCCGCTCCTTCTGCCGTTCTCGCGGTCTGCGATGCTACCTCTCCGGAGAGGAATTGTAGAGCATCTCCGAGCTAGACCAGTATCGGCGCTCGCTATCTTACCGCGGGTCGATTGGCGTGATCACGCCCAGGCGCTCTTCGACGGCCTCCGCCGCGTCCAGGCAGAGGTCCTCGCGATAACGCGGCCCGATGATCTGCACGCCTTGAGGCAGTCCGTTGGCCTCTCCCACGGGAAGGGCGACCGAGGGCAGCCCCAACAGGTTAGCAAGCGTGGCGAGTCGCAGCGCGTCTAGCACCGCATGCGCCTCGTCTGCCCCGGCAAGGTCATAGCCCAGCGCGTACGGTTGCATGGTGGAGACCGGCCCGAGCACCAGGGGCCAGTCCTCCTGGAACTGGGCCCAGGCGCGGGCGATGGCGAAGCGCGTCGCGAATCCGGCGATGTAGTCCTGGAGATTGAGCGGAGGAACGGCCTCCACTCCCAGCTTCACAAATCGCAACGCGTCCGGCGACGCGAGCTGCTCGAGGAGCGGCAGGTACTGCGTGTGTACCTCCGTGATCACGAGCTGCTGGAACAGCTCGCGGGCCTCCGCCGCCTGCGGCGGCTCGACCTCTTCCACCGTGTATCCAGCGTCCGCGAGCGCCTCGGCCGCTCTGCGCACGCCCGCTGCTATGTCTGAGTGCACGCCCTCTCCCGCCGGGTCCGCGGTGACCGCCACGCGCACCGGGCCTGCCGGCGCATGATGCAGCGGCGCAGGCGTCCAACTGGGGTCTCGCGCGTCGGGGCCGCTCATCGATCCCAGTGCGAGGCGTAGGTCCCGCACGTGCCGCGCCATGGGACCGAAGACGGCGAAGAGTTGGAACGTGCTCGCCGGTTCGGGCGATGGCGGCGCGGCCGCTCTGGGCACGCGGCCCATCGTCGGCCGGAGTGAGGCGATCCCGCAGCACTGCGAAGGCCAGCGCAACGAGCCGGCGTAGTCGCCACCCATGCCCAAGGGCGTCATGCCCGCCGCTAGCGCAACCGCTTCGCCCCCGCTGGAGCCGCCCGGCGTTCTGCCCGCGTCCCAGGGGTTCTTCGTCGCGCCGTGCAGCGCATTGTCCGTGTGGACCCGCAGGCCGAGGTCCGGCATGTTCGTCCGGGCGATGGGGATTGCTCCCGCCGCCCGGAGCTGCGCGATATGAGGCGCATCGACATCGGGCACGGCGTCGGCCAGGGCAACGATTCCCTGTGTCGTCGCCGACCCAGCTAGGTCGATGCTCTCCTTCACCGTCATCGGGACGCCGTGGAGCGGGCCGACGGCGTCGCGGCGCTGGAGCGCCTTGTCCGCTTCGGCGGCCGCGGCCCGTGCCTCGTCCGCCAGCACCACGGTCACCGCGTTCAGGGCCGGGTTCACCGCCTCGATGCGCGCCAGGTGCGCGTCGACCACGTCGCTGCTCGTCAGCTCCCTGCCGGCGATCGCCGCGGCGAGGTCCGCTGCTCCCATCCTCCACACTTCGTCCGTCATTGCGTGTCCCTTCTCCGCTGCAGCTCGTCTAGGCGCCGTGAAGCGCATCGTGTTTCGTCGAGCAATCGCCCTGTGCCGAGCCTGGCCAGCGTTGAAGTCTGCCCGCGCGCAGACGGTTGGATCATGCGCTAGACAGCAGGGGACTGCAAGGGCCGATTGTCGCAAAGCAGCAAACATAGATGTGCAACCAGTCCGCGCGGTAGGGTTTAGCGTTTGTGCCAACCGACTGTAACCCTGAAGCATTCTTCACGTTATAGGTTGCAGGAGCGAGATGAGGAGAGGCGGGGCTCCCCGAATCTCACTCCACCAGAGGCGCCCGACGAGCCTTCGTCAGGGCGTCTTTGTGTATCCAGGAGCTCGCGGAAGCACTCGATCTAACGTCACACCAAGGGTGCGCAGGGCTGGTGATCCTCGGGCGGGCTGTACGACAAACTGATGCGCCGTCGACATTGCTTTGTAAGTCTGTACAATCGCCCACGTATGACACAACGCGTGACCTGCCCCCGAAAACTGGTCCAGTCTTTATGACAGTCCGGCCGGGGCTAACCGCGTAGTCCAGTCCGTCCGGAACTCTTCCGTGCTC
>QIFC01000026.1 GCA_003228685.1 Chloroflexota bacterium
TGAGGAATGCCAGCCCGCCCACGATCAGCCCGAAGCCGATGAGCCAGAGCGGCCGTTCCAGCCAGACGACGAGGTCGAGCGGCTCGTCAGAACGCAGCAGCGTCAGGGCGACGCCGACGGCGAGGAGCACGAACGGGATAGACATCACGTGTGCATGGAGGTCGCCCAGGAGGAAGCTAAAGAACGGTATCTCATGAATGCCGGCGCCCGCGTCTAGAATGCGCGTGGCCCGCCACCAGAACCAGAACTGGTCTGGGAACCAGCTAGAGCTGTTGTACGCGGCTAGCTCGCGGACGTTGACCCAGTCCCAGAACCCGGCCGAGCCGAAGTTGTGCGCCGCGAATAGCTCCAGCAGTCCCTCTAGATTGCCCATGACGGCCAAGAGTAGGGCCCCGGCGAGGCCGAAGATCATCGGGCGCCAGAGCGGCTTCGAGTTGAAGCCTCTCGCGGGCGTGCCGGGACCTCCCTCCGCTGCGCGGCGCTCGCTGGGGGCGGTCAGGTTGTAGATCAGGCCGAAGGCGCCCGTGACGGCGAGCGCCACGATCATCGCAAGGCCGAGGTTATAGCCGACGCCTGTCGATACGCTTGCGATGGTGTCGCTCAGGCGCGTCATCACGGACACGAGCAGGAAGCCAAAGTAGTAGTAGCTGACAGATTCGCCCGCGAGCCACGGGTCGGCCGGCGGGAAGCTCTCAGCCCGGGTCACGGCGTTGAGGAACATGAAGTCCATTGGCTTTTCGGTGCCACCGAAATCGGGCACGTACGAGCGGAGGTAGGCGGCCGTGATGAACGTGAGGAAGAGGAGCGCCTCGGTCGCGAGGATCAGCCACCAGCGCTCCCGCGCGAACGAGACGACATCCACGCGACGGCGCCAGAGCAGGAGAGCAGAGGCGCCCGCGACGAGCAGCAGCACGAACCAGATGGCGCGTGTGGAATTTGGCAGACCGAAGTGGACGAGGATCCAGAAGATGTAGCCGGCGAGGAGGAGGCCGAAGGCCTTAGAAAGGGTGTAGCCTTTGTCGGGCAATCGCTGGAACAATGAGAGGCAGAGGGGCAAGGCCGCTAGTCCGACAACCTGTAGCATGGCCCACCAGGCTAGCGTCTCAGACATGGAGCGGCTTTAGATGAGTACGCTCCGTGAGCAACCTGCCCAACATAACATTGAGGATACCAGACAAGGTCACTTCATAAGGGAAGCGGGGCTTCCCAGTGAAGCCGTGGTGCTGAGGGATGCGGTGCATCAAGCGGAGGCCGCGACGCCCAGCGGAACAGGCCCTTTTCAACGAAAGAGGGCCTCGACGAAGGCTTCCGCTGAAAAGGGGGCGAGGTCTTCCGGCTCTTCGCCCGTGCCAACGAGGCGCACGGGGATGCCCATCTGGTCGGCGATAGCGAACACGATGCCACCCTTCGACGTGCCGTCCAGCTTCGTCAGACAGACAGACGTCACTTCCGCCGCCTTCGTGAACGCCTCAGCCTGGATGAGCGCGTTTTGTCCGATCGTCGCGTCGAGGACGAGGAGGACTTCGTGCGGGGCGTCGGGCTGCTTGCGCGCGATGATGCGCTTGAGCTTGGTGAGTTCCTCCATCAGGTTGAACTTCGTGTGGAGGCGGCCCGCGGTATCGATGATGACGGCATCGGCGTTCCTGCTCTCGGCAGCCTCGAGAGCGTCGAACACAACGGCGGCCGGGTCGGCGCCCTGCTTGTGGGCGATGACGTCCGCGCCGACGCGGCCGCCCCACGCTTTGAGCTGTTCGATCGCGGCGGCGCGAAACGTGTCGGCTGCGGCGATGACCGTGGTGCGGCCTTCCGTTTTGTAGGCGTGGGCGAGCTTGGCGATGGTCGTTGTCTTGCCGGTGCCGTTGACGCCGAGGACGAGGATCACGGCGGGCTTGGGAGGCGCGGCATCAGAGCCAGAGCCGGAACCGTTGTCGGTCCAGAGGCTGCCCGTGCCTTCGGGGGAGCGCAGCAGATCGACGAGCGTCTGCTTGAGCGCCTCCTCGACCTCCGCCGCGTCCTTGATGCCTTCGTCCGCGACGCGCGCCCGGACGTCGTCGAGGATCTTCTCGGTCGTCGCGACGCCGGCGTCGGCGCCGATCAACAGCTCCTCAAGCTCCTCCCAGAGTTCTTCGTCGACGTTGCCGCGCGAGAAGATCTTGGAGATGTTGCCGAACCAGGAGCGCTTCGTCCGCTCGAGGGCGACCTCGGTGCGCTCCTCGTCCTCGGCCGCGAGCGCGACGTCCGCTGTGGCGATCTGCTCGGCATCGCCAGAATCGCCGGTCTCGTCGTCGGCGTCCGTGGTCTCATCGGGCGCTGCTACAGGCGCCGCGTCGGGAGCGTCGTCGACCTTGGGTGTCCTACGGAAGAATCGCATCTGCCGTCGATCCTATCGCGAGGGCAGGGGACGATCAACGGAACCGTCTGGCGCTTGACAGCGTCTCATGAGGGGGGAGTATACTAGCTCCACCAGAACATGGCGAAGGAGGGCGTAGATGAGCAGGCGGATGTGGGTAGTATTGGTTGGCGGGGCGCTGGCGATTGGCGCCGTCATCGTAGGTTCATTCATTGCGATCGGCCAAGACAGTGGTGACACGCGCACGCCCGCGGGCGCGGAGAACCGGATGCGGTTGGAGGCCGTCAACAGCGAGGTCTCCTGCGGCAGCATCGCGGCAGTGCGCATCTATCTGGACGACCTTGTGCCGCGCGAGAGCAGCAGGACGCCGGGCGTGTCCGCCGGCGTGGTGGGCTTCCAGGCGACGTTGCAGTACGACCCGGACGTCCTCCGCATCCTGGGAGGAAGCGACGTCCAGCTCAATTCAGATCTAGGGCTACAGGATGTCGACGGCGACGGTATCGTGCGGTCGTTTCTCCCGAGCATGTTCCTTGAAGACCATCTGGGGCGCGCCGTCGTTGGCGGCATCAGCTTCGTACCGAGTTCACAACGCGTAGAAGATAACCTCGAAGAGGGCGTCGACCCGGTCGCCAAGGGCGAGCCGCTGCTGCTGATGACGGTGCGCTTCACGCCCGTGGGGCAGGGAACGACAACGGTGCGGAACGCCGGCTGGGATGGCGCCCTGGCGCGCGTGGAGCCGCAGGTGTTCGATACGGACGGCCAGTACTACGAGCCGCTAGAGGTGGAGGACACCGAGGTCACCGTGCGAGGCGGCGACTGCCTGCCGCCGCCACCGTCACCAACGACGCAGCCCACATCCACGCCTGTTGTGGTGCCGACGCGGACGCCGGTGCGCTGGGAGACCGTGGAGCCCGTTGACGCGCCGTCAGCGGGCCGGTCAGACTGCCCGCAGGACTGGGTGGCCTACGTCGATCCGCAAGACCGCTACTCAATCTGCTATCCCGAGGAATTCACGGCGACCGGGAGTGACTTGGCTGTGAACATACGCAGCCCACGTGAGGCTGGCCAGCGCGATGATCTCCTCACGGTGGTGATCTCATCAGGAAGGAGCGCGGAACAGTTCTACGGTCCGCCAAGTCCTGAGACCTGCGAGTTTTACACCGACATCGTTGAAGGGCCGATCTCAAGTACATTCTTTGAAGTCGAGCTAGCGAACCGGCTGGTCCCAGCGTGCTTCACCGTCGGTCCGATCCAAAGCAGCCTACACGCTACTGTTCCAGTCGCAGTAGATGGCTCTGATCGCGACGGTGGAGTCAATTTCGGCGTGATGTTCATTAGTCCGGACTTGGGCACTGTTCCGGCGCTGGGTCTGGCGATCATTGAGACACTCACGTTGGGCGCCAACTAATGCTTCGGGTAGCTGGACGCTTGCTCTTGTTCGGTACTATCGGTGCCGTGATAGGCTTGGCGTGGTTGTCGCTGGCGAGCAATGTCAGTGCAGATCACGACAAGTTTCGGTTTAAGTGGCCGTACGCACCGGGCATGAGCGTGATAACTACAACGCTGCCGTTCAGTGGCTTTCACTCCTGCGGCGGCGGAAGTTGCACGAACGCTTGGGACTTGGTGATCGCAAATAGCGACGTTCGTGCGTCAGCAGAAGGCACTATTGTTTCCGCAAGGAATACGATTGACCCGGAGACGTGCGATCCGAACGAAGGCCTGGGAAACTTCGTCAAGCTCCTGACGACTGGGGATCCGCTGGGTAACATGTCGATCAGTTACGCGCACTTCGCATCCACGCCATACAATAGTCCCGCTGACAACGGTAAAAGGATTCTTCAAGGAGATCACGTAGGCACTCAGGGACAGACGGGGTTTACAACTGACGGGCAAGGTGGTTGCGGCCCGCATCTCCACTGGCAGTTCGATACTATCAGGCCCACGTACATCAATGGGGTCAACGTCACATCGCCCCCCAACGCTGGGCCGTCCACCAACTCATGGGTGAGCGGCGTGAGTGAGCCGGCGCAGGCGATCCGTGCTGTATACATCTACTTGGGTTCGTTGCTCAACCCCGACAACTCCTGGGAGGCCCTCGGCTGGACCGCAGACCTGAACCCGCCCCACGCCGGGTGCGGTTCGTTCGCCCTATGCCAACTCTTCGTTCACTACGTGCCGAACCCGGAGCTGGGCCGATGGGGCAGTATCATGGACTTCAAGAGGCATCCGCAGACGTTCGAGTACGAAAACAACCCCAACATCACGTTTGATGCCAACGCCATCATGGCGGGTCGCTGGGACGTAGATTCGGCCTACTGGGTGCAGCTTCCGTTCTACTACGCGTGGGAGCAAGCAACGACCGACATCGGGCTGCCGCTAATGAACCAGCTCGATAGCTCCGTGGACCCGGTCAGGTGTCCGTCCTCCCAGGGCTGCACTGGCTATCAACGCTTCAGCCATGGCTATATATGGGAAAAGCAGAATGAAGGTGTGCAGCCGGCGGTCTTTTGCCCGGACGTAGCGGGGCCAGGGTGGCCGGATCACTTCGTTGACTTGGCTAACGACATACTTGGGACGATCCTGGCGTTCGACCCATTAGGAGGCGCGACGCCGGCGGACCCGACCGCGCCGTGGGACAATGCGCGCTTCGACATGAACGGCGACGGCGTGATCGACCTGGCGAACGATATCCTGGGCGTGATCTCGTATTTCAACATGGAGTGTTTCCCAGGCGGCCGTCTACCCCAACAATGAGTCCCGCCACAACTTCACTGTCGCTGTAGCTTTTAGCCAGCCGTCTCTGGGACGTCGCTGATGCGGAGCGAGAGGAGGGTGGAGGTGCTGTCCTCGCCCATGGAGACGCCGTAGATGGTGTCCGCCATCTCCAGCGTGCGGCGGTTGTGGGTGATGATGATGAACTGCGTGCGCTCTGAGAGCGCCTGCAGCGCTTCGTTGAAGCGGCCGACGTTCGACTCGTCCAGCGCGGCGTCCACTTCGTCGAGCACGCAGATGGGCGAGGGGTTGGTGTCGAGCAGCGCGAAGAGGAGCGCCATGGCGGTCAGCGAGCGCTCGCCGCCGGAGAGCATGTTCAGCGACCGGACCTTCTTGCGGGGAGGTTGGGCGACGATGTCGACGCCGGCGAGGACGTCCTCTTCGCCGGTCTTGGTGAGAAGCAGCTCCGCTTGGCCGCCGCCGAAGAACATCTGGAAGTAGCGCTGGAACGATGCGTTCACCTGGCGGTAGGTGCTGGAGAAGCGCTCCTTGATGATCGATTCCAGCTCCTTGATCGCCTCTTGAAGCGCTTCCTCGGCCTCGCGCAGGTCGCTGAGCTGCTTGGTCAGGTATTCGTGCCGCTCGCGGTTCTCTGAAAAGTCCTCTTCGGCCTGCTCGTTGACGGGGCCCAGCTTACGGATGCTGCCTCGCAGTTCGCTAATGCGGTCCTTCAACATGACGGCGTCGACGGGAGCGCCACCGCGCATCGGTGGATGGTCGTCGCCAGCCGCGGCTTCCGACTTGAGCCACGTGGGAGGCTCGCCGGGCTTCGTCTCCGGCTCTTCGTCAGCCGGCGTTGCATCAGCCGGCGCTTCGCTAGCAGGGGTTTCGATCGGGCCGATCTCACCGTCTTCCAGCGGGCTGAAGCCGTCTTCTTCGAGCCGCTCGCGCAGCGCTTCCAACTCCTCGGTCCGAAGTTTGACGGCCGATTGCGCTTCGAGGAGGATGCGCTCGGCGGCGAGCGATTTGGACCTGCCATCCGCAAGGTCGCTGTCGATCGTTCGCTGACGGGACTCGATCTGCTCAAGGGCGTGGCGGGCAGGGGCGAGTTCCTCGCGGGCTGCTGCCGCCTCGTGCGTTTTCGTCTCCAGCTCGCGCTTCGAGCTTTCGAGACGGGTGAGGACGGTGTTCAGCTCCCCTTCAATGCGGTCGCTGGCCCCCACGCGCCGGTGTATCTCAGCCTCGACCCGTTGCAAGGAAGCGCTCTGCACCTCTGCTTGCTGCTGGAGCGCATGCAGTTCCGTTTCGAGCGTCTTGATGCGGCTCGTCCGCTCTCCGTCCGACTGGGCGAGGGCCAGTCGCGATGCGGCCAGCTCCCTGCTCCGCGGAGCGAGCTGCTCGCTCAGCGTGCGCTGTTCTTCGGCCTCGGCCCGCGCTTCGTCGAGCGATTCTTGCGCGTTGGTGAGTTCCCCGGTGCTACGCTCCAACGTGGCGCGGGTGTCTAGCAGGCGCGCGTGCAGTGTCGCGAGACGTGCCGCGATAGCGGGGAGGCGCGCCTTTTGCTGTCGAAACGCTTCGTTGGCGGCTGAGAGTTCGCCGGACGCACGCTCGGCTTCTGGAGCGAGACGGTCGCGCTCCTGCCGGGCGTCGGCCTGCTCGCGATGTTCGCCTTCGAGCGCCTCAGTCGCTTCGTTGTGCGACGCTCGCATGTGCTCGAGTTCAGTTGGCAGTTCGCCGACGTCGCGCTTGTGGGTGAAGGCGCGCCGCACGGCTCTTGCGCTGCCGCCCGTCATGGAGCCGACCGGGTGCAGGAGCGTCCCGTCCAGCGTGACGACGTTGCCGAGTCCGCGGCGGAGGAGTTGCTTGGCAAGGCCGACATTCTCAGCGACGATCGTGCGGCCGAGGAGGGTATCGACGAGTGGCCGGTATCGCGCATCGCATCGCACGAGTTCGGATGCCACGCCGATCACTCCTTTCTCATCCAGCAAGTTGATCGGATGGATTGGGCGGAGGTCGTTGATTGGGTAGACGGTCGCCCGCCCGAGGTCTTCGCTCACGAGCAGTTCGATGGCCGCTATGGCGTCTTCCTGCGTTTCGACGACGACGGCGTGAAGGCTGTCGGCGAGGGCTGCTTCAATCGCACGTTCGAGGCCGGCCGGCACGCGCAGTAGCTGACCGACCATGCCGATCAGGCCATGAATGCGGCTATCCGCCGCCGGCTCATGTTCCGGATCCTTGCCGCCTGCCTGGAGCAGCGCTTGCACGCCCGCGTCAGAAGGCGGAAGGTCGATTCCCGCCGCCTGAGCGGCCTCAAGGCGCGTCTCAGCGGCCTGGATGGCGGCGGTCAGCGTTCGCAGCTCTTCTTCCCTTCGCACGACGGCCAAGGAGGCACGCTCCAGCCGTTCGCGCGCCGCCTTTAGCGAGCCGGCGGTGCGGTACTCGACCGGGGTGAGTTCAACCGAGCGGGCTCGCAGCGACGCGATCTCCTTCGCCCACGCTTTCAACGAGGCGATCTGCTCGCGCCGCCGCTCCGTGAGCGTGACAGCCTCTGCTTGTACGCGCTCTTGCTGCTCCTGGAGCGCGCTGAGCCGAGCCTGCGCTCCTGCTGCCTGGGCGCTCGCTTGTGTCGCGAGTTCATCTGCGTGGGTGATCTGTTGCTGTAGCTCCTGCAGACTGGCATCGATACGCGCCAGCTCCTGGGCGTTGGCGTCGGGCTTGCGTGCTTCTTCAAGGGCTTGTGCGAGTTCGGTTGCTCGCTCGCGTTGCTGTTCCACAAGCGCGGCAACCTGCTGGCGTTCTTCGCGTAGCGCCTCGCTCTCGGACGAGAGTTCGTCCCGGCGGGTCTCCAGCATCGCCTGCCGCTCGCCGTCCACCTTAATGCGCTGTTCTAGGTCGCGGCGGTACTGGTCGAGGGTCCGGTAGCGGTCCTCGCGCTCCGCGATGTCGCGACGGCGCTCATCAATGGCGTCTGACAGGGATACGCGGCCTTCTTCGAAGGCGGTGGCTTCGTTGCGGGCGTGATCGAAAGCTTCCTGGCGCTGGTCGCAGGCCGCAAGGGCGGCCGTCAGCGACTCCTGGGCGTCCTGCCATTGCTGCCCGTACAGCGTTTTGAGAGCGTCGGCAAGCTCAGCGCTCAGGCGCGCGTGCTCGGTCGCGCGTTCGGCCTGTCGCTCGAGCTGGCGCAGGCGAGGCGCGATCTCGCGCGCGAGCAGTTCGATGCGATCCAGGTTGTCGCGCGTGGCGGCGAGGCGCCGCTGCGACTCGTTCAGCTTCTCGCGGTGGAGGCGAACGTCAGCGGCCTCTTCAATCAGGCCGCGGCGCTCCTCTGGCCGCAGTGTCAGCACGTGCTCGACCAACCCCTGGCCCATGAATGCGTAGCTGTTCTGGCCGACCTGCGCCTTCATGAACAGTTCGCTGAGGTCCTTCAAGCGAACACGGCTTTGGTTCAGGTAGTACTCATTGTCGCCGCTCCGATAGGCGCGCCTGCCGACGACTACTTCCTCAAAATCGAGGGGCAACCACGCGTCGCCGTTGTCGAGGGTGAGCTTGACCTCGGCCATGCCTTGCGCTGGGCGCCGATCGCTACCGGAGAAGATGATGTCTTCCGTTCTACGGGCGCGGAGCGAACTCTTGGCCTGCTCGCCAAGGACCCAGCGAATCGCCTCGGCTACGTTGGTCTTACCGGAACCGTTGGGGCCGGCGATGCACGTGACACCGGGCCCGAACTCAAGCGTCGTGGCGGACGCGAAGCTCTTAAAGCCGTTCAGGTTTAGTCGCTTTAGGTACATGTGTAAGACATCCTTGTCTGGTACCTACTGGCTCTCTAGTTTGCGAAGCGCTTCTAGGGCGGCTAGCTTTTCGGCCTGCTGCTTGCTGGACCCGCTACCCGTTCCCAACTGCTGGCCGTTGATGATGGCTTCTACCGTGAAGTTCCGGGAATGATCGGGGCCCTCAGTCTCGACGAGCTGATACTGCGGCGTGGACTGGAACCGAGCTTGGCAGAACTCCTGGAGGCGGGACTTCGGGTCCATCGGCGAACCCCGCTCTCTTACCTCGGCGAGTTCATCCTCAAGCGAATCGAGGACGAACCTTCGCGCGGGCTCCAGGCCTTGATCGAGGAACACGGCGCCAACGACGGCTTCGTAGACATGTGACAGGTTGGTCGGACGCGAGCGTCCGCCCCCTTCATCCTCGCCATGGCCGAGCAGAAGCTCCTCGCCCAGGCGCATCCGGCCGGCGGCTTGCGCGAGCGTGTCACGGCGCACGAGGTGGGCGCGCAATTCGGTCAGGCGGCCTTCGTCGTCGTCGGGGTAGGCTGCGTACAACTCGTCAGCCACGACGAGTCCCAGAACCGCGTCGCCTAGGAACTCCAGTCGTTCGTTGGACTCGGGAGCAGCATGAGGATTTTCGTTCACGTAGGAACTGTGAACGAACGCACTCTTCAGAAGCTGTGGACTTTTGAATGTCACGCCCAGACGCTTCTCCAGGTCGGTTGGCTTAGCCAACGTGGCCACCTTCCGTGTTGAACTGCAATAGCGCCGCCTTCCTGAGAAGGTGATCGGCGAGCCATGGCTTGGGATTGCTGAAGCGTGAGCTGAAGGCCGGGGCAGGTCTTTGCCGCGCTGGACGGGTGATTGAAGAGATGTTGGTCAATCGAGGCGCGATCCTTGCGCCGCTGATGATTGCCTGCTAGTTCGCCTTGCCCGAAACGTGCTTGCAGCGGTGCTACCTCCTCCGGCGACGTATCGCCGGGTGATGAAAGCCGGGCTTGCGCCATCTTAGGAACGAACCCGCTGTTTTGTCAAGTTACGCCCCATCCGGGACGCCTGGTACACTGCTCGCAAGATGGGGCGACTTCGTACACGGCTGTTGAAACGTCTCCCCCAGCGCCTCCCGGAGCCTGTCGGCGACGCACTAGATGCGACCGTATCACTCATGGAGCGTCGCGGAAGCAGCCTGTTTCTCGCCGGCGGCGCCGTTCGTGACCTTTTCTTGGGATCGCAACTTGTGGATGTCGACCTTGTCGTCGAAGAGGACGTAAAGGCGGTGGCGAACGAACTCGCGAGACGGCTGCGGGCGAATGTTGTGCTGCATCCTCGTTTCGGAACGGCGGTCGTGCGCGGAAACGGATTTCGGCTGGACTTGGCGCGAGCGAGGACCGAGTACTACACGAGACCAGGCGCGCTGCCTACGGTCAGGCCTTCGACAATTGAGGAGGACCTGGAGAGGCGGGACTTCACGATCAACGCGATGGCGCTGCGCCTTGCCGGTGAGCGGCCGGGTGAGCTGATCGACCTGCACGGTGGCGAGCGTGATCTTGAGAGAGGGTTGGTTCGCGTCCTGCACGGCGAAAGCTTCCAGGACGACGCAACGAGGATCTTCCGGGCCGTCCGGTACGCGGGTAGGCTTGGCTTTCGCATCGAACGCAAGACGGCCGCCTGCCTGGAGCGTGACCGTGGCTATGTTGAGACGATCAGCGGTACGCGCCTGCGACGCGAGTTCGAGCGGATTGCGGCCGAAGGGGAGGTTGGGAGCATCGTTCGCCTGGCTGCCCGGCGCCACGTTCTGGAGGCCGCGCATCAGGAGTTGACGCTGGATTCTCGCAAACTGCGGGCGGTATCGCGTCTCCCGACGCTCCCGATGTCGCATCGGAATGCCGCGCTCTTCTGCATGTTGTTGGCACAGGCTGCACCCTTGCAGGCCGAGGACGCGATCGGGCGTCTGGCAATGACGGGCCGGCAAGCATCAGCGGTGGCGGGGTTGTTAGGCATCCAGCGGCTCGCGGGAGAGCTGGCTGCAGCGGACGCGAAGCCGAGCCGCATCGCGGAACTGCTTTCGCCGAGGCCGGTGGAGGCAGTCGAATCGTTCGCCCTGATCGGGCCGGCGCGGGCGGCGAGGCGTGCTCGCCGTTACTTGGATACTTGGCGCTTTGTGCGGCCGCAACTTGACGGGAGCGACCTGCGGCGGTTAGGCATCGCGCGCGGTCCGGCGGTAGGATCAGCGCTGAAGGCGTTACGGGCCGCCAAGCTCGACGGACGCGTGACGACGAGCGAGGAGGAAGTGGCGCTTGTGCGAGAGCTGGCAGAGCGAGGATGAGTAGCGGTCGTGGCTGAACGAGTGGTCTGTGTCGTGTGTCGAGAGGAAGCGGATGATCGTACGACTTCGGTCTGCCACAGCTGCGGCGAGCGCTACCATTTAAATGAGCGAAGCGACACAGAAGGCAAGGACTGTGGCCAAGTCTGGATTGATGAGCAGTTCTTAGCGCTGCGCTTTGCCTGCCAGCGATGTCTGAGTCAAACCGAAGCGGTTCCCGAACAGGCGCGTATGAGGCGGCCGCGTTCGGAGAGAAGGCGCTATCGGAGGCGAGACTAGCCGTGAGCGATTCGCAGATACGCCGACGCCGCCGCCGACGCAAGGGCCGCCGCCCGGATGAGGGTCCGGCCTACCAGCAGCAGCAGGCGCCCAAGACGCCGCCGAAGGCGCCGCCGAGGTCCATGCCCGAGTGGAAGTGGCGCACCTTCCCGGTGTTCTTCGCATTCGTGGCGGGGATCGTGATTATGGGCCTTGTCGCCGACACGCTTCTCGGCCTGATCTTTTTCGGTGGGTTGTTCGGGCTCGCGTATGGCGTGGCGCATATCGCCACTCGCATGTGGGTAACGCGGCGCCGAGGCTAGAGTTCGCGCTTCATCCAGATGGACGGTGGCCCAGGCTGGGGAGTGATGGGCCAATCTGCTTGCGTGAGGGGCTGATAGCCTAGCCGAAGCCAGAAATATAGCGCCAGTCCGATAGACGCCGGCACCTGCGTGTAGACGCATTCCGCCTTGCCGCGGAGACGACGCTCGAAGGCGAGCGCGGTACGTCCGCCGATGCCCAGGCGTCGCTTCTGAGGAAACACGGCAAGGAAGTCGACGCGCGCGGCGTTCGGGACGGGCGAGGTTAGTTCGTATGCGAGGAACGCGGTCGACGAGTCATCGGTGAGCACTTGCGGGTCGTGGACTGAGCGTGAGAGCGCATCAGGGTTGGCCCAATCCGCCCAGCCTGCCTCAGCGGCCACATCCGGCAGCCATGTGGCGAGGCGTTCGGCGTCAGCGGGCCTGATGGAGTGAAGTCTCACGGCTCGGGGCGGTCTAGCCATTGTGATACTAGGTCCGGCATCTGGTGGAGCCGCGCTTTCTCTACGGTGCACGGTGGGAGCGAATGCAGGAAGGCTTGGCCATAGGCACGCGTCGTGATGCGGGCGTCGAGAACGACCATCACGCCGCGGTCAGTCTTGCGCCGGATTAGCCGGCCGAAGCCCTGCTTGAAACGCAGCGCGGCCTGCGGGACGGCGTACTGACTGAATGGATCATCGTAGAGTTCAGATCGGGCATGGAAGATCGGGTCGTTCGGCACGGAGAACGGCAGGCGGGTCATGACGAGCAGCGATAGGGCATCGCCGACGATGTCGACGCCCTCCCAGAAGCTTGCGGTGCCGAGGACGACCGTGTTCGCTTCTTCGCGGAGCGCCTGCGCGAGCTGTCGCGGCGATCCGTCGATGTTGTGGCCGAGCACGAGGATCTGTTCATCCTCTAGCGCTTGGCGGATACCGCGGTGGGCGGCGCGCAAGCTTGCGTGCGACGTGAAGAGCACGAGCGCTCTGCCTCGGCTGGCCCGCACAAGGTCGATCAAGGCGGACTGAAGCGCGGCCATGTAGCTGCTCTGGCTCGGCTCCGGCATGTCCTGTGGCACGAGCACTTTCGTCGACTCCGCATAATCGAAGGGCGAGCCGAGCGCCAGTTCGTTCGCGTCGACCGTGCCGAGCGTCCTGCGGACGTAGTCGAAGCTGGCTTCGGTTGTGAGCGTGGCGCCAGTCAGGATGGTGGCGTCTTTCTGCGCGAAGAGTTGCTCCTCAAGCAACCCGGCGACGCTCAGAGGTGCGCTGGCGAGTATGGTCCCCGTCCCCGATCTCCGCTGGGTGAGCCAGCAGACAGTATTCGGGTCGTCTTTGAGAATGATGGCGCCGATTCCCTCGCGCAGTGACTCACCGGTCTGCAGTAGTTCGGCTGCGTCGGACAGCAATGTGTCGTGGTCGAGGATGGCGGCGGCGTCGGGAGACTGGAGGCCGCGTTGGAGAAGGCCTAAGGCCGAAACGACTTCCGCGAGTGTTGCGGAGAGATTCTCCCAGGCCATCTCAACGCTTCCCCAGTCGGGCTGAACGCGCATCCCTCGGTTGAGGGATAGGCGCTGATCATAGGCGCCCACATCGGCGGACTGCTGACGCATGAAGGCGATGAGGCCGTCGAAGAACTCCGGCGCGCGCTGTCGCGCTCGCGCGATCGCATCGTCCGCGCGCGCGGCAGTCTCGAGCAGGTCGCGTGTTGTCTGGAGCTGGCTTGCCAGGCCTCTAGAGGCGTTGCGCAGGCTGTTCGCTAGCGCGGCGCTGCCGTCCATGAACGCGCCGACGCTGTCCTCATCGCCCTGGAATCCGAACTGCCGCGTGGCCTCGTCCTCCAGATGCTGCGCTTCATCGACGACGAGGTGGGAGTACTCGGGGATGACGCCACCGCCGACAGCAAGATCGGAGAGCATGAGCGCGTGGTTGACGACGACGAGGTGAGCAGCCTCCGCTCGCCTGCGTGCTCGCAGCAGGAAACAGGAGCCATCTCTGACGAAGGCGCAAGGCGTCGAGAGGCAGGCTTCGTGCTGGGCAGAGAGCCGGTTCCAGACGGCGTCCTCGCCTTGAGACAGGCGCAGCTCCGCCCGGTCGCCAGTCTCGGTGTGGGGGAGCCAGAGCAGCAGCCGTACGAGCAACCGCGTCTCCTCTTCTGTCCTGGCCGGCGCATTACGTAAGTTCGCCCATCGCAGTAGGCAGAGGTAGTTGCGGCGGCCCTTGAGTTGCGCCGCCCGCAGGTTGTCAGCGCCGAGGAGACGCTGGACGGCGGGGATGTCCTGGCTCATGAGCTGCGCCTGCAGGTTGATCGTATTTGTGGAGACGATCACGCGTTCATTGTTGAGCTGCGCGTACGCGGCCGCTGGCAGCAGGTAGGCGAGCGATTTGCCCACGCCCGTCCCGGCTTCAACCAGCAGTGCTTCGCTCTCGTTGAGCGTCTGGCTCACGGCTAGCGCCATCGCGACCTGCTCGGGCCTGTCCTCGAAGTCGTCGATCACGTCTCGGGCGCTCGTTGTGAGTTTGAACTCGATGTCCGGTGGGTCGATCGTTGAACGCTCCGCGAGCGCAGGTCCAACGGGCGGGCTGACTTCGCGAGGAGGACGGACGGCGCCGTGCAGCAGGCCAGCGGCGTCTGAAGCGCCCTCCGCAGGCTGAGGCAGCCCTTCCACGACGTCATGGAGGAGGTGGTGGAGCGGCCAATCGATGGTGGAGGCGATGCGCTCGGCTTCCGCTAGCAACTCCGCCGGTAGAGCGGCAAGGCGTTCAACGAGCGCGACAAAGACGAGCCGCGCGGCTTCCGCGTCCGCGAGAGCGCGATGGCGGACGGGGAAGTCGATCCCGAGGTGTCGCGCTATCGCCTTCAGGCTTTGCTCTACGAGGTCGGGCAGGAGGACGTTCGCGAGTTCTTGCGTGTCGTATGCGGGCCCGCGCACGTAAATGCGTGAACGCTCCAAGAATTCGAGGTCGAAGGCGATGTTCTGTCCTACGATCGGGTGCTCACCGACGAAGGCTTCGAGTTCGGGCGCGACGACGGCGAGCAGAGGCGCGCCCGCCAAGTCGCTATCGCTGATGTTGGTGAGGCGCTGGATGCGATAGGGGACTGGCCGCTTCGGGTCGACGAACGTGCTGAACGTCTCTGCGTGTCCATCCAGATCAAACCGCACCGCGCCGATCTCCATGATCGCGTCGCGTTCAGCGTCAAGTCCGGTCGTTTCCAGGTCGAGGGCGACGTAGGTGCGGGACATGCGCTCCGTCTAGCGAGAAGTGTCTTCTCGGGAGTTAGATGACGCTAGTCTAGCATGGCCTGAGCACCAGAACAAATGCGCGAATCACGGCCGTGAAGCGTTGTTAGCTGGACGCATCCGCGGGGAGGCTGTTCTCCGTGAGCCGCTGGAGGTTGCCGTCCAGCAGGCCGTGGCCGGCATGGAACCGGCCTGCGTGCAGTTCCGCCAGGAGTTCTTCCTGGGATTTGACGTCTCTCTCGAACACGATGCAATAGGTGCCGATGCCCTGCGTGGAGTGGGCGTCGCTACCGCCGGTTCCCGGTTTACCGATAGCTTGCGCGACCTTGAGCGCGTAGATGTTCTCGCGTACGGTATTGGCGCCGTTGAGCACTTCGATGGCGTCGATGAGCTGGAAGACGGGCAGCTTGGCCGCTTGCTCCGGGGTGAGCGTGAACGGCTCTTTGCCCTGGCGTGTGAAGTACACGGGATCGAAAAAGTGGCGGAACGGGTGCGCGACGATCAGGAAGGCGCCCTGTTCGTCAGCAACGCGACGGAGTTCCTCGCAGTGGCGAATGCCACCCACGTACTCTTTCAGGCCAAGCGCGAGGATGTGGCCCATGTCCGTGGAGACCTCCATGCCGTTTGCGATGAGGAGGTTGGGGTATTGTTCACGGAACTCCTGGAGCACGTAGCGATCCCAGAGCCTGTCGTGCTCGCTGACGTGGACGGCGGTGAGGCCTCGCTTGATGGCTTCTCGGGCTAGGTCGTTGGGGTCGAGTCCACTATCCGACGCGCCGCGCGTGGTGTGGATGTGCATATCGATGATGGTTCCCATCGCGGCAGTATACCAGCAGGCCTGCTTAGCCTTCGATCGGCGACCAGCTCGCGAGGTAAGGCATGAACCAAGCGAAGGTGGCGACGAAGATCAGACCGCCGATCACGAGCGGCGCGCGCAGTCTGGCGCTCGCCACGGCGAGCGGGAGGACGGCGATGGCGGTGGCGATGAGGACGAACGCGGTGTATGCGCGGTTCGGACTGCCGAGGCCGCTCGCTGGATTGCTGCTCTCGAGCCCGGCGAGCAGCATGCCGAGCAAAATGCCGACGGCCGTCATGGTGAGCATGAGGAACGTGTACAGTAGGACGGATACCGCGATGAGCGATGTCCCTTCCGGCACGATCTGCTGCATGAGCGGGCTGGTGACGCGCGCTCTCACGATGAGGATGGCCGCGATCGGTGTGGCCGCCAGGGAGAGCGCGAAGCCGCAGACGAAGCCCGCCATTACCTCAGCCATGGCCAGAGAGCTCCTCCATGGCTTCGGCGGCGGCGATCGTATGGGTCTCGATTGCGTCCAACCCCACGCGCGCGAGTCCTCGGATAATCGGCTCGGCTGGTTCGGCTGGGGCGAGCAGGAAGAAGAAGGCCGGGCCGCTCCCCGCGAGGTGTGGCCGGCCGAGCGCGTGGGCGTCGGCGAACAGCTGCCCGGCCGCGGCGTTGATGCTGGGGAGGGCGGGCTCGAACACGTTGTGGACGTCATCGTTAACGACAGAGCCGCCGCCGGATAGACGCTCTGCGAGCTGCTCTGTGGTTGTGCCATCGCTGTAGTGTTCCGACTTCAAGGCCGCATAGGCCTGGGCAGTCTTGTCCCGCGCCGGTAGATCCGGCCAGGCGACGACGAGCGGTTGGGGCGGTGCGTCTGGCAGTGGCGAGATCTCGTCGCCACGCCCGGAGCCGAGGGCGGTTCCGCCTGTGAGGAAGAACGGGACGTCGGAGCCCAGCTTGGCTGCGATGGCGGCCAGTTCATCGCTGGTGAGGGAGAGTCGCCACAGGGAGCGGAGCGCGCGAAGCGTCGCGGCGGCGTTGCTGCTGCCACCGCCGAGACCGGCAGCCACCGGGATCCGCTTCTCCAACCTGATCAGCGCTCCGGCGTCCACTCGGCATTCGTCACGGAGAAGCTGCGCGGCCCGGTAGGCGAGATTGCGCGGGGAGTCTTCGTTGCGGAGCGCGTCGAACGAACCCGACAGGTCTAGCTCAAGGCTGTTGGCCGGAGCGGCGGTGACGGTGTCCGAGAGTGCGATCGTTTGGAGAATGGTACGTACTTCGTGGTAGCCGTCGTCGCGGCGTCCGAGCACTTCCAGCGTCCAGTTGATTTTCGCTGAGGAGCGTACGGCGATCTCGCCACTCACGATTGGCCCTCGGGCCGTCCGCCCTTCGTCCATGCGCGCTCGAGCGAGGCCCACGCATCCAGGGAGAGGGCCTGCGGCCTCAACGTCGGATCGACGTTTGCAGCGTCAAGCAGCGCTCCCGCAGCCGACGCGTCGATCCGGAGTCCGTTGGCCAGCGCGTTGCGAAGCTGCTTGCGTCGCGCGGAGAAGCCGGCCCGCACGATGCGGAAGAACGCTTCCTTGTCCTGCACGTCGGCCCGTAGCCTTGGCGTCACATCGATGCGGACGACGGCCGAGTGGACCTTTGGCGGTGGCTGGAATGCGGACGGCGGCACACGAAAGAGAAGACGCGGCTTCCCGTAGAGTTGCACGGCGACGCTCAACACGCTCATGCCACCGGCTTCCGCGACGATGCTCTTGGCGACTTCTGCCTGCACCATGACGACGAGGCGGCGCGGCTGGGGAACGGCCTCGAGAAAACGTCTGAGGACCGGTTGAGCGATGTTGTATGGCAAGTTGCCCGCGAGCAGGTAAGACTCGGCACTCTCCAGCAGCTCGCGAGGTTCGATGTCGAGCGCATCGCCGTGGACCACGTCTACGTTCGTGTCCGCGAACTGCTCTTGCAACTGGTCCGCGAGGTTGTCGTCGAGCTCGATCGCGATCACGCGACGAGCGCATGAAGCGAGTTCGTTGGTGAGGACGCCCGTGCCCGCCCCGATCTCGATTACGGTCTTGTCATCGGTGGGCGCGAGGGCGTCGACGATGCGAGAAACGACGGCCGCGTCGGCAAGGAAGTGCTGTCCGAGCGACTTCTTCGCGGCCGGCCGCTGAGGAGATCGTTTCGAGGATGATGTAGGTGTCAAAGCAGCCGATCCGCGGGCTACCAAGCCCGCCAACGGCAGTCTATCACGGTCTAGGGACAGTTGGGCCAGTGGCTGCGTCCGCCGGAGAGGTATAGCGAGTAGGCCGCTGCGATGTTCGTTGCTGGGTCCCGCAGGTTGGAGCTATGACCTTCCCAGACCTGAAAGAGGCCTACGTAGCCAGCTGGGTTGTAAGCATTTGGGTTGCCGCCGGACTCGCACTGAATGACGGCCAACGCCCAGCTGCAATCCCAACCGTAGGAGCAGACGAGGTCACCCCAGGCGCCGCCGGAAGAGACCGCAACTCTGGGCGCGGCAGGTACGGGAGGGGCCGGCGCTGTCGAGTAATAGACGATTGTGTCGATCGGCTCTGGGTCGTACCACTCTTCCGCGAGCGAACGTGAGATGAGGATGCCGTCCTCGTACTCGGCCTCGTATTGGCGGTGAAGGACGCCGTCGCGGCCGGCCGTGGTGCGCGTAGCGCCGGGCGGCATCGTAGGGTCAGGCTCGTAGAGCGTCTGACTTTGGATCCGGACGGTCTCCA
Source organism: Chloroflexota bacterium (assembly GCA_003228685.1). GTDB lineage: Bacteria > Chloroflexota > Dehalococcoidia > DSTF01 > RBG-16-68-14 > SZUA-185. Next base: position 18,503 of record QIFC01000026.1, read on the forward strand.
GCTCATCGTCGCGTGAAATGCCGACGACGCGAACGGCGAGGCCCGCGGCTATGGGGGTGTCCTCGCGCGGCTCGAGGCGGTACTCGTCCGGGAGGCCGAGGGAGGCGAGTGTAATGGCGGGGCCGACCTCGTTTTCGTGAGTGTAGAGCACCGTCTTGGCTTCCGGCAGCGTGACGGTCAGTTGCCGGGCGTGGTCGACGCGTACCGTCAGGCCGGCGCTGATCTCGGTGTCGAGCGGCGGCCGCACAATATCGCCGGGCCCGAGGCGGACCTCGAGCTCCGAGAGCGCTGTCGCTACGGTGTCCCCGCTGGAGTGCGCCTGCAACTCCTGGCCGTTCTCGACGATCATGATCGGTACGGCGCGCCGCACTTCGAGAGAAGCAGGCGCCCCGCTCGGGAGCGGGGCATTAGGTGAGACCGCCACGCCATCGAGGCGCAGGCTGTCCTGCGCGCCGAGCGACACGCCGGCTTCGAGCAGGAGTTCCGAGATCGTGCTTGCCTGCGTGAGCGCGGCGACCGTGCGGCCGTCGACCTGCAGGAGGACACTGCGGGCACGGCGCACAACGAGGGCGCCGTTGCCGGGAGATTCGACGATGTCGGCTGGGCCGAGGGCGATGCCGGCGCGCCGGACGACCGTGGTGTCATCCGCGTTGCGAGTTGAGATGGTGGTCACCTGGCCATCTGCGAAGATATGGATGTCTTGTGAGCGAAGGACGAGCGCCAAGGCGAGCACGAGGAGTATTGTCGAGAGGCCGGCGACCTGGAGGCGTCGCGTCATGATCGACGCGGCGACACCGCGCGTGCGCAATCGAGCGGGCACGGCGCTACGGAAGCTGTAGTGGGAGACGTGTCGGTGGGCCTCCTCAGACCCCGGTCCTTCGGGGTACCCACCGACGACATCGCGAGATGCCAAGTGGTAGCCTCGCTGTCGTCCTACTCGTCTTGTCGGTATGCAGGTCCTGTTTCTACACCTTATAGATGCGGCCGTGCACCCGCTATCGATCCGGACCTCAAGCTTATCGCGCGAAAGGCGAACTCAAGCTCGGTGACCCTGCGGCACCCGAGTGCAACTGCTTACCGCTGCTTCCTTCCGGACCTGACGGAGTTCACAGCGCCTCGCCGCGCAGGACCAAGCCTTCAACGTTGCCAGACGCGGACCTCAAACGGGAATTCGGCCCCGCTAAAGCGGCTTGCGGGTGACAGGGCACCGCTAGCTCCCCGCCTAGCACGACCACGTAACCATGCTAGCCATAGCTTGAGAATCAAGTCAAGGAGGGAGCCTTTGACCGATTATGGCGGCCCGCATATCATGGGGTTAGGCCGACTCCGAGGCATCGGGCGGCCAACAGGACGAGGAGCCGCTATTGCTGCGCAGTCGCCGCGTTTGGTTCGGGTTCGCAATCAGCCTCATCTTCCTGGGCCTCTTCTTCTTTCGCACGGACTTCGGCGAGATATGGAACTCGTTCAAGGAGGCGAACTACGCGATCGCGTTCGCCTCGCTGCCGGTCTATTTCGCGGGCATCTGGGTACGTACGATCCGCTGGCAGTATCTGCTACGGCCAGTCGCCAAGGTATCGACGGCGCGGCTCTACCCTGTGGTGATCGTTGGGCTGATGGCGAACAACCTGATCCCGGCGCGCGCGGGCGAGCTTGTGAGGGCCTATCTCCTGGGCGAGCGCGAACGCGTGAGCAAGGCGGCCGCCTTGGGGACGATTGCGGTCGACAGGCTGTTCGACGGCATCACGCTCGTGCCGATGCTCCTCATCGTCGTCGCGTTCACCGGCGGCGGCGAGCAGTTTTCGCTGCCGGCTGTTGACTGGACGATCAACCTGGTGCAACTTGCGGTTGTGATGACCGTGCTCTTCGGAGGGGCGCTGGCGGTGTTGTTCCTGCTCGCCTTCTCGGAGGCGTCACGCAGGAAGGCGGACGAACTGATCACGCAGCTTACGCCCGCGCGATTCCGGCCGAGCGTCGAAGGACTGGCGCATTCGTTCTTCGAGGGTCTGCAGGCGCTGCGGAGCCCCACGGACATGAGCGTCGCCTGGGTGATGTCGCTGGTGTCGTGGCTGCTGGAGGCAACGATGTACTACATCGTCGGGCTGGCGTTCGAGATCGACATCGGGTTCCAGCACTACTTACTGGCGACGGCTGCGGCGAACCTCGCGATCGCGGTCCTCGCGTCGCAGGGCGGCATCGGCCCGTTTGAGCTGGTGACGAAGCAGGTGTTCATCGCGGCCGGCGTGGCGACGGGAGCCGCGGAGGCATACGCAATCGGCCTGCACGCGTTGGTGCTGCTGCCGGTGATTATTGTGGGGTTCTACTTCTTAGGGACGATGGGCATGTCGCTCGGGGAGATGTTCCGCGGAGCGACGGAGGGTGCAGCAGGCGCCGGGCCGGCACCGGCGGACGACCCGGCGGAGGAGGCGCATACACCATGAAGGTAGGCATCATCGGCGGAGGCGTGGCCGGAATGGTGGCCGCGTACCGGCTGTCGCAGCAGGGGCATCAGGTTGGCCTCTACGAGGCGAGCCCGTTCCTGGGCGGGCTGGTGCGGACGTTCGAGCCGGGCGGTGACAGGCTGGAGGCGTTCTATCACCACATCTTTTCGACGGACACGACGATCGTGAACCTGATCGAGGAGCTGGGGCTCGGCGACAAGATGACGTGGCGGACATCGAAGGTGGGGTTCTATCGCGAAGGGAAGATCTACGACTTCGTCACGCCAGGCGACCTCCTGAGGTACACACCGGCGCCGTTGTTGGACCGCGTCCGCATGGGGCTGGCCGCGCTCTACCTAAGACGGCAGGCCGACGGCACGCGCTACGAATCGATCACGGCGGCGGATTGGGTCAAGCGCTATATGGGCAAAGGCGCCTACGACACCGTCTGGGGGCCGCTGCTGCGCGGCAAGTTCGGCGACGCGCACGACCAGCTGGCGATGGTCTGGTTGTGGAACAAAGTGCATCTGCGATTCGCCTCGCGGAAGGGCGTGAGCCAGACGGAACAGTTGGGGTATTTGCTGGGCAGCTTCGGCACGTACATCGACGAGCTGGAGCGGCGACTCGTCGCGGATGAGAACGTCGACGTCCACACGGGCACGGCGGTACAGGAGGTGGTCGTCGAAGACGGGCGCGCGCGGGGCCTGCAGTTGGCGGACGGACGCGCTGACTTCGACGCGGTGATCGGCTGCATGCCGGCGCACGTGTTCCAGAAGCTGGCGCCGCAGTTGCCCAAGACGTACGCGGATAAGCTGACGGGCGTCCGCTGGCAATCGGCGATGTGCTACATCATGGCGCTGGACCGGCCGCTTTCGCCGATTTACTGGCTGAACATCAGCGACGATGAGATCCCGTTCATCGCGGCGGTTGAGCACACGAACTTCATCGAGCCTGAGCGCTACGAGGGCAGGCACATCGTCTACCTGGCCAACTATCTGCACCCAGACGATCCGCTGATGGGGATGGATCTGGACGAGGTTGAGCGCCAGTATCTGCCGCACCTGACGAAGATCAATCCGGCGTTCTCGCCCGACTGGATCCAGGACAGCTGGCTCTTCAAGGGCCCCTACGCGCAGCCGGTGGTGACGATCGGCTATCGGGAGCGGATCCCGGAGCATCGCACGCCGATCCCGGGCCTCTACCTGGCGACGATGAGCCAGATCTACCCGGAGGACCGCGGGCAGAACTACAGTATTAAGATGGGCGAAGAGGTCGTTAAGCTGGCGATGGAGGATCTGGGAATTCAAGGCGGTTAGGGCCTCCTTGAGGCCCCGGCTGATCTGCGGTCAGATTGGACTCCCTCACCCCGGCGACTGCCAGGGCAGTCGCTTGCCCCTCTCCCAGAGGGAGAGGGGAGCTTGGCTGAGCCAGCGGCTCAGCTTGGCAGTTCGCCGCGGGCGAACCGCGGGCTGGAGGAGGACATCTGTTGACTTGGCAGTTGGGCTTGCTTGCCTGAATTGGGTTTAGGTTGCGCCTGGTGTGCCTTTGCGGATTGAGTGCAGCGTGGCGGTGAGGTCCGGGTGCTGGACGGCGAATCTGAGTTGGAGCAGCGAGAGCACTTTTGTGAAGTCGGCGAACTCCGAGCGTGAGCCCTCCGGCCCGGTGAAGATCTCCAGGAATTCGTCCTTGAGGCTGCGGAGGTAGTCGGAGACGGTCTGCTCGTCGACCTGCTCGTCCAGGTAGGCGAGGACCTTGCGATACTCGCCCTTGTCGAGCCAGATGCCCCGGCAGGTGCCACAGATGTCGATCTGGACGTCGGACTTCCCATAGTGCGCGGTGATCATCGTTTGGCCGCCTCTCGGGCAGGCGAGTCCGTCCTGTGTGTCCGGGTGAAACTCTTCGCGGGCGCGCCATAGCTCCATGTCGATCCAGCGATAGTCGCCGTGGCTCTCGGTGTCCTTGAGGAGCCGCAGTTCGTCGACGTCGTACCACGTGCCGCCGCAGCCGGTACAGCGGTCGACGTTGACCGACTTGATGTCGACCTGTTCGGTGGCGGCGCTACATCTTGGACATTTCATGGACCTGCGGTCAGCATAACGAACTGGAGGCTGCGGCGGGAGCCTCGCCCTCTCCCCCGCCTCTAACGAGGTAGGCTCTCTCCCGCCAGCGGGAGAGGGGGCTCCGTTACGAACGGTGGCGAAGCAGAAGGCTGCGAGGGGGTTGTGTTCCGCCAGAGCAAGGGTTGCGATGCGCCGCGAGCAAATGTATTCTGGGCAAACGAAGCGCCCGTCACGCCTAGACGGTCGGGTTGAGTAAGTGAGTCCTGTGTCGCATCGACGACGGGAACACCTTTGGAGGTACTAGATGCCCATTAACGCACAAAACCGCTCGCTGCCAGATTGGTTTACTAGAATACGGACGCGTCAGATCACCCTGCCTCGTTTCCAGCGGTTCGAGGCTTGGGGTCGCACAAACGTCACGCAACTCTTCAATACCATCCTCCAAGACCTTCCCATTGGAGCACTGCTGGTGCTCGAGATTGGAGACGAGGAGCCGTTCATTTCGCGGCCGATCCGGGGTGCTCCTGACGATGGTGAGCGAATCACGGAACATCTACTAGACGGGCAACAGCGCCTCACCGCACTCTGGAGGGGCCTCCGCAATAACTATGAGGATCGTACCTACTTCCTATACTTGCTGCCCGATGATGAAACCAAGATGCCGTACTTCATCGACTCGCTAGCCCGCTGGAGGAACGATGGCGACAAAGAACAGAGACCGTTTTGGGCGAACGATCCAAAACAACAGTGGGAACGCCGCGTGATTCCTCTCGAGTTATGCATTCCAGGTGAAGAGGGTAAACGCCCGTTCAGAGAATGGGCGAGAGAAGCCATCGTTGACAGGGACGAGCGCGAAGATGTCACGGACCAGGTTTCTGGCATCCGAGAGAAATTGGCTGCTTACAATCTTCCCTTCCTATCCCTGCCTGTTACAACCGATAAAGGAACGGCTCTGGATGTATTCATCAAGATGAACACATCAGCGGCGCCCCTGACGATTTACGACATTGTCGTCGCGCAGTTGGAAGCGGGAATGGGAAGGTCACTGCATGACTTGGTTGCAGACGCCCGGAAGCACTGTCCCTCCGTGGCAGAATACTATTCGCTCGAGGATTTGGCGCTCTACGCTGGAGCTCTGATGCAGGGGCGGGCCCCGACGAACGCGACGTATTTGTCAGGCGACTTCGGCCCGCGGCTTCTCGAGAACTGGGATGCATTCCTTAGCGGTGTATCACGAGCCGTTGGGTTCTTGAATGAGGAGAAGATTTTTGATGCAGCCCGTCTGCCCACCGACGTAGTTGTTCCCGTGCTTGTAGCGCTTTGGTCGCGTGCGCCCAAAGGTATGGATGCTGAGGGCAGAGCAAGGACGACCCTGAGGACGTACCTCTGGCGAGCTTTCTTCTCAAGTCGGTATGAGAAGTCCACTAACACTAGGTCTCTAGCAGACTTCATCGAACTGGAGCCCCTCGTGGCAGAGTCCGGAGGAGAAGGCGCAGCGATTCTTGATGAGGAACAGTATCCAGTGCCGCATCTCCAAGAGTTACTCCTGGCTGGCTGGCCGAAGAAGAAGGACCGTGTGGCTCGTGCGATCCTCGCGCTTGCCCTCCGACACGGGGGTCTCGATCTGGCAGACGCGAGTCCCGTGAGCCGAGAGAACCTGGCGAAACGCGAGTATCATCACCTCTTCCCGGACGCGTACTTGAAGAGGCAGGACGTGCCCGATGACCAGATTTATCGCTCGCTCAATTGCGCCGTCGTAACCTGGCAAACGAATCGCAACATTTCGGACAAGGAGCCCGAGCGTTACCTCGCAGAGCGCCGCGAAGGCACTGACATTGGCGAGAGTGAGATCAGGGCTCGCCTTGCCAGCCACCTTATTCCTTACGATGAGATGATGCAGGGCGATTACAAGGCCTTCTTGACCAAACGTGCAGAAATGATCTACCAAGCGATGATTGAGGTCTGCGATGTTACAGGATCCTAGTCAGCCAACGGATCTACAGCGCCATCTTGTCCCGTACGTCCACCCGTCGCTATAGTGACGAAAAGCACGAAGTAGTAATTAGGAGAGCGCGTGCTCGATACGGAAGCGACACTAGAAATCCAGGAGCTGGTTGCCGAGTTCAAGCCCGGCAACGCCGATCTGCTGCCGGCGCTGCATAAGGTGCAGCATCGCTACGGCTATGTGCCGAAGGAAGCGATGGGTGTGGTCGCGAAGCAGCTCCGGCTGGGCGAGGCGCACGTCTATGGCGCGGTGACGTTCTACTCGGAGTTCCGGCAGATCCCACCTCCCAAGACGCGCGTCGATTGGTGCAGCGGCCCGGCCTGCAGGCTGAAGGGCGGCGAGCATGTCCGTCGCGCGCTGGAGGCGACGCTCGAGATCGGCATGGAGGAGAACACTGAGGGCGACAAGCTGGGGCTGCACCTGGCGCAGTGCAACGGCACGTGCGACTTCGCGCCGCAGATCTGGGTCGATGGCAAAGTCGTCGGGCCGCTGACGGCGGCGGAGACGATCCGGCTGGCGCGGGAGCTGAAGGATGGGGCGGGATGATGGCCACAGATGGGCACAGATTGGCACAGATGGATAACAGGGTGACCGACAGGCGACAGGCTCAGGATGGAGAGCGACGGGCCACAGATGGGCACAGATTGGCACAGATGGATGGCAGGGTGACTGACAGATGACGTTTTCGAATGGTGGGCGCATGAGGGTCACGTCGACGGCGGATTGCGATGGTCTGAAGACCCTCGGCTACGTCGACGTCGACGCCTTGCGAGGATCGGACCGGTGCTGAGAGGCTTCGAGGAGCTGCGGTCGCAAGCGGACGGGGTCTGGCAGGCGACTCAGTCGCGGACGGTGATTCGCGTGCCGATCGCGACGTGCAGCATCGCGGCCGGCGCTCGCGAGACGCTGGAGGCACTGCGGGAGGGCGTGAAAGAGCGTGGGTTCGATGTCGGCGTGCAGGCGGTTGGCGAGCGAGGGCTGTGCTGGCTGGAGCCGCTGATCGAGGTGGTGAAACCGGACGGCTCCGCGATTCTCTACGAAAACGTCACGGCGGACAAGGTCGAGAAGCTGCTCGACGAGGCGATCGACGGCGTGTGCGCGGACCTGGCGTTCGCGGTCGCCGAGGGCCCGGACGTCGAGGGCGTGCAGCGGCTCGACGACTTCGACCTGTGGGCGCTGCAGGACCGGCGGCTGTTGGCGCGCTGCGGCATCATCGACCCGGAGAACGCCGACCACTACATCGCGCACGGCGGCTACTCCGGCCTGGTCAACGCGTTGGAGTTGAGCCAAGAAGAGGTGATCAAGACGGTCGAGGACTCGACGCTGCGAGGGCGCAGCGGGTCGGCGTTCCCGACCGGGACGAAGTGGGAGTTCCTGCGCAGCAAGGAGCGCGAGCCGAAGTACCTGATCTGCAACGCCGACGAGGGCGACCCGGGCGCGTTCGTGAACCGGATCCTGATGGAGTGCGACCCGCAATCCGTGATCGAAGGGATGGCGATCGCCGCCCACGCCACGGGCGCGAGCTACGCGTTCATCTACCTGCGCGAGGAGTACCCGCTGGCGATCGAGCGCATGGAGAAAGCGGTCGAGCAGGCACGCGAGCGCGGGCTGCTCGGCGAGGACATTCTCGGCAGCGGCCTCTCGTTCGACATGAAGGTCTGGGTCGGCGCCGGCTCGTACGTCTGCGGGGAGGAGTCGGGCTTGCTGGCGTCGATGGACGACGCGCGCGGGATGCCTCGCATCCGTCCGCCGTTCCCGGCCGACGCGGGCGTGTTCCGCCAGCCCACGAACGTCAACAACGTCGAGAGCTACGCGGACGTGACGCTGATCATGCAGAAGGGGCTGGAGTTCTACAACTCGGTTGGGATTGAAGGCAACCGCAGCACGAAGATATTCAGCCTCTCGGGCCACATCCAGCGCGTCTGCGTGGTGGAGGTGGCGTTCGGCTACCCGCTGCGCGACCTCTATCATGCCGTCGACCCGGCGACCTACCAGGAGCGGCGCAAGCTGAAGGCGTTGCAGGCGGGCGCGGCGCTGGCCGGCATTCTGCCGACGCATCTGGCGCTCAAGCTGCCGCTGGACCCGGACGCGTTCAAGGAGCACGGCGTGCTGATGGGCGGCGGCGGCCTGGTGTTCATCGACGACACGGCCTGCATCGTCGATATGAACGTGATGTTCTCCTGGTTCCTGGAGGACGAGTCGTGCGGGCGCTGCACGACGTGTCACGGCGGCACCCAGCGCATGGTCGAGATCTTCCGCCGCATCGGTAGTGGCGGGGGGCGCTCGAACGACTACGACAAGATGCAGATGTTGGGGAAGGCGCTCCAGTACTCGAACTGCATCCATGGATCGGCCTCGCCGACGATCATGCTGAAGAGCGCCGAGTTCTTCCGCGAGGAGATCGACGAGCACATCATCGAGCGTCGCTGCCGCGCGCAGGTCTGCCGCGACATGATCCGCTACGAGATCACGGGCGACAGCGACAAGCTGCTCGAGGCGGCGGCGATCTGCCCGACGGAGGCGGTCGTTCAAACAGATGAGAAGTGGTCGATCGACCAGGCGCGCTGCATCAGGTGCAACGCCTGCAAGGACGTCGCGCCCGACGACGTCCGCATCGTCGACGCGCTGACGGACGTGCTGCCGCTCGCGGTCGCCGAGGCGCGCGCGGCCGGCTAGGCGCTACGGCCTTTCAAGGCCACAGATACGCACAGATTGACACAGATGATTGGCGTGGGCAGAGTTCGCATGCTTCGACAAGCTCAGCATGGGATGTTCGGCACGCTCCAGCGAAGGCGCTGAGCGTCTCTAGCGCTACTCCTTACCGGCCTGTGGTTGGGGTCGCGCTTGCATGCTACGCATCGTCATGATGGAGAACGTCGCGACCGCCCCGAACGTCGCGCTGAGGGCCAGCGCATAGATCACGCGCGTCTCCCACTCGAACCAGAGGAAGCGCAGTTCGGCCTCCTGGAGGTTTTGCAGGCAGAACACGACGAGGATGATGAGCACGGCCAGGCCGCCGTAGAGCCGCGCTCGCTCCAGGAATGACATCTCGATGGGCTGGGGTGCGGCTGGCGAGCTTGTCGGTCCTTGGCTCATGCTCTTACCTCCCGTAGGCGTTGGCGCGCGGCTTCGCTCCCTATACTACTCGACCGTGTGCCGAATGAGGTGTGAAGATATAATGAAGGCAGCGGTTCGTAGTCTCGGTATGCTGATTGTCCTCAACGGCACGTCATCGTCAGGCAAGACAACTCTAGCGAAGGCGATGCTGGAGCAATCCGACAGAGCCCTGCTCCATCTGGAAGCCGATCGCTTCGCGCCCGTGCTGCGGCTGAATCTTCCGGCCAAGGACGCGGAGTTCCGAGCGCGTTTCACTCTCGCCATGCACGAGGCGATTGCGGCGTTCGGCAGGAGCGTCCTCGACATCATCGTTGACGGGTCGCTTCCTACGGAGCCGGAGCTGCGCGACGACTGCCTCGCTATTCTGCGAGAGGTGCCAGACACGCGCGTCGTCGCGGTGCGCTGCTCGGTGGCAGAGTTCCGAAAGAGGGAATCGGCCCGAGGCGACAGGCCGGTTGGCTGGGCTGAAGAGCAAGCGCAGATCGTCTACGAAGGCGTGGATTTCAATGAGACGATCGACACGACCAACGGGTCCGCCCGCGAACACGCCAGTACGCTGTTGCAACGCCTCTTTCCAGCGTGACCAAGGCTTGGTTCGTCGCTTGTTCCGCGTTCCTTCGTCCTGCTAGGATAGAGCAAACGTTCTGCTGGCCCAGTGCAGTCTTTCCGTAGGCAAATGTGCCCGTGCCGACTCCGATCCGACGTCAGTACCTCGACATCAAACGCCGCTATCCGCACGCGATCGTCTTCTTTCGCATGGGCGACTTCTACGAGACATTCGATGACGACGCCAAGCTCGTCGCGGATGAACTGGAGATCACGCTCACCACGAAACCGATGGGCAAGGGGCTGCGCGTTCCGCTGGCCGGCATCCCGTACCACGCGCTCGATGGCTACCTCTCGCGCTTGATCGCGAAGGGCTACAAAGTCGCGATCTGCGAGCAGACGAGCGACCCCGCGACGAGCAAGGGGCTGGTCGACCGCGACGTAGTGCGCGTGGTCACGCCGGGGACCGTGCTGGACGGCGGCCTGCTGGACGAACGCGCGAATAACTATCTGGTCGCGCTCGTACCGCCACTCAATCGCGCCGCCAGAAACGGCTCCACCGCCTGGGACGACCCCGCGTCGGTAGTCGGCATCGCCTATGCCGACGTCTCGACCGGCGAGTTCGTCGCGGGCGAAGTGTCGGGTGGAGAGCTGGCCGGAGAGCTGACGCGACTGCGGCCGGCCGAACTGCTCTTGCCGGAGGAAGTGGGAGCGCCGGCGGGCGTTGAGGCGACGATCAGCCAGCTCCCGCCGGACGGACTGCTGGTCGAGGTCGCGGAGGCGGCGCTGCGCGAGCACTTCGGCGTGGCTAGCAGCGAGGCGTTCGGCCTGGCAGGCCAGCCTGCAGGCGTGATGGCGGCGGGCGCGCTGTTGCAGTACCTGCGCGAGAACCAAGCCGGGACGCTCCAGCACGTGACCGAGCTGACGGCCTACCGGCCCGAGGGCTACATGGCGCTCGACGCGGCGAGCCGCCGCAATCTGGAGCTGTTCGCGGGAGGTCGCGCGGGCAGGCGCGAGCACTCGCTGATCGGCGTGCTGGACTTGACCGAGACTCCCATGGGCGCGCGATTGCTGTCGCGCCGGATCGGGCAGCCGCTGGTCGAACTGGCGCCGATCGAAGCGAGGCTCGACCTCGTGCAGCACTTCCACGGGAGCGCGGTGCGCCGGGGCAAGGCGCGCGGCGTGCTCGACAGCGTGCCGGACATCGAGCGGCTGGTGGGACGGGTCGTGGCCGGGCTGGGCTCGCCGCGCGACCTCGTAGGCTTGCGTCGCGGCATCGAGCTGACGCCGGAGCTGCGGGAGATCGCGGTCGACGGCGAGGCCGCTGTGGCTGACGCGGTAACGGAGCTGGCAGGACGGCTGCGGCCATGCGACGACGTGACCGGCGCGATCGCGGAGGCCATCGCGGAAGAGCCGGGCGCGACGTTGGAGTCCGGCGACGTGGTGCGCTCGGGCTTCCATGCCGAGCTGGACGAGCTGAGGAAGATATCGAAGGACACCAAGCAGTACCTGGCGGAGCTGGAGACGAGCGAGCGCGAACGCACGGGGATTAAGTCGCTGCGCATCGGCTACAACAAGGTCTTCGGCTACTACATCGAGGTGAGCAAGGCGAACGTCGCCCTCGTGCCCGACGACTACGACCGCCGGCAGACGCTGGTAGGCGGCGAGCGCTACGTGACGGCGCAACTCAAGGAGTACGAGTCGCGGATCCTCAACGCGCGCGAGCGGACTATCGAGATCGAGACGCAGGTGTTTCGGCAGGTCTGCGCGCAGGTGTCGGAGGCGAGCGGGCAGGTGCTGGCGCTGGCGTCGGCGATCGCGGAGATGGACGTCGCGGCCGCGCTGGCGGAGGCCGCAAGCCGCTACAACTACGCGCGCCCGGAGCTAAACGAGGGCGACGAGATCGTGATCGAGAACGGTCGCCACGCGGTGGTCGAGCGGACGTTGGCCGAGGCAACACCGACGTCGAGCGCGCCCAGTGTCTTCGTGCCGAACGACACGCAGCTCTCGAACGCCGACGCGCAGATCGTGATCCTGACGGGGCCGAACATGGCCGGCAAGTCGACGTACCTGCGGCAGGTGGCGCTGATCGCGCTGATGGCGCAGACCGGCAGCTACGTGCCGGCCAGCGCCGCGCGCATCGGGCTGGTCGACCGGATCTTCACGCGCGTGGGAGCGCAGGACGACCTGGCGTCCGGGCAGTCGACGTTCCTGGTGGAGATGCTGGAGACGGCGAACATCCTGCACAATGCCACGGTGCGCTCGCTCGTGATCCTGGACGAGATCGGACGGGGGACGAGCACGTACGACGGCATGGCGATCGCGCGGGCCGTGGTCGAGTACCTGCATAACCGCGCCGAGGTTGCCGCGAAGACGCTGTTCGCGACGCACTACCACGAGCTGATCGAGCTGGCCGGCGTGCTGCCTCGCGTGCGCAACGAGAACGTGGCGGTCGCGGATGAGGGTGGCGACGTGGTCTTCCTGCACAAGATCATCCCCGGCGGAGCGGACCGCTCGTACGGCGTGCACGTGGCGCAGATCGCTGGGTTGCCCAAGGCCGTGACGCAGCGCGCCGACGAGCTACTGGCGGCGTTGCAGGCGGGCGCCGAGCAGACCAATCGCGGCTCGCCGGAGCTGGCAACGCAGATGGCGCTGCTGCCGTCGCGCCCGGCGCTGCTGGACGAGCTAGCCAAGCTGGACGTCGACGCGATGACGCCGCTGGAGGCGCTCACCAAGCTGTTCGAGCTGCGGGAACGGGCGAAGGAGTAGGGAGGGGGGCTTCATGGGTATGGATGCGGACATGGAGCGAATCCGCGATCTCGTCAACGAACCGAGAACGCAGCAGTTCTTGTTGAAGGACCGGTCGGTTTGGCAGCAGTTGTGCAGTTCGCTAGATGTCATTGAAGACACCGACCTAGCGATCGATGCGTTTACTCGGGATGCTGCGGAGAGTGGCGAAGGCAGGGAGAGAGGTCAAGAGGACTCGGGGGCTGAGTACTTGAAGGCGTATGGGGTCCTGCAGGCGCTGTACTTGCAGCAGGACGCTATCCGACATGCTTGCGAGAGCCTTGATGTCAATCTGGACCTGGATGCCTACGCACGAAGCCAAGAAGCGCGCGAAATCAGGAACGCGTCGGCGGGACATCCGACTAAGCGACACCAACGCGGGACTTACCATGGCATAGTCCGGATTTCTCTTACGGCCCGGGGCTTCACTCTTCACACGTACACGGACGACGGTCAAGTCACGGCGAAATACATTGATATGCAAGAGCTTGTAGCGGGCCAAGCAGGGGAGGTTGAGAGCATACTTGCTCGGATAATTGAGACGCTCGAGCAACGGGCTGAGGAGCACAGGAGGGCCTTTGTGTCAACGAAACCCGCGTCAGCCTTCTCGGACTCGTTCTGGTACCCGGTTCGGAAAGTAGTCGAGGGCACGCAAGGTGGCGAACCCGAGTCCGGCTCAGCGGGACTGGACTTCATAGACGAGGCCCTGAAGAAGTTTTGCGGAATGCTGGCTGACCGCGACATAGAAGTGGAGACCTACCCAGGTATCAGGTACGCGCTGGACCAATTAGTCTATCCATTGGGATGGCTCCGCCGCTTCTACTCTGGCGAGGATCTGGATCGTGAACAGGCGTACATAAACGCAAGGTTCGTGCAGGACGCACTAAAGGAACTAGCCGACATGGCACAGGAACTGGACAATGACTATGCTGCTGGCGCCTAGAGCCTCGCCACGTCGATTGCGGAGGTGATGTCGTCAGTGATGAAAGTAATAGCGGACCGCTTCACCGGGCAATTGCGATGCTTCTGAGCTCCACCGACTGATGGGTACACGCCTTGTAACAGCCATTGCAGGCGCAGCAATTGCGCTCTCTGTCGTGGGAGGCTTTCTGGCTCTCGACAGGACGATGCTGCACTGGTATAGCCCTGACGACACCGGGATGACCGTCGAAGAGCTACTAGAACCTGAACCGACGCTCTCGGCGTGCGGAGAAACCGGGACCAGGTACCTTGAGGCTTTGGAGGTACCTGGTATCAGCGAGAGGCAGCTTGACGAGCTTCTTCGCATAGCCCGGAGTCGATGTGGCATTACACCCCAGCCAGGACCGGTCCGTATTCGCTGACGGTCTTCCACTTTGAGGCGGTCGCCTAAATCCCCGTTCCGACGCCGATGGTGGAACCGATGCACTCGCCCTTGCCCCGTCCCCCCTACAGGCAGGGGAGCGGGGCGACGAAATGAGGCGCTACCACGGCGTGTGGCCAGGAGGCGTAGATTCTTCGGGGATTGTATACTTGACACGGAATTGTATCTGTGCGATACTGTGTTCATGGAGAAGTATTCATACCTGAGTTGCCCTGTTT
>QIFC01000059.1 GCA_003228685.1 Chloroflexota bacterium
CCTGACCTGCCCCCCGAAAACTGTACCAGTTGTAAACTGACAGTCCTCCGGGTAGATGAAGGAGGACAGGATGCGGCGAAGCAGGTTCACGGAGGAGCAGATCATCGCTGCGCTCAAGGAGCATGAGGCGGGCGCCTCACCAAAGGAGCTCTGCCGGCGTCTCGGGATCGCTACGGAGACGCTGTACAACTGGAAGCGGAAGTACGGCGGCATGGGGGTGAGCGACGCCCGGCGGCTGCGGCAGCTAGAGGAGGAGAACAGCCGGCTGAAGCGGCTGGTGGCGGACCTCTCGCTGGACAACCGGGCGCTCAAGGACGTCCTCGCAAAAAACTTCTGACGCCCGCCGCCCAGCGGCAGGCGGTGCGCTACTTGGAAGCGTCCCAGACGTGCTCCGAGCGCCGCGCCTGCGGGCTGGTGGGCATCAGCCGGTCGAGCGCGCGCTACCGCGGGAGTGGGCGCGATGATGGTCCGCTGACAGAGCGGCTGCGGGAGCTAGCCGCAGAACGGCGGCGCTTCGGCTACCGCAGGCTGCACGTGTTGCTCTGCAGGGAGGGCTGGACGGTGAACCACAAGCGGGTCTACCGGATCTATCGGGAAGAGGGCCTCATGGTGCGCAAACGCACGCGCAAGCGGGTGGCGCGCGAGCGGCTGCCGGCCACGGTTCCGTCCGGGCCGGACCAGCGCTGGAGTCTGGACTTTGTGAGCGATGCGCTCCACTGGGGGCGAAAGATCCGGATGCTCACCGTCGTCGACGCCTTTACCCGGGAATCACTCGCAATCGAGGTGGATACGTCGCTGTCGGGTGCGCGCGTGGCACGGGTACTGGACCAGATCATTGACGGACGCGGCGCGGCGCCGGAAGAGATCACGCTCGATAACGGGCCGGAACTGACCAGCAAGGCGCTCGACCAGTGGGCCTATGAGCGCGGCGTCCAGCTGCGCTTCATCGAGCCTGGGAAGCCTGTGCAGAACGCTTACATCGAGAGCTTCAACGGCCGCCTCCGCGACGAGTGTCTCAACGAGCACTGGTTCCAGAGCCTCTCGCACGCCCGCAGCGTCGTGGAGGAGTGGAGGATCGATTACAATCAACACCGTCCGCACAGCTCGCTCGGGTACCTGAGCCCGGAAGAGTTTCGAACGGACTGGACTACGCGGCTAGCCCCGGCTGGACTGCAATTATGATTGGACCAGGTTTCGGGGGCAAGTCAGCGGCACGGAGACCTTCACGCCCATCAGCGGCTCAGGCCTTACCCCACTTCCATCACGCCCGCCATTTGGACAAATTGGAAGCGATTGCTGGAGAGCAAAAGGCTGGCACAACTGGGAAACTTCAAACTACAGCGACATTTCCTGCATTAGCCGCACAGGAAGCGGGTATCCAATTGATGTCACGGTCACGCAATACATGAATACTGGCGGTGCCTCCAGTAGGTTTGTCGCACACAATCTATCCTCGGAGACTCTCCACATGTTCGTGTACGACGGGCTTCAGATAGACTCACCCGTCCTTAAGCAGACCTGTCCGAACGTACCTCCGGGCGGGACCTGCGAGGGCAACATCACGCCCCGTGGGCCCGGAGGCTGGCACAGCGTAGTGTATCAGCGGCCGGCGACCTTAGAGACTTGGTCATTAGCCGTGCCAGTAGCAACGGAATTCTCAGACACCGATGGAGATGGCTGCGCTGATATTCGGGAGGTAGCTACGGCTGCGCCCAGCGAAGCGACCGGCGGGCAGCGCGATCCAAACAACCCCTGGGACTATTACGATGTCAACGGCGACCGCGTGATCGACCTGGCAAACGACATCCTGGGCGTGGTCAACCACTTCGCGCCCGGCGGCTACCCGCCCGGCGATGAGATATACGACCGGGGACCGGCGAAGGGTGGCGCCTCTTGGAAGGACACACACCCGCCGGATGGAGTGATCGATCTGGCGAACGACATCCTCGGGGTCATCGCGCAGTTCCAGCACAACTGCATCTAAGAAATCACAAATGGAGATGAGCCACAGCTGAACGTGACGCAGCCCAGTGACCGATCGCACGAGAAGCCTCCGGCAGCGGAGGCTTCTTGCTGCCCGCGCGAGGCCGCGCCAGACTCGCGAAGCGAGTCGAAGGCGACCGAAGGCCGCCCCTTGTAGTCCTGCACGATGCTCTGTAGGCTAAGGGGCGCATCGCAGCGAAAGGAGCCACCATGGGACCTCTGGAAGGTGTCCGCGTCCTCGATCTGACCGTCTTTCAGCAAGGCCCGCAGGCGTCGCTGGTGTTCGCCGACATGGGCGCCCACGTGATCAAGGTCGAGGCGCCGCAGTACGGCGACCTCGGGCGCGTGCTCGGCTCCGTCGGCGAGGAGCGCTTCAGCCCCTACTTCCTCGCCCATAACCGTGGCAAACGCAGCATCTGCCTCAACCTAAAGAACGAGGAGGCCGTGAAGATCTGCCTCGACCTAGCCGCCGAGACGGACGTCGCGATCCACAACTTCCGGCCGGGCGTGATGGAGCGCCTCGGCCTGGGCTACGACGAGATGCGCGCCCGCAACGAGAAGATCATCTACGGCCATGCATCGGGCTGGGGGCCTGAGGGGCCGCGCGCAAAACACCCGGCGTTCGACCTCGCCGCGCAAGCGCAGGGCGGGATCGTCGCCGCGACCGGCGAGCAAGATGGCTTCCCGCTGCCCGCGGGCGCCGCCATCGCCGACTACGTGGGCGCGCTCAACCTGGCGACCGCCGTGATCAGCGCGCTCTTCGCGCGCGAGCGCACGGGCAAGGGCCAGAAAATCGACACGTCGCTGCTGGGCGGCCAGATCGCGATGCAGGCCTGGGAGATCCAGTACTACATCACGCACCGCACGTTCAAGAGAGCCGGCCGTGGCCATCAGTACCTGCCGACGATCTGGCGCGTCTTCCAGACGTCCGATTCCTATGTCGTCGTCGGCGGCCTGCCGGAGAACCGCTGGCCCAAGTTCTGCGAGGCCCTGGAGCTGCCCGAGATCGAGCACGACGAGCGCTTTGCCAGCTATATGGTACGCATCGCGAACCTGGCGGAGCTGTACGAGATCCTCGACGAGGCGTTCCTCAACAAGACCAGCGAGGAGTGGATGGAGCTGCTGAAGGCGGCAGACTGCATCTGCGCGCCGGTCGCGACATATGAGGACCTGATCGATGACCCCCAGGTCCGCGCCAACGACTACATCGTCGAGGTCGACCACCCGACGCAGGGCCGGCTGCCCGTCGTCGGCGCGCCCTGGCGCTTTAGCGAGACGCCGACCAAGATTGCGCCCGCCGCGCCCGAGCTGGGCGAGCACACCGAAGAGGTCCTGCAAGAGCTGGGCTACTCGTGGGAGCGAATCGAGGAGCTGCGATCGCAGGGCGCGTTGGGCTAGGTCTGCGAGCGCGAGCCGCCGCACTGGCCGTGTTCGCGGCCATCCTCGCGCTGAGCGCCTGCGGCGACAGCGGCGGGACGGCGAGCATCGTGACGCCGAGCGCCACGAGCGCTCCCGCCGCGACGCCAACGTCGACGCCAATATTAGGCGAACCGAAGACAATCGTCGAGACCGCCGTCACGGCCTGCCGGCGCAAGGACGGCGAGCTGCTGGCCAGCCTCGTCTCGGGTGGCGTTTCGGATGCCGAGATAGAGGCGCTGTTCGCGCGGGGGAGCGACGTGCGGCTCCGTTCGTTCACCTTTCCGACGGAGGACGCCGACACCGTCACCGTGGCCGTCGGCCTCCTGATCCAACGTACCGGTGGCGCGGTCGAGGTCGAGCGGATGTGGGAGTTGGAGCAGAATGACGGCGTCTGGCGCTTCACCAGCCTGCCTAATTGCTTTTGAGGACCGCGGCGAAACGGCTTCGCCTGCGAGCGTCTCGGGCGACGCCTGAAATCGTACGCCGTCGTATTCGGACCAGGACAGCGCGGGTCTGAAGACCCGCGCCTACAACGCTTGTGAGGCTTTCGTGAAGCGACATTGAACAAGGAGGAGAACATGGACCTGAAGGACACAACGGCGATCGTCACCGGGGGCGCGCGGGGTATCGGCCGGGGCATCGCGCTGGAACTCGCGAAGGCGGGCGCGAACATCGTCGTCGCCGACCTGCCGGCCGTCCAGGACGACGCCGACGAGACCTGCAAGCTGGTCGAGGCGGAAGGCGCGCAGGCGGTCTCGGTGCAGACGGACATCCGTGACTTCGCGCAGTGCCAGGCGATGGCGCAGGCGGCGATCGACAAGTTCGGCCGCATCGATGTGCTCGTGAACAACGCCGGCGTCATCAGCGTCGCTCCCGTCGTCGCGATGAGCGAAGAGGAGTGGGACCGGGTGATCGGCGTCAACCTGACCGGCACGTTCCTCTGCTGCAAGGCCGTGATCCCGCACATGACAGAGCGAGGCGCCGGCCGCATCATCAACCTTTCGTCGCAGGCGGGGAAGAAGGGCCAAGCGGCGATCGCCCACTACAGCACGTCCAAGTTCGGCATCATCGGCTTCACGCAGTCGCTCGCACAGGAACTCGGCCCCTCGAACATCACCGTTAACGCGATCTGCCCCGGCGAGGTCGACACGGCGATGTGGCGCGAGTCGCTACTGCCGGCGATCGCGGGCTTGCAGGGAATAACACTGGATGAGGCCTGGGAGAACTGGACCCGAGACCGCGTGCCGTTGGGCCGCCCGCAGACGGCAGAGGACATCGGCCAGGCGGCCGTCTTCCTCTGCCAGGCCGACAACATCACCGGCGAGTCGATCAACGTAACCGGCGGCAGCGAGATGGGGTAGGGTCTGGAGGCTAGAGGCTGGGGGGCCGCTGGGCGACCAGATGGCCGCCCCTACAGCACGGCGCAACGGCAGGCTGAAGCCCGGCCCACACGTGGGCGATCCCCAAGCGCGCCTGCATCGTGACTTGTGGTATCATCGGCCTCGATGACAGACGCGAACTTGCACGGCACGTCCGCCACCGCAGGCGGATACTACTGGTGGGCCTACGCCGCATACTTCGCCGTAGCCATCGGCTGGAGCGTGTGGCCCGCCATCATTGCCTTCTTTGCGGTCTCGTTCGTCATGAGGGCGATCTACTATTTCAGCCGCTCCGGCGATCTCCTAGATTCCGTCGGCGCTGTGCTCATTATTGGGAACGTCGTCGGGTTGGCCCTTGGCATCTGGCGAGCGTACGAGCACGGCGAGTTGCTGTGGTTCTTCCTACTGATCCCTAGCCTGCTTGTTGCGGACGCGATCTTGGGCGGTACGTTCTATGCTGTGATGTTCCGCACGGGGAGCCGCGACCGCGAAGAAGAGGACGAGTAGTCCAGGAGATCGTTCCTCCTACATCTCCGGCACCAGGCAGCTCGTGAACGTGAAGGCGTACATCGCGAGGCCGTCGCTCGTGGTGGAGAGCGTCAGTTCGTAGGTATCGATCTCGCGATTGTTGACGAGCCGGTACAGGCCCGGCCTGCCAACCTTGACGACGGCCTTGCCGTCCTCCATCTGGACGTCTGAGCCGGCGTCCTCCGCAGCCAGCGGGGATCCATTCTGGAACAGTTCGACCGTGGCCTCGTCCCCCGTCAGCGGCGGCGTCATGACCAGGTTCAGCTCCTTCGCCATGTAGCGCACGTGCAGTTTGCTCTCGCCGGCGGCGCCGACGGGCCGCGCGCTGCTCTCCTGGCCAAGCTGCCAGTCGCCTTCCAGGAAGAAGTGGCCCTCGGCGTGCTTGTCGACGTCCTTGTAGGTCGCCGGCCTATCCGGCACGATCCCGGCCACGTTGCCGATGCGGCCCCGCTGGTAGCCGAGGTACAGCTCCGGCGTCACCCGATAGCAGGCCGCCCCCGAAGCGTCGATATCGCGCACGGGCTCCATCAACGCCGGCAGCACCGCCTCCGGAAATGCATCCTTCAGCACCGCCTGGATCGCCTCCTCAGTCTCGCGGTAGGCGCCATCGCCGAAGTGGTAGTACTTCAGGTAACCCTCGTGGTTGATCAAGTAGTGCGCGGGCCAGTAGCGGTTCGCATACGCCTGCCAGATTGCGTACTCGTTGTCCTGCACGATTGGGTACTCCAGGCCGTGCTCGGCGATTGCCGCGCGCACATGGTCGCCGTTGTGCGCGAACGAGAACTCCGGCGCGTGTACGCCGACAATCGTGAGGCCTGCCTCCGCGTACCGCTTGTGCCACTCCTTCACGTACGGGAGCGTGTTGATGCAGTTCACGCAGGTGTAGTCCCAAAAATCGATCAGTACGGCCTGGCCCTTCAGCTCGGCCATCGTCTTCGGGCCGCCCTGGATCCAGTTGACGTTCTGCGGAAATTCCGGCGCGCGTACGGGCGCTTGTTCTTGTGGCGTCATAGCAACCGGCATTGTAGCAGGCTGCGGACCTAGGCCATCTGGCCAATTGACGGGCATCGGCGCGGTGCTCTAGGCTGGTTGGGCCTTCAGACGAGAGCGATTGGAGCCAGCGATGCCACCACGAGAGAAGGGCGCGCCCGACCAGATCAGGCCGAAGCACCTCGGCGATTACGTGTCCGTAATGAGCAAGTCAGTCTTCCAGAGCGGCATGTCCTGGGACATCGTTGAGAGCAAATGGGAGAGTACCACCGAAGCCTTCCACAACTGGGACATGAAGAAGATCGCCAAGATGGGCGAGCCCGACGTCGAACGGTTGACCAAGGACACCCGTGTGATCCGCAATCGGCGCAAGCTGTCCGCCATCATTCACAACGCCGGCGTGATGATCGAGCTGGACAAGGAGTACGGCACCTTCAAGAAGTACTTGCGCTCCTTCGACGACTACTACGCGCTGGAGAAGGACCTCCGCAAGCAGTTCAAGTTCCTGGGCGAAATGGGCACCTACGTCTTCCTCTACGTCGTCCGCGAGGCCGTCCCCGATTACCACGAGTGGCAGGCGGCCCGAGCGAAGAAGTAGGGGCAGGCTCGCCCTCTCCCCAGGCTGTCGATAACTCGATGCGCGACCAACGGATCGCCCCTCTCGCACGAGTGGGAGAGGGGAAGCCTGCCTGCCTCAGGCAGGGGGGGAGAGGGCGGGACGCTCACTGCTTCTCATCCCTGCCGTTCGACCCCACCTCGGCGACGACCAGCGAGACGTTTAGCCGTTAACACAGATGTGACGCGCCCGTAGCGTTGCCGGCACGTGCCCTGGCTAGACTTCTAGGGAGTACGGGCTAGAAGCCTAGGAAGCAGGGCTGATGAAGCTGGCCGCGTCCCATCCCTATCGATTCGAGACGGTGCGAGGGCGGGGCTACGGACTGCTGGCGCCTCGCCGTAGCGTCTCATCGGACGGCTGACGCAGTCGGGGCAGGTCTAAGACCGGCCCCGACTTGGTTCGCTTCCTGACAGCCGTTACTTTTCGCGCTTGCCCTTCGACTCTACCTTCTCCAGCCTGTCCTTGATCCCGCGATTCTCCTCGCGGAGCTTGTCCAGCTCCTCGCGCAGCTTCTTGACTTCTTCGCCCTTGTCGCGGCCCTTGCGCAACGCCGCCGTCGCCTCGCGGCAGGTGCGGATCACGCGGCCGTCCAGCTCTCGCGCCGCGAGGCGATCGAGCGCCGGGATCGCTTTGTCGTCGTTCATCGTTCGGAGCGCGCCGACAGCCGTCAGCCGCGTGCGCAGCCACGGGTCGTCCAGCAACTCGATCAGCCGGTCGCGGACCGGCTCCTTCTCTTTCGTGTACTCCGCCAGCTTGCCGAGGCACACGGCAGCGGCGTCGCGGGCCTGGTACGAGCGTCCATACTCCGTCCACTCGAATGCGACGGGAATACCACGCGGATCCTTCAACGCCGCGAAGCCCTCGAACGCGCGAGCGCGGATGATGTCGTTGTGCGACTTTTTCTCCAACGCGCGCTCCAGCGCCGCAAACGCGATCCCGGAGCGAGTCTTGCCCAGCGCGGCCGCCGCTTCCGCCTCGACGTAGTAGGAGCGGTCGCCCTCAACGAGGACGCGCTCCAGGGCGGACGCGGCCTTCTCGCCACGGCCGTTCACGTCGTCGCGGAAGTTGCCGAGAGCGGCCATGACGGCCCTGCGCGCGCGCGGATGCGCGATGTCGACGCAGGCGAGTAGCGCGTCGAGCGCCGCGGGAGTGGCTGCCGCGCCCAGCGCGCGAGCCGACGCCGAACGCACGGCCCAGAACGCGTCCTTAAGGACGGCGTCCTTCAGCGCGGCGACGGCCTCGTTGGAGGCGAGCTTGCCCAGCTCGCGAGCGGCGTCCATCCGTCCCAGCACGTCGTCGTCGTTCTTTAGCTGGTAGGTCAGCATCTCAGAACTGCGCTTGAACTTGAGCGTCTTCAGCAGCCAGCCGCCCGGGTCGAAGCGCACCATCTTCGGGCGCGACGCCAGCGGGAAATAGAACGACTGCTCGCGCTCGCTGAGCTGGATGCGGAAGCTCTCCTGCCGCCTGCCCACAGCGAACGACACGTCGACGGGCGTCACGAACACCTCGCGCCCGCCCTGATCGGCGGACTGCGTCTGCTTCACGGTTAGCTTGGCCTGCTTGGCCTTCTCGTCCCACTCGTAGGAGAGGGTGATGTTCGGGTGGCCCGCACCGTAGACCCACTGGTCGAAGAAGGCGTCCATGTTGCGCCCCGTCGACTCCTCAATCGCGCGCTGGAGGTCGGGCGTCGTGACGTTGCCGCCGCGGTGCTTGGCGACGTAGTGACGGATCGCCTTCCAGAAGAGCGCGTCGCCCAGCTCGTGGCGCAGCATGTGGAGCACGCACGAGCCCTTCTCGTAGAGCTGGCGGTCAAAGATGTCGATCGGCTCGTTGTAGACGTTGCTGACGATCGGACGGCGGTACTGAGAGCTGTCCGCCTGGATGTACGCCTCGCCGTTCTGACGCATCTGCAGCTTGAACTCGTCCGTGCCGCGGCCGGCCTCGGTGAAGAGGGCGTCGAAATACGTCGCGAACCCCTCGTTCAGCCAGCCGTGCGACCAATCGCGGCACGTGAGCAGGTCGCCGAACCATTGGTGCGCCAGCTCGTGCGCCACCAGCCCGTCGCCGGCGTCCTTGAAGTCCGGGTGCGAGCGCCGGTCCTGGAGGACGTTCTCCGTGAGCGTCGTTGCGCTGACGTTCTCCATGCCGCCGAAGATGAAGTCGGCGGCGACCACCTGCGCGTACTTCGCGTAGGGGTACTTGACGCCGATCAGCTCCGAAAACAAGCGCATCATGCGCGGCGTCCGGCCCAACGCGCGCTTGCCGTCCGCCTCGCGGCCCTTCGGCACGTAGTACTCGAAGCGCACGCCGCCGACGCGTTCGTGGCTCTCCGCGAAGTCGCCGGCGGCGACGCTCAGCAGGTAGGCGACGTGCGGCTGGTCTTGTCGCCAGCGATACGTGCGACGCCGGCCGCGCTCGGTCACGCCGGTGAGGCGTCCGTTGGAGACGGCGATCATCGGCTTCGGCACCGTCACGACCATCTCGGACGTCGCCATCTCGTTCGGGAAGTCGACGCAGGGGAACCAGTGGCGGGAGTCCTCGTCCTGGCCCTGGCTCCAGACCTGCAGCGGCTTGTCCGGGTAGCCCTCGTCCGGCCCGACAAAGTAGAGGCCTCGTCTCGGTATCGCGGAGTAGCGCACGATGGTCGTGATGCGTTCGCCCGCCTTGCGGCCACGGCCCAACTCGATGCGCAGCTTGTTGCCGTCGTAGCTGTACGTCGCCTTCGACTTGCGGCCCTGCACGCGCACGTCCTCGATCTCCATCTCGACGGCGTCGAACTCGACGTGCGTCACCCCGTCGTTGATCGGGCGGAACGTCGTGCGCGCCGTGCCCGTGATCGACTTCGTCTCCGGGTCGAGCGCGATCTCCAGCTTGATGTGCTGGACGTCTACCAGCCGGTCGCGCGCGTAGTGGGGCTGGTCGCCGGGCAGGGCAAACTCCTTCTGCGCTGCCGCCATCCCGCTGCCCGAGATGCCGCTGCGGGCTGCGCGTCCGCAGTATTCGAGGGTGTGTTCGCTTTCGCTCATCGTGATACCTCATCTCGTGGGACAGGCTTCAGCCTGTCGGACGCGTGTTAGGCTGATCTGGTTGCTACGAGGCCACCGGCCCCACAACGAGGGTCAGCATAGCGAGGCGAGCGTGGTGGGGGAAGCTAGCTACTCAGTGATCTGATGTTAGGTTAAGCTCTAGCGTTACCCGGGATTAGGCGGGAGAGCCATGACACAGCAATTTGACGACCTCTTCAACCGCGGTATTCAACAGCTCAACGCTATGCAATGGGCCGATGCAGCCGTTACCTTTGAGACCTACACCAAAGAACAGCCTGGCTTGGCAACCGCCTGGGCTAACTTAGCGATTGCCTACAGCCGGCTGCGTGAAGTCGACTCGGCACTACATGCAGGCCAACGAAGTGTGGACATTGATCCGAAATCCGGAGGATCTTGGATCTCGCTAGCAACGGCGCAGATCGATGCGGGCCTCTTCGGAGATGCAGCAGCGTCCGCAGAGATAGCGACGAAACTTGTGGGCGGAGAAGCCGGTTCAGTACCACAGGGCACCGCCGCCCTCGCCTACGAAGCCCTCGGCAACTACAGGCGGCTCTCAAGGCAGCCAGGAGAGTTCGGCGAGCAGCGCCAATATACGATCCGCTTTCTCATGTGATGGTTGCCGATGCGCTAAGAATGCTGGAGCGTGACCGGGCAGCACTTAGAGAATACGCCGAGATGTTGGCGAAGGAAGGCCAGCCGGCCGTAACGACCATCGGAGAGCCACCATTCGCCCGCGCATTCCGGGGGAAGGGCCTACTGCACTATAAGCTCGGCTTGATCAGGCGCAAGCGAGACGAACTACTAAATGCGGTTGATTGCTTCGAAGAAGCGATCAACCGGGCCGCGACCGATCCCAGGAATTGGACTGGACTCGCGATGGCTAAACGACAGCTGTACCTATTCCCTGAAGCCTTGGTCGCCGTGGACAAGGCGATTAGCCTCTCTCAGAAGGACGGATTTCTGTCCCTTGAGCGAGGACTAACCCTGTTCGACATGGCACGCTACAAAGAAGCCGTTTCGGAGCTGGATGAAGCACTACAGGACACTACGCTCGAAGCGCCTCACAGGGCGCAAGCTTATGCATTCAGGGCGGTCGCGTACGGCGCCAGCGCCCAGGATAGGAACTGCGTCACTGCTTGTAAAGAAGCGCTGGAAAGCGGTGTGGAGACAGCTGTGGTATTGACCGCGATGGCCATGGCTCACTACAGAATGGATGAACTGGATGAGGCGCTAGCTATCATTCGCGACGCGAGGGAACTCAGTCCTGATGATCCGGTCGTGATTGCGAACGAAGGCCTCATCCTTTTCGACCAAGGCGATGAGGAAAAAGCGGAGGAACTCTTTCTATTGTCATTGACCAAGGGGCCCCGAAGCCCTGAGGTGCTTATAGGCCGTTTCTCGTTCCTAGTGCGAGAAGGTCGGAACGAAGACGCGCAAAATCTGCTTGAACTGGCAGCGGAGCGATTGAGCGATTGGCCTGAAGTGCTAGAACGCGTGATGTCCCGTGCACAAGAAGCTGGGCTAGTTGGGTCACTGCACGCTGCAGGTGACAGGATCGCCCAGTTGGAGCAGGAGCTAGCCGTTCGCCCTTCGCGAACAGAGCCGCCATCCGCTCAACTCGACAAGCGAATCGCAGAACTCGAAGCCCTTCTTGGCAAAGAGGGAATACACGAAGAAGAAATCAAACAGTTCCTGAAGGACGAACGCAGCCGCTTCATGTTCGGTGCCCAAGCAGTCAGGACGCTCACCGAGCATGAACTTGGATCAGACTTCCAGTGTGACTTCGTACTCGAGCATCCTGAACGGCGCTACGTGCTAATCGAAATCGAGAATCCGAAGCATATTCTCTTCACCAAGAAGGGTGATAAGCGGCAAGCGCTGGTTCACGCATGTCAGCAGGTCGAAGACTGGCAGCAATGGTTCGATGAGCACAATTCGTACGCTCAGTCGAAGCTGCCTGGCTGCGTATCACCCGAAGGCTTGGTGGTGATCGGCAGAGCTAGCGGTCTCACGGAGGCTGATGAGCGCAGGCTTCAACGCGCAAACATTGCGTTGCGCGGCCAAGTGAGGATTATGACTTACGATGGCCTCCTAACTGAGGCGAAAGCGGTAGCCGACAGCATCCGCCGCATGGAGGTTCCACCGCAGGCGGACAGTTAGATAGCGGCCCGTCTACACCCGCGCTTCGTAAAACGCGTTGACCGGGTGCGGCAGATCTAAGCGGCGGAAGCGCGTGAACCCGGCGGCCTCCACCAACTCGCGCATCTTGGGCTCAGGCAGGCCGACGGTCCCCAGGCCCGCGCCGTCCGGCTCCGACAGCCCCGACGACATGCAGGAGAGCACCGAGAGCGCGTAGAGCATAGGCGTGATCGGGTTGGGCAGATTCTCCTCGAACGTCGGCGCGCTGTTGATGTCCGCGATGAACCAGACGCCGTCCGGCTCGATCGCCGCCCGGATCGCCGACGCGGCGTCCTCCGGATGCGTCATGTCGTGCAAGCAATCGAACGTGGTGATCAGATCGAAGCTCTCGTCGCCCGGCAGCGGGTCGTCCGCGACGTTGTGAAACAAGAGTTTGGCGACGCCAGCCTCCTGCTTGTGCTCGTTCGCCCGTTCGATCGCGCCCGGCGAGATCTCGTAGCCGTGGAACTCTGAGTCGGGGAACGCCTTCGCCATCTCGATCAGCGCGATGCCCGTTCCGCAGCCGACGTCCGCCACCTTCGCGCCGTTCTCGAGCTTGGCCAGCGTGCCATCGAGCGCGGGCAGCGCGGCCGGCACAAGCACCTGGCGGTACCAGTTGCGGAACATCTGCTCGGTCCCAGCGACCCACTCGTCGTCGCGGTCCGTCCAGGAGAAGCCGATGCCCGTGCGGAACGACTCTGTGAGCGGCTCCACCGCGTTCATCAGGCGGGGCAGCGCGTTGAAGTTGCCACCCAGGTACAACATGCTCTCCTCATCAGCGAGGAGCATGGCCACCTCCGGCGACAGCTCGAACTTGCCTTCGCCCTGGTACTCGAGCACGCCGCCTGCCGCCTGGCCACGCAGCCACTCGCGCAGCCAGCGTTCGTGGAGGCCGGTCCTGTCGGCCAGGCCGTCGCTCGTGACCGGGCCGGCGTCCTTGAGCGCGCCGTAGAGGCCGAGCCGCACCCCCAGCGCCACCATGGCGGCGACGTGCGCGCCGGTCATCATTGTCGCGATGCTGCGGACCTTTTCCTGTAGCTTCTGCGGGTCTGGTGCCTCTGTCATAACCTAACCTCCGTGGGACCGGCCTGCCCGTTTGGGTTTCAGCCTGTCGCGACCCAGCCTACCATCTCGTAGCCGAGCCTTTCCAGGCCCGGCACACCCTACGGTGTCCCGATCTCCGGGTGTTCGATCTCCAGCAGCGCCAGGTAGTGGAAGATATCGGCGCGATGGTGAATATCGTGCTCCAGCAGATGAAACGCGATCCAGTGGCCCGAGTAGCTGAACGGTTCGTCGAACCGGACGCCTTCGTACACCTTATCGAGATTGGCCTGAGCTGAGAGGAAGCGCTCCACGCGCGTCCAACTGAGTTGGACCTGTTCCTCTACGCTCTCCTTGGTCCCGATCGAGCGGAACACGTCGGGCGTCGCCTCGCCGTCCTGAACCGCGGTTGCCAGCCAGCTATGTCGCGTGGTAGCCACGTGGGTGAGAATACCGCGAAAGTTCCACAGGTCCTCGCGTGGCGACCAGTCCAATTTGTCGTCCGGAATGACATCGATCAGCGCCACGATGCTGCCGTTCAGCCGTCCCCACTGGGCCGCGATGTCTAGTTTGCCGTACGTCTGTCCGCTCATGCGTTCGGAAAACCGTCCGCGGCCTTGATCTTTTCGATCTGGCCGCCGTGGTCGCCGTCGTGGACGCGCTGGAAGACGGCCCACTCCCGGCAGTTCAGCGCCCCGAACAGGAAGTGGTCGAACGTCTCCTCTGTGTTCGAAGCCTCGGAGAGGCCGTTCACAAACGCGGCCAGCTCTTCGTTCGCCGTGACGGCCGCGGCGGCCGCTTCGGCGAGCGTCGCATACGCGCGGCCGGTCACGCCGTCCTGCTTCTGCTTGTCCTCACCTTCGCCACCGATGCCGCCTGGCTGCTCTCCCCGGGCCAGATCTTCGCACATCCGCGCGACGCCCTTCTTCGCGGCGACGACGTGCTGCATCGTGTCGAGCACCGACCACTCGCCGGCGCTCGGCTTGAACGTGGCCTGCTCCTCTGAGAGGCCATCGATCATCTCCAGCAGTTGCTTGTGCCCGTGCTCGATCAGGCCGAGGACCGCCTCGTTGCTCTTGCCGGCGTTGTGCTTGATGTACCCAATTACCCGTTCTTGAACCTCGCTCTGTAATTCTGTGGCCATGTGATATTCCTCCGCTTTGTGGGACAGGCTTCAGCCTGTCGCGTTCAGCTCGCGCCTACGTCCGCTCGTCTTCCGAGCCGGCGTTCGGCGCGACTCGATGAGTCGCCTCGCGGAAGCGCGAAATGTGGTCGGACGAGCCGCGCAGCGAGCGGTTCGCCTCAATCTCCAGCGCGCCGCCTCGCTCGACCGTCGTCGCGGCGTCGATCACGGCCTTCGACCAGCGCACCGCGGCGGGCGACTGCTTCGCGATCTCGCGCGCCATCTTCCAGGCGGCGTCCTCGAGCTGGTCGTGCGGCACGAGCTGGTTTACCAGACCGATGCGTTCGGCCTCCTCCGCGTCGATCACGCGGGCGGTGAGGATCAGCTCCTTCGCTTTCGGCCCGCCGACGATACGCGGGAGCTGGCTCCCGCCGACGACGAGGCCGTAGCTGGCGCCGGGAAAGCGAAAGCTCGCCCGCTCAGAGGCGATGCGGATGTCGCAGCTAATCGCGAGCGCGGCGCCGCCGCCGAATGCGTAGCCATTCACGGCGGCGATCGTCGGCGTTTTGAGCGTCGCCACCTTGACGACCGCCTGCGCCATGCCGTCCCCGCGCCCGCCCGACTCGAACGACGCCAGCGCCTCGGTCATGTCGGCGCCGGCGCTGAACGCCTTGCCGGCGCCGGTCAGCACGATGCATCGGATCTCGTCGTCCGCTTCCAGGTTGTCCATGGTGTCGGAGACGGCCAGAGAGAGTTCGCGATGGAACGCGTTGTGCTTCTCCTCGCGGTTCATCCGCACGAGAGCGACGCCTGCATCGACGTCACAGGAGACGATGTTTGTCATGGCGACAGGAAATCCGTCATAGCGACGGAATGATACCACAGGGTGACAGAGGTGTTTACGGCAGGCTGGGCAGGCCCATGCCGAGGATCAGCAGACCAAAGAACACCAGTAACGCGCCCGCATACCAGCAGATCGCGCGTATGAACCAGGCGTAGCCGGAGCGCCAGAATCCGTCGCTCAGAGCGTAGGCGTAGATGTCGTCGGGGCTCCGCAGCTCAATGTGGGCGGGAATCCAGAAGTAGCCGCGCCGTCCTATCCGGCGCTCCGCATGCGTCCAGCCGCCTCCGAAACGCCGCCAGCGAAAGCGGCGCTCGATTGCGAACCAACGCTGCCAGAGGCCGCGCGGACGCAGCCCCACGCCTATCCCACCCATCAGAAGCAAGATGCCGCTCGTCCCTGCGACCGCAACGAGCAATGTGTGCATCATGCAGAAAGCATCGGCCTCGCGCCTGAGTCACGCGATGCAGAGAACCCCCGACGGTCGCATGAAGACGCGCTGAATCTAGTTTCAGCGGGCCGGGCGCCGCCTACTCTTTCACCCGAGCGATGATCTCGACAAGCGCCAAGTACTCGCCGTGGTCGGCCCGAAGGGCGTTGCCGGTAAGGTTGGGCGGTCCGTGCACGGCCATAGGTATGGCAGCCGCAACAACGGCGTCGTCGAACCTGAGCCAGACCTCCCAGCCATCCTTCATGGGCGCGGCATACTCGACATCAACGATATCCGTATGCTCCCAGTGGTTGCGCCACCAGTCCGCTGTGTGAAACGACCAGTGCTCTTTCGGGTCCCAGAAGCTATGGCCGTTCTCGTCCTTCTCGGTGAGGTACGCGGGCAGATCGCCTTCGAAGTCCCTGATCAGGCCCGGAATGGCAATGCCTATCTGCGCGCCGGGCTTCAAGAAGTTGGTGAAGTAGCCCAAATACGTGTCGCTGGTGCCATAGTAGTGAAAGGAGTCGACGCTGATCACTGCGTCGAAGAAGGCCCGCTCGTAGAGGAGGGAGTGAGCTTCCGCGCGTACGGGCGTGACCAAATCCTCTACCCCTGCCTCAACGATTCGCTTGTGGTTGTCCTCAGCGCTGATCCAGAGGTCGTTCGCCCACACCCGCACGCCGTACTCCTTGGCGAGAAAGATCGAACTCATGGCTGCGCCGCAGCCCATGTCCAGCACGCGCATGCCCGGCGTGAGCGTCATGCGCTCGCACAGCGACTCCGTCAGCCACAGCGCGTTCGGCCCCATCTGGTTCGACAGCACCCACTCCGGGTCATATGCCGATGAGCGCGGAAAGCGCTCATCCAGCAGCATCTCTCGTGCTTCGCCTTCGCTGATCTTCATGGCTACGCGTCGAACCGCAGCGTGACGATCTCGTTCGGTTTGAGGGAGAGCTGCACCCAGCCATCTTCGACCGTCGCCGACCCGATCAGGTCTTCCTTCATGTCGACGATATCGACGCGGCTCGACGGCTCCGCGAGGCGCACACGCCCCCGCGTGGGCTCGTCCAGAATGTTGTAGAGACGCAGGATCGTCTCGCCGTCCTGCTCGACGCCTTCCGGCCGCTTGAGCGCGCTGGCGACGAGGCCATCGCCCTCCAGCTCCAGCAGCGAGCCCGCGCTCGGAAGGACGCCCGTGCCCTGCCGGTTCCATCGCGCGCGCAGCGGCGCAGCGAAGGCGTGCGCCTGCTCGTACCCACGCTCCCAACCGTCGCGATGCGGGATGATCGAGTACTCCGCGACGTTCACGCCCGGGAGCTGCGCCCCAGGCGTCTCCAGGTACGGGCCCGCGGGGCCTTTACGGGACGAAAGGTCGAAGCGCGAGAGCCACCCCACGCTGCGGAAGAGCGTCAGCGCGATCGTCGCGCCGGAGGGCGTGTCCAGCACCTCGTACTCGGGCAGTCCGCGATTGGCGATCATCATGCCGCCATGGCCATCGCTGACATCGCAGAACGTCTTCTGCGGGTGCGTGCCCACGGGCTCCTCAGTCCAGGTATCGTCCGCCTCCGGCAGCATGAGCGGCCGCTCGACCACGCCGAAGTGCATCTCGGCCGACGCGCGGTCTACGCTCATGCTCGTCGGGAAGTGGGCACGCAGGCGGTGGTCCTCGGCGCGATTGTCGATCTCGGTGCGGATGTCGACGCGCGGCACGCCCGGCGAGAGACTCACGAGCACACGCACGAGACACGCCACCGTGCGCGCCATGCGCCTGCGTCGCGAGGTCAACCGCGCAGGCAGCCTGTACGTCATCTTGATTTCCAGCGTCTGCCGCGCCGGGCCGTTCTCGATCACGCTGATCTGCGGCGGAGCGTCCGGCCCATCCACGAGCACGTCGGGATCGGTTTCGCAGTAGTTGTATTCGTCGCCACGGTCGCCGCCGTCGACCAAGCGATTCAGGCCCTGCCATCGGACGCCGCTGCCTTTGATCTGGATACTGAGCGTCCCATCCCGCGGGTCAGCCTCGACCACGGATGAATCGTTCTCTATGCGATTCGTCGCAGCGGAAGGCGGCGGCGGCTCACCGTGCTCCACCGCGAACGCTCGATAGCCGAAGCCGGGCGCTTCCGGCACGAAGCCCACCGCCGTGCGGTCGGCGGCCGTGCGTTGCGCGTCTTCGCCCTCGACGAGCTGGCATTCGTAGCGCGTACCATCCTCGTCCACCAACGCCAGAGGCTGCGAGCCGCTCCGCCTCGGCACGACAGCCGTGACGTAGCCGGTGCGCGGGCCCGCAAGCGGGTTGAAGACGTACACGCGATCGGCGGGGCCCTGCGCGCTAATGCGCCGGATGGCGTGATTGGCCAGCTCGTCGCCCACCTGCTCGCACTGGTCGAAGCGGGGGCGCATCTCGTCGTGCGTCTGGTCGATGCTGCAGCCGCAGATCGAGTCGTGCGGCTGGTTCTCCAGCAGCAGCCGCCACGCCCTGTCGATCAGGCCCGCCTCGGACTTCGCTTCTTTGGGGTGGGGGCTGGGCGGGCCGGGGACGGGCGGAGGCTCGATCCAGGCTTCGCCCAGGCGCCGCCGGAGCTGGCCCGCCCAGAGCGTGAGCGGTTCGGCCCAGCGCGTCAGCAACTGCTCGTTCGCGAACGTCGCCTGCTTGATCCACATCCGCGCGGAGAGTATGCCGGGCAGCAGGTGCGCCCGCTGGCCGCTGCGGAACTCGCCGCTCCGGCGCTCCAAGTCGTCGCGCGACACCTGCGCTTCTACCTCGTCGAAGACCTGCGTGAGGCCGCCCTGAACGACCTCGGCGTCGGAGAGCCGTTCGTTGGCGGCCCTCAGCAGCGCCGGCAGCTCGGGCTGCGGCGCGACGTGATCGGAGCCCCACATCGCGAGCAGCGTGCGCGTCTGGGCGAGCGGCTCCAGGCGCCCCCGGATGTACGCGATCCGCTGCTCGAATTGATCGTCGTTCTCGAGCGGGAACGGGCCGCCGATCCCGTAGCCGCCCGGCATATGCACGACCAGCACGTCGCTGCC